>NZ_JBMYXC010000123.1:0-500 GCF_049608025.1 Mycobacterium sp. | reverse complement strand
ATATTGATGAGATCTGTCCTTAGTACGAGAGGACCGGGATGGACAAACCTCTAATGTACCAGTTGTCATGCCAATGGCATAGCTGGGTAGTCACGTTTGGAATGGATAACCGCTGAAAGCATCTAAGCGGGAAGCCAACTCAGAGATAAGTATTCTATCATTGATAAGTCACCTTCGAGACCAGGAGGTTGATAGGTTGGGGGTGTAAGGGCTGTGAAGTCTTTAGCTGACCAATACTAATATGACGAACACTTAACCTAAAGCAAAATGATTTAGAAGAAAAGAATTAATTTATGAAACATTATTATATAGTTTTGAATGTTTAACATTCATAAGAAAGTAAGCTTGGTAAGAAAAGCTACGGGGGTACACCTGGTCACATTCCGAACCCAGAAGTTAAGTCCGTAAACGCCGAAAGTACTTAGGGGGCAGCCCCTTGGGAGGATAGGAACTTGCCAAGTCTTTTTTATTTTTTGTAAAAATATGCGCCACTAGCTCAG
>NZ_JBMYXC010000122.1:0-535 GCF_049608025.1 Mycobacterium sp. | reverse complement strand
CCGCCGTCGCCGCCGTCGCCGCCGTCGCCGCCGTTACCGGCCACACCGGTGGTCTGGTCCCCGCCGTTACCGCCCGCTCCGCCGTTACCGCCGACCTTTCCGGCGACCGTGGAAGTCCAGCCGTCCCCGCCATCACCGCCGTTGCCGACGCCGGTGGTCGACCCGTCATTGCCGCCGGGAGAGCCGGATCCACCCTGGCCACCGCTGCCGACGCTGCCGCCGTTACCGCCGGCACCGCCGTCGGGATTCTGCTCAGTGCCATCAGCGCCGTCCGCGCCGTCAGCCGCGGCACCACCATTGCCGCCATTACCGCCCTGGCCGTTCCCGGAGTTGCCGCCGTTACCGCCGGTGCCACCATTGCCGCCGTTACCGCCGGCACCGTCGAGAGCGTTGCCGCCGGTACCGGCGTTGCCGCCGTTACCGCCGTCACCACCCGCACCGTCGACCGCGGTGCCACCGCTACCGCCGGATCCGCCGAATCCGCCGTTACCGCCGGTGAACGCATCACCGCCGGCGCCACCGGCGCCGCCCTTAC
>NZ_JBMYXC010000121.1:0-543 GCF_049608025.1 Mycobacterium sp. | reverse complement strand
GCCCAGTCTTGTCCGCCAGCCAGCGCTCGACCTGTCGGTTCCATCGCGTCACGCCGAACGGGCCGTGCCGGTGAGCGCACAGCAGCCGGTGCCCGTTCAGGATCGTCAGTGCGGCCTCGGCATCTCCGAGAAGCGCGGCCTCCCGAAGGCCGAGCGCGTGTTCGACGAGGTGCGCGCGCAGTTGCTCGGCCGGATCGGCAGAGTCGATCCACTCGACTGACTCGTCGCGGGCTCCTAACAACGCCACCGCGAGGTCGGTGTCCCCCGCGCGGATCGCCTGGGCCAGCGACCCGATCGACTCGCCGAACCGGTGGGACGTTTTCAGCTCGACGACCCCGCCATCGCTACGGTCATCAGCAGGGCCATCAGCACGGCCATCAGCAAGGCCATCGCCCAGCCCGTCGACCAGATCGGCCAACACCGCCCCGGCGTCCACCGAGGCCAGCTGATCCGGGTCCCCGACCAGGAGCAGCCGGGCGTCGGGCCGGACCGCCTCCAGCAGTCGCGCCATCATCGTCAAGGACACCATCGAGGTCTCGTCCA
>NZ_JBMYXC010000120.1:0-555 GCF_049608025.1 Mycobacterium sp. | reverse complement strand
TTGCCATCACAGCAACTGACGGCACTAACACAGCTAACCTCCCGGTCGTAGCTCCGGCTGCGGGTGAGTGGGCTGCTGCACGTGATGCCGATATCAACATCGCAGAGAGCTCGTACATTGGCTGGACTATCGGAGCAGGTGAAACTGCTGTAGTTCAGATTGAATACCTCGCACCTGAAACTAAGGGTGACGGTGGTGTTCTCCATCGTACTCGCACCAACGAAGTTGAAGCGGGTGTTGACACCCTATAAGGTAATATTCGGGTAGCTCAACTGGCAGAGCAGCGGTCTCCAAAACCGCAGGTTGGGGGTTCGAGTCCCTCCCCGTTTGCCAACCGACGACCCCGCTCTTCGGAGCGGGTAGTCTAATGGAGGACATATGCCAAAACCAATTAAACCAATCAAGAAGGGTGGACAAGGTACTGGCCCTTCTCATTCTGTACTCAACAAGAACGAAGAGAACGTTCGTAAGATGCAGATGGAAAAGTTTAAGAAGTATATGCGGGAGAATAAGTAATGCCTAAGAATCAAATCCTGCATATCAAAGACCCTAACG
>NZ_JBMYXC010000119.1:0-567 GCF_049608025.1 Mycobacterium sp. | reverse complement strand
AGGTGGTTCAACGCCTCTATGACCGTCAAGCAATTCGTTTTGCGTTTGTTCTGAGCTGCACTGTGTTGTGCGCTGACCTTTTAAGGTTAGCTTGACTCAAAACACGCGAATACGTGCTTGGATCTTTAACAATTCATTTTGAAATAGTGATAACCAAGTATCAAACCGATGCTCATCATTGCTGATGTTGTATCGTATCTGTGTCTTTGTCATTTTGATGATCTTGAGCTTTCACTCTTCTCATCACGACCTCCATGGATGGAGGAAGTGCTGGGATTGTCAGGAACAATCTCCAGTAAAACCACTTTGGTGTTATATGGTCAAGCCTCACGAGCAATTAGTATTGGTTAGCTCAATGCCTCACAGCACTTACACACCCAACCTATCAACGTCCTAGTCTCGAACGGCTCTTTAGGGGACTTATGTCCCAGTGAGATCTTATCTTGAGGGAGGCTTCCCGCTTAGATGCTTTCAGCGGTTATCCCGTCCGAACATAGCTACCCGGCAATGCCACTGGCGTGACAACCGGAACACCAGAGGTTCGTCCACTCCGGTCCTCTCGTACTA
>NZ_JBMYXC010000118.1:0-573 GCF_049608025.1 Mycobacterium sp. | reverse complement strand
GACATGATGAAATAATCCATGCTAGTTTCAATTTTGCTTGATCAAGGAATGTTGCGCCTGTAGCTCAGCTGGATAGAGCACTGGCCTCCGAAGCCAGGGGCCGCAGGTTCAAATCCTGCCAGGCGCACCACAAAAGGATGACGCGTTGTTCGTGAAACGTGAAACGATAAAAAAAGAGCCAAACGACGAGATACGAACGACGAATAACAAAATGTATTTCTGAGGTTATTCAAAAAGTTCATCCAGCAAGGCAAAAAGCATGAAAGCTCATTCTCATTAATAGAATTCTACTTTTTACCTTTTACGAAATACGCTTCACGAACGACGAGATACGAATTTAAGACAAGGTGGGCCGTTAGCTCAGCTGGTAGAGCAGCTGACTCTTAATCAGCGGGCCGTAGGTTCGACTCCTACACGGCCCACCAAAAAAATCAAGCACTTACGAAGATCCTGCCACTACCCCTCTCGGGGGAAAACCTGCTTTAGACCTGTTTCTGGGAGTTGGGTGATCCTTTATATCCTTTAAAGTTTCCCACCATTAAAGTTTCCTGAACACTCACATTCTCTCTTGAG
>NZ_JBMYXC010000117.1:0-794 GCF_049608025.1 Mycobacterium sp. | reverse complement strand
AAGGGGGCGCTATGCCTGTTGGGTCTGCGTCTGTTGGGTCTGCGTCTGTTGGGTCGTCAACACAGTCACCACGTCGATTGGTTCACTTGCTGCTCGTAGTTGCCGCACCGATCGTCGCACTGCTGCTGCCCTTGGCATCGGCCCACGCCCAACCTGGCGTGCTCGTCCATCCCGGCATGGAGATCCATCAGGATTTGGTGCGGTGCACCCTCGGCTACGTCGACCCCCAAACACGGTTGGCGTTCACCGCGGGCCATTGCCGGGCATCGGGGTCGGTATCGGACAAGCAAGGCACCCTGATCGGGACTCAAGGCTCCTTCCGCGACAACACGCCCGACGGCACGGTCATCACCGCCAACCACCAGATCACCGACTGGCAGGTGATCCACCTCGGCTCCGATGTCATCATCAACAATGTGCTGCCCAACGGGAACGTGCTGGTCACCGATCCGTCCGTCCTGCCGTTGGTGGGCATGCCCGTCTGTCACTTCGGTGTCGTGACGGGGGAGAGCTGCGGAGCCGTCGAGTCGGTCAACAACGGCTGGTTCACGATGGCCAGCGGTGTGGTGAGCCAGAAGGGCGACTCCGGAGGTCCGGTGTACACAACGACGCCAGACGGCCGCACCGTGCTCATCGGCATCTTCAACAGCACCTGGGGCGTCCTGCCGGCGGCGGTGACCTGGCAGGTCGCCAGCAACCAGGCGCGTGAGGACACCATCACCGCAGCGTCGGTGAGCCTTCCCGCACCGCCTGCCCAGCCCTGACGACCGACTCGAGCAACACCGTCGACCGAC
>NZ_JBMYXC010000116.1:0-825 GCF_049608025.1 Mycobacterium sp. | reverse complement strand
GGCAACATGATCTCATCGATCGATGGTGGCGCGACGAGCGCTGGTAAGTCCGGCGATCTGGGTGCCGCCGGCGACCAAGCGCTGTTCGCGGTGCTGCGCGGTCTGGCCGACGTCATCGTGGTCGGGGCATCCACGGCGCGCGTGGAGAACTACGCGGGAGTTCGGTTGTCCGCCACGCAGCGGCGGGAACGTCAGCACCAGGGCCAATCCGAGGTCCCGCCGCTCGCCGTGCTGACCCGCTCTGGCCTCCTGGAGCCCGAGGCTCGGCTATTTCACCGGACCGAGGTAACGCCGCTGATCCTGACCAGTGCCGAGGCGGCCCCCGACGCCAGAAGACGCCTGGACGGACTCGCAGAAGTTCTCGATGCCTCTGGCGCGCACACCGATTCGGTGGACCTTCGCGTCGCACTCGACCTGCTGGCCGGGAAAGGGCTCACGCGGGTACTCACCGAAGGAGGGCCCGGCATTCTCGGCATGTTCACCGAACAGAACGTGCTTGACGAGATATGCCTGACCGTGGCTCCGGCGCTGGTCGGCGGCAAGTCCGCTCGAATCGTGACCGGAACGGCAGAAGTCCACACTGCAATGCAACTCGGCCATGTGCTCACCGACGACGACGGCTATCTCTACCTCCGCTACAGCCGCCGCGATCCGGCCCGCGCCGGCGCAGCCCAGTGATTCCGGTCAGTACTGTGGTCGGCATGCCTCGTCTGCTCCGCGCTCCCAGCACTCGGGGCTCGATTGCTTCCCCCGCGCGCGTTGGTGGGGTGCTGTCCGTCGTGGTCTCAGTCGCGTTGGTGGGCTGCTCGCCGGGCCTGGCCGCAA
>NZ_JBMYXC010000115.1:216-834 GCF_049608025.1 Mycobacterium sp. | reverse complement strand
CAGAGCTAGGTGAAATGTGATAGTACAACAAATCTTCGGATGCGTTGATAGTGTGCCTAAAGGCTTCCAAGAAAAACCTCTAAGCTTCAGATTATGAGAACCCGTACCGTAAACCGACACAGGTAGTTGGGATGAGAATTCTAAGGTGCTCGAGAGATTCATGGCTAAGGAACTAGGCAAAATCGCCCCGTAACTTCGGGAGAAGGGGCGCCAGCGTAACTGGCCGCAGTGAATAGGCCCAGGCGACTGTTTAACAAAAACACATGGCTTTGCTAAATTGAAAGATGATGTATAAGGTAGCGAAATTCCTTGTCGGGTAAGTTCCGACCTGCACGAATGGTGCAACGATCTGGGCACTGTCTCAGCCATGAGCTCGGTGAAATTGTAGTATCGGTGAAGATGCCGATTACCCGCAACGGGACGGAAAGACCCCGTGAACCTTCACTACAGCTTAACATTGGTTTTGGGTAAATGATGTGTAGGATAGGTGGGAGACATTGAAGCGGCCTCGCTAGAGGTTGTGGAGTCGTTGTTGAAATACCACCCTTCATTTATCTGGAATCTAACCTAGCAATGGGGACATTGTTTGGCGGGTAGTTTGACTGGGGTGGTCGCCTC
>NZ_JBMYXC010000115.1:0-206 GCF_049608025.1 Mycobacterium sp. | reverse complement strand
GATGCCGATTACCCGCAACGGGACGGAAAGACCCCGTGAACCTTTACTGCAACTTCACATTGATTCTGGGCAAGTAATGTGTAGGATAGGTGGGAGACTATGAAGCGGCGTCGCTAGGCGTTGTGGAGTCACCCTTGAAATACCACCCTTTGCTTGTTTGGAACCTAACTCAGCGATGAGAACAGTGCGTGGTGGGTAGTTTGACT
>NZ_JBMYXC010000114.1:0-1071 GCF_049608025.1 Mycobacterium sp. | reverse complement strand
GCAAGCTCCAGCCGGGAGCGAAGCCTTCCTCGGCGTTACGGAAGCTGAGATCTTGACTGTTGCCGCGCTGCAGCCTCAGACCCAGGTCACTTCCTTGATCCGGCAGGGTCATGTAGTCGGAACTCACCAGATGAAGGTTGTTGCTGATACGTCCGTAGTGGATCTGCAGCTGTAGCTGGGGGATCAACAGGGGGTGGCCATCGGGGCCGGTACCGCTCCCGTCGCCATAGGCAAGGTGACTCTTGTGATCTGGGGCGTCAAGCTGCTCCCCATCCCAGTATTCCGGGAAGATCACCACGGCCTGCAGGGGCAGGTCGCGCCACTCGTCACCGAGCGGGATGTGATCGTATGAAGCGGACTCGCCGATGTAATTCCAGAACACCTGTGCTCTAGATTGCCGTTCCTGGGGCATCGCTGAACCGGTGATCATCTTCAGGCCGGTAGGCATGTTGACCAGTTGGTTCGGTTCATTGGGTCGCAGAACGCTGTAGTACGCGATTGAGGTCGGCAGGGGATCGATATAGCGCGATTCACCGCCGAGGCCATCGCTACCCTCATCGATCAGGCTCGGGGCCCAGTAAGTGGAGATGTTGTTCGCTGGGATTGCCGCGCCGTTTGCCGCTTCCATCAGCGACGCCACAGTCGAGTCGGCGCCGGTGGTGGGATTGCCGAAGAAGTCGTGCATATGCGGGAAGTTGAGGTTCCCCGGAGCGACGATCGGGTCGACTGTATCGCGATGGCTGAAGGCGATCGTGGACCGGAATTCGCCCTGGTCAAATCCGGTGAGCTCATAGGCACTGACAGCCGGCGGCGTGACCGGTGGTGTGACCGGCGGCGGCACGACCACTGTTCCGATGGTGCCGTCGTTGTTGAGGTCGACGGCGAAGAGGTTTTCCGCGGCTGTGCGGGTCGCGGTGTCGTATTTCTCTTCGCCGCTGAACCTGCCGGTGTCGTCGAGGACCCAGCCGTATTGGTTTTCGCCGCTGGTGTCGAGGACCCGGAGGCTCCCGGTGTCATCGATGGCCGCGGAGATCAGCGTCGACCCGCCGCGGCTGAGCGGCACCGCGCCGC
>NZ_JBMYXC010000113.1:0-1936 GCF_049608025.1 Mycobacterium sp. | reverse complement strand
TCCTCACCTACAAAGCAGCCCGCGCCGGAGTGCCGATGGTCCAAGTGGACCCCAAACACACCAGCCAGCGCTGCACCGACTGCGGCCACATCGACAAACGAAACCGGACCAGCCAGGCCAAGTTCCTTTGTCGAGACTGCGGATTCACCGCAGAACACGCAGACATCCTCGGAGCCGACAACATCGCACTCCGAGGTCCAGAAACCTGGGCCCAGTCAACGGCCCCTAGCGCGGCGTGACACCTGGCAACCAGCCAGGGATAACAGCTGCAAGCCCGGTTCCTTCAGGACCGGGTAGTTGACTATCCGCCCTGGTGCTCGAAGATGCGGCGCGGGTTGTCGACGAGCATGGTGTGTATCTGATCTTCGGTGACACCGCGGTTCGTCAACGCCGGCAGTACATCGTTGTGGATATGTAGATACTGGGACTTTCCCGAGCTCTCTTGCTGATCGGGTGCCGGCATCCAGGCGATGAAGCAGGCCGCGTCGTGAGAGAGCACCATCTTGTCGGCGTGGCCACGCTCGCACATCCGCGCCACGGTCTCGATACGCTCTGCGAACGGCAGGATCTGGTCGTAGCCGAAGCGGTCCATGCCGAGGTAGGAGCCGTTGGCGATGAGCTCTTCGAGATAGTCGAGGTCGGTGCTGTCGCCGCTGTGCCCGATGATGACCCGCGACAGGTCCACGCCCTCAGAAGCGAAGATGTGCTGTTGATCGATTCCGCGGCGAGTGGCGGCGTGGGTGTGTGTGGAGATCGGCGCGCCGGTGTGCCGGTGGGCCTGCGCAACTCGGTGCCCGGCCCGGTGAAGTAGAAGTGGAGAGGAACGTCGTTGTAGGTGTACACACCTGTCGCCACCACGATCTGCACGTCGGTCTGTGCGGCGACCCGCGCGATGCGTGGAATGTAGCGGCCCAGTCCGATCACGGTCAGATCGACGATGGTGTCCACCCCGCCGGCCTTGAGTTCGTTCAGACGCCGGACTGCGTCGGCCTCGCGCTGAGCCTCATCGCCCCAGCTCTCGGGATAGTTCTGCATGATCTCGGGGGACAGCAGGAACACGTGCTCATGCATCAACGTCACGCCCAGCTGTGCGGTGTCGACGGGTCCGCGTGCTGTGTTCGTTGCCGCCACCGGTAGATCTTGCTCCCTGCCCGGGCCGGTGATACCCGGGATGCTCAATTACGTTGCGGGTCAGCCGAAGGACACCATGTGGTTGTGGTGGTGGCGCGAGCTCGAGCGAGGCATGAAGCTTGCCGACGACGGAGCCTTGGTCTGCGGGACTGCGACGATGCCGGTGCGCGGTGTCAAGTCGTGCTGGATCTGTTGGTTCTGTTGGTTGTTGTCGTTGGCCGCGGTGGCGGGGCCGGCTACCCCCAGGGCTGCGCCGCCGATGATGCCGGCCGACAGGACGGGCAGGGCAACGAGGCGGGTGAAGCGGCGGGTGGCGTTGCTGGTCATGGTGATGACTCCTTCTGTGCTCATTGGGTTTTCGGTTTTCGTGCCGGTGCTCTCCGGCGATGAGATAACTATCGCGCACACCGGTGTCGATGTCTGTCGGCCGAACGGCGGTCTGTGCGGTGGAAATCGCTGTCCCCCAATCGGGGGATAGCGCTTGCTGCGGTGTGGAAAAGCCGCCCGGTGAATGGTGCAGCCGGCTACCGCCTGATTGCCTTGAACTTCCTGCATTGGTCGGTGAGTGCCACCTCTGTCGGCAGGCGCTCCATGGAACTCGCGCCATAGAAGCCATGACAGTTCTTTACGCGCTGCAACACGTACTCGGCGTCTTCGGGCATGGCGACCGGGCCGCCGTGCACCAAGACGAGCGCGTCCGGTTTCTCGCTGAGTGCTGCGGCGCCCCATTCGCTGGCCAGAGCCGCACAGTCATCGAGGCTCCGCGCGGTATCTGCGCCGATGCTGCCACCGGTTGTGAGACCCA
>NZ_JBMYXC010000112.1:0-2234 GCF_049608025.1 Mycobacterium sp. | reverse complement strand
AAACAACAAACAAAAACCACCAAACACACTATTGAGTTCTCAAACAACACACCCAGATTTCAGGCAACCCTGCCACTGTACTTCACGGTGTCAAGGCAGTCAAGTCCCGGCCACTTTGTCTGATCTAAGACATCTCATCTAAGTCCGAACAGACCGGGCCGTTGGCTTCTGACCAAAATACTACGCGCTGTCGGGCTCAGCCCCAAATGGCCAGCGCACGCGCAATGCGGCAGGGACAGGGCCCCGAGTCGGTTAGGTGATGCGCTCGATCTCAGCACCCAGAGCGGTGAGGTTCTCCACGAACTTCGGATAACCGCGGTCGATGTGAAAGACATCGTGCACCTCGGTGTCACCGTCGGCGACCAGGCCGGCCAGCACGAGCCCGGCCCCGGCACGGATGTCTGAGGACCACACCGGGGCGCTGGACAGCTGCTGGATCCCCCGCACGACGGCGTGGTGGCCGTCAGTGCGTGCATCAGCCCCGAGCCTGATCATCTCCTCGACGAACCGGAACCGCGCCTCGAAGACGTTTTCGGTGATCATCGACGTACCGTCCGCGATCGCAGCCAGGCCGATGGCCATCGGCTGAAGGTCGGTGGGGAACCCGGGGAACGGGAGTGTGGCCACGTTCACGGCCTTGGGCCGTTCGTATTGCACCACCCGGAATCCGTCGTCGGTCTGCGTCACCGTGGCGCCGGCGTCATGCAGTTTGTGCAACACCAATTGCAGATGTTGCGGGTCGACCCCGGTGACCGAGATGTCGCCGCGAGTCATCGCGGCCGCAATTCCCCATGTCGCCGCGACTATCCGGTCCCCGATGACCCGATGCTCCGTCGGGTACAGCCGGTCGGCACCGGTGATCGTCAACGTCGATGATCCGCCGCCGGTGATCTGGGCGCCCATCTGATTGAGCATCGTGCACAGATCGACGACATCAGGTTCGCGGGCGGCGTTGTGAATCGTGGTCACGCCCTCGGCGAGCACCGCGGCCATCAGGATGTTCTCCGTCGCGCCCACCGAGGGGAATTCCAACTGGATCTCGGCGCCGAGCAGGCGGTCGGCTTCTGCGACCACGCATCCGTGCTCGATGTTGCACCGGGCGCCCAGCTGGCGCAGCCCCGACTGATGCATGTCGAGAGGCCGAGAACCGATGGCGTCGCCACCAGGCAGCGCCACCTTCGCCCGCTTACACCTGCCGACCAACGGACCGAGGACACACACGGAGGCACGGAACTGGCGGACCGCGGCGAAGTCCGCATCGTACTTCGGCTCCTCCGGTGAGGTGATCCGCACGATGTCACCTTCGAGTTCAACGGTGGCACCGAGTCCGCGCAACACCTCGGCCATCAGCGGCACGTCGAGGATGTCGGGACAGTTGGTGATGGTGCTTGTGCCCTCCGCGAGCAACGCGGCGGCCATCAACTTCAGCACGCTGTTCTTGGCGCCCCCGACTGAAACTTTGCCCGATAACCGGCTGCCGCCGGTCACCACGAAACGCTGGGTCACGCGGCTTAGTGTAAACAGCGTCTCGGGCCATGTCAGTTTCCTGAGACCACCGCGCGCTGCCGCGCACCGGTACGGTTTGGTCATGGCAGTTCACCTGACGCGCATTTACACGCGGACCGGCGACGATGGCACCACCGGGCTGAGCGACTTCAGCAGGGTGTCGAAGAACGACGCACGACTGACGGCATATGCCGACTGTGATGAAACGAACGCTGCGATTGGCGCTGCGGTAGCCATGGGCGATCCGGATGACCGAATTCTCGCGGTCTTGCGGCAGATCCAGAACGATCTGTTCGACGCGGGGGCTGACCTGTCGACACCACTGGTGGAGAACCCAGAGCATCCTGCGCTGCGCATCCAGCAGAGTTATATCGACCGCCTGGAATCATGGTGCGACGAATTCAACCAAGATCTGCCCGCGTTGAATTCGTTTGTCTTGCCGGGGGGTACCCCCTTGTCCGCGCTACTGCACATGGCCCGTACGGTGGCGCGCCGAGCCGAGCGTTCCGCGTGGCGGGCGATCGACACCCACGGGGATTCGATAAGCGTGCTGCCGGCGAAATACCTCAACCGGCTGTCCGACCTGCTCTTTATCCTGTCTCGGGTCGCGAACCCGCAGGGTGACGTCCTCTGGCGCCCAGGGGGCTGAAAGCCGCACGTCTGTCGGGCCCGAGTCTGTCGGGCCCCAGTCTGTCGGGCCCCAGTCTGTCGGGCCCCAGTCTGTCGGG
>NZ_JBMYXC010000111.1:0-2235 GCF_049608025.1 Mycobacterium sp. | reverse complement strand
GAAACCTACAGAAACTGGCTCAAAGCCGCTTGACACGAATAGGAGCATCAAGTCCCGGATGCCTGCCCGCCGATGGGCAAGCCCACCTCGATCCCGAGCGTCATGCCGGCCGCACCATCGCCGTTGCCCGCGCCGCCGAGAACCACGCTGGCGGCGGAGGTCACCTAGAGAGCGGAGGTCACCCAGATTGCGGAGGTCACCTAGAGAGCGGAGGTCACCCAGATGACGATGGACCGCAGACCAGGTCTCGGGACCCGTAATGCCCCTGGTGCCGAAATGCCCCGGGTACCCAAAATACTCCTGGTGGCAGCATGGTTTGGATAGTCTGGCCACATGCCGCTCACCGGAGACTACGAACCCAGCACGTTGGATTGGGCACGAGAAAACGCCGAAGAATACATGGAATCCGGTGGCACCCGGGGAACCGAAATGAAGGGCCGGCCGGTCGTCCTCCTGACCACGATTGGGGCGAAGACCGGAAAGATCCGCAAGACCCCGTTGATGCGGGTCGAGCACGACGGCGAGTACGCCGTCGTCGCCTCGCTGGGCGGTGCGCCGAAACACCCCGTCTGGTACTACAACATCAAGGCCCATCCCCGGGTGGAACTGCAGGACGGTACCGACACCGCCGACTACGACGCCCGCGAGGTTTTCGGCGACGAGAAGGCGGCGTGGTGGGAGCGTGCAGTGGCGACCTGGGCCGACTATGCGGACTATCAGGCGAAGACCGATCGTCAGATTCCGGTGTTCGTGCTGTCGCCCGTCCGCTGAATCCGTTTTTGCTGCGGTGGCATGCAATGGCACCATTGTGCGGTGTCCGCTGAGCTGAGCCATAGTCCCCGAGTCGATTCCGCGGCACCATTGCGTGCCGCGGACGTCGATGAGGCCGCTCGGCGCATTTCCGGAGTGGTATCGAAGACACTGTTGCAGCTGAGCGATCGGTTGTCGGCGATCACCGGCGCGCACGTCTACCTCAAGCGCGAAGATCTGCAGGCGGTGCGCTCGTACAAACTGCGGGGCGCCTACAACCTGTTGATGCAGCTGGGGCCCGAGGAGAAGGCGGCCGGGGTGGTGTGTTCGTCGGCCGGAAACCATGCCCAGGGGTTCGCGCTGGCGTGCCGGTCGATGGGGGTACACGGACGGGTGTACGTCCCGGCCAAGACGCCGAAGCAGAAACGCGACCGGATTCGCTACCACGGCGGCGACTTCATCGAGCTGATCGTCGGCGGCAAGACCTACGATAGGGCGGCCGAGGCGGCCCTCGAAGACGTCGCGCGCACCGGCGCCACGTTGGTGCCGCCCTACGACGACGTCCGAACGATGGCAGGGCAGGGCACGATCGCGGTGGAGATCCTCGACCAGCTCGGCGCCGAACCGGATCTGGTGATCGTCCCGGTCGGCGGCGGCGGGTGCATCAGCGGGATGACCACTTACCTGGCCGAGCGGACCACCGCGACCTCGGTGCTCGGCGTGGAGCCTGCCGGGGCGGCAGCGTTGGTGGCTGCGCTGGCCAGCGGTGCACCCGTGACGCTTGAGAACGTCGACCAGTTTGTCGACGGCGCCGCGGTCGCGCGGGTGGGGAAACTGCCGTTCGCGGCCCTGTCAGCCGCCGGGGACATGGTATCGATCACCACGGTCGACGAGGGCGCGGTGTGCACCGCCATGCTCGACCTCTATCAGAACGAGGGCATCATCGCCGAGCCGGCGGGCGCGTTGTCGGTGGCCGCGCTGCTGGATGCCGATATCGAGCCTGGATCCACGGTGGTCTGCCTGATCTCGGGGGGCAACAACGATGTGTCCCGCTACGGCGAAGTCCTGGAGCGTTCGCTGGTGCACCTGGGGCTCAAGCACTACTTCCTGGTTGACTTCCCTCAGGAGCCGGGCGCGCTGCGCCGCTTCCTGGATGAAGTGCTGGGCCCGAACGACGACATCACCCTGTTCGAATACGTCAAGCGGAACAATCGCGAAACGGGCGAGGCGCTGGTCGGCATCGAGATGGGGTCGGCCTCGGATCTTGAAGGGTTGATGGCGCGGATGCAGAGTTCGGAATGCCACGTCGAGTTGGTCGAGCCTGGCTCACCGACGTACCGCTATCTGACCTGACCGCCTCGGGTCGCGTGTTGAAGTCCGCCACGAACTCCGATTTTGCCGCTGGGGTATTTCTCGGTGACTATGGAGGTATGACAGCTATTCCCTCCGCGGGTTCGATTCAGATTGACACTGTGGTCGGTGACA
>NZ_JBMYXC010000110.1:0-2383 GCF_049608025.1 Mycobacterium sp. | reverse complement strand
TACACCGCCTATACGCCGTATCAACCCGAGATCAGCCAGGGCCGGCTGGAAGCGATGCTCAACTTCCAGACGATGGTCACCGATCTCACGGCGTTGGAAGTCGCCAATGCCTCGATGCTCGACGAAGGCACCGCCGCGGCCGAGGCAATGACACTCATGCACCGCGCGGTGCGTGGGTCGAGTAACCGTCTTGTCGTCGATACCGACCTCTATGCGCAGACGGCCGCGGTGCTGGCCACCCGGGCAGCACCGCTGGGAATCGAGATAGTGACGGCCGATCTGCGCAACGGCCTTCCAGAAGACCTGACCGATGACGGCGGGTTCTTCGGCGTGATAGTCCAGTTGCCCGGAGCCAGCGGACGCGTCAATGACTGGACCGCGGTGGTGGCTCAGGCTCATGAACGCGGTGCCCTGGTCGCTGTGGGCGCCGACCTGTTGGCGCTGACATTGATCACCCCACCCGGCGAGATTGATGCCGACGTCGCCTTTGGCAGCACCCAACGCTTCGGTGTGCCAATGGGATTCGGCGGGCCACACGCAGGCTATCTGGCTGTGCACTCCAAACACGCCCGCCAGCTACCGGGGCGCCTGGTGGGTGTCTCCAAAGATGCCGACGGATCGCCGGCCTATCGACTGGCGCTGCAGACCCGCGAGCAGCACATCCGCCGCGACAAGGCCACCAGTAACATCTGCACGGCGCAGGTCCTGTTGGCAGTGATGGCAGCGATGTACGCGAGTTACCACGGCGCACCGGGTCTGACCGCTATCGCAAAACGGGTGCACCGGCATGCGCGGACGCTGGCCGCAGAACTGGCCGCCAACGGGATCGAGGTGGCGCACGACAGCTTCTTCGACACCGTGCTGAGCCGCGTGCCCGGTCGGGCGCGCGAGGTGCGCGCCGCGGCCAAGGAACATGGCATCAACGTGTGGCTGGTCGACGAGGACCACATCTCGGTGACGTGCGACGAGGCGACGACCACAGACCACCTCGCGGCTGTGCTCGGCGCGTTTTCCGGTGTCGCCACCGACGCGCAGGCCCTTCGACTCGATCGCGCTGACGCCGACGCTCATGGTGGATCGCAGTTGGACGCCATGGCCAGGACTTCGGAATTCCTGACTCATCCGGCCTTCACCGAGTACCGCACCGAGACAGAGATGATGCGCTACCTGCGCACCCTCGCAGACAAGGACATCGCACTGGACCGCAGCATGATTCCACTCGGATCATGCACGATGAAGCTCAACGCGGCCGCGGAGATGGAGCCGATCACCTGGCCCGAGTTCGCCCGCCAGCATCCTTTCGCCCCAGCGGGGGACACTCCCGGACTACGCCGGTTGATCGCCGAGCTGCAGACGTGGCTCACCGGTATCACCGGGTACGACTCTGTATCGCTGCAGCCCAACGCCGGGTCACAGGGGGAGTACGCGGGCCTGCTGGCCATCCAGGCCTATCACGCTGCCCGCGGCGACTCCGGACGCCGGGTGTGCCTGATCCCGTCCAGCGCGCACGGCACCAACGCCGCCTCGGCTGCCCTGGTCGGCATGAAGGTGGTGGTCGTGCAGTGCCGCGCGAACGGCGACGTCGATCTCGACGATCTGCGAGCAAAAGTGGCCGAACACGCCGACAGCTTGTCGGCGCTGATGATCACCTATCCGTCCACACACGGGGTGTACGAGCATGATGTCGCAGACATCTGTGCGGCAGTGCACGATTCGGGCGGACAGGTCTATGTCGACGGTGCCAACCTCAACGCCCTGGTCGGGCTCGCCCGCCCCGGACGCTTCGGCGGCGATGTCAGCCACCTCAATTTGCACAAGACGTTCTGCATCCCGCACGGGGGAGGCGGCCCCGGCGTGGGACCGGTCGCGGTCCGCGGCCATCTGGCTCCTTACCTACCCGGCCACCCGCTGGCCGACGAGCTGGCCGACGAGCACACCGTTTCGGCGGCCCCGTATGGTTCGGCATCGATTCTGCCGATCACCTGGGCGTACATCCGCATGATGGGGGCGCAGGGACTGCGCTCGGCGTCACTTGTGGCGATCGCCTCGGCCAACTACATCGCCCGCCGGCTCGATGAGTACTACCCGGTGCTCTACACCGGCGAGAACGGCATGGTGGCCCACGAATGCATCCTCGATCTGCGCCCCATCACCAAAGCCACTGGAGTCACCGTCGATGATGTGGCAAAGCGATTGGCGGACTATGGCTTTCACGCGCCGACGATGAGTTTCCCGGTGTCGGGAACGTTGATGGTCGAGCCGACCGAAAGCGAGTCGCTACGCGAAGTCGATGCGTTTTGCGATGCGATGATCGCGATCCGGGCAGAGATCGACCAGGTCGGGTCCGGATCCTGGCCGGCCGAGGACAATCCACTGCGCAATG
>NZ_JBMYXC010000109.1:0-2831 GCF_049608025.1 Mycobacterium sp. | reverse complement strand
GGCGACAACGCCAACCCCATTACCGAAGCGTTGTTGAATCAGACCATCGAACTGCTGGCCGGGGAGCGGGCCGACGAGGCTGTGCGTGACCTCGCCGAACTCGCGGTGGCCCGCCGGGGGGAAGTCGTGGCCCGGGTGACCGCGGCTGCCGATCTCCGGCAGGCGCAACGCACCCGTCTCACCGAAGTGCTGGCTCGCATTTACCGGCATCCAGTGTCGCTACAACTCCACCTCGACCCTGATGTGCTGGGCGGCCTGAAGATCGCCGTCGGCGAAGAGGTCATCGACGGATCGCTGTCGTCAGGTTTGGCAGCGGCCGAGACGCAATTGCCCGACTAACAGATTTCGACACGACAGACACGAAGGCAGGACCGAAAGCCATGGCAGAGTTGACAATATCCGCTGCTGACATCGAAGGTGCCATCGAGGACTACGTATCCTCGTTCTCCGCCGACACCGAGCGTGAAGAAATTGGCACCGTGATCGACGCAGGTGACGGTATCGCCCACGTGGAGGGCCTGCCTTCGGTCATGACCCAGGAACTCCTCGAGTTCCCCGGTGGCGTGCTCGGTGTCGCGCTGAACCTCGACGAACACAGCGTGGGCGTCGTGATCCTGGGCGATTTCGAGAAGATCGAGCAGGGTCAACAGGTCAAGCGCACCGGTGAAGTTCTCTCGGTGCCGGTTGGGGATGCGTTCCTCGGACGTGTCGTCAACCCACTGGGGCAGCCGATCGACGGCCAGGGTGACATCGCCTCAGACACCCGCCGCGTGCTGGAACTGCAAGCTCCGTCGGTGATCGAGCGTCAGGGTGTGTCGGAGCCGCTGCAGACCGGCATCAAGGCCATTGACTCGCAGACTCCGATCGGACGCGGGCAGCGTCAGCTGATCATCGGTGACCGCAAGACCGGCAAGACGGCGGTCTGCGTCGACACCATTCTCAATCAGCGGGAGGCGTGGGAGACCGGCGATCCCAAACAGCAGGTTCGCTGCGTCTACGTCGCGATCGGCCAGAAGGGCACCACGATCGCCAGCGTCAAGCGAGCGCTCGAAGAGGGCGGCGCGTTGGATTACACCACCATCGTGGCGGCTCCTGCGTCCGATGCGGCAGGATTCAAGTGGCTGGCGCCGTATACCGGTTCGGCTATCGGCCAGCACTGGATGTATGACGGCAAGCACGTCCTCATCGTGTTCGACGACCTCTCCAAGCAGGCCGACGCCTACCGTGCGATCTCCCTGCTACTGCGCCGTCCGCCCGGTCGCGAGGCGTTCCCCGGCGACGTGTTCTATCTGCATTCCCGGCTCTTGGAGCGTTGCGCCAAGCTCTCCGATGAGCTTGGTGGCGGATCGATGACCGGGCTGCCGATCATCGAGACGAAGGCCAGCGATATCTCGGCGTTCATCCCCACCAACGTGATCTCGATCACCGACGGACAGTGCTTCCTGGAATCTGACCTGTTCAACCAGGGCGTGCGGCCTGCCATCAACGTCGGGGTCTCGGTATCCCGCGTCGGCGGCGCTGCCCAGATCAAGGCAATGAAGGAGGTGGCAGGAAGTCTCCGCCTGGAGTTGTCGCAGTACCGAGAGCTGGAGGCTTTCGCCGCATTCGCCTCGGATCTGGACGCGGCGTCCAAGGCGCAGTTGGAGCGCGGAGCTCGGCTGGTCGAACTGCTCAAGCAGCCGCAGTACACGCCGTACCCGGTCGAGGATCAGGTGGTCGCGATCTTCCTCGGCACCAAGGGGCACCTTGATTCGGTACCCGTGGAAGACGTCTCCCGGTTCGAAATCGAGGTTCTGGAGCATGTCAAGGCATCCCACGAGGACATTCTCAAGGAGATCCGGGAGACCAAGAAGCTCTCCGAGGACGCCGAGGAGAAGCTCGCCCGTGTGATCAACGAGTTCAAAAAGGGGTTCGCGGCCACCGACGGCAGCTCGGTCGTAGTGAACGAAGCGGCGGCTGAGGCGATGGACGAGGAGGACGTCGAGAAGGAAACCGTCAAGGTCCGCAAGCCGGCGCCCAAGAAGTAGGACCGACTCGATCCTTTCTGGAAAGGTCTAGGAGAGCTAGATGGCTGCAACATTGCGCGAGCTTCGCGGGCGCATCCGATCCGCCGGGTCAATCAAGAAGATCACCAAGGCCCAGGAACTGATCGCGACATCGCGAATCGCCAAGGCGCAGGCCCGAGTCGAGTCGGCTCGGCCCTACAGCACCGAACTCACCAACATGCTCACCGAGCTGGCAAGTGCCAGCGCGTTGGATCACCCGCTGCTGGTGCCGCACGAGAATCCGAAGCGTGCCGCTGTCCTGGTGGTGTCCTCGGACCGCGGACTGTGCGGGGCGTATAACGCCAACGTGCTGCGGCAGTCCGAGGAGTTGTTCGCGTTGCTGCGCGAAGAGGGTAAGGAACCGGTGATCTACACGGTGGGACGGAAGGCCCTGGGATATTTCAGCTTCCGCCAACGTGCCATCACCGAGTCGTGGACAGGATTCTCCGAGCGGCCGACCTACGAACAAGCCCGCGAAATCGCCGAGACTTTGGTGACGGCGTTCATGTCCGGCGTCGATGACGAGGGCGACGAGCCGGGCGCGGATGGCATCCTCGGCGTCGATGAACTCCACATCGTGTTCACCGAGTTCAGGTCGATGTTGTCGCAGACATCGGCGGCGCGCCGGATCGCGCCAATGGTGGTCGAGTACGTAGAGGATGAGCCCGAGGATGACGCGCCGCGTGCGCTGTTCTCGTTCGAACCGGCTGCCGAAACGCTTTTCGACGTACTGCTGCCGCGCTACGTCGCAACGCGCGTATACGCCGCCCTGCTGGAGGCGGCCGC
>NZ_JBMYXC010000108.1:0-2915 GCF_049608025.1 Mycobacterium sp. | reverse complement strand
CTCGCGACCCACGACCGGCTCGGCCAAAGGCTCGACCTCGCCACCGGTCAGGAACGTCGCCAAAGCATTGATGGTGGGGTACTGCCAGAACTCCACCGGGGACACCGTGCGGCCCAGCAACTCCGAAAGCTCGCCGGTGAGTACTACCGCGTCGCTGGACCCGACGGCCAGATCGTTCAGGGGTGCATCAAAATTGATTTCGTCGGGGCTGCAGCCGATGTTGGTGACGAGATAGTCAACCAACCAATGCCGTATGCCGTCCTCGTCGAAAGCAAAGGTCATCTATGTGATGTCCAAGCGGCTGAACTCGTCCTGCTGGTAGCGATCGATGCAGGCCGAGCGCCGTATCTTTCCGCTGGTGGTGATCGGGATGGTGCCAGGTGGGACCAGCACCAGGTCAGAAATCCGCACGTTGTGAGATTTCTTGATGGCCGAGGCGACCTCGCGTTTGACAGCACGCAGACTGTCGAGTGCTTCGGCCTCGGAGCCGGCGCGCTGCTTGAGTTCTGCGATCGCGACCAATTGCTCGCTGGTGTTCTGCTCGCTGGTGTCGTCCAGGACGGAGATCGCGGCGACGCGGCCGCAGGTGATCTCCTGGACGGTGGCTTCGATGTCGTCGGGGTAGTGGTTCCGCCCGTCGACGATCAGCAGGTCCTTGATCCGGCCGATGATGAACATCTCACCCTCGGACATGACACCGAGGTCGCCGGTGCGCAGCCAGGCGTTCTGCGGCGTTCCTGGGGACGGGTCGAGGATCTCGCCACCGAACGTGCGTTCGGTCTGCTGCGGGTTACGCCAGTACCCCATCGCCACCTGGTCGCCGTGTACCCAGATTTCACCGATGCTGCCGTCGGGGTGCTCCAGTTGCGTGTCGGGATTCACGATGCGAACGGTCGAAGACCGGGGGGCGCCGTAGCTCACGAGCTCGGAGCCACCTTCGGCGCCGCAGCGCTTGGCGTGACCGGCGGAGAGCTTCTCGTAGTCGAACCGCACCGTCGCTGGGGTGTGACCGGTGGTCGCCGAGATCACGTACAGGGTGGCTTCGGCCAGGCCGTAGGAAGGACGCACGGTGGTACTGGGCATGTTGAACGCCGCGAAGCGCGTGTTGAACCGTCTGATGGTCGCCGAGTGGATGCGCTCGCTACCGCTGATGATGCCCAGCACGCCGCCCAGATCCATGCCTTCGAGGTCGGCGTCGGACGTGCGGCGCACGGAGAGCTCGAAGGCGAAGTTCGGCGCAGCCGACCACGCATGGGTGTTGAGGGCGAGCTGCTGGATCCAGCGGGCCGGCTTCTGCAGGAACGCCACCGGACTCATCAACACAGCCGGTCGCCCCCAGGAACCGTTCGGGCCGTCCGGTGGGCACAGCAGAGAGGCGAAGACACCCTGGATGAGGCCCATGTCATGGTAGAAGGGCAGCCACGACACCATCGTGGTGTCCTGCGGCGGCACGCCGCCGCGGCAATCCATGTAGTCGGTGAAAATCTGATCGAGGTTGGCGATCACGTTCTTGTGCGTCATGATCACGCCCGCTGGCGCGCGGGTCGACCCTGACGTGTATTGCAGGTACGCAGTCTTGGGCAGCGGGCCGACGTTCACCTCGACAGTGCGTGGCGAATCGAAGTCGAGGGCGTCGACCTCGATGACTTCCGGCGTGGACCCGCCAGGTTGCGCCCCGACGTAGGTCATGATCTCGCCGACAACGGCCGAAGTGGTCAGCACGGCGACCGGCTGGCAGTCACGCAGCGCGCCGTTCACTCGCTCATCGAGCTGGCCCATCGCGGGTACGGGCAGCGGCACGGCGATGAAGCCGGCCTGCATCGCGCCGTAGAAAGCAATGATGTACTCCAGGCCTTGGGGCGCCAGAATGGCGGCTCGGTCGCCTTTCGAGCCGTGCCGGAGCAGCTCCTCTGCGACGACCTGGGCGCGGTGGTGCACCTGTGACCAGGTCAGGGTCTCCGCGAATCCGGCAGGATCGACGTCGTAGTCGATAAAGGTATAAGCCACGTCGTCGGGCTGGCGGGCAGCCCGTTCGGCAAGCAAGCCAGGAATTGTCGACTCAAGCAGCGGCATGGCGACGTCCTTTCGTAAATGTCTTCGCGCCTCGGCTTCACCGTCGTACTGGCAAACCGATTCGTTACTCATGGCCGCGTGTCCCCCTGCTCACCCGAAGGCTAACACCGACCCGTCGACAATGTTGTTTGTTTCCGGGAAGGATTACACCACGAATTGCTTGCCAGAGGGAAGCCGGCAGTTTCTGGCGGGTTTCGCCCGAGGCGCGTAACGGCGCCTACCGAGCGCATGGCTTGCGGCGGCTTGAGGGTTTTGCCAGGCAGGGGAACGCCCCACCTAGGTCCATGGTTTCGGGTTGCTCGGCTGGGCACGAGCCGGGCGCGCGAACCGGGCGCCGGGCCGGCCGAAAACAGTGCTCCCGATCCTTTTGGCGCGTGCCTAAACGGTTTGCGGGGATCGCGGCTCGGTGCGGTGTATGGGTCCTGATTCGGCGCAGAAAAAGGTTGTCGACGGGCCTCGATATGGGCTTGGCAGCCCCGTTTTTTGGGGGTTTTCGTCAGTCCTCTGGACGGTCACAGCGACGTAACGGGGTGTGGTGATAGCCACATCGATTTGGGCCTGATCGATTTGGGCCTGATCGATCCGGGCCTACTCGATCCGGGTCTAGTCGCCGCAGCGCGACCAGATTTTCTGCTCGACCACGGGCACCAACTCGCCCAAGTGATCATTGAGGTAGAAGTGGTGTCCCTTGAATTCCTGCGCGGAAAACCCTGCTGTGGTCCGCTCGGCCCAGGGGGCCACCTTCTCGGCGGTGGCAATCTCGTCGTCGTCTCCATAGAACGCCTGGATCGGGCAGGACAACGTCACCTCAGGGGGGCAGTCGTAGTTGGCGATCGCCTTCA
>NZ_JBMYXC010000107.1:0-2925 GCF_049608025.1 Mycobacterium sp. | reverse complement strand
GTGCCCGCTTCCGTCGGTTGGAGTTCATAGCTCCAGACGGTGCCGTTTTCGCTGACCCGGAAGGCCAGTTTCTTTTCCGGGATCAGCTCGGTGATCTGGCTGGTGGTGGGCCAGAACAGGAAGCCGCGCCGATTGAGGTTGATGGTGCGGGCGCCTTGGCGCAGCCCCCCGATGGGTTTCATCAGGCGGCACTGCGGGCTCCACTGCGGCATGAGGCTCAGGTCGGAGACCAGGTTCCAGACCTTGGATACCGGGGCGTTGATGTCGATCTGCGCTTGCAGCACCGGCGCTGACATGGCTTCTCCTTCTGGGTTTCTTGTTGCGTCCGTTTGCGTCCCTTTAGCTCAGGCCGCTCTGCGCGCCACGCGATCCACGTCTGACGGCGTGACGTTGCCACAGAAATATTGATGTGCCAAGGACTCCGACACCCAACCCGGCCACCGTGATCGGCCGCCAGTCATGCAGCGAGGTCACCGTGAATGCGAGCAACGTGGCGATCAACCAGCCACCGGTAATGACCGCGATGACGGGCCAGGGCGCCAGCAGCGCAGCGGGCAGCGTAGGTGGCTGCGGTGGTTGGGGCTCACTCACCCCCTGAACCTAGCCGATCGAGCGCGCTGCCGGGATAGTCGCTGGGTAGTCTCGGCGTTGTGAGAAACGTCGGAAGCGACGAAAACGCGTGATGGCCAACGACGTTAACGTCATCGATGTCACCGAATCCGCCGACCCCCGGCTCGATGACTTTCGCGACCTCAACAGTATCGACCGGCGGCCTGATCTGCCCGCCGGCAAGGGCCTGGTGATCGCCGAGGGTGTGCTGGTGGTGCAGCGGATGTTGGCCTCCCGGTTCACGCCGCGCGCGCTCCTCGGAACCGACCGTCGGTTGACCGAACTCGGTCCCGACCTTGACGGTCTCGAAGCTCCCTTCTACCGAGCGACTGCCGAGGTGATGGCAGACGTCGTGGGCTTTCATCTCAATCGGGGTGTTCTCGCGTCAGCGTCACGGGCCCCGGACCTGACCGTCCCGCAGATTCTTGAGGGTGCTACTACCGTCGCGGTCCTCGAGGGCGTGAACGACCATGAAAACCTCGGTTCGGTGTTTCGCAACTCTGCGGGTCTGGGTGTCGATGCGGTTCTCTTCGGCAGCGGATGCGCCGACCCGCTGTACCGGCGGGCCGTGCGGGTTTCGATGGGACACGCGTTATTGGTGCCATTCGCCAGGGCGAAGGCATGGCCGGATGATCTGAAACTATTGCAGGAGGCAAAGTTTCGTGTGCTGGCGATGACACCCGACCCGAAGGCGCCGGCACTGGCTCACGCGATGGCAGGGTTCGCTGGGCAGCGAGTGGCCATTCTGGTCGGCGCCGAAGGGCCCGGCCTACTGGAACGGACCATGCGCCTGAGCAACGCGCGCGTGCGCATCCCGATGTCTGGGGGCACTGACTCGCTCAATGTCGCCACTGCCGCGGCGCTGGCCTTCTACGAGCGGGGCAGGCGATTGGATAGATTGGGGGAGCCATGACTGCTGACGAGCGCTTGCGCGAGGAGCCATGACTGACGACTCGACGCCGTGGGCGACCGGGTTGACGGTGGCGGGGTTCGTCGCCGCCGTGATCGCCGCCGCAATCGTCGTACTGAGCATCGGATTGGCGCGGGTCCACCCACTGCTTGCCGTCGGTCTGAATCTGATAGCCGTAGGCGGGCTTGCTCCCACTGTGTGGGGCTGGCGCAAGGTGCCGGTGTGGCGTTGGTTCGTGTTCGGGTCAGCCGTCGGTGTGGGCGGCGCTTGGATTGCGCTGCTAGCGTTGGCCGCCGCTGGAACGAACTCCTAGGAGAACGTCTTCCCATGCCGGTACGGCGGGCCGGCCTTTCTTCGGGCGCGGCGGCTTTGTGGTCGGTGGAGGTTCGGGTGCCTCAGTGGGCGCAGTCAAAGGGCTTTCGGTTTCGTCGAGCGCAAGCTGTGCCACCCGGGCCAGCGGCCGCAGCGGGCGAGCGAAACCGGGGTCGATCAGCTCGTGTGCCGCGTCGTCGAAGGCTGTGACGGTTCCGCCGTGCGCCCCGGGCGCAAACCGGAAGTGCGCCTGCAGGTCTGACCGGCCCGCAGTCCAAGCCATCTGAACGGTCCAACGCCCGTCCTCATTGCGCCAGGCGTCCCAGTCCGTTGCCTGGGGGTCGAGGCCACGGGTGACCAGTGCGGTGGTCACGGTCTCCAACAGGGTCAGTACCGACGGCCCGTCGGAGAGCACGGGATGTGCTGCGGTGGCCAATTCGGCGGCACGGGCTCGCTCGAGAAGCACCGGATGGGCGAACCGCTCGATTCGAGAGATGGAGGCTCCGGACGCCGACGCGACCTGCTCGACGGATGCGCCCGAGCGGATTTTCGCCTGTATCTCTCTGGGGTGCAGCATATTCTTGGCCTCGACATCGATCGTGGTTTGGTTGGACGCGACCTCATCGCCACGCACGGCAGCCTGCAATCGCTCGTCAGAGCGCAGGCTGAACTTCTCTGCGGGGTCATCGGTTTCACAAATGATCTGTCGGCTTTCGACGTCAAGTCCGACGACTTTGAGTTCTCGCATTGCGGCCTCCTCCGGGCTGATGCCGAGCCCGATACGCAGGTCACCCTACTGCGTTATCGGTCCGTAACCTCGGTGACACGCGGCAGTCGGTTGCGGCGAAAGCCATCGTTTTTCTCAGCCAGTGGCCCGGACCGCGCTCACCCCGGCATCTGCGTGACGCTGTGGCGATTCCACGGCTCTATTTCCGCCACAGCGTTACGCGGCTGGAGCGGCCGAGCGGCCGAGCGGCCGAGCGGCGGGAGGGGCTGGCGGCCGAGCGGCTCGGGCTCTTGGCTGGGGACTGGGGGCTCGGTCACCCAGCGGCTAGAGTCGCTCGGTCACCCAGTCGATGCATTGAGTCAGGGCG
>NZ_JBMYXC010000106.1:0-2955 GCF_049608025.1 Mycobacterium sp. | reverse complement strand
CATCGGCCGGGCCTGATCCACATCTACCACGGGGTGACGTGGGGGCCGCTGATGCGCGAAATCATCTCAGCCGCAACGGGACGCAATATCCGCGATATTCTGCACGCCGAGATACTGGAACCGCTTGACTTCCGATGGACCAATTATGGCGTTGCAGCACAGGATGTTCCATTGGTCGCTCCCAGTCAGGTCACCGGCAAGCCGCTGCCCGCTCCGATCGCTAAGGCATTCAAGACGGCGCTGGGCGGCACCATGACTCAAATCATCCCGTATTCGAACACCCGCCAGTTCCTCACCGGCGTCATCCCGTCATCCAACACGGTCTCCAACGCCAACGAACTTTCTCGTTTCGCCGAAATTCTGTGCCGCGGAGGCGAACTCGATGGCGTTCGGGTGATGTCCGAGGAAACTCTGCGAACCGCCACCGCCGAGTGCCGGCGGCTGCGCCCCGACATTGCCACCGGGCTCTCCCCGACGCGGTGGGGCACCGGCTACATGCTCGGGTCGAAGAGATTCGGCCCGTTCGGCCGGGACTGCTCGGCGGCGTTCGGCCACACCGGGCTCACCGACATCGCGATGTGGGCCGACCCGAAGCGAGGGCTGTCGGCAGCCGTGGTCAGCAGCGGCAAGCCGGGCCGGCACCCCGAGGCAGACCGGTACCCCGCGCTGCTGGACCGGATCAACGCCGAGATACCGCGCCTGCGGTAGCTACCCTCCCGCACTCCGCCTACTCTCCCCGCACTCCCTCTCCCCGCACTCCGCGGTAGATGCCCCACTTCACGATCCACGGCATCAGCACCCGATCGAACGCCCAGGCCGGAAACCGAAAGGCCCTGCCGTTGGGGGCGAACACCTCGAGCCCATCGGGCTGAATACCGAGCACCGACCCCCACCGATGCCTGGGTGGCTGATACCGACGCAGGCCTGTGCCGGCAAACGCCGCGCGCACATTGTGGGCGACCAGCGCGTCCGCGCGGTTGCGCGCCGAACTGCGCAGGGCGTCGGTGGCGGCGACATCCCCGACCGCGAACAACTCGGGATGCCCCGGCACCTGCAACTCGTCGGTGACGCGGACGAATCCCTGCTCGTCGAGGATTGCCGGGGGCAGCCAGTCGGTGTTGGGGCGCACCCGTCCGACCGCCCAGAGCACCGCGTCGGCGGACGCCGCCGGCTGCCCGGTGCTCCAGTGCACGGGATCTGCGGTCAGCTCGTCACCGGTGAAGCCGGTGCCGAGCACGGCGCGGTGACCGGGATGCAACCCCACCCCGGCGTCGGCCAACCTGCGCCGAACCTTCTCCCAGGTACGCCGATGATGGCCGGCCAGCGCGCGTTCGCCCGGATAGTAGAGATCGACGCGTTTGTCGGGCCAGGTGATGGCGATGTTCGCGGCGCTGCTGACAGCTGCGGCACCGCCCCCGATGACGATCACCGAACCGGCCGCTGCGAGTCGCTCGTGGCGAGCACGCAGGTCCACACCGACCTCAGCCGCTGTCTGCAGTGTCGGCTGCCGCCAGAAGCCGTTGGCGACCCCGGTGGAGATCACCAACGTGTCGTAGGGAATCCCTGTCATAGAACCGTCAGCGAGCCGCACCGCAACGGTGCGGGCGGCGAGGTCGACACCGGTCAGGGTGCCGTGCACGCTGCGCACCCGGTCCAAGCCGCGGAACCGGCCGAACGGGATCCAGTTGTGTCGGGCCCACTGGTCGGGATGCGCCAGCCGCCAGCCGAGTTCTTGCCCGCTGACCAGACCGGGCTTTGTGGAGATGCCGACCACCTCGACATGGCGCGCCAGCTTGATTGCCGTCAGCACCCCGGTATCGCCCATACCGGCGATGACGACGTGTTGGCGCGTCATGCGCCGACCAGCTTGATCATGGCGAAAGCCCTACTGTCCTAGCTGGACGCGAAACATCTTCGGCCACTCCTTGCCGGTGACCAGGAACTCGCTGCCCTGGACGTGTGCGATTCCGTTGAGAACCTTCGCGCTGGGCGGTATTCCGCGAGCCCGCAGCCCTGCGGCGTCGACGACGAGGTTGACCGCTCCGGTGCCGGGGTCGATGCGGACGATCTGGTCGCTGGGCCAAAGGTTGGCCCAGACCAGCCCGCCGACGCACTCCAGTTCGTTGAGCCCGACCAGGGCCCGCCCGTCACGGGTGATGTCGACGCCGCCGGCTTCGGCCAGGCTGTTCGGATCGTGGAACCGAAGTCGGTTGGTGCCGTCGCTGCGGATGAGCCGTTCGCCGTCGAAGCACAGGCCCCAGCCCTCCCCGTCCAGCGGCACCTCCCGCACCGGGGCCAGCGCCGCCGCGTCCCATTCGACCACCACCCCGTCCTGGTAGGTGAGCTGCCAGATTCTTTCCCCCACAACGGTGATGCCCTCGCCGAAGTAGGCCTCCGGGACCTGCGACTGCCGACGCACCGCGCCGGTGGCCGGGTCGAGTTCGCGCAACTGTGACGCCCCGGCAAGCCCGGTGCCCTCGTAGAGAACGGATCCGGCAATCTCGAGCCCCTGGGTGAAGGCTTCGGGGTCGTGGGCGATCTCCTCCAGCACGACGGGCTCTATCACCGGGACGGTCGCACCACCAGGGACGACCGCATCACCCGGGCCGGCATGGACAACCGGGGCCGCGACGACGCACCCGATCGAGATGGTGGCGGCGGACCCTACCCACAACCCCACCCACATCCGAAGCTTCCTCATACCGTCGTTCTACCGTGCAACGATGGTGGAATGAAAGCGGTCAGCTGTGTCAGCAGCACACTGGAAGTGGTCAACCTGCCCGACCCCCGGCCCGCCGACGGGCAAATTGTCCTCGACGTGCTGCGCTGCGGCATCTGCGGATCGGATCTGCACGCCAAGGACCACGCCGACGAACTCACCGAGGTGATGGCCGAGGGCGGCTACACGGACTTCATGCGCAGCGACACCCCGGTGGTGATGGGCCACGAGTTCTG
>NZ_JBMYXC010000105.1:0-3295 GCF_049608025.1 Mycobacterium sp. | reverse complement strand
CCGAAGACGAGCGTCGCCCCCGTCCCGAGGACCAGCGCCAGCATCCCCCTGCCGAGCAGGGCGGCTACCCACCGCAGGGCGAGCCCAACTATCCGCCCCGTGGCGGTTACCCGGGACCGGGCGGCGGATACCCCGACCAAGGCGGCTACCCAGGCCACGGATACCCGCCTCCGGGCTACGAGCAACGGCCTCCCCCCGGCTACGGCCCACCGCAAGGCGGCTACCCCGACCAGGGCTATCGCCAGGCACCTCCGGGTTACGGTCCGCCCCCCGGCGGGCAACCCGGGTACGACTACGGCCGCCCCCCCGGCCGGCACGAAGAAGGCGGTTACGCCCCCCCGGGCCGCCCCGCCTACCCCGACCAGGGCGGGTATCCCGACCAGGGCGGATATCCCGACCAGGGCGGATATCCCGATCAAGGCGGATATCCCGATCAGGGCGGGTATCCCGACCAGGGATACGGCCCGCAGGGCGGCCAGCCTTACCGTCAGGAATACGCCCAGCCCGATTACGGACGCTACGGCGAGGAACCGGCCCCGGCCGGCTACGCCGACCAGGGTTACGGGGAGGGCCAGGGCGACTACTCCTCGGCTGCGGGATCGGCGGTCACGCTACAACTCGACGACGGCAGCGGGCGCACTTACCAGCTACGTGAGGGCGCCAATGTGATCGGTCGCGGGCAAGACGCCCAGTTCCGGCTACCCGACACGGGAGTGTCCCGTAGGCACACGGAGATCCGCTGGGACGGGCAGGTCGCGCTATTGTCAGACCTCAACTCCACCAATGGCACGACGGTGAACAACGCTCCGGTACAGGAGTGGCAGCTGGCCGACGGCGACGTCATCCGGCTCGGACACTCCGAAATCATCGTCCGCGTTCACTGAGGGTCGACCGCTCGAGAGGAGCGGTCTGCTGCTTGGCCCTCGCGTCGACCGCCACCCAAGTATGGTGACGGTGCCGAAAGGACGGGGACGGAGAGGACGTCAGATGCAGGGGCTGGTTCTGCAGCTGACCCGTGTCGGCTTCTTGCTGCTGCTGTGGTTGTTCATCTGGTCGGTGCTGCGAATCCTGCGCAACGACATATACGCGCCCACGGGCACGGTGATGATGCGGCGCGGGCTGGCACTACGCGGGTCGCTCCTGCCCAACCGCGGCCGCAGAAACATCCCCCGCCAACTGGTGGTCATCGAAGGCGCGCTGAAGGGCACCCGCATCCCGCTGGGCACCCAACCGGTACTGATCGGTCGCGCCGATGACTCCGCGCTGGTGCTGACCGACGATTATGCGTCGACGCGTCACGCGAGGCTCTCGCCCCGAGGTCCGGAATGGTACGTCGAGGACCTTGGGTCGACCAACGGCACCTACCTCGACAGGGCGAAGGTGACGACAGCCGTACGAGTCCCGATGGGCACGCCGGTGCGGATCGGCAAGACCGTCATCGAGCTACGCCCATGACACTGGTGCTTCGCTACGCCGCACGCAGCGACCGCGGGCTGGTGCGGGCCAACAACGAGGATTCGGTCTATGCCGGTGCCCGCCTGCTGGCGCTCGCCGACGGTATGGGTGGCCACGCTGCCGGGGAAGTGGCCTCGCAACTGGTGATTGCCGCCCTGGCCCACCTGGACGACGACGAACCCGGCGGCGATCTGCTCAGCAAGCTCAGCGCCGCGGTCCGAGAGGGCAACTCGGCCATCGCCGAGCACGTGGAGGCCGATCCCGAGCTCGACGGCATGGGTACCACGCTCACCGCAATCCTGTTCGCGGGCAATCGCCTCGGTCTGGTGCACATCGGCGATTCGCGCGGCTACCTGCTGCGCGACGGCGAACTCACCCAGATCACCAAGGACGACACCTTCGTTCAGACGCTGGTCGACGAGGGCCGTATCACCGCCGAGGAAGCCCACAGCCACCCGCAACGATCGCTGATCATGCGCGCCTTGACCGGTCACGAGGTGGAGCCGACGCTGATCATGCGGGAGGCCCACGCCGGTGACCGCTATCTGCTGTGCTCCGACGGCCTCTCTGATCCGGTCAGTCACGAGACCATCCTGGAGGCGATGCAGATCGAGGACGTCGCCGAAAGTGCCGACCGGCTCATCGAGTTGGCCCTGCGCGGCGGTGGACCAGACAACGTCACCGTGGTGGTGGCCGAGGTCGTCGATTACGAATACGGCCAGACCCAACCCATCCTGGCGGGCGCGGTGTCCGGCAACGATGATCAGAGCGCCCCGCCCAACACCGCGGCCGGTCGCGCATCGGCGTTCAACCCCAAGCGGAATGTGGCCAAACGCGTCGTGCCGCCACCTGAAGAGCCACCGCCGCGACCCCGGTCCCGGCGCCCCATCGTCATCGCCGCCGCCGTGGCCGTCGTGGTCGTGCTGGCAGGACTGGCGATCGGGCGCGAGATCGTGCGCAATAACTACTACGTCAGCGACCACGACGGCACCGTCTCGATATTGCGGGGTGTCCAAGGCTCCTTTCTCGGAGTCGCACTGCAGGAGCCTTATCTTCTCGGCTGTCTGAACGGCCGCGACGAGCTGTCCCTCATCAGCGCGAGCCAGCCCCTGGACAACCTGGGCTGCGGCCTCCTCGCCGTCGAAGATATGCGCCCCTCCGCGCGCGCCCAGGTAATCGCAGGTCTTCCGTCGGGGTCGCTGGACGACGCCATCAGCCAGATCGAAGAACTCGCCCGCACCTCGGTTCTGCCGGTCTGCGCACCGCCCACCCCGACATCCGCCGCCCCGAGCACACCCTCTGCGACGCCCCCCTCCTCTCTGCTTCCCACCACCCCGCCGACCACCGCTCGCTCACCGGAAAATCCTGGCTCGCGCGGTGGTCCGGATACCCGTGCGCCGGCAGCCCCCCGCACGGTCACCAACTCCCCCACCCCCACACCCACGCCCACACCGTCCCCGTCACCGTCCCCGCCGACCTCGCCGACCTCGCCGACCTCGCAGACCGTGACCGCGCTCCCGCCCCCACCACCTGAGCCGGGAACGAACTGCAGGGAAGTGTCGTGACGACGCAGCCGCAAGCTCCCGTCGCGGTGACGCCTCCCCTGCCGACCCGGCGCAACGCCGAGCTTTTTCTGCTCGGCTTCGCCGCGTTGATCACCACCGTGGCGCTGCTGCTCGTCGAGGCCAATCAAGAGCAGGGCCTGGGCTGGAATCTGGCCCAGTACACCGTGGCGTACCTGGCACTGTTCGCCGGCGCGCATTTGGCGGTGCGCCGGTTCGCTCCCTACGCCGATCCACTGCTCCTGCCGCTGGTGGCGGTGCTGAACGGCCTGGGGCTG
>NZ_JBMYXC010000104.1:0-3363 GCF_049608025.1 Mycobacterium sp. | reverse complement strand
AGGCACTTTCGCGTATCAACACCCAGCTACATCGACATTCCACGCAAAATCCGGGCTAGGCGCCGGCATCATGACCGCATTCCGTTCAGTTCTTCAGCAGCCCGGATTCGTGGTACCGACGATCGGTATTCACCTGCCAGGGATCCACATTGTCACCGAAGTATCGGGCGACGCTCTGCATGGCACTCAACATCGCATGGTCTTGGTTGTCGTAGCGGTGCATGCCATTGCGTCCGACAGGGTGAAGAGATGGGTAGTTCCGACCCAGGAAGTCCCGGAGTCGGGCAACGTTTCTGTCCCGAGCAGGGTCGTTGATCGGATAGGCGAATCGGGACCGGACGATCATGACCCGCTCAACTGCGGAGTCATCGAGTCCGAGCGCACGAAGATCTGCCGCGACGATGCTCTTCATCTGCTCGTCGTCGGCTTTCCAGAGGTCGCCGTCTGGACCGCTGAAATACTCCATGCCCAAATACGTCCCATCCCAATTCTCCGGCGTCAGTCCATCAGACCAGCGTCGGTAATTCTGAATCCGCCCCACCCGCAGACCCGGACCGGGCGTATACACCCAATTGAACGGAATGTCGTAGCGCTTGCCCAGGGCGACTGCCACGGTGATCAGGGCGCGGTGTTTGAGGGCGCCGGCCACCGCCCGAATGTACTTCGGCGGTTCAGGCTCCAAGGCCTCCACCAGCAACCGCAACGGCATGCTCGAAAACACCGCATCGCCGGACGCGGTCTCACCGTTCTGCAAGTCCAGGGCCCACATCGCGCCGTCGAACCGAACCTTGACCACCGGTGAATTAAGGGCGGGAACGATGCCGACGTCCGCCAGTGCCGCCACCGCGGCTTCCCAAACTTGACCGGGACCCAGCCGGGGATAGCGAAAAGCATCCTGGTCTGCGGCGTCCCCCGCCTGTCGGCGCCAGTTTATCGGCTTAATTCTCTGGTTCGCCCAATCGCTGGCCAATTCGTCAGGGTCCGCCAGCCACGTCTTGCGGACATAGCCGTCGAAGAACAAGGTGTACCAATAGCGACCGAATTCATTGGTGCCCCATTCGCGGAAGCTCGCCGAGTGGTCATCCAGACGCATCCCCCGCAAGAATCTTGACCACATCAGGCTGGTCAGGCCCTGCATTCCGCGCCGGTATCCCATCTGGGTCAACAGATCACGACCGATGAGTGGGTACCGCACATAGTGGCCGTTGACGAGCATCGCTGAGTGCCGCTGCACTGAGATCCACTGGTCGGGTGGAAGTAGGGCTTTCCACAGGTCCAAGACCTCTTCGTTCCTGGTGAAGAAGCGGTGACCACCGGGGTCAATGCGCCAGCCGCCCTGGCTGGGAGTGCGCGCCAGACCGCCCACATGCGCAGACGCTTCGTAGATGCGCGAGGCCACTCCCCTCCTGGCCAGTCCGAGAGCAGCAGTGATACCGGCGGGTCCAGCGCCGATGATCAACGGATTCCGGTTTGACTCCATCTCGGCACTAGCGCCCGCGAAGCTGCGGAGAATGCCGATAATCGGCGATGAGATCGTCTATCTGCCGATCCTCAAGCTCGTTGAGCGGCGTTGTCAGGAAAACCAATTGGGCGTACTGGCTCTGCAACGGCAAGAATCCACTGAGCATCGGCTCTGGAGTCGTCCGGATAACGATGTCGACGTCTCCGATCTCGAATGCAGCGCTGATATCACTGCCGTCTTGCTGAGCCTTGATATGAGCGGCGCGCAATTCGTCACAAGCGTCATACGCAGCGAGCATGTTAATTCGGAAACCATCACCTTTCATGGTGATTTCCAAGTCGCGCACAGCCGCAACATACTTCTGTGGAAGCAGTTTCCGATTGCCGTGCAGGCGGACACTGCAGGTGCCGGGGTCGAAATGGGCGGGAATCAGCGCTGTGAGGAAATGGACGGATGCGGCGTACACCGCTTCCAATTCATCGTCGCGCCGCGCCAGATTCGCACAACTCAGGTTGTAGACCGACGCGGTCTGAACACCGTTTCGTTGCAGCGTCAGCAGAATTTCGATGACCTTGTGTGCGCCGCGCAGGTAGGCGTCGGCCAAGGTGGTGCCATTCGCGTCGGCCCAACGCCGCAATCCGTCGGGAATCAGGCCCACATGGGTTGGAGGCTGGCGCATCGGCACCCTCCAACCTCGCGACAGTCGCTGTAAGGCAATCGCTGTAAGAGAAAGAGTAATACAACACCGTCTGAGGTGCGGATTCTTCTGACGAAGAAGGCACCACCCCACGCTTGGCCGGGGATGAAGTGTTCAGCGCCCGGAACTCCGCGCGGAGAAGATCCGTTCGGCGGCCACCTGCGCAAGATCGCAGAGAACCTGCACATGGCCGTTACCCCACAACCGCGGTCTGGTATCGAAAACACACAGCGTCCCGATCGCGTTACGTTCGGCGTCTATCAGCGGTACACCGAGATAAGCGACCACACTGCCGTCACGGACCGCGGAATGGTTCTTGAATGCCGGGTCGAGTCGTGCGTCCTCCAGAAGCAGAGGCTTACCAGTTGCCACGGCATATTGACAGATAGACCGCTCTAGGGGTGTCTGCCTTTCCTCTGCCGACCCGCCGCCCATACCGGCCGTGCTCACAAAGAACTGCCGGTCGGCATCAACTAGGGACACCGCTGAGTGCGGGGCGTTCAAGGCATCGGCGGCCGCGCGGGTGATCCGGTCGTAGACCGCGTCCGGCGGGGAATCCAGTAGCCCGGTGTCGTGCAAGGCGCGTAACCGGTCCGGATCGGTGATCGCGGCGATCACGCTCGGCGTCGACGCCTCGCCGAACACCCCGAAGTCCGCGAGGTGGGCCAGCAACTCCTCGAGAGACTCGCTGCTGACTCGCCTCTGCTCGGCGACCATCTGCCTCGCCACGGCGCGGGTCACATAGGTCTCGACATCTTCGCCGACATCGGCGGCGCATTCCTCGAGCAGGCGGTTGAGCCGGTCGTCGAACCTCCGCATCCCGCCGTTCACCTGGTCAACGGTATCTGACGGGTGCGGGATTGTGACAGGGGAGGTGGCAGAACCCGGGGCATATCAAAGTCTCCGGACTTGTCGGGGCGGTTCACAGCGCTTGAGGAAGCAACTCTGGGCCGTTGTCCATCCGGAGCCACCTTCGGTGGGCCGCCGGTTGCGTTGAACACCTCTTGAGAACCTGGCCGCCAAGCGCCGCGTCGTCGGGCCTGGTTGCGTGGCTACGCCAGCCCGACATCGGGCCGCAAGACTCGAAACTGGTCTCTCGGATTCGTTCATCGAGAACACGCCAGTGCAGCAGACCCCAACACGATCGGGACTGCACTCAGTGGAAGCCGAACGCCAGACAGGCTTAGCCCCGATAGCACACGGG
>NZ_JBMYXC010000103.1:0-3400 GCF_049608025.1 Mycobacterium sp. | reverse complement strand
CTGTTCGTAGCCTGACGCTCGCCGGCGATCACGTCGAGGTCGCTTTCACGGTCAAGGACAACGTCAAGTTGGGCAAAGACACCAAAGCCTCCATCCAACTGCAAACCTTTCTCGGTGGCCGCTACATGGCCCTGATGCCCGCCGGCAGCGGCTCGGTACCGGACAACACCATCAATCTGGCCCACACCGAGGTTCCCTACGATCTGCAGGAGCTACTGGACGATGGTTCGGTTCTCCTGGATCAACTGGACTCCGACCAACTGGGTGAGTCGCTGGCGATTCTAGGCAAGCAGGTCAACGGGTTGCCCGACATCGTTCCGGAAGCCATGGACAACCTCCATCGCCTCTCATCGGTGGTCGCCGACCGTCGAGATCAGCTCGGTGAGCTGTTCGAGAGCACCGAACTGGTCGCCAACGTATTGCACCGGCAGCAAGCCAAAACTGGGGTTCTCATCGACCAGGGGCAGAGCCTGCTCGGTGAGTTCGTGGCCAGTCAGGCCGCCTTCCGCTCCATGTTGGCGGGTCTGACCAGTCTGGCCGCAAACCTGGAGCGGATCGTCGTCGACGACCGACCAATGCTTGAGGACATGCTCCAGAACATCCGTGAGCTCACTGATTTACTCGCCCAGAATGACGACTTGGTCAGCAGTATCCTTCAGGTCGCACCCGTCACGGTCCGCAATCTGACGAACGCCACGGGTTACGCGCCCGCTCTTGAGTTCTACATCGCCAACGGGATTGCTGTGGACTCGTGGATGTGCGCAATCAGCGGTCGCGCCGACCAACTCAACATGCTCGAGTACTTCAAGGACTGCAAATGAGCACCCAAGGAACAGGCAGCCGCGGGCGGAGAACCGTCGCGCTGGTCGCCGGGCTTGCCGTCCTGGCGGTCGCGATCATCGGGATAGTCGGGTATTCGGTGCGCTCGCTGAACAAGTCGATAACTCTGACCGCGCAATTCGACAGCGCCGCGGGTCTGTATGTCGAGAATGTCGTTGCGGTGGTCGGCATGCCGGTGGGCAAAGTCACCAAGATCACCCCGAGGGGAGGCTACGTCGATGTCGAATTCACGGTCGACAAAGACGTCAAGATTCCCGCCGACGCGCATGCGGTGACCATCAACACGTCGATCCTGACGGACCGGCAGATCGAATTGACTCCGCCCTACACCGGTGGGCCGGTGCTGCAGAACCACGACACGATCGGCCTGCCCAGAACCAAGACGCCCATCGCGTTCGACCGTGTGATCGACATGCTCGACAAGCTTTCCAAGTCGCTGTCGGGCGACGGGGAGGGCGGCGGACCGATCGCCGACCTGGTCAGTGCGGCGGCCGAAACCACTGAAGGTAACGGCGAGAGGATCAAGTCGTCGCTCGGCGAACTTTCCAACGCATTGCGGCTGTCTTCCGATGGCGGAGCCGTCACCGCCGAGCAATTGACCGCAATCGTGACTGATCTCGAGTCGTTGATGGACGCGGCTGCACGCAACGACACCAAGTTGCGGCAGTTCGGCTCCACCACGCACCAACTCACGCGGATACTGGCCGATGAGAATTTCGGCACCGGCGCGACCGGCCGTAGGCTCAACCAAATCGTTGAGCAGGCAACGGCTCTGATCGAAAGCAATCGCGACAACTTGCAGCAGACCGTCCTCAACAGCGATGTGGCCGCCGGTGTGATCGTGGACCGCCGCCGTGAGATGGCGGAGACTCTCGATGTCGCCCCGTTGACGCTGGAGAACCTCTATAACGCCGTCGACCAGAACAATGGTTCGTTACGTGTTCATGCCCTGACCGACAAAATCTTCGTCGACTCGCAGTACTCCAAAGAGGTCTGTAATCTGATGCATCTCCGTCAATTGGGTTGTAGCACTGGAACATTGCAGGACTACGGCCCTGACTTCGGCCTGACCTACGTGCTCGACGGCCTTTCGGCGATGGGGCAGTGATGAGGGCTTTTCGAATGAGACGCGCATTCGCGGCGGCCGCCACCGCCGCGATGGTCACCACGGGCTGCTCGGTCGGGCTGGGTGACCTACCGCTGCCGGCGCCGGGAATGGGCGCCGGGGGCGGATACATGATTACCGCCGTGTTCGCGAACGCGCTGAACCTGCCCGCTGAGGCGAGCGTCAAGCTTTCTGGCGCCGATGTCGGACAACTGAGATCGCTGGTCGCGAAGAACTACACCGCGGTGGCCGAGCTGCAGATCAAGACCGGAGTCGAGATCCCGCAAGGCAGCACTGTCGAGCTGCGGTCGGCTACCCCGCTGGGCGATGTGTTCGTCGCTATCAATCCGCCGACCCCGCCCGAGCCGGGCGCGCCGCTGCTGAAAGACGGGGACACCGTCGGGCTTGACTCCACGGCAGCCGCGGCCACGGTGGAGGCGGTGATGAGTTCGGCGGCAATCGCCGTCAACGGTGGCACCATCAGAAACCTGACCAATCTTCTCAACGGTGCCGGCAGGGCGACGGGTGACCAGGGTGAGGCATTCGGCAACCTCATCAATCTGACCGATGAGGTGCTGGGGAAGCTCAACGCCCGGTCTGGCGACATCGAAGAGGCGCTGACCGAGACTTCCGCGCTGGCTGACCGGCTCGACGAGAAGAACCCGGCAATGACGGAAATCCTGGAGGCCATCGGTCCGGCGACCGATGTGTTGGCCGCCAACACCGACCAGATCACCGATGTTGTCGTGCAGCTCGGTGCCACCACCCGTCAGCTGGGTAGGTTCCCGTCGATCGCCGGCACCGACGACAGCGGTCGCAGCGTCATCGGGGACATGAACACTCTGTCCCGGGCCTGGAACGATGTGGCACAAAGCCCCGATACCAGCCTCGCCGCCCTGAATCGATTGATGCCGGTGTTGGTCAAGGCCACCTCTGGCTCGGCAGTACCGCTGACCGTGAGTATCGACCGGCTGGTCCTCGGATCGATTCCCGATATCGGATTCAAGGGTGACCCGGCCTTCCACGGCCCCAAGCGCGGCGACTGGGCGGAGATGGCCGGCTCGGTCAAATACGTGTTGTGGCGTCTGCAGGAGCGTGTCGTGGGTAAGGGTCCGGAAAGCCAGATGGGGCAGACTCAGTTCTCGCCGGCCGGACCCCCGCTTCCGCCAGTGTTGGGCGAGGGGCCTCCGCCAGGTCCGCCGCCGCCGGTGGCGCCCGCTTCCGGACAGGAGCCACCGAGGTGATCAACTCCATCAGCCGGGGGGTCGTCGGCGTCGTCAAAGCTGGTCACCGCCAACGGTTTTGGCTTTCCGGACTCGCTCTCGTCCTGGTAGTCGTGGTGGCAATCGCCTATCTGACATTCGGCGCCCTGCGGGTGGACCCATTTGCCAAGACCTATCAGGTCAGGGTTGAGCTGCCCAGCTCCGGTGGCCTGCTCGAGGGCGTTGATGTCGC
>NZ_JBMYXC010000102.1:251-3824 GCF_049608025.1 Mycobacterium sp. | reverse complement strand
TGCGGCTGCGGCAGCTCTTCAGATGCCCCTGCGATCAGCGCGGGCATGCCCTCAGCCGGCGCCAACCGGCCGACCGATCGAACTGTCACTGAAGCTGAGGCACAGCGAAGACACTTGAAGCCGCTGTGGCATCCGAGCAGGAAAATGCAGACCGCTACTCGTCGGGCGACTACGCGGGGCAATGGTTGCTCTATAGCCGTCAGTTGCGCGACGCGATCAGCCAGGACGACTACGAAGCGTTCGCTGAGCGGTGTGCGGAAGAGACGCAGCGACCCGAGGGAGCTAACCTCACCGTCGAAGGTGTTCGCATGGAAGGCACCAGCAAGGCGATTGTTCGCGTCGGTTGGCTCGACATCGCGAAGGTAAGTCGCACCATGGTCTATGAAGACGGTCAGTGGTTACAGGAACCGACTGACAAGTTGACCGAGAATTTCGGCAAGCCTGCCGCGGAGTGGATCTGTTAGAGGGTAAGTCCCTTGGGGGCAACGGGTTTGAACTGGGCGGATCGCGATGATGCGCCGCCGTCCCGGGCGGTATCCGTTCCCAATCTTCTCGGCGACCCTGGCTGCGGAGTGCTCGGCTCCTTCTACCAAGGCGACGTGACAAAATTCCGCAGACAGGGAGCTTAGCTAACCCAGCATCGGCAGTCCAGGAACGGGATTCAAGAGGACCTCCTTCGGATCCGACCGGGCGTTAGTAGCCTCGGCCGCCAGCGGCCGGCCCGGCAGAAACGGGGCCAATGTCGGGTGCCGCCAGGTTGAGGGGGACCCGTTTGGTAGCTCAGTTGATCTGTACCCGCTGTTTCGAGCCGTGATCATGCGCGTTGACGGATCGAATATGTCCTCGAAGTGCCGGTTGGCCACCTCGACCTCGAGCCCGGCAGCTACACAGGTCGCGCGTTGTTGGCGCAGGCCTATGCCAGCGAGGCACTGTTGCCGTTGCGGAATCCCTTCGCTGCGCGGCAATAACGCCGATCCATTCGGTTGCGACACCATAAGCCCCGCGACCAACGTCCACGCCCCGGCCGCATGTCGGTGGTGTGGTGCAGCATTGTCGATGTGGATGAAAGAGATTTCGCGGAGTGGGATGGCCTCGATGCGGTGGTTGTCCCGCCGGATGCGGGCGGGTATGCCGCGGCGTTGGAGGGGATCTTGCTTCGGATTCCCGATGGGTGGGGCCGCGGCTTTCGCCACGAGCGCGGCTGGTATCGATTGGTGGTCGATTTGGATGCGCGGCTGGCGGAACTCGACCCGGATTATGTGGTGCACCAGGTGAAGGAAAAGTTCGGCACTCTGCGCTTCTACTGCTCGCCTAACGGCGGTCCTGACTCTCCGGCAGCGGAGAGCTTCGATGCTCTCGTTGAGGAAGCGCAGTGCGCGTCGGCGGCGATTTGCGAACGCTGCGGGTCACCGGGTGCGCTGACTAAGCACGGTGACTGGCTTAAAACGCTGTGTGCGGCTTGCGATGACGTTGGGGGCTGACCTCGCCGACCTTTGGAACCGCCGCGGCGGAAAATCCTGGTGACAACGCCCCCGCCTGGTGGGACCGTTGAAGAACTATGCCCGAAGATCATCCGAAGCTCTACGTGACCGATTTCTCGAACACTCCCGGCACTCAGCGGTGGCGGGAGCAACAAGAACACGGCCGGGTGGAGGGTCGCCGACGCTATCAGGATTACCTCGCGGGTGTGTTCAACGAGCGCGGTGTCGCCGACTCCGAGGCGCTGGCCGACGCGACGCTGAGTGCATTATTCGACTGGCGTTCGGTGGCCACCGGTGAGCGCTGCAGATGTACGTGCCACCCGCGCCTGGCGGACGGCGATCAGCACGACTACGGGTTCGGTTGCAGCTGCACCCACAACGCCCAACAGCGCCGAGAGGCCGCTGAACGTCGCCGCGCCGCCATCGAGGCGTCCTGGACTTCCCCGCAAGCCCTTCGCCGGGCTGGGGAGCGTGACGCCGAGACCAAGGAACTGCATGCGTGGCTGGACACCCAGCCTGGGGTGTCGGTTTCCAGTCGTGGTGGGCTTTACCCGGAGCAGTGGGAAGGCACGGTCGACGGGCGTAGCTTCTACTTTCGGGAACGCTGGGACGACTGGCGCATCGAGCTCGACCTGAAGCCCAGCGGACGGTTCGCAAAAGCCGTCACCGGCGTCGACGACAGACAGATCGAGACCAAGGAAACCGAAATCCTCAGCGGCGAGGTGATCGCCAGCGGCGACATATACGTGGACGGCTACGGCGAAACGCCCATGCAGCGGGCACAATTCATCGTCGATACCATCCGCGTGCACCTAGCCCGCCAAACCTGCACGCATCACGGCGGCGACCTGTCGCGAGTCCACGACATCCTCGACGAGCAGATACGATGGTGCCCCCTCTGCGGAGCCCGGCTCTTGGGCGTATCAGTAGCGTCGGAACGGCAGGCCACATTCGCTGCTGAGCGGGCGGCAACACTCGCCGATAACGCTGAGGGTGAGGCCCTGGAAGGTCGTGGGGTTCGTCAGCGGCTGCGGCAGGCGTTTGCTCATGTGGCCGAGCGTTCTGGCGAGCTATACGAAAGGCTGAAGTGACGCCTTGGTGTGGGGGTTGCGTTCAGCTCTGATTCGTTGGCATTCGTAGGTGTCCGCCGATGACCGGATTCCGCCTCTGACATGCGTTTCGCGTGCGTCGGCATGCACCAGCGGAAGCGATAAACGACACTGGGGTCAAGTGGTCGCAGTCGACATCTCAACGACGAGACCAAGGCCCGCGGGGATGAGCCGCGGGCGTTGACTCATCCGTGCCGCTCCAGTCGTTTCAGCTCGGCACGCAGACGCTTGGCTTCGCGCTCGGTCTTCGTCAATTCCTCGCGCAGACGCTCCTCGGGGGTTTTCTGCCTGCGTGGCTTGCGCGGCCTGGGCGGCGGCGGGATCACGCGCGGTTTTGGGTGCTCGACGTTGGGAGTCCTTAGGCACATTTTTGGCACAGTTACAGATAAATCGGGGCGATTGGGTGAATCCCGGTGAACGTCGATTGCCTGGCCGAGGCGCTTTCGGGTCTCTCGCCAGGGTGGCGAAACGGGTTCAATTCCCGGCAGTTCCACCGAAAATAGCAGCAGGTCAGGCCCCGCAAGTCGTGGCCTGTTCTCCTTCGGACACGCCGCTGTCCAAAGCGCCCAAGGCGGAGTCAGCCGCCGAAGCGGACCAGGCGCGGCAAAGCGGTCGGCTCACATTTGATTCGTCTCTCTACGAAGGCCGCCAGAGCACCGAAATCCGCTAGCCGGGCCGGCCAAGCCTCAGCAAACCGGTCAAACCTCACAGCGCGCGATCAATGCCGGCCATCGGCCCTTCCAATAGGGGATACGCACCCGGGAGTCCCCCACGGGCCCATTTTGACCCACTCGAGTCTCATTAGCCACCAAACACAAAGGTCACGGCCTCTTTTGAGTTCGTGACTGTTATGCCTTGAGTTCGTGGAACTGCTCATGGTGGGCGAAGGGGGACTTGAACCCCCACGTCCCGAAGGACACTGGCACCTGAAGCCAGCGCGTCTGCCATTCCGCCACTCGCCCGAATGACCGAGGGAGCCTATC
>NZ_JBMYXC010000102.1:0-241 GCF_049608025.1 Mycobacterium sp. | reverse complement strand
CGCCGGCAGGCCACCGCGCCCGCCCAGTTTCACTCTCTCGTCGCTCTGACCTGGAACGATACGCCTCACCGGCTGCTAGCGGTCCCGCATAAGCAGACCTGGCCTATATCATGCATGCAAGCATTGCTAGCGGCCGACACGCTGGCGGTGTAGCAGTGTGAGCAGAACCGCCGCACGACATCCAGGGAGGCGATCGGGGACATGGGGTTAGCCGACCGCGTCGAGCGAAAACTCGAGAACA
>NZ_JBMYXC010000101.1:0-4051 GCF_049608025.1 Mycobacterium sp. | reverse complement strand
GCGCCCCCCACCGCGCTGAGGGTCGCCAGTCCGACGATCGCTGCGGCTACCAGCTTGTGGGCGCCGGATTTCGACACAAACGAGGGATCAAATTTCAAGACTGCGCGTCCTTTGACTGTTGTCGACGTTGTCCGTCGAACTGCCTCTCCTTGAACCGAGGCCTCCGAGCAGGCTAGAAAACGGTGGCGGCTTTGTCCAACCAACCGACGTCCAACCAACCGACGTCCAACCAACCGACGTCCAACCAACCGACGTCCAACCCAGGATGGTTCCTCACCCGTGACGCACCTCCACGCCAGCGTGCACACTTGTGGAATGCAGACATGTGACTTCACGGCCGTTGCCGTGCCCGCAACAGCCCTGCCCGCACCCCGGTTCTTGCTCCGGACCCAGACATCGACGTCACGGTGCCCGGAGTGATCGTTCCGCGCCGTCCGCTGACCAGCCTCTCTGATGTGCGCGCGTTTTTTCACACCAACACCGTGCCCCTGTACTTCATCTCGCCGACCCCGTTCAACCTGCTAGGTATCGACCGCTGGGTACGGAACTTTTTCTACCTGAACTATTTTGACTCTTTCGAGCGCTCTCACCCGCGCGTGTTCGTACCCCGGCGGCGCGACCGCAGGGACTTCGACTCCATGGGGGACGTGTGTAATCACCTCCTGTCCGATCCTGAGACACTCGAGTTCATCGCCGACCGAGGGCCCGGCGGCAAGGCGTGCTTTGTGATGCCTGACGAGGAAACCTCGGCCCTCGCGCGCCAGGCTGGGCTGGACGTGATGGAACCTCCCGCAGAGTTGCTCCACCGCCTGGACTCCAAAGTCGTGATGACGCGCCTGGCAGAGGAGGCGGGCGTGCCGAGCGTGCCTCACGCGATCGGGCGGGTCAGCTCCCACGACGACCTGCTGAGGCTGGCGCACAACGCAGGGCTGGGCGACGACCTTGTCATTCAGGACGCCTACGGCGATGCCGGCAGCGGGACATTCTTTGTGCGCAGTGAAAGCGACTGGCGCGATTGCGCCGCTGACCTGGCCGGACAGCACGAGATCAAAATCATGAAGCGGATCCGCAATGTCGAGGTGTGCCTCGAGGGCACCGTGACCCGGTACGGCACGGTGATCGGCCCCGCGATGACGAGTCTCGTTGGTTACCCGGAGCTGACTCCCTACCAGGGCAGTTGGTGCGGTAACGACATCTGGCACGGGGTGCTGCCACCGGCACGGACGCGCGCCGCACGGGAGATGGTGCGGAAGCTGGGCGATGTCATGAGCCGCGAGGGGTACCGCGGCTACTTCGAAGTAGACCTCCTGCACGACCTGGACTCCGACGAGCTCTACCTCGGCGAGGTGAACCCCCGGCTTAGTGGCGCCAGCCCGATGACCAACTTGACCACCGAGGCTTTCGCCGATGTGCCGTTATTCCTGTTCCACCTGCTCGAGTTCATGGGCGTGGAGTACGAACTCGACATCGACGAGATCAACTCGCGCTGGGAGCGAGGTTACGGCGAGGACGAGGTCTGGGGCCAGGTGATCATCGCGGAGACCTCGCCGGATGTCGAGCTCTTCACTGCGACGCCCCGCACCGGTGTGTACCGCCTCGATGAGGCGGGGCACGTCTCCTTCGCGCGGCACGCCAATGACTGGGACTCGGTGACTGACGAGTCTGAGGCTTTCTACATGCGGGTGGCCGCGCCTGGCGACTTACGCTGCGAGGGTGCCCAACTGGGCGTGCTGGTCACCCGCGGGCACCTGCAGACCGCTGACTACCAACTCACCGAACACTGCCGGCGCTGGGTCAATGGCATCAAGGCAAAGTTGGCCTCAGCACCCCTGGCGCCAGCCTCACCGATCGTCTCACGGCTTGTCGCGCGGGCGTGATCGGCGGCGAACCCGGCCGACTCCCGGCCGGCATCTCACTGAGCAACTGGCTCTCGGAACCCTATGCGCATTGGTCTTTCCAGCATGTCGAAGACGTGGTGCCGACCGCGGTAATCCCACGGGGGATCGAACCGGCGGCGGAGTTGCTCGCAGCCAACGCTCCGGTGGCCGACATCCCGGTGATCAGCACTGCCGGGGTGGCCACCACCGTTGGCGCGGTGCTGGCCAGCAGCGATACCGATGGGTGGGCCGTAGCTTCCCGGGGCAAGCTGGTGGCCGAGGAATACTGCAACGGCCTTGGGTCCGCAACCCGACACCTACTGTTTTCGGTGAGCAAGTCGCTGGTGGCCGCCGTCGTGGGGGCGCTGCACGGGGCCGACGCGATCGACCTCGACGCGCCGGTCACGGCATTCGTCCCGGCCTTGGCGAACTGCGGCTACGCCGGCGCAACGGTGCGCCACCTGCTGGACATGAGGTCCGGTATTGCCTTCTCAGACGACTACGGTGACCCGGCTGCGGAGATACACCTCCTCGATCAGGCGATGGGGTGGGCGCCCAGGAGCAGTGCGGACGTTCCCGGCACGCTGTACGACTTCCTGCTGACCCTGCACAGGAAGTCCGCTCACGGCGGACCATTCGAATACCGCTCGTGTGACACCGATGTACTCGGCTGGATCTGCGAGGTCGCCGGCGGTCGGCGGATGCCCGAACTGATGTCGGAGTTGCTGTGGCGACCCATCGGTGCCCAATGCGACGCGACGATCGGCGTGGACGCGGTCGGCACCGGAATGTTCAATGGCGGCATCAGCGCCTGTCTTACCGACATGATCCGATTCGGGTCGCTGTTCTTACGGGACGGTGTCTCGTTGACCGAGCAGCAGGTGGTGCCGGCGGCATGGATCGCCAACACCCTCGACGGCGGGCCCGACTCTCGTCAGGCGTTCGCCGCCAACTCCGACGACGCCGGGATGCCCGGCGGGATGTACCGCAACCAGGTGTGGTTCCCATACCCGGGCAGCGACGTCCTACTGTGTCTGGGCATGTGTGGCCAGATCATCTACGTCAACCGTTCCGCCGAGATGGTGGCCGCGAAGTTGTCGAGCCAGCCGCACACCTACGGCCCGCACGTTCTGCTGGACACGTTGCGCGCCTTCGATGCGGTGGCCCGGCACACGAACTGACGGATTTGTCCCACACTCGTTTTGGTGATCGTTGCGCCGGACGATCAAGGGCGCTCGAAGTGTTGGTAGTCGATAGGAGTCGTCCAGTCGCCGCCCCACTGCCAACCACGATCGGTGAAGGCCAGTACGGCGGGGTCACCTGGGTGGAGTAACCCGGGATCGATGCGGCCGCGGTCCAGATACGCTGCGGCGTTTGCCGGTTCGAATCCGCCGGCGCTGTCGATGAACGGATTGAGAAGCGGGTTGAGGTCGATAGCCCGGCCGTAGGCGTGTTGAGACCAATTGTCGGTTCCCGGGATGCCCCGACAGTTGAAGCCAGAAGTGTTGTTGTCCCGCATCGACAGTTCATCTTCGGCGCCCGGATAGTGGTCGACCGTCTGGACCTTCTCGATGGGATATCGCAGTTCGTAGAGCTTTTCGAAGACCGCGATCACTTCGGGCACCAGGTCGCGGTTCACGATGAGCGCGCCGCGGTGGGTCTGGCCGTCAAAGCCGACGTGGTCGACCTGAACCCGCCGCAGCTGCTCCGGCCCGACCGGGCAACCCGGGCGCCAGCTCGTGCCGAGTTCCGCGGCGGTCACCGGGGAGACAGTCGCCGCGGCAGGTTCTGGTGCTACCGGAGTAACAGCTCGCGACGACGGCACCGATGGCGCCGAGGGTACCTGCGGTGCCGTGGCAGATGCTGGCGACACGGCGGCTGGAGGTTGGGGCGCGGAGGTGCACTGCACCAACACGGCAGCAGCCGCGGTCACTATCGCCAGGACGGTAACCGGTCTCCCGGAGAGCGGCGATCTGCGGTGAGTTGTCACGGCTTGCTTGTACACCCACTCGATCGTCACGGGCAAGTGTGAGGACGTGATCGATGACTGGACAGCCACATCACGGGACGCGGCATGGGCGCCGCCCCGGTCACGCCGGCCGGACCACCGGAGTCGGCACTGGTCGGCGGCGGTCCCCCCAGGCGCCGTCGCGTAAACTTGCCTGATGCGGCTC
>NZ_JBMYXC010000100.1:3802-4068 GCF_049608025.1 Mycobacterium sp. | reverse complement strand
ACAACTGCACCCTCGGGGACGACGGCACCTTCCGGGACGACGGCGCCGACACAGACCAGTTCGGCTGGCACCGCATCACCGTCTTCGACTGTGTCGCCGTCTCCGACGACAACACCGTCACCTGTGCCCAACACCTCGACGTCGGTCGCGGCTGAATCGTCTGCTGCGGCGCCCTCGTCGGCCCCGGCGCCCTCGTCATCGCCCGCTGCGGTGCCCTCGTCGTCGCCTGCGGCGGCCGTACCGTCGCCCACTGCGACCTCGGTGCC
>NZ_JBMYXC010000100.1:0-3792 GCF_049608025.1 Mycobacterium sp. | reverse complement strand
GAATCAAGCCCCGGCGGCACCGTCATCGACGCCTGCGCCGGCGTCAACGCCTGCGGCGATCCCGACCACCACGACGCTGATCGAGCAGCCGTAGCGCGTGAAACAGAGCTGATGCGAAGGTGCTGATGCGTAGGTGCTGATGCGAAGGTGCTGATGCGTAGGTCGCGACTCAGCTCTCAGCGATATCCGTCGGATTCCGAAGCCGCCTCGTTGAGTGAGGCGTCGGCGTAACCGCGGCAATAGTCCCACGTCACGTAGGAATCGGGTTCGGGATCGAATGCCGGCTCGTGCGGACGCACGGTCCCGTCGACCAGAAGCTGCAGCAGGTTCGCACGCAGCATGTCCCAGTCGTGGTAGTGGTCCTGCTGGCATTCCTCACAGCAGACGACGAGACCGCGAATTCCCTTGTGCGCCAGCAATGCTTCGTAGACCGCGAGATCAGCGAGATCGGCTTCGACCGCCATGCGCTCCTGCGCGTCCAGCGGTTGCCCAGGCTCCAAGGCATCGAGTGCCCCCGACGGATCGGCTGGGTCGTCGGCAAACGGGTCGGGAGGCAATCCCGGTGGAAGGTGGTCTCGCACGACCCCAAGACTACGCAGCCCCCCAGGTATCGCGCCAGCGCTTGCGCGGCACGTCGGGGGAACGGAAACCGCACGCAGCTTGGCCGATAAGATGTGGCATTCAGGTCAGGTCTGCGCCTGGCCGCATCTGTTACTGGAGGCTCATCCCAATGTCGATACCCACGTCGATGGCCGAAAGCAGTATCCCCATCGCCGTCCCGGTGCCCACCGGGGGTGACGATCCCACCAAGGTGGCGATGCTGGGGCTCACGTTCGACGATGTGCTGTTGCTGCCCGCCGCATCAGATGTGATTCCCGCCACAGCGAACACCTCCAGTCAGCTCACCCGCCGGATCCGGCTGAAAGTCCCTCTGGTGAGTTCGGCCATGGACTCCGTCACCGAGGCGCGCATGGCGATCGCGATGGCGCGCGCCGGGGGTATGGGCGTGTTGCACCGCAACCTTCCGCTGGCCGAACAGGCTGGGCAGGTTGAAACCGTCAAACGATCCGAGGCCGGGATGGTCACCGACCCGGTGACCTGCTCGTCGGACAACACTCTGGCCGAGGTCGACGCCATGTGCGCCCGGTTCCACATTTCGGGCCTTCCTGTGGTCGACGAGCATGGTCAGCTGGTCGGGATTATCACCAACCGCGACATGCGCTTCGAGGTCGACCAGTCCAAGGCGGTCGCCGAGGTGATGACCAAGGCGCCGCTGATCACTGCCCAGGAGGGGGTTTCAGCCGAGGCTGCGCTGGGGTTGCTGCGGCGCCACAAGATCGAGAAGCTGCCGATCGTGGACGGCCGCGGGAAGCTCACCGGGCTCATCACCGTCAAGGACTTCGTCAAAACCGAGCAGTTTCCGCTGGCCACCAAGGATAGTGACGGCCGGCTGCTGGTCGGTGCCGCGGTGGGCGTGGGCGAGGACGCCTGGGCCCGTGCGATGGCGCTCGCCGATGCCGGCGTCGACGTGTTGGTCGTGGACACCGCACACGCCCACAACCGTGGCGTCATAGAGATGGTGCGCCGCCTCAAGGCCGTTGTCGGCGATCGGGTCGACGTCGTCGGCGGTAATGTCGCCACCCGCGCCGCGGCCGCCGCACTGGTGGATGCCGGTGCGGATGCAGTCAAGGTGGGCGTCGGTCCCGGCTCGATCTGCACCACCCGGGTCGTCGCCGGTGTCGGTGCGCCGCAGATCACCGCGATCATGGAGGCAGTGGCGGCCTGTCGTCCCTATGGAGTTCCGGTGATCGGCGACGGCGGGCTTCAGTACTCCGGCGACATCGCCAAGGCGCTCGCGGCCGGTGCATCCACCACAATGCTGGGGTCGCTGCTGGCCGGCACGGCGGAGTCGCCCGGGGACCTGATCCTCGTCAACGGCAAGCAGTTCAAGAGCTACCGCGGCATGGGTTCGCTCGGGGCGATGCAGGGCCGCGGGGCCGGAGGATCGACCGGCGGCGGTTCCCGGGGCTCTTTTTCAAAGGACCGCTACTTCCAGGACGACGTGCTGGCCGAAGACAAGCTGGTGCCCGAGGGCATCGAGGGGAGGGTGCCGTTCCGGGGACCACTCTCGACGGTCATCCATCAGCTCACCGGCGGCTTACGTGCAGCGATGGGTTACACCGGCTCCGCCACCATCGAGCAGTTGCAGCAGGCGCAGTTCGTCCAGATTACGGCCGCTGGGCTCAAGGAAAGCCATCCCCACGACATAACGATGACTGTGGAAGCCCCGAACTACACCAGCCAATAGGGGCTTCGGCCCAGTCAAGGACTGATCCACATGCGCGACATGGTTGAAATCGGCATGGGCCGGACGGCCCGCCGTACCTATGAGCTCGGCGACATCAACATCGTGCCGTCGCGGCGCACCCGTTCGTCGAAGGATGTGTCGACGGCCTGGCAGCTCGACGCCTACCGGTTCGAGATTCCGGTGGTCGCTCATCCCACCGACGCACTGGTCTCGGTGGAGTTCGCCATCGAGCTCGGACGTCGCGGCGGTCTTGGCGTGCTCAACGGCGAGGGTCTGATCGGGCGGCACGCGGACGCCGGCGAAAAAATCGCCCAAGTGATCGAGGTCGCGGACAAGGAGCTGTATCCGTCGGAGTCCATTCGGCTGCTTCAGCAATTGCATTCGGCACCAATCAATCCCGATTATCTCGGCGCGGCGGTCGCGCAGATTCGCGATGCCGGAGTGACCACCGCGGTGCGTATCAGCCCGCAGAAGGCGCAGGCGCTGACACCCACGCTGGTGTCCGCGGGCATCGACCTGCTGGTCATTCAGGGCACGATTATCTCCGCCGAACGCGTTGCCCGGGAGGCCGAACCCCTCAATCTGAAGACCTTCATCTCCGAACTCGACGTGCCGGTGGTCGCCGGCGGCGTGCTGGACCACCGCACTGCGCTGCACCTGATGCGCACCGGTGCCGCGGGCGTGATCGTCGGCTACGGCTCCACCAGTGGGGTCACCACCAGCGACGAAGTGTTGGGCATCAGCGTGCCTATGGCCACGGCCATCGCCGACGCCGCGGCGGCGCGGCGAGAGTACCTCGACGAGACGGGCGGGCGGTACGTTCACGTGCTGGCCGACGGCGACATCCACACCTCTGGGGATCTGGCTAAGGCCATCGCCTGTGGCGCGGATGCCGTGGTGCTCGGAACACCGCTGGCCACGGCCGCCGAAGCCCCCGCGGGAGGATGGTTCTGGCCCGCGGCGGCAGCCCATCCGTCGCTGCCACGGGGTGCATTTCTACAGGTTGCCAGCGGTGCGCGACCTGCCCTGGAGCAGGTGCTGACCGGTCCATCCGACGACCCGTTCGGTTCACTCAACCTTGTCGGCGGTCTGAGTAGGTCGATGGCCAAGGCCGGCTACTGCGACCTCAAGGAGTTCCAGAAGGTCGGGTTGACGGTGGGTAGCTGAACCCCGGTTTGCCCGGTTTGCCCGGTTTGCCCGGTTTGCCCGGTTTGTTGGGCTCGGCGCGTCTGTTGGGCTCGGCGCGGGTGTTGGCGCGGGCGTTGCCGAGCTGCCGAACGTGAAGGCACCTTCACTTTGGGGGCCGAACGTGCCAGCACCTTCACGCTGGGCGGCATGGGTTGCCGAACGTGCCGCCACCTTCACGCTGGGCACGCTGGGCGGCATGGGTTGCCGAACGTGCCGCCACCTTCACGCTGGGCCGCGGGCTTTGCCGAACGTGAAGGCATCTTCACGCTGGGGAGCGAGCGTGCCGCCATTTTCAC
>NZ_JBMYXC010000099.1:0-4109 GCF_049608025.1 Mycobacterium sp. | reverse complement strand
CCGATTGCGCCAGATGGCCTTGGAGGGAACTGAAGTCGAGGGTTGCGTGTCCTGCATGTTGTAGCGCAGTTCGACCCTCGGACTGTTATCACCCAGGCTGGTTCGGGGTTAGAAGTTTCCGCCGAGATCTCCTTGAGCATGTCGATATCGAGGGCCTGATTGGCGACCAACTTCTTCAACCGAGAGTTCTCTGCCTCGAGCTCTTTAAGCCGTTTGGCCTCGTTGGCTTTCATGCCGCCGTACTGGGCCAGCCAGCGATGCCACGTCGATTCAGCGATCTGAAGGTGCCGGCACACCTCGGCCAGTTCCTGACCGCCGGCCAGGAGCTTGTTGCCCTCAGCGAGCTTGCGGATGATCTGATCCGGCGTATGCCGCCGGCGCTTGTTCGATGCCATGTCGTTGTCGATTCTTCCTGCCCAAACACTCGGGCAACAGAGTCGCATAACAACTGGACCACCACGACGGGCTCACCTCACGTCTGCTGGTGTGCTTACAGATCGATTCTCTAACCGTATTCGCGATCTGAACGCACACCAGCGCCGCAGTCGATGCAGCCGCCGCGCCGGGCAGGACGAGCCCGGCCGCCGGTCACCGCTGCTCTAACTCTGCGATCCGGGAACTCATCGACCGGCCGAGCGCAGCCACCTCGGCGTCCATCCGTGGAAGCGACTCGGGCACGAACTTGGCCACCTGCCCCTCGCCGACCCGCGTGGACAGGAGCGGTTTTAGCCACCGGAGGGCACCGACCCACCCCGGACAGTTCACCTGGCGTTTGCGTCGCTCGATGCCGGAGACGAAGGCCGCTGCGCAGTCCTCGACAGATGTCGTCTTGTTCAGCGGGAACGGCAGCTTGAGCAACATCTCGGCGAATGCCGGCAGGTCGGCTTTCGTGTCGCGAACCAGCGGCGTGTCAATCCAGGACATGTGTGCCGAGCCGACGTCGACTCCCCGGTACCCCACCTCCAGTCGTACAGCGTTGGCGAAATGCTCGACGGCGGCCTTGGCAGCGTTGTAGGGAGCCAGACCCGGTGCTGCGGCATAGGCGGCCAACGACGAGACGATCAGCACGTATCCGCGTCGGTCGAGCACCGAGGGCAGTGTCGCCCGCACGGTGTGAAACACGCCCATGACATTGACATCCAAGAGAGTCTGGAAGGCTCGGGGGTCGACCTGTAGCACCGAACCGTACGTCGCGATTCCGGCGTTGGCCATGACGATGTCGATGCCGCCGAAGCGGTCGACCGCGCTGGCCACGGCGCTTTCCATGGCCCCCAGATCGCGCACATCCGCCAGGACGGTGTGTACCCGATCAGCGCCCAACGTCCCGGCGAGTTCGGCCAGCGGGGCCGCATCGAGGTCGGTCAGAACCAGTCTGGCTCCTTTGCCGTGCAGTTGGCGGGCGACTTCCGCACCGACACCGCGTGCGCCACCAGTGATGAAGACTGTCTTGTCGGCCACAGAACCCATTGCCGCAACCTACTCCACAGCAGATGGGTTACAACTGGATGCCCAGCAGCGCGTCGACTGCAGTGGCCACCGTGTGCCCGGCCGTGCCGTCGTGGCCTCCGTAGAACAGTGCATCGTCAGCCCAACCATCAAGCGCTGCAATCGCTTTCGGCGTATCAAGGTCGTCGGCCAGGTAGCGGCGGACCCGAGCCACCACGTCGGCGGGATCCGGTGCGCCCGCCAGGGCGGTCGCGTTTCGCCATCGCTGCAGCCGATCCTGCGCGGCGTCGAGTACCGCCTGACTCCAGAACCGGTCGTCGCGGTAATGCCCGGCAAAGAGTCCGAGCCGGATTACCGACGGGTCGACACCCTGTTTGCGCAGGCCCGAAACCAGCACCAGGTTTCCCCGGCTCTTGGACATCTTGTGCCCGTCCCAGCCGATCATGCCAGCGTGTACGTAGTGGCGCGCGAAACGCCTTTCGCCGGTGACGGATTCGGCGTGCGCGGCAGAGAACTCATGGTGCGGGAAGATCAGATCGCTACCGCCGCCCTGTATGTCCAAGTCGGTGCCGATGCGGCTGAGCGCGATCGCTGCACACTCGACGTGCCAGCCCGGCCTGCCCGGCCCGAACGGCGACGGCCAGCTGGGCTCGCCGGGCCGCTGCGCCCGCCACAGCAGCGCATCGAGGGGATCGCTCTTGCCGGCTCGCTCGGGGTCTCCCCCGCGCTCGCTGAACAGGGCGGTCATGGTGTCGCGGTCGTAGCCCGACTCGTAACCGAACTGCACGGTCGCGTCAGCACGGAAGTACACGTCGGGGTACTGCGAATCGTCGACGATGTAAGCGGCCCCGGAGGCCAACATTTTTTCGACGACCTCGATGACCTCGGCCACAGCTTCGGTGGCGGCCACGTAGTCCTGCGGCGGCAGCACCCGCAGGACCGCCATATCCTCGCGAAACAGCTCAGTTTCGCGGTCGGCGAGCTCGCGCCAGCCGATCCCGTCGCGCTGAGCTCGCTCGAACAGCGGATCGTCGACGTCGGTGATGTTCTGCACGTAGTGCACATCGTGACCGGCGTCCAGCCATATGCGGTGCACCAGGTCGAAGGTCAGGTAGGTGGCGGCATGCCCCAGGTGGGTGGCGTCGTAGGGGGTGATCCCGCACACGTACATGCTGGCGGTGACGCCGGGAGTAACCGGACGCACCTGCCGGTCTGCGCTGTCGTAAAGCCTTAGCCGCGGCCCACGCCCAGCAAGCACCGGAACACTCGGCGCCGACCACGATTGCATGGCACCGACCTTAGACATTGCCGTCTGGGACACCGTCGACGGCTGTTTCATTCCCGAGAAGATCCCGCCGCGGTCCAGCGCTAACGATCACGGCGGGCCGACCACATCGCTTCCAGGAGCACCTCGGCCACCTCCGGGCGGCACATCAGTAGGTCCGGGAGGTAGGGATCGCGGCAGTTGTACACCAGCGGGGTGCCGTCGAGCCGCGACGCGTGCATCCCGGCGGCCCAGAGAACTCCGGCCGGGGCTGCCGAATCCCATTCCCACTGTCCTCCCGCGTGCACGTAGGCGTCGACGTCACCGCGGACCACCGCCATCGCCTTGGCTCCGGCCGACCCGATCCGGACCAGTTGGATGTCGAGCTGTTCGCGGAGCCGCCACAGCACCGCGGGCGGCCGATTGGAGCTGGCGGTAATGCGGATCGGACCTGCGGTGCGCGGAGGCGGAGCGGTGACGGTGTCGGTGCGGTAAACCTCGCCGTGTGCAGGCAGAGCGACTGCGGCATCGGTGATCGTGCCATTTCCGGTGGGCCCGGCGGACGCAGAGGAGCGTTGCCACAACGCGATGTGCACCGCCCAGTCAGCGCGTCCGGGCATCGAGTACTCGTGGGTGCCGTCGACGGGGTCGACGATCCACACGCGGTCGGCATCGACCCGAGCCAGGTCATCGACTGCTTCCTCGGACAACACTCGATCGCCGGGCCGCTCTCGGCGCAGCCGGTCCAGGATCAAGGTGTTGGCGTGCTTGTCGCCGGCGCTGCCGAGGTAGTAAGGGTCATAAGAATCCAGGTGCCCAACTTGCTCGCGCATCGCGAGCAGCAACTCACCGGCCTCGGCCGCCACGCCGGCGGCCAGCGCCGAATCGGTGAGGGTCACCGCGCCAGTACACCACTTGACGTGCTCCCCACGCTGAAGGGCGGGGATTCCCGCGCGGCTACGCCGCGGTTGGGGTGCTTCCTGCTTCATCGCCTCGCGCCTCCCGATAAATGGGGGGACTTACCGAGGCTCCACAGGCGTTTAGTCTCTCCGCCCGACCGGCGGCGAGAATGACTTTGGCGGCGTTGTGGTCTCGATCGTGAACCACCTCGCACGAGGGGCACATCCACTGCCGGATCTGTAGTGGGAGTTCCTCGAGGCGGTGCCCACACCCCGATGTGGAGCAGGTTTTGCTCGAAGCCAGCCACCGCGACACCGTGTGTACGGTGCGCCCGTAGCGGTCGGCTTTCTCGCCGATGATCCGCACGAACTGACCCCACCCCGCATCGCTGATCGCGCGCGCCAGGCGGCGGTTTTTGACCATCCCGGAGATGTTGAGGTCTTCGACGTGGAGCACTTGGTTGTCGCGAACCAACGCCAAAGCCTGCTTGTGGTGATAG
>NZ_JBMYXC010000098.1:0-4334 GCF_049608025.1 Mycobacterium sp. | reverse complement strand
GGCCGACAGCCCGAATAGCGCTGCCTTGATCAGCGCGATGACGATATCGGTCGAGCCGATAATCAGCGTCAGACCGGACGCGAAAGCCCCCGGGGAAACGTTCTGGACGTAGACGGTGAAGAAATAGGCCCCGGCCAACCCGACCAGAATCACTGTCGCCGACAATGCCAACGACACCAGCATCGCGGCCAACACCCGGGGAACGACGAGGGCCCGGATGGGATCGATGCCCATCACGCGCAGCGCATCAAGTTCCTCGCGGATGGTTCTGGCACCCAGGTCTGCACACATGGCGGTCGCACCCGCGCCCGCGACCACGAGCACCGTGACGATCGGACCGATCTGCCGCACCGTCCCCAGTGCGGCGCCGGTACCGGAGAAATCCGCGGCACCGAATTCCCTGAGCAGGATATTGAAGGTGAAGGTCAGCAGCACGGTGTAGGGAATCGTCAGCATCAGTGTCGGCAAAATCGACACGCGAGCGACGAACCAGGACTGAGTGATGAACTCCCGCCATGCGAACGGCGGAACGAACATCCCCACGAAGGTGTCGAGCGCCATCGAGAAGAACCCACCCATGCCACGGATGGGTTTGGCAATAGCGCTGGAAGCAACCACCTCTTAGGCCCTCCCTCGTGTGCATTTCTCCGTCATAGACCGCTGTTCCCCCAAACGAAGCCCGTGCCCAGTCAGGCTGCGGGTGACGATACACATTGATACGCGCTGACGAACCGTATATCACCGATTACGCGGGCGGGAGTCGGGGGTTGATCCCTTGCCTGTCCGCCAAGTCGACGTGCTCAGGATCCCGGCTCAGGGGCTTTTTGGGGCGCAAACGACCGTCATTGCAGTCCACAACGGGCAACTGCCAGGTTGGGGACCGGTTCCGGCGCGTCGGAAACGCTGCGCTGCCCGGCAGCATCTCGGGCGGGTCGACTCGCCACAGCCAACCGCGTTCGTCAACTGCCGAGATCCCACGTCCTCGCAGACGACGGTCTCGAGCCCACCGAGGAGCACAGGCCGCGACGGCGGTCTGTTCAGGACCCGAGTCCCGAGACGGTCGCCGGTTGCCGCGCTCGGTAACCTGTCAATCCCGGGGCCAGCGAGAGGACGCCTGTGAGCACTATCCGCAGCAACCCTCAGACCGTGATGTTTCGTGGCACCGACGACCTGATGCTGGTTGCCGATGAGTGGAACAACCCGGACGCGATCAGGCGCGCCGGCGGGGAATTCGACAGTTCTCGCCCGTCGGTCTTGATGTTGCACGGCGGCGGCCAGAACCGCCTGTCCTGGCAGAAGACTGGGCAGCTTCTGGCCTCTAGCGGCCTGCATGTGGTCGCACTCGACAGCCGGGGCCACGGCGACAGCGATCGCTCACCGGAGGCGGAATACACGGTGGAGTCGTTGTGCGGGGACACCCTTCGGGTACTCGAGCAGATTGGTCGGCCGGTGGTTCTCATCGGCGCCAGCATGGGCGGGCTCACCGGCATCCTCGCAGCGCGCCAGGCCGGCCCGGAGAGCGTGCAACGCTTGATCCTGGTCGATGTCGTGCCGCGATACGAGAAGGACGGCAGCGCCCGCATTCGCGACTTCATGTTCAGCCATGTACACGGGTTCGAGTCCCTGGAGGAAGCCGCCGAGGCGGTCGCTGCCTACCTGCCGCACCGGGTCAAGCCGCGCAGTCCGGAGGGGCTGAAAAAGAACCTGCGACATCGGCATGGCCGATGGTATTGGCACTGGGATCCGGCGTTTCTGACCAAACCGCAGGAGGATCCGTTCGTGCGGGTCGAGTTACTCGAGCAAGCAGCGATGGAGTTGACCATCCCCATTCTGCTGATTCGCGGAATGCTCTCCGACGTGGTCAGCGAGGAAGCGGTCCAGGATTTCTTGCAGAAGGTGCCCAACGCCGAGCTTGCCGAGCTATCGGGGGCGGGACACACCGCGGCCGGCGATGACAACGACGCGTTCTCCGAGGTCGTCGAGCAGTTCGTCGCACGATGACCATCCCAGCACCGGCATCCAGTACTTGACCACGTGACCGGAGTGCAGATCGCGGCGTACCTGCTCGGGGCGGTCGCCGTGGGCGAGGCGATCGCGCTGGTCGTGCTGACCCTGCGCTTGCGGGCGGCGCGCACGGAGGCCGAAGCCCTGGGTCGGCGCGTCGACACCCGCAACCTGCTGCTGTCCGGCGGGACGAAAGCGGTGAAGACCGTGTGGCAGACCGCCAACATCCTGCGCACCGATGGATTCGGCGCGGCCGTACGGTCCTCGGTCGAGGAGCTCGCTGACTGGGCCGAGGTGGAGCGGCCCGATCTGGCGCGGCTGGCACCCAACGGCAAGTTGGCGATCATGTTCTCCGACATCGAGGAATCCACCGCGTTGAACGAGCGAATCGGCGATCGGGCCTGGGTCAGGCTGATCAGCAAGCACGACAAATCGGTCCACCAGCACGTCGACAACCACGGCGGTTACGTCGTCAAGAGTCAAGGTGACGGATTCATGGTCGCCTTCGCCAAGCCGGAGCAGGCGGTCAGATGTGCAGTCGACATCCAATCCTCACTGCAGAAGCACCCGCACGGAATTCGCGTGCGTATCGGCATCCATGCCGGCAAGTCGGTGCGGCGCGGCGATGACCTCTTCGGACGCAATGTCGCGATGGCGGCGCGGGTGGCCGGAGAGGCCGAGGGTGGCGAGATCTTGGTGAGTGAGCCGGTCCGCGACGCCGTTGACGGCATTCAGGAGGGCACACCGGATGTCGCTGACATCAGTTTCGATTGCGGCCGGGAAGCCGACCTCAAGGGGTTCGCCGGGGCGCACACGCTGTACGCGGTCGCGCTCTAGTCGGGCTTGGCTTCGGCTTCTGCCAGCCGTTGGTGCAACCGGCTGCGAATGTCGTCCGGGGTGTAGGAATTGCGACGGCGTTGATCGCGGGCGACCAGCACGCCACCGGCGACGACGCCGGCGGCACCGGCCAACCCGACCCACTTCCAGATTCCACGCATGGTCCTCAGTCTGCCTAAGCTGCGGGGGTGAAGCCAAGCACGGTGTCGCTGCAGCGCGCGCTGGACGAGACTCGCACCGGGGACATCTGGTTGTTCCGCGGACACTCCCGTCCCGACCGCGCCATCCAGTCGCTGACCAACAGCCCCGTCAACCATGTCGGAATGACGGTGGCAATCGACGACCTGCCGCCACTGATCTGGCATGCCGAACTCGGCGACAAACTGGTCGACATGTGGACAGGCACCAACCATCGCGGGGTGCAGCTCAACGACCTGCGGCAGGCGGTAGAGCGCTGGATCGAGACCTATGACCAACGCTGCTGGCTGCGTCAGCTCACCCCGTACGCCGGCCGGGAGCAGGAGGACCGGATGCTACGGGTGATCGCGCAGATGGACGGGACCCCGTTTCCGACGACGGCCCGGTTGACCGGACGCTGGATGCGTGGCCGGATACCGAACGCGGCCGACTTCACCCGTGGAATCCCGCTCGTGCACAACAAGGTTCGGCAGTCCGTCGAGCGCCGCAAGGCGGAGAAGTTCAATGTCGGCCTGGAAACCGCATACTGCGCCGAAACGGTCGCCATCACCTACGAGGAGATGGGGCTGCTGAAGTCCGAGAAGGACTCCAGTTGGTTTGATCCGGGATCGTTCTGGAGCGGGGATACCTTGCCGTTGGCCCCCGGGTACCGGCTCAGCGAGGAAATATCCGTCTTGGGTTCGGGTATCGACCATCTAGGGTGAGCGAAACGCCGACGTGGATGGCGGGCCACTCGCGCCAAGGGTGGTTTGCTGATCATCAGCACATTCATTCGGCACCGCAACGAGGGAGCGCAGGTATGCCGACCGCGACAGAACCCGCCCCCGCGCCCGATGCTCCGGCACGGGGCCTGCTCAGCGCGAAGGCTTCGGCCATCATCATCGTGTTGGCATCGATCGCGACCCTGGTCATCGTGCTCGAAATGCTGCGCTCCACCGATGACGAACCTGCGCCGGCGCAATCCGTTCCCGCCCAACCGAATACCGTGCCCCCGCGGGTTGCGGCCTCGGCGGAGCCAACCACTTTGGCTCCGCCGCCGGACCCTGCCGTACCGGCACCGGACCCTGCCGTACCGGCGATGGATGACCAAGGTTTTGTCGACAGCGCCGCACGTTGCGCCATGCCTGCTAAAGCGGTCGCAATCGCGCGCACCACACGGGCGGCGATCGTCATCTGCCGCGACGTCGATGGAACTTATGAGTACGCGGGAACCCGGTTGCGCGACGGCGCGTCCTTGCGGTTGGACGATGTGCTGGCAATCCCGGCAGGATTCGAGGCCCGCAACAACGGCACCA
>NZ_JBMYXC010000097.1:4232-4458 GCF_049608025.1 Mycobacterium sp. | reverse complement strand
ACTCCTGCCCGACCCGATCGAGGCTGACCATCGCCTGCAGCTGGGCTCCATCGCCCTCCTGCAGCATTGCGAAGCAGAGCTTGCCGGAGTTACGCGCGAAGATCACCCGCCCGGCGACTCCGACCCGCTGACCCGTTTCGGTGTTGGCCGCAAGGTCCGGGTAGGCCTGGCGCACCGCGGACAGGCTGTGGGTCCGGGCCACCTCCACCGGGTATGGCTCACGCCC
>NZ_JBMYXC010000097.1:0-4222 GCF_049608025.1 Mycobacterium sp. | reverse complement strand
GTTCGGGAACGTCCTCGTCGGAATCGTCACGGGTCTCGTCGGAAGCGGGGCGGGAATCGGGGGGTGTCACGACGTGCCAGCTTAATGAACAGGTGGCAGTGCCGATCACCCTGCGCCGATCACCCTGCTCAGCGGGCCTGCCGCAACTTGCCCCGCTGAGCGTCCCGATTGCGTTCGAACACCAGGCGCAGACCGTCCAGGGTCAGATGCCGGTCGTAGTGCTCGATGCTCTGCACGTCGGGCAGAACCAGCGGCGCACTGTGTCCCGTCGCGACCACCGTCACATCGTCGCCGCCGAACCCCTCGACGTCCTCACGCACCCGCTTCACCAAGCCGTCTACCAGGCCTGCGAACCCGAAAACCGCGCCCGCCTGCATGCATTCAACGGTGTTCTTGCCTACCACCGATCGGGGCCTGGTCAACTCGACGCGTCGCAGCGCCGCCGAATGGGCGGCCGCCGCATCCGATGACACCTGTATCCCGGGAGCGATGGCACCGCCCAGAAACTCGCCCTTCGCCGATACCACGTCCACGCAGATCGCCGATCCGAAGTCCACGACGATCGCCGGTGACTGGTACTTGTGAAAGGCCGCAAGACAATTGACGATCCGGTCGGCACCGACCTCTTTCGGGTTGTCAACGAGAAGCGGTATTCCCGTGCGCACCCCGGGCTCGATCAGCACATGGGGAACCGACGGCCAGTACTGGTCGAGCATCAGACGAACCTCGCGCAACACCGAAGGCACCGTCGACAAACCGGCCGCACCGGAGAGTCGCTCGGTATCATCGCCGATCAGCCCGTCGATTGTGAGCGCCAGTTCGTCTGCGGTCACGTCGGATTCGGTACGAATCCGCCAGTGTTGAACGACCTTGGCGTGATCGCCGGTGCCTGAAGTCAAGCCGACGACCGTGTGCGTGTTACGGACATCTATCGCGAGTAGCACGCCATCACCTCGGCGATATCAGCCAAGACGCGTCCGCCGGCACATGCGCCGGATCGGCACCCAGGTCGATCTGCCTGTTGTCCGCGTCGACGAAAACCACCCGCGGCCGATAGCTTTTCGCCTCCGCGTCCTCCATCGTCCCGTACGCGATCAGGATCACCAGGTCGCCAGGATGTATCAAATGTGCTGCAGCACCGTTGATACCGATCACGCCGCTGCCACGCTGACCCGTTATGACGTAGGTCACCAAACGCGCGCCGTTGTCGATGTCGACGATGGTCACCTGCTCGCCTTCGAGAAGGTCGGCCGAGTCCATCAGATCCGCGTCCACAGTCACCGATCCGACGTAGTGCAGATCGGCCTGGGTCACCGTGGCGCGGTGGATCTTCGACTTCAGCATCGTTCGTAACATCATTTACTCCAAGGTGATTCATGGCTCTCGCCGGATGGGACCTGTGGATGGCCGTTGATACCGCTTTCAGTGCCGAGGTCGACCGCGATGTTGTCGATGAGGCGGGTACGCCCCAGCCTGGCCGCGACCAGCAGCCGCCCGGCTCCCTTACCGGTAGCCGGCCTCAGCATCGGGTCGCGCACCTCCAGATACTCGACCTCCAAGGCGGGTACCGCGTCGAGCGCCGCGATGGCGGCTTCCAGTGAGGATGCCGTTCCCTTCGACGCGCCATGGGCCCCCGCGAGCAGCGCCGCGGACAACACGCCCGCCTGCTTGCGCTGAACGGGGTCGAGATAGCGGTTCCGTGAGGACTTGGCCAGTCCGTCGGGCTCCCGCACGATAGGCACCCCCACCACCTGAATGCTCAGGTTGAGGTCCGTGACCATCTGGCGGATCAGGATCAACTGCTGATAGTCCTTCTCTCCGAAGAATGCCCGGTCCGGATGCACGGCGTTGAACAGCTTGAGCACCACGGTGAGGACACCGGCGAAATGCGTCGGCCGCGAAACACCCTCGAGCTCGGCACCGAGCGGCCCGGGCACCACCGTGGTGCGAGCACCCTCCGGGTACATGTCGTCGGCCGTAGGGGTGAAGGCGATCTCGACGCCCTCGGCGCGCAGAGCGGCGAGATCGCCCTCGAGTGTGCGCGGGTACGCGTCGAGGTCCTCCCCCGCGCCGAACTGCAGCGGGTTGATGAAGATTGACACCACAACGACGGCGCCCGGCACCCGCTTGGCGGCCCGGATCAGCGTCAGATGCCCCTCGTGCAGGGCGCCCATGGTCGGCACCAGCATGATCCTGCGCCCGGTAGCGCGCAACGCCTGGCTCACTGCCGAGACTTCGCGCGGACGCGCATAAACATTGAGCTCTCCCGGGACGAACTTCGGGATGCTCGCAGTGTTCCCGGTGTTCATGCCTGCCCCGCTTCCGCCAATGCCTCGAACACCGCATCGGGAGCGTGCGCGCGTTGGGCAGTGCGCCATGAAATGGCGCGATAGGCGTGCTCGAGGTCGGGATTCACTTCATTGAGCGCCTGGAGGTGGCTGCCGACCGCGACGGCATCGCCGCGCGCGACCGGACCAGTGAGGGCAGCCTGGCCGCGCTGCAAAGCGTTCTCCAGCGACGCGTGGGCCAGCGGACCGATGATCCTCTCGGCGATCCCCCCGGGCCGGTCGCCGACGGGCTCCTGCCCCAGCAACTCCTGGCCCTGCAGCGCAGTGCGCAATGCGTCGACCGCGTCGAGGAGGACAGTGACGACGTGGTTGCTGGAGTGTGCCAATGCGGCGTGGTAGAGGGTCCGAGCGTCCTCACGGACCCGGAACGGTTCGCCGCCGATTTCCAGCACCAGCGACGCCGCGATGGCATACCCGATCTCGTCGGCGGCGGTGATGCCGAAACAGGTCCCGCGCAGCCGGTCAATGTCCTCGTCCGAGCCGGCGAAAGTCATCGCCGGGTGGATCGCCAGCACGATGCACCCCTGTTCGGCCAGCGGCGCCAGCACGCCGATCCCACTCGCTCCCGAGGTATGCACGACGATGGTGTTTGCCCGCACCGCTTCGGTCGCCGCCAGGCCCGCCACCAGCGAGGGAAGCTCGGCATCGGGTACGGCCAGCAACAGGAGCTCGGCGCGCCCCGCCACCTCGTCGACCGGTAGCACAGGAGTATCGGGAAGCCACCGTTCGGCCCGACGCCGCGATGCCGTCGACAGCCCACTACAGCCGACGACGACGTGTTCGGCCCGTTCCAGCGCGAAGCCGAGGGCTGAACCCACCCGACCAGCGGAAATGACGCCGATCGTGAGCCGGGCAGGACGAAGTCCGTCGGGTGGGACATTCTCGCCGGCGGGGGACTGCAGCATCGCAGACAACCTCGAAGATCTCATGGGTTCGTTCCAGTCCCGCGGCGCGGGTACCGGACGGTCACTACGAGATTAGCTCAATCCTCACGACGCCTGCGTCGCCCGCCTCCCGATTGCGTCGCCTGCAGCCGCGCCATCAACTCGGCGACCGAAGGACCACCGGTGTGGGCGCCGCCGTCGGCGTGCTCGGGCCCGTCCTGCTCGGCGGCCGGCGGCGCAGGGGTCGGCGCGGCCAAATCCCCGGCGTCCCGATGCCTGGGAGCAGCTTGCCGACCTTCCCCGGCTACGCCATAGTGCCGACCGCGCGCTGGTCCAGCGGCGGACTCGGGCGGCTGAGCGTCGGGGGCCCGTCTCCTGCCCACGTATTCATCCTGGCTGCCGCTGTCTTCATCGTGGATGCCGCCGTCCTCAGCCGTCGGCGCCCAGCGACTGCCCGGTGCGCCCGACGGAATCCACTGCCCCTCCGCGGGAGCCGGCTGCCAGTGGGCGGCTGCCGGAGCAGCCGGGTCTGGGTCAATCGGTTGCGCCCCGGGACGCTGCGGGGGCAGCCATGGATAGAGGGGCTCGGGGTGGGCCGCCGGAGGGGCGCTCTCTGGTTTCGGCGGTGCCGGTGCCGGTGGCGGCGGTGCCGGTGGCGGCGGCGGCACAGGCGGCGGTGGCGGCACAGGCGGCGGTGGCGGCTCCCGGCGACGCCCCGCGCTCTCGTCGGCTCGATGCGCGTTCCCCCCGGCTTGCTCGGAGAATCTGCGGTGGGCACCGCCCGCCTCGTCCACCGGCGCCACCCGCTCGACCTCCGGCGGGTGGGGTTCGGCGGGGACGTCGATGATCGGGCTCTCCTCGACGTCTGTGGTGTGGACTCGACCGTCGAAGCCTTCTTCACCATCCTCGGCATCGATCCTGCTGATGCTGACTCGCCCCGCCGGCGCGTCGGCACCGGGAGTCCATTCGCCGAGCACCCGTGCGCTGGCC
>NZ_JBMYXC010000096.1:0-4488 GCF_049608025.1 Mycobacterium sp. | reverse complement strand
CAGCCCGAGGCTGGAGTAGACCAGCCCGAGGCTGGAGTCGACCAGCCCGAGGCTGGAGTCGACCAGCCCGAGGCTGAGGACTCGAGCCCGCCCCCGGTTGACGACGCGAACGCCGGTCCGGCACAGGAGCAGGCACCGGGCCCCGAGGCCGCAGGGGGTGACCCGGGCACCGAAGCCGCCGAAGATGTCGAGGGACCGCGCCGCCGTGCCCGGCGGGAACGGGAGGAACGCCGGAGGGCGCAGGCGAGGGCCACCTCCATCGAGGATGCCCGACGGGAGGCCAAGCGTCGTGCGCTGGGAAACCCCGCGCCGGAGCAGAAGACTCTCGGCCGAGGTGCCGTCCGGGGACTGAAGCTGTTGATGTGGACCGCCGTGGTCGGGGTTCTGCTGGTCGGGCTCGGGCTGCTGCTGTACTTCACGCCGGTCATGTCGGCCCGCAGCGTCGTCGTCACCGGACTGGATGAGGTCAGCCAGGACGAGGTGACGGCCGCGGCCGCGGTGGTGCCGGGAACTCCGCTGCTGCAGGTGGACACCGATGCGGTGGCCGAGCGGGTGGCGGAGATTCGCCGCATCGCCTCGGCCCGCGTTCAACGCCAGTATCCGTCGACGGTGCGGGTGACCATCGTCGAGCGAGTCCCCGTCGTCGTCAGGGACTATCCCGACGGGGTGCACCTGTTCGACCGTGACGGGGTCGACTTCGCCACCGCGTTGCCGCCACCAGGTGTGCCGTATCTGGACACGGAGAACCCCGGTCCGACTGATCCGGCCACCAAGGCGGCCCTGCGAGTGATGACCTCATTGCGGCCCGATGTCGCCGGTCAGGTGGGCCGGGTGTCGGCACCGTCGGTCGCAGCGATCACGCTGACCTTGATCGATGGTCGTGTCGTGGTGTGGGGGACCACCGACCGTACCGAGGAAAAGGCGCTCAAACTGGCCGCGCTCCTCACTCAGCCGGGCCAGACCTATGACGTTTCCAGCCCCGATCTGCCCACGGTGAAGTAGACGGGCGCGCAGCAGCAGACAGGCCCGCAGCGCCGTTACCAAGCCCGGGTCAGCGATTCCTGGCAACACCAACGGTAGCCGCGACGACAGTGCGAGCCTGCAAGCCGTCGCCACGATTTTTTTGTCATGTTGTTTCGGCGCGCCTGCTCGCGATGGGGGGTACCCGGCCCTACCGTTCTGTTTGCGCGGAACAACTTGACATAACTCTAAGCCTGTGGTTTAGGTTGAGGGTTTTTTCAGGGGGACCTTCCAGCGTGACAACACAGGCAACCAGGCAAGAAGGGCGACTGCTGATGAGCGCTTGCGCGAAGAAGGTGTGGCTATGACCCCCCCGCATAACTACCTCGCTGTGATCAAGGTGGTCGGCATCGGAGGCGGCGGCGTCAACGCCGTCAACCGGATGATCGAGCAGGGCCTCAAAGGCGTCGAGTTCATTGCGATCAACACTGACGCTCAGGCGCTGTTGATGAGCGATGCCGACGTGAAACTCGACGTAGGGCGCGAGTCGACGCGCGGATTGGGCGCGGGCGCGGATCCCGAAGTCGGCCGCAAGGCCGCCGAAGACGCCAAGGATGAAATTGAGGAGCTGCTGCGCGGCGCCGACATGGTTTTCGTCACCGCCGGTGAAGGTGGTGGCACCGGCACCGGCGGTGCCCCGGTGGTCGCGACCATCGCCCGCAAGCTGGGCGCGCTGACCGTCGGCGTGGTCACTCGGCCCTTCTCCTTCGAGGGCAAGCGCAGGAGCAACCAGGCTGAAGACGGTATCTCCTCGTTGCGGGAGAGTTGCGACACGCTCATTGTGATTCCCAACGACCGGCTGCTGCAGATGGGCGACGCCGCGGTTTCGCTCATGGACGCGTTCCGCAGCGCCGACGAGGTGCTTCTCAACGGTGTGCAAGGCATTACCGACTTGATCACCACACCCGGCCTGATCAACGTCGACTTCGCCGACGTGAAGGGCGTGATGAGCGGAGCGGGCACGGCGCTGATGGGCATCGGTTCGGCGCGCGGCGATGGGCGTGCACTCAAGGCCGCAGAGATCGCGATCAATTCCCCGCTGCTGGAAGCGTCGATGGAGGGCGCTCAGGGCGTCCTGCTCTCGGTGGCCGGCGGCAGCGATCTGGGCCTGTTCGAGATCAACGAGGCCGCCTCGCTGGTACAGGATGCCGCGCATCCCGAAGCCAACATCATCTTCGGCACCGTCATCGATGACTCGCTCGGTGACGAGGTCCGAGTGACGGTGATTGCCGCGGGCTTCGACGCGACGGGCCCTGGGCGCAAGCCGGTGAGTAGTGAGAATGCTGCCGGCGCCACACCGGTCACACCGGGCAAGGCCGGCCGGGTGAGCTCCTCGCTCTTCGAGCCGGCCGATGCCGCGAGCGTGCCCGTGCATACCAACGGTGCGACCGTCCGAATTGGCGGTGACGATGGCGGGATCTCCGACGACGACGTCGACGTGCCGCCGTTCATGCGCCACTAACGCGCTCTAGGGTCGCACCGTGCCAGATCCCGCGTCCACCGGCCCCTCGGCGGCGTTCCGGGTGCGCCGCGTGACGACCACCCGCGCCGGCGGCGTGTCCAAACCGCCGTTTGCGACCTTCAATCTCGGCGACCATGTCGGCGATGACCCTATCGCCGTTGCCGCGAACCGACGCCGTCTGGCCACTGTGGTCGAGCTGGGCCGTCGTGAGGCAGGCGCCGGCAAGGGCGGCACGGGCAAGAAAAGCCGCCGAGGCGGCAGAAACGACCAGGGCGGTGACGGAATCGTCTGGATGAACCAAGTGCACGGCGTCCGTGTCGAGGTCGTCGACAGCGACCAAACCGTCGACAACACAGATGGTTTGGTGACCGCGACACCCCAGTTGGCACTGGCGGTGCTGACGGCCGACTGCGTGCCGGTGTTGATGGCCGATGCCGGCGCCGGGGTCATCGCCGCCGTTCACGCGGGCCGGGTGGGCGCTCAGGGCGGCATCGTCACCAGGGCACTGGAGGCCATGGTGGGCGAAGGCGCGCAGGTCGAAAATGTCTCGGTCCTTCTTGGCCCCGCGGTCAGCGGAGCCAACTACGAGGTGCCCGCCGAAATGGCCGCCGAGGTCGAACAATGTCTGCCGGGTAGCCGGACCACCACCAGTCGCGGCACCCCGGGTCTGGATTTGCGCGCCGGAATCGCTGCGCAACTGCGCGGCCTGGGTGTCACCGCGATCGACGTCGATCCTCGCTGCACGGCGGCGGACCGCAATCTGTTCAGTCATCGGCGCGACGCGCCGACCGGGCGGCTGGCATCACTGATCTGGCTGGAGCCCAGTCCATGACAGGGGTCCGCGAACTCGAGCTCAGCGAGTCGCTGGCGGCGGTGCGCAACAGGCTCGCCCGCGCGGCCAAGGCTGCCGGACGCGATGTCGCCGACATCGAGTTGTTGCCGATCACGAAGTTCTTTCCGGCCAGCGACGTGCTGGTGCTACGCCGGCTGGGATGTGTGGCGTTCGGCGAATCCCGTGACCAGGAGGGGGCGCGGAAAGCCGCGGAAGTCAGCGCAGTCGCCGGCGGCGATTCGGTGCGCTGGCACATGGTTGGCCGCATTCAGGGCAACAAGGCGCGCTCGGTTGCGCGGTGGGCCTACGCAGCGCACTCCGTCGACAGTGCGAAGGTGATCACCGCGCTGGACTCGGCGGCAGCCGAGGCGCTCGGCGCCGGGCGCCGAGCCGAACCGCTGCGGGTCTACCTGCAGATCAGCCTCGATGGCGATGAGACCCGAGGCGGGGTCGATGTCGCGGACACCGGTCGCATCGACGAGTTGTGCGCCTCCATCGACGGGGCGGGCGGGCTGCGGTTCGTCGGGCTGATGGCCATCCCGCCGCGGGGATCGGAGCCTGGCGCGGCATTCGCGCGTCTGCAGCAGGAGCGCACCCGGGTGCAGGCCGGCTATCGGCAGCGGCTTGAACTGTCGGCGGGAATGTCGGGCGACCTCGAGTCGGCGGTCGAACATGGTTCGACGTGTGTGCGTGTCGGTACCGCGCTAATGGGATCGCGACCGCTAACGTCACCCGAAGTAGTCACTCCAGTCACACCTTCACCACAGACACCAGATTCCGCTGATATTCCGGAAACCTCGAACACCCCAGCACCGCGAGAAGGGTCCTCAGGATGAGCACACTGCACAAGGTCAAGGCTTACTTCGGTATGGCGCCGCTGGATGACTACGAGGACGACTACTACGAGGACGACGAGCGCGGTTCGGCGCGCGGCTACCGCCGCCCCCGCGACGATCGCTTCGAAGATGACGGATATTCGCGCGGTTATGACGATCGCGGAGATGACCGTCGCCGCGACTATGACGAGCCTGCCGCCTACCGGGGCGGCATGGCCGGCGGCTTCGAGGACTCGCGGTTCGAGGCCAGAACCCGCACGCCGCGTGAATTCGACCGCACCCCACCACGGCTCGGCTCCCTGCGGGGCTCGACAAGGGGGGCGCTGGCGATGGATCCA
>NZ_JBMYXC010000095.1:0-4574 GCF_049608025.1 Mycobacterium sp. | reverse complement strand
CGCAAGGCCGCTGACATCCATGTCGCAAGCCAAGCACATCCCGACCAGGGCCGTGCACCGGGGTTACCGCCTCAGCGAACACCCATTCGCCAAAGACGTTGCATAGCTTGGCTACTCGTTGCTAGCCGACGAACCTTCGCTGCCGGATGAACTCTGCCCGGCCGACGATGAATCGCTATCCGATGAGGTCGCATCCTCACCTGATGAGCTTTGCGACGAATCCTCGTCCTCGGAAACAGATCCTGCGGCCACCGCGCCCTGACCCTCGTCTGCGTCGGCTTCAAGCGTGTCGTCATCGGGGTCACCCGGCCGCGCCAGATCCGCGTCTTCAAGGCCGGCGTCTTGAAGGCCGGCGTCTTCCAGATCGGCGTCTTCCAGGCCAGCGTCTTCCGGGCTAGCGTCTGTCAAGCCTCCGTAGGCGCCCTCGAAGTCGACCGCGACGGCCATGCCCTTGGCCTCCGACTCGGGTTCTTCCTGGTTATCCCCGGATTCCTCGCGGGTATCTTCCCCGTACGGCACCGGGCTCGCGGTGTCGTTCTCATCTCCAGTCGGCGCAGGGGACGTCAGCAGCGCCGCCGCAGCCGCTTGAGGCTGCTCGGGCTCCACCGCTGCTTCTTCGAGCCCGGGGGCGAGCTCGGCCTCAACGGGCAACATCCCCGGCTCGGCAGGAAGGTAGCTGCGATCGTAGGCCTTCTCGATCTGTGCCCTCAGCGGGGCGTCGAGCGCGTCGGCGAGTCCGGTAAGCCCGACGCCATACAGGAAACCCAGTATCGGCAGGCGCTCCGTCGGCACGAAGACGTACGTGGTGTTTCCCTCTTTCCACACGTAATTGGCCGGATCGTAGATGTCGACGTCCTCATAGTCCGGGTGCACGGAAGTGAACCCGGCGTAGGCGTTGATCATGGCCAGCAGGTTGAGGGGGTTGTCCGGGGTGTCGGAGGACAGATCATATTGTCGTGACACGTCCAGGACGTTGTATTCGGTATCGGGTGTCATTTCGTCCAAACCCACCCGCGATCCGCCGTACTTGCGGCCGGGATTGCCGAGCAGGACGAAGCTCAACGCACCCGGCGATAGAGCGTCTTCGGTGCCGGCGTACTGGTCGAGCCAGTCTTTGGCTACCCGGGCGCCCTGGCTGTAGCCGTAGACGATCTGTTGCTCGGACGCATAAGTGCGCAATGCCTCGTCGAGTTCGACCACCCCGGCCGGCCGGTTCAAATACGGATAGGGCACGGCCGTACAGACGCGTGGCGCCTCGCACACCACGCCCTGCAAGTCGTCGGCGTTGCCACCCGCGGTCAATGTGTCGACGGTCAGCACCCGGGCAGGACCGGGCGGTAGTGCGTCGAACACCGGGGCGTCAGCCGCCGCCGCTGTACCGACGGCCGGCAATGCAAGAAGCGGCACCGACGCGATGGCTGCCGCAAGACATCTCGCCCGTCGGCGCTGCCGACGACTAACGCCTGTCGCAACCTTGCCGACGACCCTCATTCGTCCTCCCCATATCAGCGAGCATCGTTTGCTGACTGAGCTTCGAATATTACCCGCCAAAGGCTGATTACTGGAACATATTGAGTGCTGACATGCCCGCAATAATTGGCGTTCGCGCGCCCCGGAGCGCACTGGTGCGGTTGCCATCTGAGTCCGATCGGCTGGAACCTCCTGGTGCTGATCGCAGTTGATGAGCAGTTCGAACTACTGGAGGCGGCCCGCCACGAAGTTCGCCGCTTCCTCGACCATTCCGTTGTCGATGTAGGCGAAGTGCGCCGGGAGATTGAACCCGTTGGAACAGAACGGATCTCCCATCGCGCAAAGATCGATCGACTTCGCCCCGTAAGTGCTGCTCATCTGGGGCAGTGGACCGCCGCCTCGAATCTCGCGCAGCGGATTCCCGAAGACAGCCACGGCGGCGACGTTGTCGGCAACGCCCGGGGGCAACGGCGTGGGGGTGAAGCGGCCGAGTGGCTGCGGGTCAACGGTGATCAGATCGATCACCCCCGCGCCCTGTGAGTTGCCGCCGAGCACGAGCTTGGTGTCTGGACAGTTGTCCGCCATCCACTGCACCCGTCCGGCGGCATTTGCGGCACCCATGGGCGCTGACGAATCGAAGTTGAAGCCCGCCGGGTAGTCGACCCCGTAAGCGCCGACGGACCGGCCTCCGACCTTGGCGCGCAGAGACTCGACGAACGCCTCGCCGAGCCACCCCAGGCCCGCCGGAGCGCCTGTCCCACGTGCGAAGATCACCTCGATGTCCGGGCAGGGGTCAGCCGCGGCCGAGGGCATCGCGATGGCAGCTTGCAACATTGCCATCGGCACTACAGCAATTGCGCCCAGCCGCCCGAGAATTCGCCTCACCTGCATTCGTCCATGCTGACACATCGCCGGAAGTGGGCCGACCCAAACCTATCCTGAACCGGCCGGTTCAGCAGATCACGATTCAGGAGATCACGTAGTCGCTGAGCGGGAACGTGTCGTTCTCGCGGTTGGTCTGGTTGGTCGAGGCGGGACGCACCAGTGTCTCCCCGCTCGGGCTGAAGTAGTAGGACCGCGCGCGGGCACAGTCGCCTCTGCCGAAGACGGTTTTGTCGAGGAGCTGCGACATGCGCTCGCGGAATCGGGCATTGGCGTTCTCGGTCACCTCGAACGTGGTCGCGTCTCGCCGCTGCACCTCACCGAATAGCCGGTTCATGTGCCGCATCTGGTATTCGACCGTGTTGAAGAACGACAGTCCACTGGAGGCATATGGTCCTGCCAGGCTGAGGAAATTCGGGAAAGCTGGGATCGATACGCCTTGATAGGCCTGGAACCCGTTGTCGCGCCACCATTTTCCCAGGTTCCGGGAATGGCGGCCGATGATCTCGATTGCGGGAATATTTGCCTCCCACAGATCGAAACCGGTGGCCAGAACTAGCGTGTCGATCTCGGACTTGGTCCCGTCACACGCGACGATGCCGTCGGGTTCGATCCGCTCGATACCCGCTGACTGAAGATGGACGTTCGGCCTGGTGAACATTCGGTAATAGGAATTGGAGTAGGTCGGCCGCTTGCACCCGAAGTCGTAGTCCGGAGTCAGCTTCGCGCGCAGTTCCTTGTCCCGGATCGATACGAATCGAAGAGCCTGCGAGAGATAGGACGCCCCAACGTTGAGCTGACGGAAATACTTGAAGTTCAGCACCGACAGGATCATCATCGCTTCGAGGTTGATGTCGGTGGTGAAGCGGAACGCGCGCTGAACGAAGGGCAGCCGGGCAAACAGCCGGCGCAGGAACATCGGGATCGCGAAGTCCAGCTTGGGCACGACGTGGATGGGCGTGCGCTGGTACACGGTGAGCTCGGCAGCAGTCCGGGTCAGTTGCGGGATCAGTTGCACAGCGGTCGCGCCGGTCCCGATCAAGCCAATCCGCTCGCCGTCGGGCGAATAGTCGTCGTCCCAATCGGTGCTGTGAATGATGCGGCCCGCGAAATCGTTGATTCCGGGAATGTCAGGGGTGTGCGGCTGCGAGAGGTAGCCGGTGGCGGTGATCAGGAATCTCGACGACAGCGTTTCACCGTCAGACAGCGAAACTTGCCAGAGTTGGGCGTCTTCGTCCCAGCGTGCGCCGTCGACCGGGCTATTGAATCTCATATGTCGCCGAACGTCGTACTTGTCTCCGACATGGTCGGCGTAGTCCTTGAGCTCCGAGCCAGGCGCGTAGAGCCGGGACCAGTTGGGGTTCGGTTCGAACCAGTACGAGTAGGTGGGGGACGGGATGTCGACCGCCAAACCCGGGTAATGGTTGACGTGCCAGGTCCCACCCAGATCGTCCTCGCGATCCAGGATCAGGATGTTCTCGTAGCCCATTCGCTTGAGCTGGATCGAAGCACCCATTCCGCCGAATCCGGCGCCCACGACGATTACGTCGAACTGCGGCACACCCATGGCTGCAACGCTACCTCACAGCAAATCCGACATCAGCGACAGAACCTCGAGACGGCTGGACCTCGGCGCCATAAGTAGCCGATGATGCCCGGACACCACCAAGCCCCGGACACCGCCAAGCCCAGACACCACCAAGCCCCGGAGCGGGCTCCGGGGCTTGGTGGGTGAACGTCCAAGATGTCGTCCAAGATGTCGTCGATGGCGCGAACCGCAGTTTACTCCGAGTCAGACGAGTCGGAGGACCCTGAGTCACCGGACGAGGAATCATCCGAGGAGTCCGAAGCGCCGGCGCCGTCGTTGTCGCTGTCGTCGGCTCCCGCTTCAGCCGCCTCCGCGGCTTCAGCATCAGCGGCCTCCGCGGCTTCAGCAGCTTCCGCCTCAGCAGCTTCCGCCTCAGCAGCTTCCACCTCAGCAGCTTCTGCCTCAACAGCTTCCGCCTCAACAGCCTCAGCTTCCGCGGCCTCCGCCTCAACAGCCTCAGCTTCGGCAGCTTCTGCGGCTTCCGCTTCAACAGCCTCAGCTTCAACAGCCTCTGCGGCCTCCACCTCGGCAGCCTCGGTCTCAACAGCCTCCGTCTCAACAACCTCCGTCTCAACAACCGCGGGCTCAACAACAAGGTCGTCCTGCGCCGGCGCTGTGTCGGTGCCTACGTCGG
>NZ_JBMYXC010000094.1:0-4859 GCF_049608025.1 Mycobacterium sp. | reverse complement strand
GCCGACCCCACTCGCACGGGCAGATACACCATTCCCACTCCGTACGGTGGACCGGTCCTGCCGATCGAGCCACCTCGTTAGGGCCGGTCGCATGCTGAGGCGCAAGGAGACATCACCGTGGCCGTGACCCCCGAGAACGGCGACACCGCAGATCAACCAGACGAGAATGACGTGGCTAATGCCGTCGAGAATGGCGACGCTGAATCAGGCGAAGCAGCAACGGAAGCAGCAACCGAAACCACCGACGCAGAAACCGGCCACGCGTGGAAACGCTCTGCCCGCATCGGGTTGGTCGCCGCGGTCTACCTCGGCGCCTTCGGCCTCGCGGGCATTCTCGGCTGGAAGTTGTGGGAACAGCACACCTTGGACAACGCCGCCGGGGATGCCCAGCAGACGGCTATCAACTACGCCCAAGTACTGACGAGCATCGATTCGAACAACCTGGACGAGAACTTCGCCGCGGTGCTCAACGGCGCGACCGGTGACTTCAAGGACATGTACACCAAAGACAGCATGGAGCTTCGGCAGTTGTTGGTGGACAACAAGGCCACCGCCCACGGTGTTGTCATCGACTCGGCGATCCAGTCCGAATCCAAAGACAAGGTGACCGTTCTGCTGCTGGTGGACCAGACCGTCACCAACACTGCGCGCCCCGACGCGCGCAGTGACAGCAGCCGGATGAAGATCACCATGGAGAAAGTCGACAACCGTTGGCTCGCAAGCACAGTCGAACTGCCATAGGAGCTAGCAAATATGCGGGTAAACCGGATGATGGCGGTGGCGGCCGCAGCGGGGGTCGCGATGGCGGTCCTGACCGCTCCGGCCGCCTCAGCATCGGCTCAGTCGTTCTGCAGCGAGCTCGGCGGGGACTGGGATGGACAGTACTGTCGAACGTCGGTGCTGTCCGAGCGGCAAGCCACCCGGGAGATCAGGGTGGCGATACCGGGTGATCTCATCGACAACCCGACCACCAGCTCCGCGATCCGGCCCTACCTGCGCGACCTATTCACCAACTGGCGCACCAAGGGCGAAACGATGGTCCAGGACAGCTGGGGCACGGAGAACTTCCAGGTTTTCCACCATGGTCCGGCGCTGAGTGTGGTGTTCCACGAGCAATACAACTCCTCCGGGGTCGAGCTCATGAACGCCTTCCGCACCTTCACCTTCGACATGGCCAGCGGCAGGCAATTGCAGTTGGCCGACATCACCAAGCCGGGCGTCGATCCGCTGGTGGCCATCCCACCGTTGGCGGCGCCCATCGTTACCGAGGCGCTCGATCGAGCGCGGCCGCCATACAACCACCCTGGGACGTACCCGTTTACCGTCGACCGATGGACGCCGCCCACGCCGTTCTCCGGCAACTACGAGGCATGGGCGCTTACCCCCAACGAGCTCATCCTTTATATGCCCGACTACCCGGTCGCCCACGACACCCCGATTCGCTACGACAAGCTCAACCAGTGGTCGATGAACGGCGGCGTGGTCCAGGCGCACATCCCGCTCGCTGTGCTCAGCCCGATCCTGCGCCCCGCATTCGGTGGAGCCTAGAACCTCTCCGCTGCGGCGTTCAGGTTGCTCTTCGGTTGGTGACTCGGTAGACCTCGACCTCCTCGGGCAAGCCCTTGAGGTGTTGCGGTCCAAGGCTTTCGAAGATCAGGCCCGATCCGGCCGAGAGGTCGCGTACCGTGCGGCTGGCCAGCACCTCACCTGCGTCCGCCAACGCGCCGATTCGCGCGCCGATGTGGACCGCCATGCCGCTCCACTCCTCACCGCGTCGTTCACATTCGCCGATGTATTCCTCAGATTGGCTCAGCCACTGTCGACAGCCGCTCATGGCCTGGTGGCCGAAAATACAGATTTCAATCTGGCGACATCGCGGACACAACCTGGAAATCACCCGTTCGGTAACCGCGGCCGCCGTGGGACGGCTGCTAGTTTCACATCACTATGGTGAGTATTTCGCGTACGTTGGCCAGCGCCGTCGCCCTGTCGGCGATCGCGGGCACCGCACTGGCCGGCAATGCGCATGCAGATCCGCCGCTGCTCAACGGCACCTTCAGAGGGGCTGACGGCGACCCCATGGCCGTCTGGACCATTGCGACGAGTTGCGGCGCCGCCGGTTGCACCGGCACGGTGGCCAGCAACAAGGGCTGGACCAGTCCCGCCACGTTCACCGGTGGCAGTTGGACCTTCAACGTCACCAGGCCAGGAGCCATCACCTGCGCCGATGGGCGCACTGAGCCTCTCATCGTCTCGTTGTCGGTGGACCCGGTGACGCTGGGCGGTGTGATCACGGCTGACTCCAACTACGGTTGTCCGGGCGGAACCATCACCCGGACCCCGTTTCGCTTAACTCAGGTCAACTGAACTAGGCGTTTTCCGGGTGGGCCGGAACATATGCGCCCGGTGCGGCTGCGCTATCAGCCGTTGAGGACCAGAGAGAGATCGCTCAATGGCTCAGGGTTGTTGAGGATCAGCACGGAGCTTTGGCTGTTGACGTCGTCATAGGGGAAGCCGTAGGCGAAGCCGGCGACGCTGTTGACGTGGAAGAACTGTGCCCAGTTGTTCCACCGCTGCCCTACCGGATAGTAGGCGGCGGCAGTGTCCCAGTCGGCCGGTGAGGTCGCGACTCCGCGGTGGAACGCGGCGTCGAGATGAGCCAGAAACGCGCCCTGCAGCGCGGTGCCCACGAACGGCCCGTCGGCACGGAAAACTTCCTTCGTCGTCGGCTTACTCATGGTGTGAGCCGTGGAGACACCACCTGGATTGGTCACCGTGTACGCCAACCGGTCGTCAGCGTCGATGCCGCCGGTCACCGTGAAACCCGGTCCGTTGTAGACGAACTGTTCGCTCTTGTACTTTGTCCAGAAGTCATCGACGGGTTCGTCGAACCAACTGGACAGCCCGCCGGGCTGTTGTGAGCGCGGAGCCAAAATCCTGATCGGGTTGCCGTCGTCATCTCGGATGATCAAGGTCTGGAATGCATCTGGGACGGTGTCTTCGAACCGCCGGAACACTTCATCGCGGGTCAGGGAGATGCCGCGGGTACCCGAGAAGCCGCTCGAGTTTTGAGTCAAAGTGAAGGTGAACGGGAAGCCGAACTGGTCAACCTGAGTAGTGTTGCCGCCAAAGGGGACTGAGCCGTCTTTGAAGCTGAGCTCGTACCAGTCGTAGATCGTGTCGTAGTTCGGGTCGCCAGGATTGGCCGGATCAGGAGATGCCCAGCCGCTGTTGTCGCCGCTGATGGAGATGTACAGCGGGTCTTGCATCGAGACGTAGATCCGGCCGCCCAACAGTTCCGGCGGAATCCGAAGATTGCCCGCCTCGGACAGGGTGAACGACATGTTGGCGTACTTCACCCCGTCCTTCTGTAGGTGGTTCGGGGCATTGGCGGCGGTGTGGTCGAGAGCATGCGCGACGCCGTCGCGATCGACCCACGACCACTGGCCCGGGGTCGCCTGGCCCATGACCAGCACGTGGATCTCGTCATTGCCATAGACGCCGGTGTTATTGGTCAAGGTCACCGGAAATGATCCAGCGACGACCGCCGGCGGCTCGGGCGCGGGGGTCGTCGGTGGGGTTGGCGGAGGAGTTGGTGTGGGGGTCGGTGATTCACCGGTCAGCACCTGCGGAACCGGGACGATCTCGAACTTCGACGTGCCGATCGTGTCGGCCGAGCCTTCCCTGAACAGACCCCAGTTGTCGTCGCCGCCCTTCCAGGCCTCGTCGGTGAAATTGAAGTAATACATCCCGTCGAAGCGGGCTTCGGGGCCGTAGACGTATCGCGTGACCAGCTCGTAGTACAGCTGCTGATTCGCGGGGTTGGTGACCGCCGGATCGTAACCCGTGCTCTGCCAGCCAGTTTCACCCAGGACGATGGGCTTGGACCCCAGACCGAGCGAGTCGAGCGTATCGGCGAGCGCCGTCTCGAAGGATCTCAGCGAGGCCAGCTGCAGCGCCGGCGTCCATCCTGGATTGTTGCGGTTGTCGAAGAACCCGCCGTAGTCGTGAACGCTCACGTAGTCGAGTTCCTGCACAAGACCGGCAAGGTTCTGCCCCCACTGGCTGGAACCGGGCAGGAACGTCGCCCCGGAGAAGTCGTAGGTCACCGGCAGCGATGACACGGTCTTGAAGTACTGCACCTGGCCGAGTACCTCCGGCGCGGTCAGCGTCGCCGAACCGTTCCAGTCGGCGAGCTGCTCGTTGCCGAGGCTCACTCCCGCCACCTTGTCCACGTAGGGGGCGATGATGGACAAGGCGGAGTCGATCTGTGCACGGGCGTCGCCGTCGTGGGTGATGTAGATGCCCGGCTGCGCGGTCAGTTGCAGGTCCAACCGGGTGATCGCCTCGAGGATGCGGCCGGTGTACTCGTCTGTCCCCCACGTACGGATCATCGTGAAACCGAGGTCGGCGACCTCTTTGAGGGCGTCCTCCATTCGCGTCTGGCCTGCCAGAGCGCCCAGGGAGCCGACGGAGAATCCCACCCCCCGCTCAGGAGTCCAAAAAGCTTGCTCAGCGGCAGTCTGGGCCGGACTCGGGGTCGTGGGCGGCTGCGGCGCGGGTGGCTCCGGAGCGGGGGCCGGCGGTGTGGGGGGAGCCGGTGGTGTGGGGGGCGCGGGCGGCGCGGGTGGCTCCGGAGTCGGCGGCGGGGGAGTCGGCGGCGGCGGTTCTGCCGTCGCGGCAACGTTCACCGTCACCGTGCCGGTGGCGGTGTCCCCGCGATTGCCGAGCAGCCCGAAGGTCAGCATGTGGAGCAGGCCGGAGAACCCGTGGATGTGGAACCCGCCGTCGTCGTCGGAAGCGGTGACTGCGAAGGTATCGGCATATCCCGTGGTGCCGTCCCAGCTGGCTGGTGGGGT
>NZ_JBMYXC010000093.1:0-5743 GCF_049608025.1 Mycobacterium sp. | reverse complement strand
CTACTGGGTGGCCAACGTGCGCCGGCCGGTCCGGTTCAGCCAGGCCATCACCGCCGCGGCGCAGGAGATGGGCACATTCATCGAGGTGAGTGCCAACCCGGTCCTGACGTACGCGGTCAGCGACACGCTGGCAACGGGGCAGCACCGCAGTTTCGGCACCCTGACCCGGGACGCCGACGACACGCTTAACTTCCACACGACGCTGAACGCGACCTTCACCAACCACGCACCAGAAACCCAGCATCTGGCCGAGCCGCACGCCGCGCTGCCCACCACTCCGTGGCACCACACCCACCACTGGGCGATCAAGAAGCTCGCGGCATCGTCGGTTGCCTCCGCACCCCGTCCGGGCACCGTGCTGGGCGCGCATACCACTGTCGCGGGGGACCGGCCCGGACATCTGTGGCAGGCGCGACTGGTCCCGCAGGCCAAGCCGTATCCCCATTCGCACCGGTTCGCCGGGGTGGAGATCGTTCCGCTGTCGGTTTTGCTCCAGACGCTGTCAATGGCCGCCACCGAGTGCGGCGGCGACGCCGAGGCCGTTATTGCCGACGTAGGGTTCGACTTTCCGATCACGCTCGACCAACCCCGCGTGGTGCAAGTCTTCACCGACGGCGAGGCCATCACCGTTTCCTCCTGCTCAGCGGTCCCGGAGGCTTCCTCGGCGGCCCCGCCGTCAACAGAGCCCGGCGGCACTCGCTGGGTCCGGCACGCATCAGCACGGATTTCGCACCAGCCGTACGGCTGGGACGGTGCAGACACTGGCCCCCGCTCCACCGAACGCGCCGACACCGAACAAGAAGTGTCCGGCTACGACCCCTCTGCGCTGGCCGAACTGCACAACGCCTGGGATATCGAGGGCCAGGCCTACCCGTGGACGGTCCACCCGGTCGACTCCGACGTGGCCGCACCCGGCACGCTGCACGCCGTGGTGGACCTGCCGGACACGACTGCGGTGGCGCTACTGGATGCCGGGGTGAATCTGGGTCGGCTTGTCGACGCTTCCGGCCCCGGACTCAAGGTGCCCTCTTCTGCCGAGGCTGTCGTTTTCCACGCCGGGGCCTTCCGCGCCGGATTCTCGGGTTCCCAGGGCGTCGTCGACGCCCGATTCCTCGGGCGAGACGGAGACGACCTTCTCGTCGACATCACCATCACCGATGCAGCGGGTGCGCCGGGTGTGGATATCCGCGCGATGCGCTACACCCCGGTGGAACTGCGGGCCGTCGAACTCGCCGACCCCAACCGTGTCGCCCACGTCCTGAACTGGCAGCCATGGACGCCGAACGCGGCAGAAACCGACACGCCGCCCCCGGAGTCGGCAGCAATCCCCGCGGCTTCGACGCCAGAAACCTCGATCGCGGTCATCGGTGACGGTGACATCGCCGGCACGGTGCGCGACGGCCTGCACGGTGCGGGCCACCGTAGCTCCGAAGTCGACGACGCCCGCCACGTGGTGTACGTCGCCGACCCGGGATCCGCAGGGGTCGATACCGACCTCGAGGCTTCCGTTCGCCTCACCACCGAGGTGTCCGAACTCGTCGGCCGCCTCGCCGAGCGCGACCCGCGTAACCCGGCCACGCTGTGGATCGTCACGCGCGGGGTGCATGAGTCGGCCTCCGACGCGGCCATGCGTCAGAGTTGTCTGTGGGGCCTGGCCGGAGTGGTGGGCGCCGAGCAGCCGCAGCTGTGGGGTGGCCTGATCGACCTGGCCGACGGCCAAGATCCAGCTGAGGTGGCCGACGGCGCGGGGGCGCTCGCCGGGGTGCTGTCGACACCCATCAAGTCCGTCGCCGTGTTTCGGGACGGAGAGTTCCGCACCTCGACGCTGGCCGAGATCACCGCCGAACCGGTGCGGGAAATGCTGCACTGCCGCCCCGACGCCGCCTACCTGATCACCGGCGGCATGGGTGCGCTCGGCTTCCTCATGGCCGATTGGCTCGCCGACCGGGGTGCACGTCGCCTCATCCTGGCCGGCCGCACTTCGCTGCCGCCGCGCCGAGCCTGGGACAACCCGCAAGAGGTAGCTGCCGACACTCCCGGTGCCGGCACCCTCGACCCCGACATCCGGCGAAAGATCGCGGCGGTCCGCGCGCTTGAGAAGCGCGGGGTGTCCGTCGAGACGGTGGTGCTCGATATCGGCTCACCAGCGGCGATACATGCCTTGCTGGACAAACGCGACGCCGACGGTGCTCCGCCGATCCGCGGTGTCATCCACGCTGCCGGCGTCACCGAGGCGCAGCTGCTCACCGAGATCGAGGAGCAGCGGGTACACCGCACCCTATGGCCGAAGGTCGCCGGCGCCCGGGCGCTGCATGAAGTCTTCGCGCCGGGCCACCTGGACTTTCTCTACCTGGCTGCCTCGGCCGGTGCTGTCTTCGGCATCCCGGGTCAGGGCGCCTACGCGGCGGCTAACGCCTATCTGGACGGTCTGGCCCGCGCACGCCGTCGGCAGGGCTGCAACACGGTGAGCCTGGACTGGGTAGCTTGGCAGGGGCTCGGGTTCGCCAACGAGGCGCAGATCGTGCTCGCTGAGCTTGAACGGGTGGGTTCGCGGCCGGTCGGCGCTGCCGAGGCCTTCGCGGCCTGGGATTTCGTCACCCGCTTCGACGTCGACCAGGTCGTGATGGCGCCGATGCTGTCTGCCGAGGATGCTGCGGCGGTCGTCTCTGATAGCCACCGCCCATCTGCGCCGACCCGGGCCTGGTCATCGATGGCCCCCGAGGAACTGCGGACCGAACTGCAGAGCGGGCTACGCAGCATCCTGGCGACCGAGCTGCGGCTGCCCGAAAGCGACGTTCACACTGATCTTCCATTCGCCGAGATGGGGCTCAACTCGGTGATGGCGATGTCCATTCGCCGCGAAGTCGAGCGGTTGGTGGGACTCGAATTATCCGCGACCATGCTGTTCAACCACCCCACCATCGCCACGTTCACCACCTACCTCGCCAACCAGCTGGTGCCCGACAGCGTCGGGGACGGGACCATTGCCGCAGACTCCGACGATTCGGGCGACAGCTTGCTCGATTCGCTGTTCGACAGCGTTGAATCGAACTGACGCGACGTTGAATCGAACTGACGCGACGTTGAATCGAACTGACCCACTGATTTCTGGATTCACCCGACTCGCGAGAACATGAACACGTCGGGAGCCGATTCGAAAGGAATTCGCCCATGCCAGCTGTCACAGCGCTGTCTGAGGCCTCCATCCCTGCGATGCTTGCCGATCGTGCGCGGCAACAGCCTGACGACATCGCGTATACATTCGTCGATTACGAAGTTGACCCGGCCGGCGTCTCGGAGAGCCTGACCTGGTCTGAAGTGCATGCACGCGCACAGATCGTTGCCGAGAGGCTGGCGAGGTGCGGCTCCCCGGGAGACCGGGCGGTGATCCTGGCACCGCAAAGCCTGGAATACGTCGTTGCCTTTTACGGCGCCGTTGCGGCCGGCTTCATCGCCGTGCCGCTGTCGATGCCCCAGCTGCGTCAGCACGACGAGCGGGTAACCGGCGCGATGCAGGACGCCACTCCGGTTGCGGTGCTGACCACATCGGCGGTCGCTGACAGCGTCAGAAAATACGGTCAGGCCGACCCCAGGCAGCGCGGCCCGAAGTTCATCGAAGTCGATACCTTGGACTTCGATTCCCCGCCCAAGCCCGCAGCGCGGATCTCATTGCCCAAGACGGCCTACCTGCAGTACACCTCGGGGTCCACCCGCAGGCCCGCGGGCGTGGTGGTCACCCACGCCAACGTGGCCATCAATGTGGGGCAGTTGCTGACCGACTACTACGAGGCCTACCCCGATGGCGCCCCGGAGGACACCACGGTCGTGTCCTGGCTGCCGTTTTATCACGACATGGGTCTCATCGTCGGCGTCTTCATTCCGATGGTGCTGGGCTGTCCGGCGGTGTTGATGAGTCCGATCGCATTCATGCAGAAGCCGGCCCGCTGGATGCAGCGGCTGGCATCGGCCACTGCCGCGTTCACCGCGGCGCCGAATTTCGCGTTCGAGCTGGCCGTCGCGCGAACCACCGATGAGGACCTGGCCGGCCTGGACCTCGGCGGGGTGGCCGTGATGATCAACGGGGCCGAGCGGGTACACGGGTCGACGGTGCGCCGGTTCAATGACCGCTTCGCGGCCTTCAACCTCCCCGAATCGGCGATGCGCCCGTCCTTCGGTATGGCCGAGGCGACGGTGTATGTGGTGGCCTCCGCCGGTGGACGTCCCCCCACAGCGGTGCGCTTCGACTACGAGAAGTTGGCCGCCGGTCATGCCGAGCAGTGCGAACAGGGGAGTGGCTCGGAACAGATCGGCCTCGGTAGGCCGCGGTCGACCACCGTGCGAGTGGTCGATCCCGAGGCCTGTGTGGAGAATCCAGCCGGCAAGATCGGTGAGGTATGGCTGCATGGTGAGCATGTCGCCGGCGGCTACTGGCACAACCCGCAGCTGACCGAGGAGCTGTTCGCCGGACAGTTGAGCGAGGCGGTGCCGGGTACCCCGAACGGACCGTGGCTGCGCACCGGCGATCTGGGCGTGATGTTCGATGACGAGCTCTACATCGTCGGCCGGATCAAGGATCTGCTGATCGTCGACGGCCGCAATCACTATCCCGACGACATCGAGGCCACCGTCGCCAAGTTCACCGGCGGCCGAGTGGCCGCGATCTCCATCCCCGACGACGCTAGCGAGAGCTTGGTGGTGATCGCCGAGTTGAAGAAGCAGACCGACAGCGACGTGCTGGAGTCGCTGAAACAGCAGGTAACAGCGGCGGTATCGCTGACCCACAGCGTCCGGCTCGCTGATTTCGCCTTGGTCGGGCCCGGCACGCTGCCCTTGACGACCAGCGGCAAGGTCCGCCGCGCAGCCTCTGTCGAGTTGTACCGCAGCAAGGACTTGACCCGTCTGGACGTCACTACATGACCTCAGCCATCGACGAGGCTGCTGTTCGGAGATGGTTGGTCGATTACCTGGTCAACAACAACGGTTGCAGCCCTGAACACATTGATCGTGGCGCCTCGATGCACGATCTCGGCGTGGGATCCCGCGACGCGGTGGTACTCACTGGGGTTTTGTCGGAGTTCCTGGGCCGCCCCGTGTCTCCGGTGGATTTCTGGCAGTACCCAACAGTGGACGCGCTGGCGAAGTTCCTGACCGGTGGCGAGGTCGAGCCTTTGGCCGAGCCGGTCGTGGGTCGCGAGTACGGTTCCGATGACGAACCGATCGCTGTGATCGGTTTGGGCTGCCGGTTCCCCGGCGATGACGGCAACATTGAAGGCCCGGAAGCATACTGGGAGTTCCTGTCCGAGGGCCGTTCAGCGGTGCGGGAGGTTCCCGCGGATCGCTGGGAGTCATCTCGGATAGATTCCGCGGAGGCTGCGGCGGCACTGGCGGGGACCAATCGGTGGGGTTCGTTCCTGCGCGACATCGACGCCTTCGACGCGGAGTTCTTCGAGATCTCGCCCAGCGAGGCCGACAAGATGGATCCGCAGCAGCGACTGCTGCTGGAGGTCACCCAAGAGGCGCTGGAGAACGCCGGGATTCAGGCACACACGCTGCGACATTCCCAGACCGGGGTGTTCGCCGGCGCGTGCCTGGGCGAATACGGGTACCTGTCTTCGGCCGATCTCGGCGACGTCGACTCTTGGTCGGGCACTGGTGGCGCGTTGAGCATCATTGCCAACCGGGTCTCCTATTATTTCGATCTGCGTGGTCCGTCGGTGACCATTGACACGGCCTGTTCGTCCTC
>NZ_JBMYXC010000092.1:0-5848 GCF_049608025.1 Mycobacterium sp. | reverse complement strand
ATACGTCGCGAGGTTTGCGGCTACGGCAACGCGGCCGAACTGGTCGCGATCAACCGCAGCCCAGGCGGGCCCACCGCTGGCGCAGACACCGAGTTGGATTCGTTGAGGATGTCGTAAGCCGCTGACCGGATGATCAGCATGTCAGATTCCTCCAGATCAGCCAGGCGGGCGAAATAGTTAGCGACCGCATCTGGGCTCATACCTTTGTCCAGGTATCCGCGAATAGTGTTGCGTTGCTTCAAATCCAGCATTTCGTGTCTCCTTCTCAGTTTCGTTGTTGCGTTTTTGGTTACTGCGCCAAAACCATCACCGGGCAACGCAGACCCTCTATGGCAGCGATCCTGCGATCCCCGGTAACCAGCGAGCAGTCCAGCGCTTCAGCCAGCGCCACGCAGACCGCGGTGACGGTGTCGAGCTCCTCCAGTTCCCACGCCCTACCCAGCAGCGGGTGGGAAGGGTGTCGCTGAACCCCGAGGCGACACCAGGTGTCCAACGCAGCCCTGGCCGGCGCCGCTGCAAGTCGGTCTTCGGCCACAGCCAGGCGAAGCCCTTCGGAGACACCGCCGTCCACCAGATCAGGGACACAAAGGTGTTCCTCACTCAACAGTCGCCGGGCCCGACCGGCGTTGCATAGCGCAGACAGCGCTACCGACACGTCGGGCACGATCACCTCGCACCCCAGTCGTCGAGGTCAACCCTCAGATCAGGCAAGGCCGCGAGCAGATCAGCGTTGTCGGCGCGCTTCGTCGCTACCGCCAACTCACGGATCGCCACCGCGGTCACCGAGGCGCGTTCCCTGGCCGCGAGGCGGTCTAACCGTTCAACAACCTCGGCGGGAACATTCCGTAACAGCAACGTCTTCACCCCCCAATGCTATCACAGCGTTATCATCTGTAGATTGTTGTGCTATCGTAGGGTTATCGACATAGTCCTTGCGGTGGCCTCCCAACCTCCGCGAACACCGAGAGGAGAGCAGCCATGAGCCAAAACGCACTGCTCGACGCCCCCAACGCCAGCGGCTATCACGCATCGGGCAGCTACCATCGACCTATGGCTGCACCGCCGCATCAGCCCCCGCCCCCACCTCAGTGGGCCCCCACACCGCCGCCTAACCAGTCGCGGCGGTGGCTTCCCGCCGCGATCATCAGCGCAGCCATCCTCATTACCGGCGCCATCATCGGCGGCGCCATCATCATCAACAGCGGCAACAGCAATGACACCGCCGCGACGCCGCCCGGTCCAAGCGCAGTTGCACCGGGGAATCCGGGCACGCAGGTGAGCGCCGCCGACAGTTCTACCTGTCAAGGCTGGGCCGCAGCCACGGCTGCACTCAACGTGATTCCGGCCCTGCCTGCCGGCTGGGATTGGGATACACCCCGTATCGACGCCCTGATCGCGGATCAGAACGCCGCGATTAAGACCGCCATGGACTTGTTTGAAGGTGACATTTCCGAGAGTGACCCGCCGCAGGTTGCAGCTGCAGCGCGTGACTACGTGGCCGCGCAACGACATTCAATGCAGCAGTTCGCTGATCGAGCCTTCACTACTGCCGATGGCGTGCCCGTCACGACTGCGCGGGTGAAGCTCGACCATGCGTGCGGCGTGAGCTAGCGACTGATCTTGCCTCCCAAGCCGTCCACTCCGCATGCTTCTGAGATTCTCGGGAGTTATTGGGAGGACTCGTTGGAGCCGGCGGAGTTGATGCGCCGCTCAGTCGAGCTCGGCACGCTGTCCTCGCAGCTGCTTGCGACCTCCGAGGATGGGCGAGTCGGCGCGATGCAGCTGCTCAACCACGGGCAAGGTCTACTCGCGGACACGATCTCGACATCGTGGGGGATGTATTTCACCCGTATGGGCATGGTCGCAGCCCAAATCGCTGAAGCGTCTGCCTATCTCTCTGCCTGGGCCACGACGCTCGGGGCGATGCTCGCTCAAATGGATGCCGTGGTCGGGTGGGCCGAAGCAGCCATCGAGGCCCTCGAAGCCGCCCGCGTCGCCCTCGAAGCAACAGGCGAGAACGTCGACGCGCTGATCGATGGAAATCACCGCCCATAGGCCGACTGCCGTGCTGCTCACTGGCGTGGATTTACGGACCCGCTTGGCCGGCGAAGTGCGCCAACTTCTCGAAGACGAGGGCGTCCCGGTGATTAGCGCCCCGATTGTGCGCCGGGAGGCGATCCGCCGCGCCTACGGGACCACGCCGACAAACCTGTACGGCTACGACGACGTATTTTCCGAGCTAATGGAGGTTATGGAGCATGCCTGAAAACGATCTGGCCGCGAAGATGAAGGCGCGGGTGGCCGGCAGCCCCGGCCGCCGCGCCGCGGACACGTTCCGTTCGCCATCCGACGACATGCAGCGGGCCACCGTGTATCTGCCGCGGGCCACGGTACGGCAGCTCAAGCAGGCGGCTCTCGATGGCGACACGTCGATGAGCCGAATCCTGACCAAGCTGGCGAACCAGTGGCTCACTGATAACGCAAAGACGTAATAACGTAATAGTGCAACAACGTAATAGTGCAACAACACTTGTGTTTGAAGTGAACGGAATTATTAGAGATGAATGATCCTTTGCCCGGACCTCCGCCGGATGACGATGGGTTACCCGGCCCGCCGACGCCTGAAGATTTGGCGTCGTTGCCGGGGGCGGGGTCTTCAGGACTTGGGCGAATTCGCGAGCAGATTCGCCAGACACAGGAATTTCTGTACCGCTGCGAACAAGACATCGCTGCAACCGGATACCGCTCCGCGCGTCACCGCCTATGGACCGGTGTGCTCAGCTCCGCTCGTGCTGGCACCCTCGCGCAGAACTGGCGCGAGCACCTCACCATCGATACGGCAGGCCGCGACGAGATCCGCCGAGCCGTCCTGGGAGATAGCGCGGCGAAGTCGGTAAACCGTACCCAGTCCGCCGATGCGGACACCCTTGCCGTGCACGAGATGGCGATGATGCCCATCCGTCCGTGGGAGCCGCATGCCGCCGGCGGTGACTGGCGGGCAGCTCTTGAGGCCTGGTACGCAGACACCCTTGCCCTAGACGAATACCGCGTCGGCAGTTTCGGCGGCGGGCTCGACGACAGTTTCAGCGGCGCGCGCGACGCCATGGAAATTATCCGCAACTTATGGACGGCGTCGTACCGCGCCGGTCTCGCGGCTGGGGGAGAGGACAACGACTGGCTGGCATGGCTTGAGAGCTCACGCACCCGGCCGGTCGCCGATCCCACTGGGCTGCGCCAGCATCTGGAACAGCTACCCGACTACTGGACGGAGCGATCATGACCGAAATTCCGCCACAGGTTTCAGGCAGCGGCCCGAATTACGATCAACAAATGGGCACCACACCGCAGCAGCCGCCGAAGCCCTCGCGGTCGACCTGGATAATCTTCGCCGCCCTCGTGATCGGCTGCGCGCTCATTGCAGGTGCAATTTTGGTTGCACTCGACGGCAAAGGCGCTCCAGCCGGTCCCACTCCGTCGCCGACGGCATCTCCGCCGACGACTAGCGCCGCGGATAGCAGTTCTACCACTTGCAAGGCGTGGAAAACCACCAAAACCATCGTGCTCTCCATTCCGGCACTCCCGCCCGGTTGGGATTGGGACACCCCGAATATCGACACATACATCGGAAATCGAACGGCAGCGATCGCCCGCGCGCTGGATCTGTTTGAACCCAAGATCGCACCGAATCCGCCCGATGTAGCAGCTGCTGCGAGCAACTACATCGATATGCGGCGTGTCGAGATTGAGAAGCTCCGCAACCACAGCTTTTCCGGCGAAGACGTAGTCAACTCAAGGGCGGCGTCTTTTGAGTTGGATCAGCTTTGCGGTACGGGATAGGCCGGGGGACACCCAATGCCACCGATGCCGCCTGGTCCGAATGCCGAAGAAATTCTGCAGGGCCTATGGGAAGAAACGCTTGAGCCGGCGGAGTTAACGCGCCGCTCGGTTGAACTCGGCAAGCTCTCCTCCGAACTACTTGCCGTCTCCGAGGACGGGCAAGTCGGCGCCATGCAGCTGCTCAACCACGGGCAAGGTGTACTCGCGGAAACGATCTCGACATCGTGGGGGATGTATTTCACCCGTATGGGCATGGTCGCAGCCCAAATCGCTGAAGCGTCTGCCTATCTCTCTGCCTGGGCCACGACGCTCGGGGCGATGCTCGCTCAAATGGATGCCGTGGTCGGGTGGGCCGAAGCAGCCATCGAGGCCCTCGAAGCCGCCCGCGTCGCCCTCGAAGCAACAGGCGAGAACGTCGACGCACTGATCGAACAGATCAAAGCCGAAGCCAAGTCCCAAGTCGCCGCGATCTCCGCGGCCGCATCCGCCGCCATCGGCTCCACCCTCGATGAACTCCTCCACCTCCTCATCGAGGAACTGATGCCTCGACACCCGTCGCTGCTCATCAACGATGAAATCCCACGCCGCCACATCGCCGGCCCGCTGCTCGATCACCGGAAACTCCGGCCTACCGACCGGATCAGCAAGCCTGATACCCACCCGACGCAACGAATCGACGCGACACCGCTCCACGGCACGCTCAAGAACAGCCACATTGGCCACCGAAGACGCATAGCCCGCCCGCGCATGCGACGGACAACGCCGCCGGCCCGCCCGGCTCCCGCGAAGAGCTACACATACCAACCAAGTACCGCCGCCCGACACGATTTCCGTCACCTCAGCAAGCCCGGACACGCCCCACCGCCTCGTCGAGCTGTTGTCCGTTGTCATCTGATCTGGGGCAATGGCTGATTACGCCCAGGGGTTGATCAGGTCGATCCCGGTCGTCTCGAAGTGGCGGGTATTCCGAGTGGCTAGAACTGCGCGTCGAGATGCGGCGATACCGGCGATTTGAACGTCTCGGATCTCTACCGGCCTGCCGTTTCGCTGCTGTTCTGCGGCAATGGTTCCCGCAGTGAGAGCCGCGGCCTGATCGAAGACCTGGACGCGTCCGTTGAGATCGTCTTTGAGCAATTGGGTGAAGCTTCGTTCAAGCTGGCTGCGACGCCGCCCGCGCTCCAGAAGGTTTATCCCGGTGTGGATTTCGAAGACGGTAATCGATGTGGTCCACATGGATTCGGCTGGCTCATTGTCGAGCCACTCCACCACGACAGGATCAGGGGTCGCTTGCATTAGCGCCGAGAGCACGTTGGTATCGAGCAGGATCATGAATCGAACTGCGCCGGGCGCACAGGATTGTCACGCAATTCGGGGATGTCCTCGCTGAGTCCTACCCTGCTGAAGCGTGCGGCGATGCGGGAACCGAGGCGACTCGGCGCCTCGTCGACGCCACGGACGGCGTTCCGCAAGATTTCCCGCACTTCCTCCTCGGTGCTGCGGCCATGTTGCCGGGCGATTTGCTGCAACTTGGCCTTCGTGTTGTCGTCAAGCTGGCGGATCAGAATCTGAGCCATAGCAAAATGCTATCACGATAGCGGTTGTGAACTGCCCATGTGGAAATAATAGGGCCATGCTCTTGGGCGCGAAATTGCCCCAGGTCGCACGATTTCTGTCACCTCAGCAAGCCCGGACACGCCGTCCGTCACGGTTTTGATCAGCCAACGCCGTATTTCCCAGTTCCTGCTCCTCGTCGGCGTTGCGCTCCCGATCCGGGCTGGGCATTGTCACCTCGATTCTCCGCCGCGCGTTTCACCCTGCCCAGCTGGGCCGGACAACTTTCAGCAGCCACATCGGCGACCAGCGGTAACTCCGCACCTGTCTCGGCGACGGACAACAGGCAGGACCAGGCAGCGCTGAACCAACCGCCGCCAACTCCAGCAACAATCCCCCTCCGATGGTTGACGTCCCTGACGAGGAGTGCGTCACTCAGCGCGGCAGACCCAGCAACCGC
>NZ_JBMYXC010000091.1:0-5915 GCF_049608025.1 Mycobacterium sp. | reverse complement strand
CAGCTCAGGGGCCAGGCGAACCCGCTACATCGTACCCAGCGCGGCAGGTATCCCGGCAGGCTGGGACCATGCGCCCCCTACGGGTGACGATGGCGCCCCGGTTGTTGTCGGCACGAGCCCGCACGTGTTCGCCGGCCTGCGCGTAGGCCTGCACAGGATCCTTGTCAACAAGGAGACCGGCGCGATCGACAGCTGGGCCGACCAGGTGACCAGTGGATCACTGATCTGGCAAGGGCGCCTCGTAGACCGGGCGCGGCTCAAGGACCTGCACACGTGGCAGCTTGAGATCCAGGGGTTCGATTCGTGGCTGCGTGGTGACCTGAACGCGCTGAACCCGGATCGCTATTTCCCGGTCAAGCCCTATGCTGAGCTCGAGGCCGGCGAGGTTGGGATTGCCGTCATCTTCCAGAAGCGGCAGCAGACGGTTAGCGGCGGATTCACGGGGAGTGTAACCACGGAGTATAGCGGCATGGCTTGGGACTCCGGCTATGACCTGACTGGCTCCACCGCGCAGGATCTGGCCATTGAGATCGATGCTGCGATCGACGATGCGATCGACGGGACCGCGGACAACTACAACAGCTCGGGCGCTTCATATAGCACGATTGGTGCCGCATCCTTCGACCAGTTCTCAGCACGCATCCAGATCGATAACAACGGCAACGATCGTGAGGGCGTGATGATCATTGGCGTGCATGCCAAGGTGGCCGCGACCCTCGGGTGGGACTTCGTGGCGCAGGGTGACGGGTCCCTTGACCCCACCGACCCGCGAACGCTGGCGAATGGCGGCATGATGGGGGCGCAGTGGTCACCGCTAGACGGGACGGAATCGTTGCGCACGGCCGGCGCGGCGCAGCTCAACTTCGACAGCTACGTGTGGGCCCAGTTCTCCACACTCACGATTACCAACAGCGGAACAGACCTGGACAACGGCGGGGCAACCCGCGTCTACAGGCCCGCATACAGCAGCGGGGCGATCTCGCTTCAGCCTGAAGGCCAGCAGGTGATAGCGCTTGGCCTCGGGTCTGAGCGGGTCGAATCCCAGAAGGCGCAACCACCAGCGGCCTACCTGGCCAACACGCCGCAGATCGATGCCGCGGACGTGGATTCGATGGGCTGGCTGCACGTGCGCGGCGAGGTGCTCGAGGGCTCTGGCGCATTCGACACCGAGGCCAGCCGGCGCGAGGTGGATCAGGTTGCCCTGGTGGCGTGGCGAGATGCCGCGGGATCGATCACAGGCACGGACCCGGGACCCAAGGTCTACGTAGTTCGCTGGGAAGACCCGCGCGCGTTCGGCTTTGAGGACCGACGGATCACGGCACCGCTCACCGTGGGCGGATCGACGCGACTGGAGGCCGGCTTCATTGGTAGGCTAGGCGGCTATACGCTTGGCCCGGACACGTACCCGGATCAGGCGTGGCGCGTGGTCCCCCGCATGATCCTGAGCGGCGGCACCGCCGGCAGCTGGTCCGGCCTAACACCGCCCAGCGCTGGCGACAACCAGCCCGCCGCGGCCACTGGCATTCAATACTGGTCTGGTGATGTCGAGATCGCATCGCTAGGCCTGAACATTGAGGGCGAGGCTGTGGACCTGAACTCGTGGCGCACGGCAGCCGCGGGCCTGCCTAACGGCGAGCTCGGGGCCATGGCCTCGTGCGTATATGCCAAGGTTGGGCCCTTCCCGGCATCCGAGGTCATCAAGGGGGCGCACGTGTCCCGCGGTTGGTGCATGGGCATCAAGAAGGGCAGCGGCGAGCGCCCGCAATATCGGTGCTTCTCGCCGTGGCGCCCGGTCACGGTGTCCGACGTTGAGCACACGCTCACAGACGCGGACCTTGCGGACGCCAGTGGCAACGGTGACGGCTGGATCCCCGAGTGGCAGTCCCGCCCCTTCCCGCCGATCGACTCGTTCACGTTCAACACACGCGACACGCCGGACGACGACGGCACCACGCTAGAGACGACCATGCGCAGCCTTGACCGCGGCCGCAGGTCACGCACCGGGCAGGTCGGATACGCGATCGAGGATCGCGGGCTGTCCAACCAGCGGCTATTCGACGGGAACGATGGCGATGTGTGGAAGTGGGAGAACGAGGCGCAGACGTACTGGGCGAAGGATGCGGCCAACTTCCTCGCAGGTCGCACGGCGACGTTGCGCGCAACCTTCAATCACACACAGGGGCAGTTCCTATACCCGGGCGCTGTGGTCAAGATTTCAAACAGCTTCGTACCAAAGCTTGATGGAAGCGGCCTTGGCATCTCCAACGCACTGGGACGTGTGGTGGGCTCTGAGCTTGTGCTCAAGGGGCCTTACGCTGGCTGCACGCGGGCTGAGATCCTTATTCAAGAGCAGAGGGCCGGCGAGGGCGAGGGAGGCCGGCTCTGGTCAGGGGTAGCGAGGGTCAACACCCTAAACAACACCTCTGGATCGAGCTGGGATGTGGTGGTGCACGCGGACGCCTGGAACATCGGCGACGGCGTTAGCGACTCAGCTGCGTTCGACGAGCCGAGCGGGTCAAGCGTTGGCGGCACCGTGAGCTTGGTGCTCATTCAGGGATACGACGGCACAACCTACAGCAACACGGTCGAGGCTGATCTTGTCTCGGTGAACACGTCAACGCATACGCTCTCGATCACCGTTACGAGCGGCACCATGCTCACCGATGCATTCACCCTCGTCTACATGGCCGACTATGACGACCAGACGACGAGCAACTGGCCGCGCACTCTGCTCAGTGTCACGTGCGACGAGGAGTCAACCGACTTCGGCACAGGCCCCACAACAGGCTGGAAGCTGGACTAGATGCCAAACAAGCCAGATACAATTCTGCGCATCGTCACCGCGACGAGCGCCACCGCGGACCAGAGCCAGAACGCAGCCAACCTGACGGCCGCGACCGGCGGGGCCTACGAGGCGACGAGCACCCGCACCGCGATCTCGGGGGTTGCGCGCGAGGTCTCGGCGGTGTTCCAGGCAAGCGACACCGGCTCACTGGACGGGACGATCGTTTACCACGGCAACACCGGCCACACGACCTACCCCTATGAGCTTGACACGAACTCCGGCAACTTCCGGGTGCGCGACAACTCCAACGGGTCCTATATCGATGTGCCGCTGCCCGGCGTCACGTCGACCACGCACACCTATGCGGCCCAGGTGTCATGGCGCACAAACCCAGCAACCACCGGCACCAGCGATGCGGCCCTGTGTGAGGTCTACCTCGAGAACCAGACCGCCGGGGACATCGCCGTGCACAGCGCGACGCTCACCAACCTTGCGCCGTCTGGAACGGACAACTTTAGCTATGGCGGCCGGTACGACGGCACGGCCACGCTCGCCAACGCGGTGGGCGGAACCATTACAGAGGTTCGCGTGGGGACCCGCTATCACTCGACGGCCGAGGCCTACGAGGATTACGGCACAGGCGAGACATCGACAGGGAGCGGCGCGATCAACCCGGACCCGATCATGCCGATCCCCGCGGCACTTGGCACAGACGGCGCAATGGCGGGCCCGGCCTACTTGCATGCAGGGGCACAGGCCAAGGCTTCAGCACGGCGCCTAGCCTCTCCGATCGTCAACAGCTACCACCCTAACGCCTACCCGGTTGGCGGCTGGAGCTCAGTGTTTGAGGAGGTGAGCGGCACCTTCTACGGTTACAACGACTTCTCTAGCCCGGACGTACTCGCCACCTTCTCGGATGGACCAGGCGGGGCAAACGACCGGGCCCGAGACATCGAGAACGGCCGCAACCAATACTGGGATGCGGTCGATTCAGACCTCTGCGACCAGCTCACGGACGGGGCGACTGATTTCACCCTTTCGTGTTGGGTCACCCCCGAGAGCTACCCGGCCACCACGATGTGGATTTTCGCGGTCCTAGATTCCGGCGTGGCGAACTGCCCCCTTGTGGTCTGGGTTAACGGTTCGGGGCAACTCGTATGCGGGTGGGAAGTCTCGGGCACCTACACGACGGTTGCAACCAGCACATCTGCAATCGGCACAGGCTCGGCGGTGCACCTGGCTGTCGTGTGCACTCACTCCGGCGGGACCAGGACGGCCCGGATGTACATCGACGGCACGCAGGACGGCACTGGATCAGCGGCACAGCCAACCCATAACCCTACCGATGTGATGGTCTTCGGGTCGACAATCGCCTCGCGCGGGTTCGACGGCTTGGTTCACGAGATCAAGATCGAGCCCACGGCCGAGGGATCCGAGGTTGGCGAGGGGCGCAACGTCGACTATGAAGCCGGGCTACCCGCGGGCCAGCTCAACCCGCTCGCCCCGCTTGCCTGGTGGCGATTTCATCAGCCAAGCGACGGCTACGCACCCGCTCGAAACTTCTCCGACATCGAGCTTGGTGGCGACACGTACAAGGCACACGCAAACCTTTACTGGCGCCGGCCGATCTCGCCAATGTTCAGCCAGGCCAAGGTGCGTGTGCTGTGCGAGGTGACGTTCACCGGGACCGGGAACCATGACGCCATCGCCGTTGCCGTCGTGAGCTCAACGCGTCGGCCGGGGCAGCTTGGGATCATCGGGCAGCCGACCGCCACCAACTACACAGCGGAGACGATCGCCGCCACGTCATCGGGCGACGAGTATGAGCTGGAGTTCTCGACGGCGCTTGACCTTGCCCGGGATCCGCTGGGTCTCTCCCATGTCTACGTGGCAACGAGGATCGGCGCGGGGTCACCAACGGGTGACACCTTCATTGCGATCAAGTCCGTCCACGTCACTCCATACCAACCAACCCCGGGCGGCTCGCTCCCCCTAGCACCAGGAACCTAGATGGCCGACCAGAACGTAAACCTTGAATCTGTTGGCCTGCCGACAGATCCACCGCTGGACAACCTGCGCGCCCTGGGTTCCGCGCGGCGGCTGCACGTGCACCAGATGCTCAGCGCGCAGGATCGCCCGGTCGCTGCGGGGCGCCGCACCATTGGCTATTACAGCTGGGGCGGCGAGTACGATCACACCTACGGCCACTCGTACATGGTTGACGGGGATACAGCGGGGGTGGCCTTCGCCGACCCACGATCCCCCTACCCAAGCGCTACTACTGAGCTGACCTTGCTTGAGCTCGAGGGGGTCCCGGTAACCCCGGGGTGTTCGCTGATGGTGCATGCCACGTACATGCTCGCGGGCGCCACGTTCTCGCTGGACGGCGTGGATAGCGGCGCTGAGCAGACCTACACATCCACCGGTGCGCAGGGCCAGATCGTGGCCGCCATCACGTGGGACGATGGGTCAACCACCGAGACTGTCACCACGACGATCGATTGCCAGGCCGCCGGCGCGGAGCCCTACGCGATCGATGATGGTGAGGGATCCGCGTGGCATGCGATGCGGGAGGGCTCGGCACGCAACGAGCCGGCGGATCTCTCCTATGTAAAGTCGGCCCCGGCTCAGTGGAGCACGGCTGGCGTAACCGTTGATGTGGAGCTAAAGATCCTTGGCTGCGCCCGCCCCGTCGACATCGTGATCTATGAGGTGCCGCGGATCTACGGACTGACGGACGGCGACCCAGCGGGGCCTGCACATGTCTACGCTGAGAGCGGCCTACCCCGGACGCAGTTCCCGCACGAATACCCGGTCGAGGGCGCAAGCTCCGGTGATGCCCGGTACGGGGCCCGGCATGCGATCGCCGTGGCCGCTGCGCAGGAGGGCCAGCTAGGGCCAGCGTGTTGGTGCTACTCGAGCCAGCGCGGTCGTCACATCGGGCGCGGATGGGCGACCAGTAGCGACCCGGACCCGACGACCATCACCGGCACCACTGAGACTGTCCTGGGCGGCAGCTCCACGATCACGACTGAAAGCCCACGGATCGAACTGGGTACGCTGGCCTATGGTCGCAACTTCGAGCAGTCCGACACCCAAGACATTATGTCCGAGAACGGCGCTTGCCGGA
>NZ_JBMYXC010000090.1:0-5963 GCF_049608025.1 Mycobacterium sp. | reverse complement strand
GCGCTGACATCTTCATGGGCAGATGATGTCCGTGATCGACGGCTAAGCGTCGGAGGCGCGCCGTAACATCAGCCTCACAAGTCAAATATTTTCACTTCTGTCACATTCTCAGGATGCCTGTTCCCGGTCGCCACGGGCGGTTCTGTCACGTACTCAGGACGCCTGTTCCCGGTCGCCACGGGCGGTATCGAGAAGCTCGCGGGCATGTGCGCGGGCGCTGTCGGACTCCCCGAGCCCGGCCAGCATTCGGGCCAACTCGGCGACCCGGCTCTCGTCGTCGAGACGACGCACACCGCTGGATGTCACTCGGCCGCCGCGGCCGGGCGGACCGTCGGGGCCTTCGGGGCCTTCGACCACGAGATGCACGTCGGCATACGCTGCGACTTGGGGCAGGTGGGTCACGACGATGACTTGATGGGTGCGAGCCAACCGCGCCAGGCGCCGGCCGATCTGGACGGCAGCGCGTCCGCCCACCCCGGAATCGACCTCGTCGAACACCATCGTCGTGCCTTCGGTCGACGCGGCCAGCACTACCTCGAGTGCCAGCATCACCCGGGAGAGTTCGCCACCGGAGGCGCTCCTGTTCAGTGGCAGGATGTCGGACCCGCGGTGTGCGGCGAAGCCGAAGTCGACCGAGTCCACGCCGTCCGGACCCGCGTGCACGGCGCTGCCCGACGGCAGCATCAGCGCGGCGCTGTCGCCGGGGCGCACCTCGAGTTGCCCCACGGCGATGGTGAACTCCGCACCGGCCATTGCCAGTCCAGATAGTTCCGCGGTCACGGCCTTGGACAATCCCTTCGCCGCCTTTACCCGAACCTTGGTCAGATCCTGCGCAGCGTCGACGACCTTGAGTTGCAGCGCGTCGACGCGGCGTTCCAACTCAGACAGGGTTTCTTCGGAAGAGTCGAGTTGTACGAGCCGGTCCCGCGACTCGCGCGCCCAGGCCAGCACACCGTCGATGTCAGCGGCGTACTTGCGGGTCAGCGTCCGCAGCTCGGCCTGGCGTGCCAGCTTCAGCTCCAACATGCTTGCATCGCTGGGCAGTTCGGAAAGAAACTGACCCAACTCGCCGGAGACATCAACCAGCACGGCCACCGCCACACCGAGCTGTTCGGCCAGCGCCGCGAGCGCGGGTTCCTCGGTGCCCTCCAGCGCAGAGCGCGCCAGTGCGACCGCATTCGCGGCGGAGAAGCCGTCGGCCGAGCCGGCATCGTCGATCGCGCCGGACAACCTCGTGCGGGCAGTCTCTACCGCCTCACGCAACGAGTCGAGTTCCGACATCCGACGAATGTCGTCGACCAGGGCGTTATCCTCGCCGGGTTCCGGTGCCACCGTGGCGATCTCGTTCAGCGCGAAGTGGAGCCGGTCAGCTTCCTGGGACGACTCGCGTGCACGGTGGTGCCGATCCTCGAGGTCGCGTCTGGTGTCGAGCCACTCATCGCGCAGTGCCCGATATCGGCGCAGGTTGCCGGCGACGCCGGCGTAGCGGTCCAGGGCGGCGCGCTGCTGGTCGGGGCGCATCAGCCGTAACTGATCGTTCTGGCCGTGCAGGGTCAGCAGCTGGTTGGTGAATCCGCCCAGCGACTTGGCCGGCACGCTGCGGCCACCGAGGTAGGCCCTCGACGGCCCGCCGCGGCTGACCGAGCGGGCCGCGATGACGCTGCCGTCGTCGTCCCGCTCGCCGCCCGAGGAGTCCAGCATCTCGTCCACCTGCCGGGTCACGTCAGCAGAAAGTTCGGCGGTCACGAACCGTCCTTCGACCAGGGCCCGATCCGCACCTGAACGCACCTTGGTCAGGTCGGCTCGTGCACCGCCCAGAAGGTGCAGCCCGGTGACGACCATCGTCTTGCCGGCGCCGGTCTCGCCGGTGAGCACGGTCAGACCGCCGTCGAACTCGGCGGTCGCAGCACCGATGGCGCCCAGCGCCTCGATACGGATCTCGGCTAGCACTACTGCCCGCGCCACCCCGTGACGGGCAACCGGAACTTGCGCACCAACCGATCGGTGAACGGCGCGCTGTCAAGACGCACCCACTTGAGCGGCGTACCGCATCGTGTCACCTCGAGCCTGCCCCCGGCCGGTAATATCATCTCCCGGCGCCCGTCACAGAAGACCAGGGCATCGTGGCCACCCGCTTCGATCTCGATGGCGATCGTGGCGGCCGGACTGGTCACCATCGGGCGAGCGAACAGCGCATGGGCATTGTTGGGAACCACCAGGATCGCTTCCAGATCGGGCCACAGCACCGGACCACCGGCGGAGAACGCGTACGCCGTCGAACCCGTCGGAGTGGACACCAACATGCCGTCACACCCGAAGGACGAGACCGGCCTTCCGTCGACTTCGAGGACCACGCCCAGCACGCCCAGCCGGGGGCCCTTCTCCAGGCTGGCCTCGTTGAGCGCCCAGCCACGGTTCAGGAGCCGTCCGCCGGCACGGACCGCCACGTCCAGCGTCATCCGCTCTTCGACCACATAGTCGCGGTTGATGACATGCTCCAGGACGGCGTCGATCGAGTCTGCTTCGGCCTCGGCGAGAAAGCCGATTCGTCCGAGATTGACTCCGAGGACCGGAATCTCGACATTGCGGGCGAGATCGGCGGCCCGCAGGAAGGTGCCGTCGCCGCCGAGCACCAGCACCAGCTCGCATCCCTCGGCGGCCCGCGGGTCGGCGTCAACGACCTCGATCTCCACCCCCATTGCCCGCATGTCGTCGGGCGCCAGGTGAAGCGGTCCGCGATCGACCGCTTCAGCGGAGAGCACCCGAAGAGCGATTCCGTTGTCGCCGAGTGCTTTCTCCACCCGGCGTGCGACCTCGGTCGCCGCCGCGCGGCCGATATGGACGACGAGCAGGATGGTGCGCTGGTGTGTCATTGCGGCCCCTCTTCGACGGCCCGGCCAATTGCGTCCTCGAGCGAGCCTGCCAATAGTGGGCGATCGGTGTCGGCGCGCAGATTCAGGAAGTACTCGACGTTGCCGGCGGGGCCGGGCAACGGGCTCGCGGTGACGGCGATGGTGTGCCAGCGCAGTTGGGCTGCGCGATGGGCGACCGAGAGCACCGCCTCGGCGCGCAGCGCCGGATTCGACACGACCCCGCCCGCGCCCACACGGTCCTTCCCTACCTCGAACTGCGGCTTCACCATGGGAACGATATCGGCGCTCGGCGAGGCGCACGCAACCAGCGCCGGCAAGACGGTCGCCAGCGAAATGAACGACAGATCGGCAACGACGAGATCCGCTGGCCCGCCGATCGCATCCGCGGTGAGATCACGGACGTTGGTGCGCTCCATGACCGTCACCCTCGCATCGTTTCTCAGTGCCCAGGCGAGCTGCCCATAGCCGACGTCGACGGCGACCACGGTGCGGGCCTTGCGGTTGAGCAGCACCTCGGTGAAGCCGCCCGTTGAGGCGCCCGCGTCCATGCAGCGCCGACCCTCTGCCGAGATTTCGAATGCGTCCAGGGCACCGATCAATTTGTGCGCACCCCGTGACACCCAGTGGTGCTCGCCCCGGTCCCGGACGGTCAGGTTGGCGCTCGCGGGGATGGCGGTGGCGGGCTTGGCCGCGGGCATCCCGTCGATGTTGACCCGTCCGGCGCCGATCAACTCGGCCGCCTGCTGGCGGGAGCGGGCCAGGCCGCGTCGTACCAGCTCGGCGTCCACACGAGCGCGCCGCGTCACGCGGATCAGCCCTTCTCGACCGATTCCAGCGCGTGCACCAGAAGCTCGTGAGCCTCCTCCAGACGCGCTGCGGCGGCATCCAGGTCGGATTCGCCCACGTCGGTGTGCTCGCTAAGTAGTTCGGCGACCTGGGCGCGAATCTCGTCAGGGTCGTTAGTCATGTCGGTAGTCACGCTAGCGCACCCTTGCCGCCGGCAGCCGGCAGCAGCGACCAGCGCTGGAGTGCCTGTCGGGCCGTGTCGTCACCCGCGGCGATCGCCGAGGGTCGGTGTTCGGCGTCAACCGCCCAGACCGCGGCCGCGATCGCCCGCACCACCGACAGTGCGTCGCCGGGATCCGCACCCGTTGAGCGCACCCTCAGCTCGGCTGAGTCGACCTCGACCCGCCACCCCGGGTGCTGCCCGACGCGCAGTGTGTCGGCGTCGGCGGTGAGGGCACGGAGGTCCTCGGCGATATAGTCGGGCCGCTGCGCCGGGATCGCCCAGATCGCGTCCTCGGCGGAGTTCACCCCGCACAGCACCATCAAGCTGGGCAGCTGCGCGGCATTCGCGCCGGCGATGTCGGTGTCGAGTCGATCACCAATCACCAGCGGAGCATGAAAGTCGCCGCGGGACAGGGCGTCTGCCATCAGGACCGGAGAGGGCTTGCCGGCTACCTGTGGTTCCAATTCAGTGGCGGTCCGAAGCGCAGCGACCATCGAACCGTTTCCGGGCAGCAGACCCCGCTCCGACGGCAGCGTCTTGTCCACGTTGGCAGCGACCCACACAGCCCCGGACCTGATCGCCAGCGCCGCCTCGGCGAGGTCAGGCCAACTGGTCTCCGGCGAATGTCCCTGGACCACGGCCACCGGGCCATCGGAGGATTGACGCACCGGCGTCAGGCCGACACCGCTGATCTCAGCAGCCAGCGCATCGGTGCCGACGATGAGAACCTTGGCGCCCTGCGGTAACTGCTCGGCCAGCAGGCGCGCAGCACTCTGCGCGCTGGTGACGACATCGGCAGGTTCTGCGGTGAAGCCCAGGTCACACAGATGCCGGGCAACCTGCCCGGCATCGCGGGAGGCGTTGTTGGTGACGTACAGAACGCGGCAATCGACTGCTGCCAGAGTGTCGACGGCACCCGGTGTGGCCCGGTGTCCACGGAACACCGTGCCATCGAGATCAAGCAGCAGGCAATCATGTTGCTGGGCAAGGACGCTCACGTCAGGACAGCTCCGTGATTCGCTCTTCGGCGTCGGTGACATCTTCTGTGTCGGCACGGGCCGCGTGCAGGAACCACCGCAAAGCCTCTTCGTCGCGGCCCAACGCCAGCAGCGTCTCGGCGTGCGCGTAGAAAAGCCGGGCCGCAGTTTGTCCGGTCTTGCCCGGATCCAGTTGAGGTGTGGACAGAATCGCCAATGCCTGCTCATGCTGACCCAGATCGGAGCGGGCCCCTGCGGCGACAATACGTAGCTCGTCGGCGTCGTCACCGCTGAGCTCGCCGGCCTCGGCACTGCGGGCGAGCTCGATGGCGCGTTCGGGACGGCCCACCCCCCGCTCACAGTCGGCGATCAAGGCTAGCAGCGTTGAGCGGCTGCCCATTCTGCGCGCCGCGCGCAACTCCGCCAGTGCCTGAGCCCAGTCGCCGCACTGATAGGCCGCAATCCCCACCGCCTCGCGTACCGCGGCGATTCTGCCGGCTCGCGCACGAGCGGCGCGGGCGTGTGCCAACGCCGCTTCGGGGTCGTCGTCGATGAGTTCACCGGCCGCCACCAGATGACGGGCAATGATATCGGCCGTCGTGCGGTCCAGAGTCGTTAGCTCGCCGCGTATCTCGGGGGCCAGTTGTTTGGCTTCGATGCTGGCGGGTATCGGCGGACCGGCCCCGCGTGCATCCTTCCCGCGTGCATCCTCGGTGTCGGTTCTCGGCTGAGTGCGACGGGCACGCTGCGGCCCGGGAGCGCGCGGCGCTGAGCGCTGATCACGACCGGAGCGCCGGCCACCCGCGGAGCCTGGCCGCGGGCGCCGTTCACCGCGGCCGCCCTGGGTATCCTGCGGCACGGGGGCCCTTCCTGCTTGTTCGTTCACACATCTTGTTCGTTAACACATCGTGTTGGTCAAAAGGATACGGCCAAAGCCGATTTGAGCACAATTGAAACTAATTACACGACGCAAAACACGATTGAACTTTCCTTGTCAGCGAAATTGCGCAAAGGAAATCGCCCCCCACGCAATGGTGGGGGGCGATTCCAATTTGTGTTCGGCGGTGTCCTACTTTTCCACCCGTGTGGGTAGTATCATCGGCG
>NZ_JBMYXC010000089.1:0-6173 GCF_049608025.1 Mycobacterium sp. | reverse complement strand
TGATTGAGACCGTGCAGGCGGCCCAGCTGGACCTTGACAAGAAGGTGCAGCTGCAGACTGAGGCAGAAGAGAAGCACGCCGACGACTTGGCAGCCCTGGACGGCGCCAAGGCCCAGCTTGTGCCCCGCCAGGCTGCCGTCGACACACTCGCTGCTGCGGTCTACGTGGGCGGGGGTGCCGATGACTTCTCCGCGATCCTGACCGCGGCCTCGCCGCAGAGTTTCATCGACGAGCTGTCCATCCAGCGCGTCATGCACTCGACGATGTCCGAGCAGTTGCAGAGCCTTCGCCGGGTCGAGCAGGAGTGGCAGGCCGTGGAGGCGGCCTCGGCCAAGTCTGCGGCTGACGCCAGGGCGGCCGCCGACGCGGCGGCGGCCGTGCGAGCAGACCTACAGAAGAAGCAGTCCGAGGTCCAGACCCAGGTCGCTGTGGTCAAGGCAAGCTATGCCGCGCTTTCCCCAGCGATGCAGGCAGTGTTGGGCCCAGGGGCCCACATCCCCACCGTCGGTATGCGAGGTCTGGTCCCCAACGCCAGGGCCCTCACGGCATACATCATCGCCAACTACCCCGGTGTCCAGTCCATTGGCGGCGTGCGCTCGGACCCGTTGCCCGATCACCCGAGCGGCCGCGCCATTGACATCATGATTGGCTCAGACATGGGCCTGGGCGATGCCATCAACGCCGATGTTCAAAGCCAGGCGGGGCGGTTCGGTGTTTCGTACACCATGTGGCGGGTGGCCAATCACTTCAACCACATCCACGTCACGGTTTCCTGAGCGCGGCCGCGGTGCTCGCGGCGCTTCGCGGTCAGCGTTGTTGGCTGGACCGGGAGGCGGGCGCATTCGGCGGCGAGGTCACGGTCACCTCGGTGCCGGCACCGGGAGCCGACCGGATGTTCAGCTCCCCGCCCATCGCATCGAATCGGGCCTGCAGTGACCCCAATCCGATGTGCCCGTCGGCGACGAACTGATCGACATCGGCTGGGTTGAACCCCTTGCCGTCGTCGGTCACGATCAGCACCACCCGGTCTCCTCGAGTCAGAAGCCGCACCCGCACCGTCGCTGCGCCGGCGTGCTTGACGGTGTTGGTGAGCAGTTCACGGGCCGCGCGGAACATCAGAGCCTGCGACTCGGGCTTTCCTACCTCTTCGAGGTCAGCCTCGATGCGCAGGTCGGTGCGGGACTGATGCTGGACCACCAACTCCCGGACCGCCGCTGTCAGCCCGAGCTGCGCGAGCACCTGAGGGTGGAGTTCGGTGACTGTCGAGCGCAACGCTGTCGCTGTTTGAGCAAGCGCGGCGTACACCGTGTCCAAGGCCGGGTCGGTACTGCGATCACGCGCTGCGTCGAGTTCCAGGCGGGCAGCCAGCAGCGTCTGCAGCGGGCCGTCGTGCAGGTGTTCGGCGATGTTGCGGTTGTGCCGTTCGTCGGCCTGCATCGCTTCGGAGACCAGGTGGCTGCGTGTCTGCAAGAGATCCTGAACGCGTGCCTGGCGCCACGCCATCACCAGACAGAGCGCGGTCGTGGCCACCGCCAGCCACAACAGAAACCCGAAGCGGGTGTACACCATGTCCGGCATACCGACGGTGTCATCGCGTTTGGAGTACACGATCCACACCGCGAGGTAGCCGACGGCGATTCCGGTGCCGTACACCGCGGTCAGTATCGGACGGTCCTGGAACGCCACTGAGATCGGCAGCAGGAAGAACACCGGAAGCAGCGCGGCGGTGGCTCCACCCGACACCAGGCACAACACCACGATGACGAGCACATCGACGGCGGTCGATGCGTAGTCTGCCCACCGCGGCAGCGGACCACGCAGTACCACCAGCAGCCAGAGTGCGGCAGCTACGGCGTAGCAGCCGAGCACTACCAGGTAGAGATGCGGCAGCCAGTGGTCCACCTCCCAGAGCAACACCAGCATCGCGATGAGGCCGATGAGAGGTAGTCGCAGCACCGCCGATACCCGGACGGGCTGCGCGGCGAAGAAGGAGACAACGCGGCTCAACGTCATTCCCACACTCTCATCAGTTCAACAGCCCGCGGCGCATGGCCTCGGCCACCACCGCCCCCCGGTCGCTTACGCCGAGCTTCTCGTACAGCCGCTGCACATGGGTCTTGACCGTCGACGGTGCCAGAAACAATTCCGCGGCCATCGCCGGGATGCTGCGGCCCTGGGCGATCAGTGCGAGGACCTCCCGCTCTCGCGGACTGAGCGCCGGCGCCGCGCTGGAGTCGCGGTTGCGGCGGATCTCTCCGGCCAGTCCGGCGGCCAACTGCGGGGCTACGACGTCGCGGCCCCGCGCGCAACTCAACACCGACTCGACCAACTCGGAGCGGCTGGAATCCTTGGAGAGGAATCCTGCGGCTCCGTCCCGCAGTGCGCTGTAGACGATCGCGGCCTCGTCATGGGCCGAGAGAAGCAGCACCCGGGTAGGTAACTCCTCGCGCAGTACCGCCGCAGCCACCTGCGCCCCGTCCATGCCCGGCATCCGATAGTCGAGCAGTGCGACGTGGGGTCGGTGCGTGCGGATGAGCGCCAATGCCGCTGTGCCGTCATCGGCCTCGGCGACCACGTCCACCGATCCGCTCGATTCCAGGGCACGCACCACGCCGTCGCGGAGCAGCGGGTGATCGTCAGCCACCACTACCTGCACCTTTTCGCCGTTCACCGGGTGAGTTTTTCACACCGCAGGAAGCGTTATCCCCCGATTGGGGGACAGCGATTTCCACCGCACAGACCGCTGTTCGGCGGACAGACATCGGCAACGGGGTACGCGAGAGTTATCTCATCGCCGGAGAGCACCGGCGCAGGAACCGAAAACCCAATGAGCACAGAAGGAGTCACCACCATGACCAGCAACACCGCCCGCCGCTTCACCCGCCTCGTCGCTCTGCCCATCCTGTCGGCCGGCATCATCGGCGGCGCAGCCCTCGGAGTAGCCGGCCCCGCCGCCGCGGTCAACAACAACAAGAACCAACAGGAGGAGCAAATCCAGCACGATCTGACACCGCGTACCGGCATCGTCGCAGTTCCCCAGACCAAGGCTGCGCCGTCGCTCGGATACGCACCCCGCTCGAGCTCGCGCCACCACCACAACCACTGGGGTTGAGTCTGAGCGGCCGGGTTTGGGGTCAGCTGGTCGCGCGCCTCTCAGTGGCCATGGCCACCGCGGGTGGATCGAAGTAGACTTCGTTGTGTCCGAGAGCGGCGTAACCATGAAGATCACGCACTACCTGTATAACGCGTTCCTGATCGAGCATGAGGACGTGAAGGTCGCAGTTGATCCGGGACAGAACTTGTGGATCTTCAAACTCAAGAGTCTGATCCCCACGTCGGAGTGGCCCGATGTGACCCATGTCGTCATCACCCACGGCGACCCCGACCACCATTGGCAATCGGATCGTCTCGCAGCGGCCTCCGGAGCGGAAGTGATCTGTGGCAGGGGCCTGACGCGCGAGGTGGACGGCGCAACGCTTGTTGTCGCACCCCGCGGCCGGGCACTGACATCGTGGGTCCCCTTTGACAATCTGCATCCGCTCGATGTCGGTGAGTCGATCAGCCTGAACGGCGTGCACGTTGAGGCGGTGAAGACACAACACGGCCCTATCGCGGCCCCGGTCCTCGGCTTCACGTATCGAGCGCGGCCCGGACCCGACGAGCGAGTGGGCCTCGGATCAATGGGATTCAAGATCACGATCGGCGATACGTCGATACTCAACCTCGGCGATTCGGTGCTGGTGCCGGAATGGAGCGGCGTCTCAGCGGATGTGCTGATGTTGCCGATCGGCGGGCTCGGCGCCAACACGTGGACGATGGACGTCGACGAGGCGCTTGAGGCGGTGAAACTAGTTGCTCCGCAACGAGTCATCCCGTGTCACTACAGCGTTCCGTTCCTGTGGAAGCGGCGGTTTGGAGTGGCCGATGATCAGCGATTCAAGCGTGAAGCAGAGCGACTCGGCGTGGCGTGCACAATTCTGGGTTATGGGGATTCGGTGAACATTTGACGTTCCGCGCAGGGCGGGCGCCGTGATCGCGCCGCGAATCGATTCTGCGATTCAGATGTCTGACGGTCGGCGCCTGGCTTATGCCGAATACGGTGCGGCGACCGGCGTTCCCGTCTTCGTCTTCCACGGAGTCCCCGGCTCGCGTCTCAGCTGGGGCATGCTGCCAGATGGTTCGCTTCCGCCCGCCGCGCGCATCATCGCCCCCGATCGTCCCGGCTACGGTGGCTCGGACCCCAACCCCGGCCGGACACTTCTGGACTGGGCGAATGATGTTGAAGCACTGGCAGATTCGTTGCAGATTGGCAAGTTCGCAGTGCTAGGCATCTCCGGAGGTGGCCCGGGTGCGCTGGCCTGCGCCTGGAAGATGCCCCGGCGACTCACGACGGTGGGCATCGTCTCGTCGCCCGCACCGACCGATACGCCCGGGGTGTTCGAGGGAATGAGCGGGACCAACCGGTTTTTCCTGAAACTGGCGTGGTATCTACCCCGGTTGTCAAACGCGAACACCCGATTCCTGGCGGCGTTCATCAGACGCAATCCCCGGCGATACATCGACACGATGAAATACAAGATTGACGACGTGGACAGAGCTGTCCTCGATCGACCGGAAATTCATCAGATGTTGGTCAACGACTTTGCCGAAGCCGTGCGCGGTGGTGCGGCGGGGATGGTCGACGACATCACCGCCAATCACGGCCTCCCCTGGGGTTTTCCGGTGGAGCAGATACGCAGCGAGGTCCTGTTGTGGTCATGCGAGTTGGATCGAAGCGTTCCGCCTGCGATGGGCGAATCTTTGAGCCGCGCGCTGCCGTCCTGTCAGGCCCACTTCGTGCCCGGGGCAGGGCACTTGTGGATTCTCCTGCACCTGCGAGAGGTATTGGACAAGCTCACCCCCTGATCACCCAGCAGTCGAAAGATCTCTTGTTGAGTCGGTCTCCGCTGATGCCGACTGCCCGGGTCCGCGAAACCAGCCAACATAGGTCAGATACAGGCCGACGAGTGCGAAGAAGATGGCAAGCGCTACCCACCAGAACTGCGCGCCGATCATGCTGTTGGCCATCGAGATGAAGGCCGATGGGAAGGCCAGCAGGAGCACCCCCCGCAGCACGATGAGCCAGCCCAGCACCGACACGATGATCGCCGCCGCGCCCCGCCAGTAGTGGTGACCGGCGACCATGGCCAAGCCCAAGGCCAGAGCGGTGGCGCCGATTACCCAGGTCCACAGTGAATTCGCCTCGAATTGCGAAAATAGCGCCTGAATATCGGATGCGCGGGCCATGGCCGTCACGCAGATGATGACGAGGAAGGGACCGATCACGCGCGAGAACGTGCGGGTCCGCGTTTGCGCCTGTTCTGAAATGCTCATCGCCGAGCCTCCCGTTCGCGCCCGCGGTTCGCGGCCGCCACGTTCATCACATCAGGCTGGGAACGCACGTGACAGAGGCCGACGCCCTGATTGTCCGGGACCTTAGTCCTGAATTCCGCAGCCTGCACCGGGCCTGCGTTCAGTGCGCAGCGGCGGGCGCAAAGCGAAGCGGCGGGAGCGGCCTCCGCTCAGGGGATGTGTGGACGCTTAGGGGATGTATGGAATTGCCGGAATAGCGGGAATAGCCGGTACTGGCGGCGCAGCTGGAATCGGACATCCATCCACCCCGGGAACACAACTCGGAGCCGGAGGAACCGGGGGAACTGGAGGCGGCGTTGGATACTGAGCTGAAGCCACGGGTGCCCCGGCGAGGGCGAGGACTGCGATGACACCGATGATCGAACGCTTCATCTGAGCCTTCCCTTCATCGTCTGTGACGTGGAAGCAGGCCTCCATCGTACCTAGAGGCCAGGGCCTTTGTTGCGGAACGAGCTGCATACGGTGGCCGGCCCAGACCAGGTCGATCGCACTGGCTGCGCCGCCCGCCCGCCTCGTCCGGCATGTCGATATCGACCTCGCCGACCGCCGCGTCGAGGTCGGCACCCAGTGTCCTAAATTGACGGGTCTTGATTCGACGGGTCTTGATTCGACGTGGCTTGATTCGACGTGGCTTGATTCGACGTGTCTTGATTCGACGTGTCTTGATTCGACGTGTCTTGATTCGACGTGTCTTGATTCGACGTGTCTTGATTCGACGTGTCTTGATTCGACGTGTCTTGATTCGACGTGTCTTGATTCGA
>NZ_JBMYXC010000088.1:0-6237 GCF_049608025.1 Mycobacterium sp. | reverse complement strand
GTCGTCGACGATCTCGTAGACCTCGGGGTCCAGGCGCGGGAACGCGTACAGCGCACCTTCGGGCTTCACGCATGACACCCCGGGGATCGCATTGAGCTGCGTCCACGCCACATCGCGCTGCTCCAGCAGACGTCCGCCCGGCAGCACCAGGTCGTCGATGCTCTGGTGACCACCCAGCGCAACCTGAATCGCATGCTGCGCGGGCACATTCGGACACAACCGCATGTTGGCCAGCAAGCCGATGCCTTCGATGAAGCTGGTCGCGTTCTCCTTGGGGCCGGTGATGACCAGCCAGCCGGACCGGTATCCCGCCACCCGGTAGGCCTTGGAAAGGCCATTGAAGGTCAAGCACAGCACATCAGGGGCCACGGTTGCCATCGCGATGTGCGCTGCATCGTCGTAGAGGATTTTGTCGTAGATCTCATCGGCCAGCAGCATCAGTTCGTGCTTGCGAGCCAGGTCGGCGATCTTGGTGAGAACTTCGCGGGAGTACACCGCGCCGGTGGGGTTGTTCGGATTGATCACGACAATCGCTTTAGTGCGGTCAGTGATCTTGGATTCCAGATCCGCGATGTCAGGCTGCCAGCCCTGGGTTTCTTCACATAGGTAGTGCACGGGGGTGCCACCGGCCAGCGATGTCGACGCTGTCCACAGCGGGTAATCCGGCGCCGGGATGAGCACCTGGTCGCCGTTGTCCAGCAGCGCCTGCAGGGTCATGGTGATCAGCTCAGAACAGCCGTTGCCCAGAAAGACATCGTCGATGTCGAACCGTGGGAACCCGTCGACGAGTTCGTAGCGGGTGAAGACGGCACGTCGTGCGCTGACGATGCCCTTGGAATCGGAATAGCCCTGCGCGTAGGGTAGCGCGGCGATCATGTCGCGCATGATCACGTCGGGCGCATCGAAGCCGAATGGCGCCGGGTTGCCGATGTTGAGCTTGAGGATCCGGTGCCCTTCGGCCTCCAGGCGTGACGCATGCTCGTGCACAGGTCCGCGAATCTCGTAGAGAACGTCCTGCAGCTTGCTCGACTGCGTGAAAACCCGCGGCCGGTCATGGTGGCCGGTCGAGTGCCAGGGCAACTGCGAAGTGCTCATGGGCACTATCGTCCCATTGCTGTCGAATGAAATAGGAATCTGAGGCGCGACGGTGACCTAACGCTTGCCCGGCGGTCGGGCGCCCTTGGCAATACCCAGGCCCTTGACGGGCGGCTCCTCTTTGGCTTCCTTGGCCTCTTTGGCTTCCACGGCCTCCGTGGCCGAAGACGCGGCCGCCTCGCCGTCGCTGCCGGGCTCGGCGGTCGGCTCGCCGCTGGGCTGCTCGGCGGGTTCGGCAGGGGCCGCCGCAGCCGGTGCCTTTTTGGCACCTGGGCGACGCGCGCCCGCGGCGATGCCAAGTCCCTTGACCGGCGGCTCCGGCGCAGGCTTGGCCGGCGCAGACTCGGCCGGCTTCGCCTCCTGCCGCTCTGCCGGAGCAGACGCCGGGGTTGACGCCTGGGCTGCGGGAGCTGCCTTCTTGGCGCCCGGGCGCTTGGCTCCACCGGCGATGCCCAACCCCTTGACCGGAGCGGCGGGGGCGGCTTTCGGGGCGGTTGCGGACTCCGGGGCGGCAGGTGTACCGCTTGCCGCGGGAGCTGCCTTTTTTGCACCGGGCCGTTTGGCGCCACCGGCGATACCCAGGCCGGTGACGGGCTTGGATCCGGATGGCGCGCCGGCTTCCGGCTTTGCCGCCTCCGCAGGCGCGGCTGCCACGTCTTCGGCTGCGGGCGCCGCAGCTTTATCGGCAGCGACACGCGGCCCGCGCTTCTCGGCTTCCTTTGCGGCGGCGCCCTTTTCAGGCAGCGTGAAGGTGCTCTTGTCCAGCGAACCCAGCAGCAGCTGGGCCACGTCGAGAACCTCGGCTTTCTCCACGTCTCTGGCCGTGGCGACGTCATCGACACCGTCGGTGATCATCACTCGACAGAACGGGCACCCAGTGGCGATCTTGGAGGCGCCCGTGTCCAGGGCCTCTTCGACGCGTTCGGTGTTGACCCGCTTGCCGATGTTCTCTTCCATCCACATCCGCGCGCCGCCCGCACCGCAGCACAGGCCGCGGTCGGCGTGCCGGGGCATCTCGGTCAGCTTCGCGCCGGAGGCCCCGATCAACTCGCGCGGGGCGTCGTAGACCTTGTTGTGCCGGCCCAGGTAGCACGGGTCGTGATAGGTGATGTCCGCTTCGCCCGGGCCGCTGGAGCCGACGGGCTCGACCGGAACCAACTTCTTGTCACGGATCAGTCGATTCAGCAATTGGGTGTGGTGCAGCACGGTGTAGTCGCCGCCGAGCTGCGGGTATTCGCGGCCCAGGGTGTTGAAGCAGTGCGGGCAGGTGACGACGACCTTGCGGTCCACCTGATTGACGCCGTCGAACAGGTCTTTGAGCGTCTCCACGTTCTGCGCGGCGAGTTGCTGGAACAGGAACTCGTTGCCGGATCGGCGGGCCGAGTCACCGTTGCACGTCTCGCCCTCGCCCAGCACCAGGAACTTCACGCCTGCCGCGGACATCAGCTCGGCGACCGCTTTGGTGGTCTTCTTCGCCCGGTCCTCGTACGCGCCGGCGCAACCTACCCAGAACAGGTACTCGAAGCCTTCGAAAGAGTCGACGTCCTTGCCGTAGACCGGCACGTCGAAGTCGACCTCATCGATCCAGTTGGTGCGGTCCTTGGAGTTCTGGCCCCACGGGTTGCCCTTGTTCTCCAGGTTCTTGAACAGCACACCGAGTTCGCCGGGGAACTCCGACTCCATCATCACCTGATAACGGCGCATGTCGACGATATGGTCGATGTGCTCGATGTCCACCGGGCACTGCTCGACACAGGCGCCGCACGTGGTGCACGACCACAACACGTCCGGGTCGATGACGCCGCCCTGTTCCAGGGTGCCGACCATCGGCCGGGTGGCCTGCAGCGGGGAGTCGGCGGGAACACGCTCGAAGCCCGACTCCGGCACATGGTGCTCGTCGTCGTGTTTGGTCTCGATGAAGCCGCCCTCGGTCGACTCCAGTTCCTTGGCCACCGACGCTTCGCTGGGCATCTCCTTGCCGTCCAGGAAGTAGGGAGCCTTGGCGAACATGTGGTCGCGGAGGTTCATGATCACGAGCTTGGGTGACAGGGGCTTTCCGGTATTCCAGGCAGGGCACTGCGACTGGCAGCGACCGCATTCGGTGCACGTGGTGAAGTCCAGGTAGCCCTTCCAGGTGAAATCCTCGATCTTGCCCCGGCCCAGCACGGCGTCCTCGGCGGGATCCTCGAAGTCCACGACCTCGCCTTTGGACTCCACCGGAAGTAGCGGACCCAGGCCGTCGGGTAGCCGCTTGAACGTGACGTTGAGCGGCGCCAAGCCGATGTGCAGGTGCTTGGAGTGCAGCACGATCAGCAGGAACACCAGCATGATCGCGATGTGCGCGAGCAGGGCGATCGTCTCGATCCACTCGTTGGCGGTATGGCCCAGCGGCTCCATGATCGAGCCCATCAGCTGAGAGAAGAACGCGCCGTTGCCGTACGGCAACGTGCCGTTGTTGACCGCGGCCCCGCGCACCAGGGCGTAGGTCCAGATGACGTTGAAGATCATGAATAGGATCAGCCAGGCGCCACCGGTATGTGATCCGTAGAAGCGGGAGCTGCGACCGTGCTGTTTAGGTTCGGTGCGCAGCCGAATGATCGCAAAGGTGATGATGCCGAGCAGCACCGCGACGGCGAAGAAGTCTTGCAGGAAGCCCAGCGCGTCCCATGTGCCGATGAACGGGATGTGGAAGTCACGGACGACGAGCAGGCCGAAAGCCTCGAGGTATACCGAGGCCAGGATGAAAAAACCCCACATGGTGAAGAAGTGCGCGATACCAGGGATCGACCAGCGCAGCATTCGGGTCTGCCCGAACACTTCTTCTACTTGCGTGGCGATACGCGTTTTCATGTGGTCTTTGCGGTTGTTGGACTCGCTCATCGGTTGACCGGACCGGATCAGCTTTGTCAGCCACACCACCCGCTTTACGGCGAACACGCCGACCACGGCGATCATCAATGCCCCGACGATGATCCTTATCAGCATCTGCGTTTCCACGCGCATCCTCCGGTCGTGGGGTTACCGACGGGTAACATCGGCTATATTACCGATGGGTAACTTTGGCTGGTTGCCTGCTCATAGTCGCATCTCGCAGTGAAACCGCGCTATGAAGGCTGGCCTAACTAGCGATTGGTCAGCGTGACGCCGCCAGCATCGCGTGCACATCGACGCCTGCAAGCGGATCGGCGTTCGCGGCGGTGAACGCCGCACCGATGGCCGGCACAGGTTGCTTCGTGGGCGCAGCGCCGGACTCGCCGCTACTCAGGTCACGCCACGGCGTTGGGCGCGATGGCAGTCGTGGTGATCAGATCCGCGGGTGCGGCCGTGGTGGTCGGCGGCGCTGCTGCGGTCGTTGTCGGCGGCCGTGTCGTGGTCGGCTGGGTGGTCGTCTGTTGGGTGGTCGTCTGTTGGGTGGTGGTCTGTTGGGTGGTGGTCGGCTGGGTTGTTGTCGGCTGGGTGGTGGTCTGGGTCGTCGTCGTCGTCGTCGTGGTTGTGGTCGGCTGCGTGGTGGTCGTCGTCGTGCTCGTCGTCGTGGACTCCGGCGGGGGCGGCGGTGGCTGGCTCACGGTGGTGGTTGCCACCCCGTCCGGCCCGACCGTGACTGTGGTGACCGGTGGCGGCAACTCGGACGGTGATGTCTCGCCCGGAGCGGGCGTGGCGGTCTCGGTGACCGTGGTCGGGTCGCCGATCGAACTGTTCAATGTCGCGGCGAGCCCGCCGAGTGCCAGGAGCGCCGCGGCGGCAGCCACCCCGAACAGCACAGGCGGGCGTTTGTACCACGGGAACGGATCGGGCTCACCGTAATGTGCATCGCCAGACGATTCGTAGCCAGAAGATTCATATTGGTACCCGCCGGTCCCGGAGTTGTAGTCCACCGGCGGCGGGGCGGCGGTCGCGCCCTGTCCCGGGTAGGACGACGTGGAGGTGTAGTCGTCGCCGGTGTAGGGCAGTGGATCCTCGACCGATTCGTCGTCTTGGGACCAGGCGAGCGCGCGGAAGGTCGCCGACGCGGCACCGTCGACGGCGGATTCGCCGGCGGCCAGCCCCGCCGCCCGCGCCGCCCATGCCGCCGGTCCCACGGTGGTAGGCGCGTCGACTGGTTGAGCGCTTCCGGTCGGCGCGTCGGCTCCTGGGCTCTGGTTGGCGACCAGCGCCGCGCCGACGGCCACGTTCAGCTGTGGATATGGGGTGGTGATCACGGGTGCGCGCAGCCGCTCGGACAGCCGTCGCGTCACCAGCGGAATGGCGGCGCTGCCTCCGACGGTGGCTACCGCGGAGACCTTGGTGACCGAAACCCCGTTGCTTCGCAGGATGTCCTCGATGGCGCTCAACAGTCCCCCGATGGGTTCGGAGATCAGCTGGTCGAACTCGGAGCGGGTGACCCGGATGTCGGCTGTCAGTCCCGGGAGCTCGGCGGGCACCACCGCTGCGGTCTCCGCGGAGAGCCTTTCCTTGGCAATGCGGCACTCGTCAACCACCTGCGCAATCGAATCGTGAGCGGCGGTGCGCGCAGTGTCGTCCTGGGTCGCCTCGGCGATCGCCGCGAGCACATGGTTGAGCATCACCTGGTCCAGTGCGTCACCGGAGAACTCTGGATAGCGGGCCGTAGAGCCGATCGGGTCCAGGTTCGCGGCCGCGTCGGCCAGGGTGATGCTGGATCCGCTGCCGCCGAGATCGACCAACACGACCACGCCGCGGTCGGGCAGTCCCGGGCCGGCCTGTAGCGCTGTCAGCGCAGCCATCGAGTCCGGGATCAGCACGGCAGGTGTGCCGTTGGGTGCCAGGCCGGGCAGCGCGCGCAGCGCACCGCGCAGCGCGCCGATGGCTCCCGGTCCCCAGTGCGCGGGTGTTGCGACTGCTATAGGAGAACCCCCGTCGACCAGACGCGCCATCGCGTCGAGGGCGGCGGCCACCACCTGCTCGCCGCGGTGGGCCGAGCCGTCCGGGGCCACCAGCGGAGCCGAGCCGCCGACGCGCTCGACGAACCCGTTCAGGACGACTCCCGGCACGCCGCGACCCGAGCTTTCCGCTGTTTCCGCGGTTACTTCGGGGGACACGCCTACCTCGGGAGCTCGGCCCGTGAACAGCGTGAGGATCGATCGCCGCAGCACCGGCGGGCGGCCGATGCGGGCCGCCACCAGG
>NZ_JBMYXC010000087.1:0-7281 GCF_049608025.1 Mycobacterium sp. | reverse complement strand
CTGGAAATCATCATGACCCTGACCGACCCGCCGGTAAAGCTACTGCGCCGAATCATTCCCCAGCTCACGATAGGCGCCATCCGGTTCGACCTGTCGATCATGGTGTTGCTGCTGCTGGCGTTCATCGGCATGCAGCTGGCGTTCGGGGCAGCGATGGCAGCGTGATGCCGAGTAGATGTCAGGGCCCGTTTCGCCCAGTTCGAGACTCGCGATAGCCGGTCGGCAATGTCTCGATAGTGTTGAGTTTCGACCCGAATTAGCGCCTCGCCTGCAACCGCAGGGTCTGGTGTGACAGGATGGGCGCCAGTTACTCTCCACCAAGGCTCTACACTTTGAGATCGTTTGACGGTCCAGACTTCAAGGGGGCAGACGATGCCGCTCACTCCCGCCGACGTGCATAACGTCGCGTTCAGTAAGCCACCGATAGGTAAGCGTGGCTACAACGAGGACGAGGTCGACGCGTTCCTCGACCTCGTCGAGAACGAGCTGTCCCGACTCATCGAGGAAAACAGCGACCTCCGCCAGCGGGTTGCCGAGCTGGACCACGAGCGCGGTTCAGGTAGCGCGGCCAGGCCGACGCAGACCATGCCGGTCTACGAGGCGGAGCCCGAACCCGAACCAGCACCAGTGCAGCCGGTTTACGAGGAGCCACCCGCGCAACCCGCAGCAGCCGGCGAGGAGCATCACCTGCGTGCCGCCAAGGTGCTCGCGCTGGCCCAGGACACCGCCGACAGGTTGACCGGAACCGCCAGGGCCGAGTCCGACAAGATGCTCGCGGACGCCCGCGCTCAATCCGATGCGATGGTCGCCGAGGCGCGCGAGACTGCCGAGGGCACCGTGGCGGAGGCCCGGCAGCGTGCCGAGGCCATGCTCGTCGATGCTCAGACCCGTTCGGAAACGCAACTGCGCCAGGCTCAGGAGAAGGCCGACGCGCTGCAGGCCGACGCCGAGCGCAAGCATTCCGAGATCATGGGGACTATCAACCAGCAGCGCACTGTGCTCGAAGGACGTCTCGAACAGTTGCGCACCTTCGAGCGCGAATACCGCACCCGCCTGAAGACCTACCTGGAATCTCAGCTCGAAGAACTGGGACAGCGCGGTTCCGCGGCACCCGTTGACTCCGGCGCCAACAACGACGCCGGGTTCAACCGGGGCAACAACTAGTCACGTGCACCTCCCACTCACACCTCGCGGGGCAGACCCATGTTGATCGTTGCGCTCGTCCTTGCAGTCGTCAGCCTCGCGGCACTGGTCACGGCAGTGATAACGAGCAACGAGCTCATCGCTTGGGTGTGTATCGCCGCTAGTGTCATCGGGGTGCTGCTGCTGATCATCGATGCATTACGCAGCCGTTCCAAGCAGAACGAGGGTGACGAGTACCCAGCCGAGGCGGTCGAGGCCGAAGTCGTCTACGACGAGGAATATCCCGAAGAGGCTCCGGTCGCTGCGGACTACGCGGACGCCCCGGCCGGGGACGACCCGCACGGAGAGCCGGCGGGGAACGACGGCACGAAGAGCTGATTCGCCACGGTTTCACCGTTCACGGTTTTTCGGTGACTGTTCCGCCCTCTGAGGTGGGAGTGGCAAGCACGGCACGTACTTCGTCGTCGCTGACCTGATGGAAATCCTCGAAGGCCTGTCCCACAGCACGGAAGTCGGCGGGGATGGTCGAACACACCACGTGGTCGGCATCCTCGAGTAGCTGCCGGCAGGCTGACGCAGGCCCGACCGGCACCCCAACCACGATCTGAGCCGCTCCGGCGTGGCGCACCGAGCGGACCGCGGCGGTCATGCTGGCCCCGGTGGCGATCCCGTCGTCAACCAGCACCACAGTCTGCCCGGCAACTTCCAGCGGGCCGCGATCGGCACGGTAGGCGCGCTCGCGCCGGCCGAGTTCCGCAGTCTCGCGGCCGATCGTTTCGCGAATCTGGTCATCGTCGATGCCCAGACTGCGAATCAGGTCATCGTTGAGTACGACGCCGCCGCCGGTGGCCACAGCGCCCATCGCCAACTCAGGCCACCGCGGAACGCCCAGCTTGCGCACCAGGCACACATCCAGCGGCGCCTGGAGATGGGATGCGACCTCCCAGCCGATCGGCACGCCGCCCCGGGCCAGTCCGAGAACCTGAAGGTTGTCGCGTGCGTTGGCATCCAGGTGGCGGGCAAGGTCGAGGGCCAGGACTCGGCCTGCCTCCCGGCGGTCCCGAAACATTCGCGGGGTGTTGGTCATTGCTCGTCGCTCATTGCTTATTGTTCTTTGCGTAGTCATCGGTCGGTGATCACAGTCTCGCCCGAACGGCTGATCACCGGGGCGCATCCGGGGCAATCCCTTATCAGGTCCGTGCCGAATCACTACCGACGAGTGAAGGCGGGAGAGGCTGCATGGGCATCGACTTCGAGAGCGTGATCGACCATCCGCGCGACCAGGTGTGGGGATGGCACGCACGCCCTGGTGCAATGCGGCGATTGGTGCCGCCCTGGCAGCCGATGACGGTCGTGCAGGAGGCGGACTCGTTGGCCGACGGGGTCGCGGTGCTCGGCCTGCCCGCCGGGCTGCGTTGGGTCGCCCGCCACGATCCATCGGCTTATCTCCCGGGCAGCCGCTTCGTCGACGACCTGGCTTCGGATGGTCCCACGTCGTGGCCCGCCCGCGTCATCGGCGGGTGGCGGCATACGCACACGTTCAGCGACGACGGTGGCCACACCCGGATTCGCGACCAGATCGAGGCCGCGGTTCCCGGCGCAGGCCTGCGGCCGACGTTCGTCTATCGGCGGCGGCAGATCCTGGATGATCTCGCCGCGCACCGCGACGCTGCCGAGGCTGGCGTCACACCGATGGTCATTGCCATCACCGGGGCCTCCGGTCTCGTCGGTTCGGCGCTCAGCGCATTCCTCAGCACCGGTGGGCACCGGGTGATCAGGCTGGTGCGCACGCCGGGGCGAGGGGAGGACGAGCGGCTGTGGAATCCGCAAGCGCCCGCTGCCGGGCTGCTCGACGGCGTCGATGCGGTGGTCCACTTGGCCGGCGCGTCGATCGCTGGTCGCTTCACCGAGGGGCACCGGGCCGCGATCCGGGATAGCCGTATCGCGCCGACGCGCCTGCTGGCGGCAGCGGCCGCTGCCGCTGACGACGGGCCGCGCGTTTTTGTCAGTGCCTCGGCAATCGGCTTCTACGGGTTCGATCGCGGCGACACACAGTTGACCGAGGACTGCGGTCGCGGCGACGGATTCCTCGCCGAGGTGGTCGGGGACTGGGAGGCGGCGACCGCACCTGCGTCTGAGGCGGGGTTGCGGGTGACGACCGTGCGGACCGGCATCGTGCAGGCGGCCGCGGGGGGGACGTTGCGGCTGCTGCGTCCGCTGTTCTCGGCGGGTCTCGGGGGCCGGGTGGGTAGCGGCAAGCAGTGGCTGTCGTGGATCGGTCTAGACGACCTGCTGGACATCTACCACCAGGCGCTTTACGACGACCGGCTCGCCGGACCGGTCAACGCGGTCGGTCCTGAACCCGTGCGCAATTCCGAATACACCCAAGAGCTTGCCCGGGTGTTGCACCGGCCTGCCCTGCTACCCGTGCCGTCGCTGGGGCCGCGGTTGCTCTTGGGGGGCCAGGGTGCCCGCGAGCTCGCCGAGGCAAGTCAACGGGTGGTGCCGTCGAAGCTTCTGGGGGTCAGCCATCGCTTCCGGCATCCCGACCTCGGCGATACGTTGGCACACCAGCTGGGTCGCGGCTGACCGGCGGCCCGGGGCGCAAGCGCTCGACTCTTAGTCGGGGGTGCGCCCGCCTCGGTTGCCGGCCGGCGAAGCGACGTGGGCAAGAAAGCCGCCTACCAGCCGATGGATTCGCGGTGCGGTATCGACCGCGAGTTCATCGGTGCGGCGAAGTAAGTCATCGTGTGTCAGGCCCGCGGCGGGAACGTCACCGTCGTGGTCAGCGGCCAGCCAAACCTTCAACAGGTCCGCGTCGACCTCGGGGTGAAACTGCAGGGCCAGCGCCCGGCCGAGTACGAAAGCCTGCGACGCCCCTGCTGTCCGTGCGAGCTCGGTGGCGCCGGGCGGTAGGGTCCACCGGTCGAAGTGCCATTGGAACCACGGGCCGCCCGGCACGATTTCGGGCCGATCACTGGCCACGTCGTACCAGCCCACCTCCGGACGGGGTGCGCGCGACACCGTGCCGCCGAAAGCCTGAGCGAGCAGCTGGCCGCCGAAGCACACGCCCAGCAGCGCTGTCCCGACCTCGGCGGCGTCATGCATCAGGCGCATCTCGTCGCCGACCCAGCTGCTGCGGAGCCCCTCATCGTAGACCGGCGAGGTAGCTCCGAGCGGAACGATCACGTCGTAGTCGGCCGGATCGGGAAACGTCACAGGACCCGCTGGGCTGTGGGCTCTCTCGGCGGGGACCACATCGAACGTCTCGATATCGAATCCGTGGTCGGTGAAGGCGTCACCGAGCAAGGCTTCGGTGGCCAGGTACTCGTTGCGCAGGAATAGAACTCTGGATGCCACAGCCTCCACTATTTCAGTGACCCGTACCCGGCGACCACTATCGCGGCGGCATCGGCGGCGCATCGTCGGGGGCCATCTGGGCCCCTATCTCGCGGAACAGCTTCTCGGCCGCATTGGAATAGTCGCCCTGCTCGTCGAATGCCTCGGGGGCAAAGGTGGTGGCGACTGCTATGGCGATGCCTTGGTCAGGTAGGTAGGCCTGCACGGCTGCATAGCCGCCGAACATCGGGTTCTGCAGCAGCCAGTTGCCGGAGATGACAACGCCGAGACCGTAGGTATAGGCCTCGGTCATCTCCATGCAGGTGCTGCAGCCGGGCTGGGCCCGGGTCTTACCGCGTAGTTCGGTCGACACCATCTGTTCGTAGGACTGGGGGCTCAGCAGCTTTCCGGAGCCGATGCCGACCGCGGTCGCCTCGAGGTCGTAGATGTTGGAGGTCTGGACCGCGCCGTGGGTCATCGTCCAGGACGGGTTCCAGAACGTGGACTCTTCGTAAAACGGTGTCGAGGCACCGACCCCCAGTGCCTGGCGGCGTTCCGAGGTGAACGCATGCAGCACCGGCGGGGGGATCTCGGCAGTCAGTGCTGCGACGGTGCTCGTCAGCCCCAACGGGCCAAGGACTCTGTCGGACAACAAATCCGACATCTTCTCGCCGGTGGCCTGCTCGAGGGCCAGTCCGAGCAGGATGTAGTTGGTGTGTGAATAGTTCCAGTTCGTCCCGGGCTCGTACAGCAAGGGTTCGGGAGTTGCGTATTGGAGGAGTTCGTCGGTGGTCCACGCCCGGAACGGATCGGCGAAGAGTGCGTCGTTCATCGCGGTGTTGCCGATGACGTAGTCGACGTACCCGGACGTCATCTGGGCGAGTTGCCGCAGCGTGACCCGGTCGGCGTGTGGCACCGTGGGCAGCCACGTCGATAGCTTGTCGTCCAGGCCCACCTTGCCGTCCTCGGCAAGCTTGAGCAACAGCGTCGACACATAGGAGATTGCGACCGCGCCATTGCGGAAGTGCATCGCCGGCGTCGCGGGCACACCGGTCATCGACTCTCCGACGGCGTCGGTGACCACCTCCCTGCCGTCGATCGTGACACGGACGATCACGGCTTTGAGGTGGTCCTGGGTCACCGCTTCGCGCACAATGTGCATGACCGCCTCGGCCTTCTCGGAGCCGGCGCCCGGTGGGGGCGGGTCGGTGCTGACTGCAGCTGGTGCGCAGGCGGTCATCAGCACCGGCGTGCACGCCACAGCGACCAGGCGCAGACACCCCGCAGCCATGCGGCGAACAAAGTACGACATGGCGGGAGCATGCCAGAAACGCGGGGCTCCGGCAGCGAGCTTGTGGCTAACATGGGGGCAAGCATGAACCCGGATGGCGCCCTTCCGTACACGATCGTCGTAGTGCTCGCGGTCGCGCTGCATTTCGTGTTCATCGGCTATCTCGTGGTCGGGGGGTTCCTCGCGTGGCGGCGTCCGGCCACTATCGGATTACACCTCGCAGTTGTGGGATGGGGTGCCGCGAGCCTGACGCTGGGTCTGCCGTGTCCCTTGACGGATCTCGAGCGCTTCGGCCGCGCGGGCGCCGCGATGGGGGAGTTGTCGGCTGAGGGTTTCATCGAGCATTACCTCACCGGGGTGTGGTACCCGGCCGATTCCACCGCCGCAGTGCAGGCGCTGGTCTTCTGCACTGTCCTGTGCTCATGGCTGGGTTTGGGTGTCCGGAGACCACGGAGATCGCCCGCACCGGGCCCGCGGCCGACTCAGCGGCTTGGTCAGCTCCGGCGGCGCCGAACAGAGGAGTTGGCACCGGCGAACCAACAGCCGGCCTGCCGTGCGCTGATTCCTCATCGCAGGTCTTGAATGCGCACCCGATTTTGTATTGTTTGCCTACCTAATTCGCCGCAGTCTTCGCCATAATCTGCTGTCCGCGGCCTGACAAATCCGGTGTTCTTGTCTCCTAAAGGATTAGCACAATTAATTCGATGTAGTTGAAGTTGACACCCGTCATCAATTTGTTCACTACTTCGACGAATCGGCGCTCGAAAGTGGTCGCAGGTGCGTCAGTGGCAGTCAGTCCGGCTGCCCTGGGACGCCCTAGCTGTGAGTTAGCTGTGGATTTCCCGTGTACATCGGTCGACTGGATAAACACTGGACAGCGCAGTTGTCGAATAGTTTGACATAGCAATGTAGGTCCGCGGGAAGGCATGCGCGTCCAGAATGCGGTTCGCTCTTGATTCTGGGCGAAGCCTGGTGTTCTATTACATTTTATATTCGCCGAATTTTGTTCCGTGATCGGAACGAGATCGGATGAGGGGCTGTGCGAAATGGGTGCTGATAAGTGGACGGGAGTGCATTGCTGATGAGGTACGGACGGTTCGTGGGTCGGGTCGGTGCGTTGGCGGTCGCGTTGGGGATCGGGATCGTCCTGCCGGTGGAGGCAATGGCCGAGTCGGCGGACGGAAGCTCTGCTGACTCGAAAGCAGGTTCGACGAAGAGCGGTTCCGGCGCGCAGACTCCCAACACGGGGTCCACTGCTGACGCCGACGAGGCAAGTGCCGGGCCGACCGCAGGCGATCCGCCGGCTGCGATGGACGGCAGCAGTGGTGCTGATTCGACCGCTACTCAGGACGTCGAAGGTGACGCCGAACTCGACGCCGCGCTTGAGGCCGACGCTGAACTTGAGGCCGACGCTGAACTTGAGGCCGACGCTGAACTTGAGGCCGACGCTGGGCTTGAGGCCGACGCTGGGCTTGAGGCCGACGCTGGGCTTGAGGCCGACGCTGGGC
>NZ_JBMYXC010000086.1:0-7744 GCF_049608025.1 Mycobacterium sp. | reverse complement strand
CGAGGCCGCCGAGCCGCTCGCTGAGTGGGAGCAGGAGTTGCTGGCCGGTGCCACCACCGCCGGCGCCAACACGGCCGGTGCGGCCACCGCGACTGCCGCACCCGCTACCGCCGCACCGGAAGCCGCGGCACCCGAGGCCGCCCCGGTGGAGGCTGCGCCGGGGCCGACCTCCTGAATCGTTTCGTCTTCTAAGGGTTTCGTCTTTTAAGGAAAGGCTTCCATGGCTAACTACACTGCTGCCGACGTCAAGCGTCTCCGGGAGCTGACCGGGGCCGGAATGATGGACTCGAAGAATGCGCTGGTCGAATCCGACGGCGACTTCGACAAGGCCGTCGAGTTGCTGCGCATCAAGGGCGCCAAGGACGTCGGCAAGCGCGCCGAGCGTGCAACTGCCGAGGGTCTGGTGGCCGCACGGGACGGTGCGCTCATCGAGCTCAACTCCGAGACCGACTTCGTCGCCAAGAACGCAGAGTTCCAGGCGGTCGCCGAGCAGATCGTGGCTGCCGCGGCAGCATCCAAGGCGGCCGATGTCGACGCGCTCAAGGCAGTCAAAATCGGGGATACCACCGTCGAGCAGGTCATCGCCGACCTGTCGGCGAAGATCGGCGAGAAGCTGGAACTGCGCCGCGTCACCTATTTCGACGGCAACACCGAGACCTATCTGCACAAACGGGCGGCCGATCTGCCGCCTGCCGTCGGTGTCCTAGTCGAATACACCGGTGCCGACGCGGATAAGGCCAAGGCAACTGCCCATACGGTTGCCCTGCAGATCGCCGCGCTGAAGGCCAAGTATCTGACGCGTGAGGATGTACCCGAAGACGTCATCGCCAACGAGCGGCGCATCGCCGAGGAGACAGCCCGCAACGAGGGCAAGCCGGAGCAGGCGCTGTCCAAGATCGTCGAGGGCCGCGTGACCGGCTTCTACAAGGATGTCGTGTTGCTGGATCAGCCGTCGGTGTCGGAAAACAAGAAGTCAGTCAAGACACTGCTCGACGAAGCCGGCGTGACCCTGACGCGGTTCGTTCGCTTCGAGGTAGGCCAGACCTAGCCCGTCGCCGCACCGGAGAAACCCGGCGGTACGCTTTGGTACCGTCGGGCTATGAACCGTACGCACGCCTTCGGCGAAGAATCCTCCGGGGATGCCCTGGGTGACCTCGATGCCGTCGGTGTGGTGCACGCACTGAAGGACCGGACGGTGTCGGCGCGCGAGATCATCGACGCCGCGATCAACCGCGCTGAGGCTGTCAATCCCGCGCTCAACGGTCTGGCCTACGAAGCGTTCGCGGACGCCCGGGCGCGCAGTACGCAACGCCGGGCGTACGGCGGTTACTTCGACGGGGTGCCGACCTTCCTGAAGGACAATGTCGCCGTCGCCGGAATGCCGACGATGAGTGGGACGGATGCCTGGGAGCCGCGACCCGCCGAGTCCGACGGTAACTTCGCCCGCGCGTACCTCAGCACCGGCCTGGTGCCGCTGGGCAAGACCCGGCTCTCGGAGTTCGGTTTCAGCGCCTCGGCGGAGCACCCGCGGCTGGGGCCGGTGCGCAATCCATGGAATACCGAACACACCGCCGGTGCCTCGTCATCGGGTTCGGGCGCGTTTGTGGCCGCTGGGGTGGTGCCGATCGCCCACGCCAACGACGGCGGCGGTTCCATCCGGATTCCCGCCGCCTGCAACGGTCTGGTCGGCCTCAAACCGTCGCGGGGCCGACTTCCACTTGATAGGGACATGCGGCTGATGCCGCTGCGCATCGTCCACAACGGAGTGGTTACCCGCTCGGTACGTGACACCGCCGCGTTCTACCGCGAGATGGAACGGGTGGAGGCCAATCCCAAGTTGCCTCCGGTCGGTGACGTGACCGGACCCGGCAAGCAGCGGCTGCGCATTGCGGTGTGTACCCACTCGGTTGCCCGGGAGGCCGGCCCCGAGGTGCGCGAGTTGACGTTTGAGACCGCTGCCCTGCTCGAGGAGCTCGGTCACCGGGTCACCGTCATCGATAACCCGGTGCCACACCGCTTCATGGAAGATTTCTTGCTGTACTGGTCGTTTCTGGCGTTCGCGCTCGTTCGGGGCGGTCGCCGCACCTTCGGGGAGAGTTTCGATCGCGACAAGCTCGACAACCTGACGCTGGGCCTCGAGCGCCATGCGGCTCGCAACGTGCACCGGGTGCCCTTGGCGGTCGCCCGGCTGGCCCGCGTGCGACGGATCACGTCGCGGACGTCGTCGACGTACGACGTGCTGCTGACGCCGACGCTCGCCGACGTCACGCCGCGCATCGGCCATCTCGATCCGACGTCTGACTATCAACAGATCATCGACCGGCTCGTCGAATGGGTGGCGTTCACCCCGCTGCAGAATGCCACTGGCGAGCCGTCAGTCTCGTTGCCGCTGGCCGAATCCGAATCCGGGCTTCCGGTGGGGATGATGTTCTCCGCTGCCGTCGGGCAGGATGCCCGGCTACTCGAGTTGGCCTTCGAGCTCGAGGAAGCTCGACCCTGGCGGCGAATCGCAGGCTGAAACTCGAGCGCGGGAGACTGACATCGGCTGGGCCATCGCGCGGCAGCCACCTCGGGTGCCGAATAACTTGGGTGCCGAATAACTTGGGTGCCGAATAAACCGCATCGTCAACCGCCGAGTCATCCGCTGAGTCATCCGGACCCTCAACCGCACCCCGAGGTGGTCCGGCGGTCGCGATGAGGCAGGATTAGGGGATCCGTCCGCGGCACCACGGGCGGCGTTGCATGCGAGGACCGCGAAGGAGTCGGATGGCGGAATCCACCAGTCCCAACGGTGCAGGATCGTCGTCGCTGATCACGCCCGGCTACTCTCGAGTGCTGCTCAAGCTGGGCGGTGAGATGTTCGGCGGCGGGCAAGTCGGCCTGGATCCCGACGTGGTCGCGCTGGTAGCGCGCCAGATCGCCGAGGTGGTGCGCGGCGGCGCCCAGGTGGCCGTCGTCATCGGTGGCGGTAACTTCTTCCGCGGCGCGCAACTGCAGCACCGGGGGATGGAACGCACCCGCTCGGATTACATGGGCATGCTCGGCACCGTGATGAACAGCCTTGCGTTGCAGGACTTCCTGGAAAAGGAAGGTATCCAGACGCGGGTACAGACCGCCATCACGATGGGTCAGGTGGCCGAACCCTATATTCCGTTGCGGGCCCGAAGGCACCTTGAGAAGGGGCGTGTGGTCATCTTCGGAGCGGGCATGGGACTGCCCTACTTCTCCACCGACACCACCGCCGCGCAACGTGCGCTGGAGATCGGTGCGGACGTGGTCCTGATGGCCAAGGCGGTAGACGGGGTGTTCACCGCCGACCCACGGGTGCACGCCGACGCTGAGTTGCTCACTGCGGTAAGTCACCGCGAGGTCATCGACCGTGGCCTCAAAGTCGCCGACGCGACGGCGTTCAGCCTGTGCATGGACAATGGAATGCCGATCCTGGTGTTCAATCTGCTCATCGATGGCAATATCGCGCGTGCAGTCGCGGGTGAGAAGATCGGAACACTGGTCACCACGTGACAGCTGTCGCCTCGGCGAGCGCCGGCGACGACATGTGCTCAGGACGAGCGACAGGGACGGGAGAGCACAACGTGATCGAGGAAACCCTCTTCGATGCCGAGGAGAAGATGGAGAAGGCTGTGGCGGTGGCACGCGACGACTTGGCGTCGGTTCGCACCGGCCGCGCCAACCCGGGCATGTTCAATCGGATCAACATCGACTATTACGGTTCGCCCACCCCGATCACGCAGCTATCCAGCATCAACGTGGCCGAAGCGCGCCTAGTCGTCATCAAGCCCTACGAGGCCAACCAGCTGCGCAGCATCGAGGACGCCATCCGCAACTCCGACTTGGGGGTCAACCCGACCAACGACGGCAATGTGATCCGTATCTCGATCCCTCAGCTGACCGAGGAGCGTCGCCGCGATCTGGTCAAGCAGGCCAAATCCAAAGGCGAGGACGCCAAGGTGTCGGTCCGCAGTATCCGTCGTAAGGCGATGGAAGAGTTGACCCGCATCAAGAAGGACGGCGACGCCGGAGAGGACGAGGTGACCCGAGCAGAGAAAGACCTCGAGAAGAGCACCCACCAGTACACCCACCAGGTCGACGAGTTGGTCAAACACAAAGAAGGCGAGTTGCTGGAGGTCTGAGATGGCCGATCAGCAATCGACACCCGTGGCAGGACAGCCGGTGAACAAGCCGACCAAGAAGGCGTCGCGGGCAGGGCGCAACCTGCCTGCAGCGATCGCCGTGGGGGTGGCCCTCGGTGCCATGCTCATCTGCACGCTGCTGTTCGCGCCGCGGCTGTGGGTCCCCATAGTGGCCGTCGCCATGGCGGTGGCCACGCTCGAAGTCGTGCGCCGGCTGCGCGAGGGCGGCTTCTCGATACCGCTCGTGCCGCTGATCATCGGTGGTCAGGCGATGGTGTGGCTGACCTGGCCGTTCGGCGCCGCAGGGGCGCTGGGCGCTTTCGGCGGAACCGTTCTGGTTTGCATGATCTGGCGGCTGATTTCCGGCGGTTTGGCCAATGCGCCGCAGAATTACCTGCGCGACATGTCCACGACGGTGTTCCTGGCGGCCTGGGTGCCGTTGTTCGGCAGCTTCGGCGTCCTGCTGATCTATCCCGAAGACGGCGCGGGCCGGGTGGCTTGCCTGATGCTGGTGGTCGTCGCCTCAGACGTCGGCGGCTACACCGCCGGGGTGCTGTTCGGTAAGCACCCGATGGCGCCGGCCATCAGCCCGAAGAAATCCTGGGAGGGGCTGGCGGGGTCGCTCGTGCTGGGCGTGACCACCTCTGTGCTTGCCGTCGAGTTCCTCACCAGCAACCCGGCCTGGGTGGGTGTGCCGCTCGGCCTGATGCTCGTCATCACCGGGACGCTGGGGGACCTGGTCGAATCGCAGGTGAAGCGGGACCTCGGCATCAAAGACATGGGCACGCTGCTACCCGGGCACGGGGGGCTGATGGACCGCCTTGACTCGGTCCTTCCGTCCGCGGTGGCGACGTGGATCGTGCTCTCCCTGCTGGCCTGAGAGGCTTCGGCCCGGAGGAAGCACCCGGGGATGAGATACTGAGCGTTCATGTCTGGATCTCTCCCGGCCCTGCCCCTGGTTTTCGATCCGCCGCGTCGCGCTAAGCCGCCGCGGCATTTCGCCGACCTCGATGAGTCCGGTCGTGCCGCCGCTGTCGGCGAACTGGGGCTTCCGGCATTCCGCGGTAAGCAACTGGGCAATCAGTACTACGGCCGGTTGATTGCCGATCCGGGGCTGATGACCGACCTGCCCGCCTCGGTGCGCGAGCAGGTTGCCGCTGCCCTGTTCCCCAGGCTGCTGGATGTTGCCCGCGCGATCGAGTGCGATGCCGGGGAGACTCGAAAAGTGTTGTGGCGCGCCGTTGATGGGACGACGTTCGAATCGGTGCTGATGCGCTACCCAGACCGCAACACCGTGTGCATCTCGTCGCAGGCCGGTTGTGGCATGGCCTGCCCGTTCTGCGCAACCGGTCAGGGCGGCCTCACGCGCAACCTGTCGACTGCCGAGATTCTCGAACAGGTACGGACCGCGAGTGCGGAGCTGCGCAGCCGCGACACCGGTGAGATTGCGCGCGGCGGCCGGTTGTCCAACATCGTCTTCATGGGCATGGGCGAGCCGCTGGCCAACTACAACCGGGTATTGGCGGCGGTCCGTCGCATCATCGCAGCACCCCCGAACGGATTCGGCATCTCGGCGCGGTCTGTCACCGTGTCGACGGTCGGGTTGGCTCCGGCGATCCGCAAGCTTGCCGATGAGCGACTCAACGTCACTTTGGCACTCTCGTTGCACGCGCCCGACGACGAACTGCGAGACACCCTGGTGCCGGTCAACAACCGGTGGAAGGTCGGCGAAGCGCTCGACGCAGCGCGCTATTACGCCGACGTGACCGGCCGGCGGGTGTCGATCGAATACGCCCTCATCCGCGACGTCAACGATCAGGCTTGGCGGGCGGACCTCTTGGGCAAACGTCTGCACGGAGCGCTCGGACCGCTCGCGCATGTCAACGTGATCCCACTCAACCCGACGCCTGGCAGCGAGTGGGATGCCAGTCCCAAACCGGTTGAGCGGGAATTCGTCAGGAAGGTTCGGGAGCGCGGGGTGTCCTGCACGGTTCGTGATACCCGGGGTCGTGAAATCGCTGCTGCCTGCGGGCAGTTAGCAGCCGAGGGCTGATCGGGGGCCAACACTGGTCACTGCATTCGCGGCTGGTCTGCATTCGTGGCTGGGCTGCCCGCCGCGTTCGACAGCTGAGTTGGGTAACGCCAGGGAGTTCTGCCGCCTGGATTCCCGCCACTGCGTTACGCAGAATCAGTGTGCAGCCCCGGCCCAGCCCGGCGGGCAGGTCCCCCAGGCCCGACGGTCAGATCCGGCAGGGATGTCAGGCCGCAACAAGATCGGCGCTACTGCTTGGCCATCGCGATGTTGAACCGGTCCTCGGCGGTGACCAGATGATCGTGACTGTCCTCGCCGATGTCGAGTTGCACCCATTCGATGGTCCCGGTGAACTTGTTGCCGGTGGGTCCGTAGTCCGGGGAGGCCGGTGACCCCGTGTCGGCCCCGACATCGCAAGCCTCGTCAGCGGAGTACGCCATCGGCTGGGTCTGCTCGACCCTGCCGCTGCCGACGGCCTTGCCGTCATAGAAGAGCGTGACGTCGCCGCCCTTTGCCAATCCTCCGCCGTCATAGGCGAACTCCATCCGAACCTGGTGTTTCCCAGCGGGAATCGGCTCATCGGCGGTGACCATGTAGTAGTCGATGCCAAAGAAGTTGTAGCAGTACTTGAGCTTCCCTTCGTGGGCATACAGCGTCCAGCCGCCCGCCTGACCACCCTGAGTGACGATGACGCCGCTGGCCCCGGACTCGGGGATGTCGAGGTTGGCGGTCACCGAGTGTGACTTGTTCTTCAGCGTCAATACGCACCATTCACTGACGCGCATCCCGGAGAACAGCACCTGTGTGTTGCCGCGGATCAGTTGCGGGCGGCCGGCGATATCGGGGTTGATCCGCTCGAAGCCGCGATCGTCCAGCGGCACCACGTTGTACTTGACCGCTTCGATGAGCCAGAGACGTTGCAGCTCTGCCAGTTTTGTCGGATTCTGGCCGGCCAGATCGTGGGACTGGGTCCAGTCGTCGGGACCGTACAATTCCCAGACGTCGTCGTCGAATGGCGGCGGAGTATCCGCCTTCCACGGGGTGCGGTGTTTCGTGCATGCCGTCCAGCCCTGATGGTAGATGCCGCGGTTGCCCATCATCTCGAAGTACTGCACCTCGTGGGTCTCCGGCGCCGCTGCGTCGCGCAGGCTGGCAAGCATGCTCACCCCCTCCAACGGCGCCTGGCTGATGCCGTTCACCGACGTGGGAGCGGGCAGCCCGGCGGCTTCCAGGATGGTCGGCGCCACGTCGATGACGTGATGGAACTGGTTGCGCAGGCCGCCCTTGTCGGCAAACCCGTTGGGCCAGTGCACGATCGTGCCGTTGCGGGTGCCGCCCCAGTGCGATGCCACCTGCTTGGTCCACTGATACGGCGCGCACAAAGCGTGGGCCCAGCCGACTGCGTAGTGGTTGTAGGCGTCGGGGGTGCCGAAGTCATCGATCTTGGACAGGAGGAACTCGGGGGTCTCGATGCCAGGCATGCCGTTGAGCGTGGTCATCTCGTTGAAGCAGCTCTGGGCCTGCGGGGTCTTGGGTGCCGGGGCCAAACAGCGACTCGATC
>NZ_JBMYXC010000085.1:0-8582 GCF_049608025.1 Mycobacterium sp. | reverse complement strand
TGATACCGGTAGCAGGCTACCAGCCGCCGCACAGCGGCAGAAAATCGCGAGGATGCTACTGCCCGGCCGCCCGCGGCAGATCGTAGTGGCGCGCGAACGGAACGTAGTCCAGATGCTCGAACTCGGGATCCTCGTCGTCGATCTCCAGCACCGCGGCACCTGGCCGTCGCAACCGCGACGGCACCACGTCGAACTCCTGGTCGGCTGCGGTGTTCTCGACGCCCAGCCGCGACCTGGCGACCCGCTGTGCACGACGCCGGCGCACCCGTGCCTCAATGCGAGTCTGTCGACGCAGGTAGGCCAGGTAGATGGCGGTGACCGCGCCCACTGAAGCAGTTACCCACCACATCGTCGAGGACCAGGTATACGCCGCGATAGCACTGGTAAGCAGCAGCACGGCCATCACCGTGAGACTCCGCGCGCGGAATCGATACTTGCGAGCCGTCACCGCCTCGGCAGTAGTCGATTCATACCGGCGTCGGCGAGACGCGCTCATGGAGTCGGCGATGTGCAGATCCGCGTCCGACGGCGCCTCCAAACCCGATGAGTCGGCGACATACTCGTACTCGTATTTGTCGTCGCCGTACTCATCGGCGTGAAGGTCGTCGTCGCCGTACTCATCGGCGTGAAGGTCGTCGGCGCCGCACTCATCGGCCTGAAGGTCGCCGGCGCCGTACTCATCGTCGTAGTTGTCGTCGTCGTAGTTGTCGTCGTAGTTGTCGTCGTCGGGAAGGTCATCCTCGGCGCCGTAGGCCGAACCGGCAGCCTTGATGTCCCTGGGTTGACCGGGATGACCGTATTCCGAAATCAGCTCGTCGCTTTCGGCCCCGGTGACCGGATGATCGCGGGGTGTGAGTCGGCCGATGGGCAGCGCAGCGGAATCCTCCACGACATCGACATCCAGATAGTCGGTTTCACCTTCGGCGTGCTGGGCTTCGGCGGCGACCATGACGACCGCCCGGCCTGGTGCCTCGTTCTCGACCTCGCCGAGGCCGTCGAACTCACCGTCCACCTCGTCACCGGAGGGCCGCCAGTCCGGATCGCTGCGGTGCCCCGACGCGGGCGCACGCCGCCGGCGGAGCCGGGCGGTGCGGCTGCTGTTGAGCACCCGCGTCGCCAGAGCGACGTCGCTGGTGCGACGGACGGCATCGCGCTTGTTGATCAACATGGGAACCAGCACGAAGAGCCAGAGGACAACAAGGGAGATCCAGAGAAGAGATTGGGGGATGCTTGGCATGGCGCCTGCTCCTTTCCCCATCAGGCTAGGTCTGTGACCAGCGCATCCGAGGGCGGCGCGCCGAAGACAATTACACACCTGTAATTCGCTGGTGACAAGCACCAAACGCCACATTTGTCACATCAGTAACACGGGGGCCCTAAAATCGACACCATCAGCCCCACGAAGCGTGGCCCGCGCGGACCAGCGTGGAGGCCACCGACCCGGACACTTCCTCGATGGTCATCGCCACCAACAGGTGATCGCGCCAGGCGCCGTCGACGTCAAGGTAGCGCTTCAGCAGGCCTTCCTCACGAAATCCGGCCTTTGCCAGCACCGCGCGACTCGCCGCGTTCTCGGGGCGCACAGTGGCTTCGACGCGGTGCAACCTGACCGGGCCGAAACAGTGGTCCAGGCCCAGTGCCAGCGCCCCGGTGGCGACGCCACCGCCCGTCGACCCGCTGGCGACCCAGTAACCGATCCACGCAGAGCGCAGCGCACCGTGAGTCACATTTCCGATCGTGAGCTGGCCTGCGAACTGTCCGTCGAGCTCGATCATGTAGGGCAACATGCGGCCCTTGCGGGCCTCGGCACGCAGGCCCGAACAGACTGAAGGCCACGACGAAACAGCATGTCGCACTGTCCAACTCAGATCAGTCGAGGGCTCCCAAGGTTCAAGGTGTTCGCGGTCGGCCAGCCTGGCCCTGCTCCACTGCGCGGCATCGCGAAGGCGGACCGGACGCAACCGGACCAGCCCCGCGGACACCCGCAGTGGGCCGACGGGCACGGGCCATCCCGGATGCTGCGAACGGGAGCTCCACAGGTTCATGACGGCGGTCATCTGGCGTTCAGCCGCGCTGCGCCAAGAATTCGACGTCAACGACCTCACCCGTGCCGATCTGCTCCGCGTCGGGAGGCACGACGACCAGACAGTTTGCCTCGGCCAGGGTCGCCAGTAGGTGCGATGAGGCGCCGGGCTCTCCGCCCAGAGCCTGCACCAGGTATTCGCCGGTGTCCTGGTCCCGCATCAACTGGCCGCGCAAATATCCCTTGCGACCGGCTACCGAGCTGATCGGGGACAAGGTGCGGGCCTGCACGACACGCCGCGCCGGCTGCCGCTTACCGAGCGAGAGCCGAAGAAGCGGACGCACCATGACCTCGAACACCACCAAGGCGCTGACCGGATTGGCGGGCAGCAGGAAGACGGGGACGCGCTCGGGCCCCAGTTGGCCGAAGCCCTGCACCGACCCCGGATGCATCGCAATCCGCGTGACCTCCATGTCTCCGAGCTGGGCAAGCACCGATCGCACCCCCTCGGCGGCCGCGCCCCCTACGGCACCCGCGATGACCACCGCCTCGGCGCGGGCCAATTGACCTTCGATGACCTGCCGCAACTGCTGGGGGTCAGTCGGCACAATGCCGACCCGGTTCACCTCCGCGCCCGCATCCCTTCCCGCGGCCGCCAGCGCGTAGGAGTTCACGTCGTACACCTGACCATTGCCCGGCGTCCGCGAAATGTCGACGAGTTCGCCACCCACACACATCACGGATAGTCGCGGCCGCGGGTGCACCAGTACGCGCTCACTCCCCACCGCGGCGAGCAGGCCCACCTGCGCGGCACCGATGACCGTGCCGGCTCGCACCGCGACGTCACCGGGCTGCACATCGTCACCCGTGCGACGCACGTAGGCACCAGATCGGACCCCCCGCAATACCCTGACCCGCGTCTGGCCGCCATCCGTCCAGCGCAACGGCAATACAGCATCGGCAAGGGTGGGCAGCGGCGCGCCGGTCTGCACTCGCGCCGCCTGCCGTGGCTGCAGTCTGCCCGGAGTACGCGCGCCGGCCTCGATCACACCCATCACCGGCAGGCTGATATTGCGGTCTCTGGACTCCTCGGCGTCGTCATCATCGTCGCCCCCGTCGGCGTCGCCGATGCCGAGTACGTCGACGCTGCGGACCGCGTACCCGTCGATCGCCGCTTGGTCGAATCCAGGCAGTGGACGCTTGGTCACCACCTCTTCGGCACACATCAAACCCTGCGCCTCCGCGATCGCCACGCGTACCGGCCGTGGGGCCACCGCGGCAGAGGCTACCCGCGCCTGCTGCTCCTCCACCGAACGCAAATCACGCCTTTCTCCCGTTCACAACACCCGGCCGACGTGGACTGACACCGACAGCGCTGAGCGGATGCGCCCGCCGCTAGAACCGCTAGAGCTTTTCCACCAGGCCGCTCAGCCCCAACCGCTCGACCAACCACTGGCGCAGTTCGGGCCCGTAATCGTCGCGCTCCAACGCAAAGTCAACCGCAGCCTTCAGGTAGCCGCCCGGATTTCCCAGGTCGTGTCGAGATCCTCGGTGGACCACCACGTGCACCGGGTGCCCCTCGTCGATCAGCAGAGCAATCGCGTCGGTGAGCTGCAATTCGCCGCCCGCACCTCGCGGAATCCGTTTGAGTGCGCCGAATACCGCCCGATCGAGGATGTAGCGCCCAGCTGCGGCGTACGGCGAAGGCGCATCCTCGGCTCTGGGCTTTTCCACCATGCCCTTGACCTTGAGCACGTTGGGGTTGACGGCGTCAGGGACGGTCTCGACGTCGAAAACCCCGTAGGCACTGATGTGCTCTTCGTCCACCTCGATCGCGCACAGCACCGAACCGCCGCGTTTGGCCCGCACCTTCGACATCGTCTCCAGCACACCTGTGGGCAGCACCAAGTCGTCAGGCAAGAGCACTGCGATCGCGTCTTCGCCCGGAGCCAAGCTGGACTCGACACAACTCACCGCATGCCCGAGACCGAGGGGTTCGGCCTGGACCACCGACTCGACCTTGATCAGCGCCGGCGCGCGCCGGACCTTCTCCAGCATCGAACTCTTGCCGCGCGCCTCCAGGGTTCCCTCAAGGACCAGATCCTCGACGAAGTGCGCGACCACGCCGTCCTTACCCTCGGACGTGATGATGATCAGCCGCTGGGCGCCGGCATCGGCCGCCTCTGCGGCAACCAACTCGATACCAGGCGTGTCGACGACGGGCAGCAATTCCTTGGGCACCGTCTTGGTGGCGGGAAGAAAACGCGTTCCCAGTCCCGCCGCGGGCACGACCGCGGTGTAAGGGATCGGAACTTCAGGCCGATTCATCGTTCACACATTATCCTCTCTGCCTTGGGTGGTTCCTTCCTACCCGGCACCGGAGGAGTTCGCGTGCGGTCGACAAAGGCACAGGTAAGAACCGGGATCCTGGCTGCCCGCAGATCCGTGGCCGCACAAACGCGAGATGCCGAGGCAGAAGTACTCGCTACCTACCTGTCGGCGTTCGTCAACCCTGGCCAGACAGTGTGCGCCTATGTCCCCGTCGGCTCCGAGCCCGGTTCCCCGGAGCTGATCGATGCGTTGGCGCGCCGCGAGGTCATCGTGCTTCTGCCGGTTGCTCGCCGGGGTGTCGACGACGCGCCGTTGCCGCTGCGGTGGGGCCGGTATCGCCCGGGGGAACTCGTCGATGCCCCGTTCGGACTGTCCGAACCCGAGCCACCATGGTTGCCAGCCCAGGCGGTGGCAAAGGCGGACGTGGTGGTGGTGCCCGCACTTGCGGTCGACCGGCGGGGCATGCGACTGGGCCGCGGCGCGGGGTTCTACGACCGTTCATTGCTGTTGGCTGACCCTGGCGCCGCACTCGTCGCCGTGGTCCGTGACGATGAACTCGTCGATCGGCTCCCCGCCGAACCACACGATGTGCGCATGACACATGCGCTGACCCCCGGCCAGGGGGTGGTCGCGCTCGGTCTATGAGCGCGGATGGGTGCGGGAGTGACCAAGGCCGCCTGGCGGTTCTAGCACTTGAGCCGGTAGAGTGCTAGAAAGTTCGACCACCGTGGAGGTTTTTAGTGCCTACCTATTCCTATGCATGCACCGAATGCGCCAACAAGTTCGATGTGGTGCAGGCGTTCACCGACGATTCGATGACCGAGTGCCCCCAGTGCGATGGACGGCTGCGCAAGGTCTTCGGCAAGGTGGGAGTGGTCTTCAAGGGCAGCGGTTTCTATCGCAATGACAGCCGCGAGGCGGCCAAGAGCTCGGCCCAAAGCTCCAGTTCCGGTAGCCCGGACTCCTCGGCCGCCACATCGTCGGAGAAGACCTCGTCGGAGAAGACCTCGGCGGAAACCTCAAGCTCCTCGGACAAGTCGACCTCCTCGGACAAGTCGAGTAGTACATCGAAGAGCTCCTCGAAGCCGGCAGCCACAGCGTCGAACTGAGGTTATCCACAGCCGCACAACCAGGGGCTGGCTGAGCGTCTGCAGGCTGTCTAGCCTGGCCGAATGGGGGATTCGCTCGACCCTGGACCACTGCATCGGCTTGCCCGCTTCCTGCGACCCGATTGGTCGCATACCGTGGCCGCCCGGCGGGCGCTTGCGGGGGCCCTCGTCGTTCTGGCCGCCATTGCCGCCTGGCGTGACGATCCGCGCGCGGAGAACACCGCGGTCGTCGTCACCACTCGCGACCTGTCGCCGGGCACCCGACTGGCTGCCGACGACATCCGGCTGGAAACACACGCGACGTCAACCATCCCCGATGGTTCACAGACCGATGCCGACTCGGTGGTGGGGGCCACGCTGGCCGGGCCGGCGCGTCGGGGTGAGGTCGTTACCGATGTGCGGGTCCTGGGGCCGCGGTTGGCTGAATCGGCCGCCGGGCCGGACGCGCGCATCGTTGCCCTTCCACTGGCCGACGCCGCCCTGGTAGACCTGGTAAGGCCCGGAGACATCGTCGACATCGTGGCCGCGCCGGCATCGGCTGACGCCGTGGACAGCTCCCGGTTGATCGCCACCGACGCGGTGGTGGTGCTGGTGTCGGCCAAAGATAACCGGATGACCGCCGGTGGTGGCGGTCGCGTGGTGCTGGTAGCGCTGGATGCCGCGGCCGCGAAGACCGTCGCCGGCGCGGCACTGGTACAGGCCATCACGCTCACACTGCACTGACCACCCAACGAGTTCCGCCCCCGACGGAATCGTCGGGGGCGGAATCGTGAAGCGTCAGATCAGAAAACCCTGCCCGTGCCCGCCGTGTGGGCGTTGCCCCCTCTGCACTGTGGACCGGTCCTGGTGCTCTGGTTGAAGTTGCCGCGCCATGGGTTCGAGGGCGACAGGCCGATGGCGTTCCAGCCGTCTGATCCCACCCAACTGGGCCCCGTCTCGGCGGCCCTCTGCATCGGTTCACCGTGGTCGGCGTCGTGGATCGACGCCGTACCGAGCGTACCGGTACTGACATCACAGCGATTCGCGCCGGAGGTGGAGTCGGCCTGCCGCGAGCTCACAACTCCGTTTCCGCGCACATCCGTCATGCCAGGGTCGTTCGGGTTCGCGCTCGCGGCGCCTGCACCGAGCGTGGCGGCAGCCATGCTGAAGGCAAGTGCACCGCAGCCCAGAACGCCCAGCTTGGCGGATTTGCGGGAGACATCGACCATTGGCCTGCCCCTTTCTATGTGACGAGATCTCTACATGATGAGATCGCGATAACGAGACCGCGCGTTACGGCAGTCGAATATTCCAGTGCCCGCAGCCTACCAGTGCGAACGGACCCTCCAGTTGACATCACCGAGCAAAGCCGATTGCTTAGGAATTACTCAGGTTCAACTGCTCAGGAAACACTCAGGTTCAGCGGAGTTGGCCTGCCACCCCGCTCCGGTGAAACCGAGTCCAGCGAATGCGGCCCAGCGCATTCGCCGGGCGTGAATCCATGGACCGTCAGGTCAGAACCCGCTGGCGCTGCCCTTGCCGCACTGCGGACCGGTGCCGGTGTTTCCGGGGCTGAAGGCACCGCCCCACGGGTTTGACGGCGACAGGCCAATGGCCTGCCAGCCCCGTGACCCGACCCACTCAGGTCCGGCTTCTTCGGCCCTCTGCATCGGCACACCGATATCGCTGGTTACTGTTGATGCACCCTTTGTGCCGGTACTGACTGAACAGTAGCCCCCGCCGGTGACGGAGGCCGATTGACGCGAGTTCACGACTCCGCTTCCACCCACCTCTGTCATGGCGGGATCGTTTTGGTCAGCGCTGGCGGTGCCCGCCCCGAATGTCAGGGCAGCCATACTGAAGAACAGAGCACCGACGCCGAGGACGTTCAGCTTGGTGGATTTGACGGTGAGAGCGGCCATCGGCCTGCCCCTTTCTGGGACGAGATCGCGCGGGTCGCGACGACAGTGGAAGCGTTCAACATCGATCTGAGAATATCAGCGCGGACCCCACCCCGCATTTCGGGAGAGCAAAGTCGACTATCAAGAAATCAACCCGGTCCACCGAGGTTGGCGGCAAGTCTGCGCTGGCGTGAATTCGCGGTAAAACAGCAGCTAGATCAGTCGTAACAGCGACGGTATGACCGGCCCAGTGCACTCAGTCGCCGGTGTCGCTCCGGTCGCAATAGCAAACATTGCTGTCGCCGAGGGTAGTCACTTGGCATCCCGGAGTCGCCTCCAGCGAGAGGCCCGGTCTCGCCTTGCTCCCCGCCGACGCGGATGTCGACCCACACCGCCGATGTGCGAATGCCATCAATGCCTACCGCACCGGGGTGTTCCGAGAGGTTGTGTTCCCAGAGGTTATGGTCCGAGTCGACCTGGATAAGTCACACACGAAAGGATTGCCAACCAATGCTCAAGGGGTTCAAGGAGTTCATATCGCGGGGCAACGTGATCGATCTGGCCGTCGCGGTGGTGATCGGGGCCGCATTCACCGGCGTGGTGACGGCGTTCACGCAGAACGTGATACAGCCCCTCATCGACCGGATCGGCGCTGGACCCGATTCGGAGTACGGCATCCTGCAGATCCCTCTCGGAGGTGAGCAATATGTCGATCTCAACGCTGTGCTGTCGGCGGGCATCAACTTCCTCCTCGTAGCTGCGGTGATCTACTTCCTGATCGTCGCGCCGTTCAAGAAGATCCATGAGCTGGGCGAGAACGCGGAATCCGGAGATACATCGGAGGAGACCGAGCTGACTCTATTGAAAGAAATCCGTGATCTCCTGCACGCTGACGCGAACGCCGATGCGACCGGCAGGCACGGCAGCGCATCCCCACAGACCGAGGAACAAGAGTGACCAACCACCCGTGAGCTGATGTGAATCAACGACAATCGGCCCCGGCTGCAGCCGAGGCCGATTGTCGTTGGGCGAAAGTTCAGTTCATGTTCCAGGGTGCGCCGTAAGTCGTGACGCTGTCACCGGTCGAGGAGACCAACCGGGCGAACGGCCGCAGCAGCACCCCACCAGCCGCGCCGGTCACCGTGCCATGGGCATTGGACACCGCCACCGAACCACCAGGCCCGGCAACATCGACGCTGAAGGTCGCGACCTCCTGAATACCCGGACCGTTACCGAGGT
>NZ_JBMYXC010000084.1:8396-8756 GCF_049608025.1 Mycobacterium sp. | reverse complement strand
CGTGCACTCCGGCGATGACGCTGGTCGGCCACTGCACGCTGCTGTTCGCATCTGTTGACACCACTGTTTACTCCTCTTCCGCCTGTTGTGATGTGTTATTCGGAGCGACCCGCTGTTCGGATTGCATATGTGACCTAATCGAGGGCCGGGCGCTCTCCGCCAACCCTCTGGAGTGTGTCGATGAGCGCTTCCGACTTCGCCGTTCTGTCCGCAAAAGTGCTGATCAGTGACGGTGGACTGGCGGCCGAACTCGAGGCCCCCCGGTACAGCCCCACGTCGAATCGACAGTCCCACTATGATCACGGCTCATGACTGAGGGGGCATCTGGACCGGGGTCGGTACCAGCAGAGGCCCGTGAGG
>NZ_JBMYXC010000084.1:0-8386 GCF_049608025.1 Mycobacterium sp. | reverse complement strand
GAGGCAGCACCGCTCGATATTGCCGGTTCCGGGGTCCTGCCGCCCGTTGCTGCCCGGGTGCGGCGCCTTTTCTGGGGGCTTGAGCGGTTGGCGCCCGCGTTGGGATCGCGGTGGGCAGTCGAGTTGTGGTGCACCCCGCCCGTTCTTGAGTCGAGTATGCGCATGCCGCCCGGCGTGCCACCAGGGACATCGATAGAGGCGTTCTGGGATGGACATCGGGTTGCCGGGGAGGCGTGGGGCGAGGGGCCGCCGGTGTATCTGGTACACGGTTGGGGTGGCCAGCGCGCGCATTTGGCAGTGTTCGTCAAACCGCTTCTGGAGGCGGGGTACCGGGTCGTGGCTTTCGACCTGCCCAGCCACAACGAATCGGATCCGGGTGCGCTCGCGCCCGGGCGCACCACGGCCACCGAGTGCGCCGACGCGATTGCGGCCATGATCGAGACCCATGGGCCTGCGCATGCGGTGGTCGCCCATTCACTGGGAGCCAACTCGACGGTATTGGCGGCGACTCAGGGCGCACAGGTTGGCCGCTTGGTCTTCTTGGCGCCCATGGGAGAGTTTCCGCTCTATCTCGACCTGTTCGCCGCACGCCACGGCTTCGGCCGCCGGATCCGTTCGGGTCTGCAGCAGCGTCTCGAAAAACGCATTGGCATGCCCCTGCACGAAACGAACATGACGTGGACCGGTCGACGAGCAAACTATCCGCCGCTGCTTCTCATCCACGACCCCGACGACCCGGACAGTCCTCATGCCGCCAGTGAGCGCGTGGCAGCGGCATGGCCGGGTGCACGCCTGCTCACCACACGGGGGCTCGGCCGACTGGCGCATTACCGAATTCTGCGCCACCGAAACGCGATTCGCGCCGGACTGGACTTCATCAGCCACCCCGCCGAGGATACGAGCGTCGCGGAGCAACCCAACCCGAGTGCGCGTTTCACCTAGAGGACTATCGTCGGGTGGGACGAAGCTCGACAGGAGGTGCCATGGCCCGTTCATCGCCCGCTGTCGCGCTGCCTGACCTCGCCGGTCTCCCCGGGCTTCGGGGGTATCTGGATTGCCTGGATGCCCAGGAACGTGCTGGTGCGGCCGACCGCCTGGCATCCATGAATCCGGCGGACCTGAGCAGCCTGGGTGCCAGCGAGGCCCAATCGATCGAATACGACTACAACGTCGACCACGTGCAGGGGGAGATCCCAGCCGAACTGTCCGGAACGCTGTACCGCAACGGTCCGGGCCGGTGGGAGGACCACACCGGCCGCCCATTGCACCACCTCTTCGACGGCGACGGGATGATTTCCGCCTTCACCATCGCCGGCGGCAAAGTGCACTACCGGAGCCGGTATGTCCGCACCCAGCATTTCCGGGGCAAGAGCGGCACCCGGCATCTGGGCACCGACGCATCCGGGGGATGGCTGGCCAACGTCGGCCGCCTGCCGCCGAACCTGGCGAATACCAATGTTGTCGAACACGCCGGCCACCTCTATGCACTGTGGGAGGGTGGGCCGCCCCACGAGCTCGATCCCGAGACTCTGGAAACCCTGGGAGTGCGCCGGTTCGGGCGCGAATTACGCTGGGCTGGAACGTATTCTGCGCATCCGTGCTTCTGTCCGAGCAGTGGCGACATGTTCAACTTCGGAGTCGAGTTCATCCCGACCCCACATCTGCGGATCTACCGAACCGACCGTCGGGGCAGGCTCAAGCACTACCGGTCGTTGTCGTTGCCGTACGTGGCGATGGTGCATGATTTCGCGATCACCGAACGGTATCTTGTCTTTCTCATCTCGCCGATAATCCCAGACGGGATTCCGATTGCGCTGGGGCTCAAATCATTCGGGGACGGTATGCGTTACCGGCCCGAACGCGGCAGTTCCTTCGTCCTCATCCCGCGGGACGGCGGCGAGATCCGCCGGATCGACTACGACGCGGTCCTGCAGTTCCATCTGAGCAATGCCCACGACGACCGCGGCGACGTCGTCCTCGACGTGATCACCTACCAGAACGGCGATCTGCTCAACTGCATCGCGCGGTTTCGGACCAGTCCGATGGACCACATCCACTCGGAGTTCACCCGGTTCCGAATCACCGCCACCGACAGAGTGATCCGAGAGCAGCTCAGCGACCGCACCTCAGAGTTTCCGCGCCATCACCCGGACCGGGAGGGCCGGCCACATCGGTACTCCTACGTCAACACCAAGCACACCCTGGGCACGCTCTACGACGGGATCACCAAGCTCGACCTGGCGGATAACTCAGCAACCGCCTATGTCGCGGAAACGCCGGGGAACAGCTTCTGCGAGCCGGTGTTCACCCCCAGGCCGGGGGCAGCCGAAGAGGACGAAGGGTGGCTGCTGTCAGTGGAATACCAAGCCGACCACCACAGATCGCGACTGGTGATCCTCGACGCGAAGGATCTCGAGGGCGGGCCGATGGCGACCGCCCAACTGACCCATCACATCCCGCAGGGCTTCCACGGCAACTTCGCGCCGCGATAGTCAGCGCCACTGTGCTGGACACAACCTGACGCCCTGACTGGAACTGGTAGGACGGGTTGGCGATACCGTGGACGACGTTCGCCTACTGACCCGGGCGGTAACTGCACAGGGGAGACCATGACAATCCAACGGGCAACGCCTACCACCCAGAAGCTCACTGCTGCTTGGACAGAGTTCACCGAGCAGCTCCGCGTAATGGGGACGGAGGCAATCGCGTCCGCACCCACGGATGCTGATCGGGTTGATGGACTGCGTTTCATCCTGCGCCAGCTTTCCTACCGCGAAGAGCAGGAGCTTGAGTTCCCGGCCGCGGAGAGACCTGAGCTGTTCTACCCGGAGTCGCCCACCCGGAAAGTCTTTGCCGACTGTCCCGACACCATCTACCGTCAATTCAACGTCCACCCCGACCACACCTACCGGTTGACCGGAACCCGAGGCGATGCCGCCTACATCTCGTTCACTGCGTACCGCGCAACCGCCACAGAGCGGGTAGTGGCCGATCTCCATGACGGCGAGATCGAAATCGCTGCCAGCGGTGCGGTGGAGCTCATCGTCGGGGGACCGGCGCAGAGCTCGAATTGGCTCGACCTCGGCGATGATGGCGCCTTTGTCGTTATCCGGGAGTATCGTCACGATCGTGTCGGCGGAGAGCATGCCGCGTGGAGCGTGGAGCGGGTTACGCCGGCTCCATCGCAGCGGCCGGAACTGAACGCCGACGACTTCGCGGCCGCTCTTAGTCAGATCAGCACCGGCCTGCAGTGGGGAAATACCGCGACCGCTCATCTCTCCGGAGAGCTCCGCCGCCGCCCAAACCGGATGGACGAGGCGGCCGCCGAGTTGGTGTCGGAGATGGCAGGTACGCCGCACAACTACTATCAGCTCTGCTACGTACAACTGGCGTCCGGTGAGGCGCTCGAACTGCACCTTGACCCGCCCCCATGCCGCTACTGGAGTGTGCACCTCAACAACTGGTGGTTGGAGTCCCCTGAATTCAGGGACGGGCAGTCAGTGTGCATCAACGATGTTCAGGCGCAGCGCAACCCGGACGGCACCGTCACCATGCTGGTCGGGCCCGATGATCCTGGCGGCGGCAACTGGCTGGACACCAAAGGCCGCTCCGAGACGATCCTGTTGGCGCGGTACCTGCTGCCTGAAGATGAACTCGCCCCGATCGTCACCCGGGTTGTCACTGTCTGAATCCCGCTGAACTTTGGAGATCGAACCATGCGGATGCCCGCTTCTGCCCACACCCGCGAAACCAATATCGCGCTGGCCGCCCAGCTGCCACTCGCTGATCCCTCCGACGAGGAGCGCAACACCCGCGGCCTTCTCGTGCAGGAGGACAGCCTCGTCCTCACCAACAAACAGACCGGCCACGTCGTCTGGGACATGGACAAGTTCGGCTTCATCGACGGCGATGCACCCGACACCGTCAATCCGAGCCTGTGGCGGCAGGAGAAGCTGAACAACGTCCACGGACTCTTCAAGCTCGCCGACCGCGTGTATCAAGTTCGGGGCTACGACATCTCAAACATCACCTTCATTCAGGGCGAGTCGGGCTGGATCGTCATCGATCCGCTCACCACCGCTGAGACGGCCCGCGCGTCACTAGAGTTGGTGAACCGCATCGTGGGGGCGCGCCCTGTGAGAGCTGTCATCTACACACACAGCCACGGCGATCACTTTGCCGGTGCCTACGGCGTGATTGACGATGGCGATGTCGCGTCGGGCGTCCCGGTCATCGCGCCCAAAGGGTTCCTCGAGGAGGCAGTCAAAGAGAACGTGATCGCCGGGCCGGCCATGTTGCGCCGAGCCGGCTACATGTATGGCGGGCTGCTCCCGGCCGACCCCCGGGGACTTGTCGGCTGCGGCCTCGGTCGTACTCTCCCGCAGAACGGCCACTCGGCACTGATAGCGCCAACCGACGACATTGCCACCACAGGCGAGGAAAGGGTGATCGATGGGGTCCGCATCGTGTTCCAGATGACCCCCGGCACGGAAGCGCCGGCGGAGATGAACTTCCTGTTCCCCGACCTCCGGGCCCTGTGCATGGCCGAGAACTGCACCTGCGTGATGCACAACCTCTACACGCTGCGGGGAGCCCACGTCCGCGACGGGCTGGCCTGGAGCAAGTACATACACGAGTCGCTGCTGACGATGGCCGGCGACATCGACCTATGCTTCGCGTCCCACAACTGGCCGGTCTGGGGCTCCGAGGCGATCGCGTCATATCTGCGTGCTCAGCGGGACACGTATCGCTTCCTGCACGACCAGACGATGCGTCTGGCTAACCAAGGTTTGAACAGCACCGAGATCGCCGAGCAGCTCGAGCTCCCGCCGAGTCTCGCCGGCAACTTCAACAACCGTGGTTACTACGGAACGGTCAGCCACAACGCCAAGGCCACGTACCAGAAGTACTTGGGCTGGTTCGACGGCAACCCGGCCAACCTGGAGCCTCACCCGCCCGAGTACGCCAGCCGGCGCTACGTCGAAGCGATGGGCGGCGCGGACCGGGTGGTTGACCTCGGCCGCGAGGCGTTCGAGGCCGGCGACTACCGGTGGGTGGTGCAACTGGTAAATCACGCCATCTTTGCTGATCCGGGCCACCAGCAGGCCCGGGAGCTCCAGGCCGATGCCCTTGAGCAGTTGGGCTATCAGGCGGAGTCTGGTCCGTGGCGCAACTTCTACCTCACTGGCGCTCATGAACTGCGAGACAAGACCGGCGAGCGGAGAACCGGGTCCGAAGGTGCACCGCTGGGAATGTTGCACGCCATGCCGATCGAAATGATCTTCGATTCGCTCGCAGTCCGGCTCGACGGGCCGCGCGCCGACGGCACGACATTGACGATCAACTGGGACTTCACCGACATCCATGAAAAGTGGGTCCTAGGGCTCGAGCACGGTGCACTGCACTGCCAACGCGGCACCGATCCGGATGCTGCCGTGTCACTTCGTCTCTCCCACCACGTGTTTGTCGAAATCCTGTCCGGCGTAATCGAGATCGCTGATGCGTTGGCGTCGGGCGCACTAGTCCTCGATGGGCGCGCCGAGGCACTTCTCGAGCTGTTCGGTTTCCTCGAAGATCCCGACTACACCTTCAATATCGTGACGCCCTGACCTGCCTGGGCTCTGGCAGTAGGACGGTCTGCTCTCTCACTGCGGCGGTTCTTGCCTGTCTGACGCGCGGCAAAGCACCTCAAGATCGGCTGCGTCACGCCGACGTGGCGGCCAGTCGCCGGTGTAGGAAATACTGCGGGTCGTGAGAACCCAGGACACCAGCTTGTGCCGACGGCGCGCCCGGCGAGCTTGAGAATTCGGATCGCGGTCCGCGCGCAGATCCGCTGGGGCGGTGGTGGCTCCATAAACATGCGCAAGCTGGCCTTGCGCTCGTCGCCCAGTCCCGCGTCGGCGCGATGCGGCCTCAAACGCAATACTCTGTCCCTTAACGCGCTTCCCGTTCGGCTGCTTCCACCAACCGACGTGCGAAAAACGTGATCGCACTGCGTAACGCGGCACGCACGACTGGTCCCGTTCCAGGGACCCTCTCGGTGAAGGTGCCGCTCCAGCGCAGGTCGGTGCCCCCGGCTGAATTCGGGGTGACGACCAGCTCGCCGCGGTAGTCCTTGGCCGGGTTTGGCGGCCAATTCAGCTTGTAGACGTGTCGGCGGTCCTGCTCGTACTCACAGGTCTCCTCCTGCATCAACAAAGGCCACAACCCGACCTTTCGGACGGCTCCGATGCCGCCGGGCGCCGGATCGCCCTGCCGGTGCCAGGACGATTGGGTGACGAGCGGTTTGGCCCAGCTCGCCCAATTGGCGCCGTCCGTTTCGATCCGGAACAACGTCGCTGGGGGCGCGTGGCTGGTCCGGTTGACTTCGAATGAAAAGGTCTTGCCCGACATATGGACTCCCACTAGTGACTGCCGCTGCTCCGACGGACTCAGCTTATCCGGTGGTCGCGCCCAACTGTGAGATACGCAGTCTGTCCGAATCGGCCGCGACCGCAGCTCCATTCATCGCGAGTCGCACACCTAGCGGGAAAGGCAGGCTGCCGCACCCCAGGGACGCACACCCGGGCGGCGCGGATCGGGTTGAGGCAGGCGTGCGGCCAAACGCATCAAGAACGGAAGCCGGTCGAGTCGATATGCCACCTCCGCCAACGGTTCCACCTCGGCCGCTCGCCAACCGAGGTCTTCAAAAAATGCGACGCCGTTGTCGGGTGCAAACCTAAATGGCGAACTCTGCAGCATGCCGCTCTTCTTGTTCATCAGGCGCTTCAATCCTGGACTGACGAAATCAAGTGTCCACCAAGCAACCTCGGGGCGATTAAGCGCCGACGAGAAGTCGACGACTTCGTTCTCGTCGAGATACATCAGCAGACCCTCAGTCAGCACCAGGGCCTTCGACGCGCCGGCCAGGGCCTGGTCCAGGAACGCTGCACGGGCGCGCGTATCGGCGAGGTCGACGGCGGTGCGAGTGAGCCGGCATCGCGGGGCCTCATCGGCAAGCAGCTGCGCTTTCGCGGTCAGAAGTCCCGGCAGATCCGCCTCTACCCACTTAAATTCGGGGGGGAGGTTCAAACGGTACGGACGGGTGTCCAAACCGGCGGCCAGATTGAGGACCCGGTCACACCCCGCGCCGATCGCATTCAAAATAACGTCATCGATGATCTTCGTTCGGGCGATGAGCCACCAACCGGAGCGCACCGTCCGAGGCGCGCGCGCCGCGATGGCGCGCCCGTGTTCGCCGGCGAGGCGCTCCGCCAAAAAGTCGTTGAACAACGCATCAGGCCGCGCTGATTCGGTCGCGCGGTAATACGCGGTCCAGCGGGCGGTGTCGGAGACGTGGGAGACCAGCGGCTCCGATTTGGGCATGCGCCATGCTATCTCACGGCCCACTGGTACGGCGCTCCGTCTGCGGGGAGGGGGCTTGCTTCCAACCGCGAACACGGCCCCACGAGCAGGGACTACGCCTCTCCAGATCGGGTTCCCCGGCGCCCGCGTCCAGCTACCTGACGGGGCGGAGCACAACCATCCCCGGAACCGTGCTGAGGTATTCCAGAAGCGAACTGTCGACCACCTTGTTGTTCGCGCTCAGTGACGACGCGTTTCGAAGAACGGGCCCGTCAACTGTGTCGACGAAAATACCGACATGCGTGACGTCGAGACCGCCGTCTTCGGCGTACGCGCCGATGTAGTCGCCGGTCTGTAGCCGGTCGATGACGCTGCTGTCGACCGACGCACTGGGAATGTAGGTGACGGTTCGCGGCACAACCGGCAAACCCGGCAAATACGCTCCACCGGCGTCCTTCTCGTTGAGATTCTTGGTCGACTGGATCGAGTTGGCGCTAAGGCTTTCTGTGATGTCGGTTGCTATCGCCGGAGCGGACGCAGACCAGTCGGTGAAGAAGTGCTTCCGGTCCTGGAAATCGACGACACCGTTCTTGTACCGAACCTTGGTGAGATTGTCGATGAACTCCTCGCGGTCATCGGAGCGCTTGAGCGCTTCGACGTAGTCGGCATAGGTGAAGCAGTCGACCTCCTGCAAGTTAACGACAAGCTGCTCAGACTCGGTAGCCGAACCGATGAGCGTGTGTGCGCCATAAGGCACGTCCAGGAACTGCTGCGACACGATGTCGGACAGCTCGGACCGGCCCGCGCTTGAGGCGCTATCTCGGACCGTCAGCAAGGTTTGGAGGATCTGCTCGCTCTGACTGGAGATGTGGACGGCGGGAGAGGCCATGGCATCAAGAGATGGCGCCGCCGCGACGGCCAGGGCCGAAATTGCCCCCAGGCAGGCAAGACGGGTCACGAAACCGTGTTTGACTGGAGGCCTCCGACTTCGGTTGAATCGGATGGGCATGAGCTGCTCCTCACCGGAGTGCGACAATTTCCA
>NZ_JBMYXC010000083.1:0-10402 GCF_049608025.1 Mycobacterium sp. | reverse complement strand
GAGGCAGCCTTCTACAGGCCACTGTTCAGGTAGGCCGGTCGATGATCGTGCTGGGCTGGACAAGGGCTACACCGGCCCGACCGTCGCAGAGTCCGCAACACAAGCCGGGGTCAGCGTCGAGGTCGTATCCGGGCCAAAACCCGGCCACGGGTTCATTGTCCAACCACGACGCTGGGTGGTCGAACGCACTAACGGCTGGATCAACCACTGCCGCCGCATCGACCGCCACTACGAAACCACCCTGACCGCGCACGAAGGCTTCCTCTACCTCAGCCAAATCGCCCTACTACTCCGACGACTCGACCGCAGCCAGTTGTTCGACACGCTTTAGGCCGCGAGCACCGCCGTCGTCGGTGGGAACTGCCGGGTCGGGGTGATCCATCCCCAGACGCCCTTCACCGACGCCCGGTCCAGTAGTTCTTGGTAAAGCTCGTCGGAGACTATGGGCGAGCGGCTGAGCAGGAACCCGGTGAAGCCGCTGGAATCGCTGACAACGGCCCAGCCGTTGGGGTCCAGTGGGCTGTAGTCGGGGGAAATGTCGACGATCCAGTAGTTGCCCGGCGGGTTGGAGTTGGCCGGAAAGAGGAAGCTCACGTTCAGCTTGTTGTCGGAGCCGTCGACCGGGAGTGCCGAACCGACGATGGTGGATTCGGGCCCGTTGTTGAAGAAGTAGTTGCCCGAGTTCTCGACCTTGATCGAACCGTCGGGGTTGGGGCTGTACACGGCAGTGGTGTTCACCAGCCCGATGGAGAAGAACTGCTTGACGCTGCCCACCTCGTACCAGGTGCCGAGGTAGTCGTTGAGATCGACGACGGGCGGAGGAGCAAGCACGATCGCGGCGGTATCGCCCATCACGATGTACTGATCAGGGGCTCCATAGATGCCGTTGCCATCGATGGGTCCCAGGCCCTGGTACATGTCGTTGATCCAACCCGTGGCCAGCGTGTGCGTGGCCGCGGTGTTGCCGGGCGGGGAGAACTTGGTCACCAGCTGGGCGAAGAAGTCGATGAGCGGATTGCCGCCCAGCAGCGCGTCCGCGTGCGAGCCCCCGGCCAACGTCGCACCAACGAATTCACCCGGGCGGGCCGCCACCAGCTCATCGGTGGTTGACCCGAAGGCATTCCATAATTGGGGTGGCGCCGCGACCTGATAGACCGGGATGAATGGGTCGTCCAGCTTCGCCAGGGCCTCGGTCACCACTCCGCCGAACGAGAAACCGTCGAACATCACGACTCCGCGCAGGCTGTCGTCGTTGCCGGGGTCCGTCGCGTAGAAGCCCCCGACGGCCGTGGCGAATCCGCCGCCCGCCGATTGACCGGACAACACGAAGTCCTCCGGCAGCAGACCTTGGTAACCGGCCGCGGCGGCGCTCATGTTCAGCGCCGCACGGTCCCCGAGGAACATCGAGGCGACAGCCTCCTGCATCGGTTCGCCGTTGAGCCAGCAGCCGGAACAGCGCAACGGGAACGACGCCACGTTGGGCGCCACGACGATGCTGTTGGTCTGCTGCGCCAGCGTGGTCGCGAGCGCGGAGACGAAGGACTTCTTATTCAGGAAGCCGTGCTGCAGCCACATGACGCCGGACGCGGACACCGAACCGTCCGCCTGGGTCGGGAGGTACCAGTCTGCGTTGGTCTTGTAGCCGTGAGGACCAACCGGAATGGTCAGCTTGGCGTGGCCGGTCTTGACGCCGGTGACCGTCTCGGGGCCGGCTTGGGCAACCGCAGAGCCGACAGACGCGGCCAGGACCGATGCCACCTCCACCGGCGCTGCCGGTGCGGAGGAGGTGTCGGCCCACGGCGCCAATCCTGGGAACGCGGCCACTGTCTCGGGGCGCGCTGACCAACCCAACGCCGAGAGCAAGTTCAGAACCACCATTGCCACCGGACCCGGCGAACGCTGTGTGGTTGCCGATACTTCCGGGGTCTGGACCGTTGCGACGTTCACGTCGGCCGCCACCGGATCGGCAACAGCCATCGCCGAAACATCGGCTGATGATTGCTCTGGGGACGCTGTCACCGACTCGACCGCCACGGCCGATTCATCCGATTCGTCGGAGACGGCGGGGGCCACCGTTTTGTCGGCCGCGATCTGCTGCTCCACCGGTTCCACCGAGGAAACGGCCGCAACCTGCTGCTCTGCCGGTGAATCGGTCGAATTGCCACCGCGGTCCGACGATGCCGCAGCCGCCTCGGCGGCAGGTGCAGCGTCCTCTTCGCTTGGAGCATCCTCTTCGAGAACGACGTCGACTTCCAGCGCGGCATCCTCTTCGACCGCGGCGTCAGCTTCAAGAGCGGCGTCCTCTTCGACCGCCGCGTCCTCTTCAAGAGCGGCGTCCTCTTCAAGAGCGGCGTCCTCTTCAAGAGCAGCGTCCTCTTCAAGAGCGGCGTCGGCTTCCAGCGCGTCGGCCTCTAGTGCGGCGTCTTCGAGCGCGGCGTCGAGTTGTCCGCCCGACGGCTCGGCGGACGCCGGAACCGTACCGGGATCCGTCGAACCGGATGTGTCACTTCCGTCGTCGGCACTGGCGCCATCCGCCGCCGAGGAACCCGACGAGTCGCTGTCTGCTGACCGACTGCTGGAGCTACCCGAGCCAGCCCCGTCGGAGCCGTCCGCGTCCGCTACGGCCACGCCGGCGCCGGCGAAAACGGCCGCGCCCAGACCGACAAACATCAGACCGGCGCTTAACCCAGCACGCCCCTCGACCATCCGTGCACCTCCCGATAGATGGCCGACGTTAGCGGATTGGCGACCAGATCGACGCGGTGGGTGCCGCAATTGTCGACGCCGTAACAAAGTCGTCAGCAAGCCTCGGTCTTGCGTGGCGCGGTGGACTCCGCCCGACGCCGCAGCAGGATTACCGCCTCGGCCGCGGCGAAGACCAGCAACGACACGACGACGGCCGCGATCACGACAGGGTAGCGGCCGTCTAGGCCCTCGGCGGATATCTGCCGGATCAAAATTCCGCAGTAGGCCCAGATGAGCACCAGCCCATAGGCGACATCCCGGTTGCGCAGCATCGTGACGGCGCCGATCGCCATCGCGACCAGCACGATGGTCGCCGCCCACGCCGAGTCGGTCAGACCGAAGCCGTCCCAGTTGAGGCTCACCAGCAGCACGGTGATGTTCGCTACGGTCGCCACCGTGGTCCATCCGAAGTAGACACTGAACGGCACACCGACAAACCACCGTTCGCGCACCGTGAGACTCACGTCCCGCAAACTGTTGGTGATCAGGATCAGACATACCAGGATCACCGCGATGAGCACGACTGAAAGCGGGATCACTCCGTAGTGCCAGGCGAACACCCAGGCGGTGTTGGCGACTGACGACAACGAGAACAGCAAGCCGACCCGGTTCAGCAGCGCAGTCCGCTCCTCCGCTGGCTGCGCGGCGCGAAACAACCCGAGTTGATAGAGCACGTGCAGGCCGAGCAGCAGGTAGATCAGGCTCCAGATCGAGAACGTCACCCCCGCGGGGGTGAACAGGTTCTGGTAATCCTCCGACACCTCGCCGGTGCGTTTGCCGTTCAGCGGAAGAGCGTTCGCCAGCACGTTCGCCGCGATCATGGCCAAATAGGTCACGACCACCAGCGCCTTGATCGGCCCTCGTCGAGTGACTGCGCTCATTTCATCTCCTGTCGCTGTAATCAACAGTTCATCATCTGCTTCCGGCGTCCGCCCTGCGGATGCAGTGCCCGCCCGAGACGTGTCAGGAATCGGTAAGGCGCGAGTGACCAACGCGAGTGACCAATGAGAAAGCTCTCACCACCGCCTTCCGGCATTCTCACGTCGCGGCGAAATCCTTGATCGGGACAGCGGGAAACGAATCCCGAGGACCAAACCCTGAACAAGGAGTAGATCACCATGGAACGCCACATTGCCCGGAAATTGCTGGGTACCGCTGGGGCTATTGCACTCGCGGTCACCGTGGTCTCGTGCTCGGCGGAGTCGAGCACCACGGAGGAACAGCAGCAGTCAGCCGCCGCCGGACAGCATCAGCGGCTCCACGCCGTCGCTGGTCAACCGTTGACCATCGCACCCGACCAGTTGTTGGCGGCAACCGGCGGCTTCACTCCTGTCGCCTTCGAGCAACCCGCACACGGACAGATCAGCTACGGCAGTGACGGCAGCGTGGTGTACACACCCGAGGAGGGTTTCACCGGCACCGAAGAGCTGAAGATGACGACCACCGATGCGGTTCGGCTGTATGCCAATCCCGCCCCACCGATGGCAGTCGTCGGTGGCGTGCCGGTGCAAAGCAGTGGGGCCGGATCGGCGATTGCCGCCGTTCCCGGCAACCCGAACCAGATCTACGGACTGACCGACCGCGGGCCGAACGTCGACGGCCGGACCGACAACGAGAAGGTGGTGCCGGTCACTGACTACTCCCCCCAGATCGTCAGGTACACCCTTGCCGACGGCATTGCCCATGAGGAGCAGGTCATCGTCCTCAAGGACCCCGACGGCCATCCGCTCAACGGCCTGGTCGTCGATGTCGGCGACACCGGCGGGGAGACCATGGTCGATATCTACGGCAACCCGATGCCGAACTCCGACCGCGGTCTGGACAGCGAGGGATTGGTGGCACTCGGGGACGGCACGTTCTGGGTTGCCGACGAATACGGCCCCTTCGTCATTCACTTCGACGCAAACGGTGTGGAGATCGAACGCCTGTCGCCCTATGACGGCTCGCTGCCGGGCGAGCTGGCGATGCGGGACCCCAACCGCGGCATGGAGGGCCTGACCGTCACCCCCGACGGATCGACCCTGGTGGGCGTGATGCAGTCGGCCCTGGCCACCCCCGGGATCGACGGCCGCCCCCGAGGGGTACCGCTGACCCGCATCGTCACCATCGATCTGGACACCAGAGACACCAAGACGTTCTTGCTGCCATTGGCCGATCCGCAGAACAGCAAGGTCCTGGTCTCCGAGATCACCGCGCTCAGCGACACCGAGTTCCTGATCGCCGAGCGCGACACCACGCTGGCGCCCGACGGCAACAAGAAGATCTACGTCGCCGACATCGCGCGGGCTACCGACGTAGGTCCGGCGTCAACGGTCCCGGGCAGCAGGTACGACGCGGCCGCAGGCGGGCTGCTGGTCGACGGCAAACCGATCGAGGCTTTCGCGGGCGTGACCAGCGACGCCGAGGCGGTCGAGGCCCTACGGGCGGCCGGTATCGAGGTCGCCGCCAAGACGCTGAAGCTGGATCTGGATGGACTGCTGACCGAACTCAACCCCAAAGGCGAGTTCTTCGGACACGACAAGGTCGAGGGCGTCGTCACACCCGACGGCGGCCGGACCCTGATCATCTCCAACGACAGCGACTACGGACTGGTCGGCATCGATTCCGACACCGCCCCGTTCCCGTTGACGCCGAAAACCCTGGCCAACGGTGCACAGGATTCCGGCGCCATCCTCGTGGTCGACACGGAAAAGCTGCCGGCGGCCACCCGGAACGCAACGTTATCCATCGAGGTGAGCCCAGCGTTCTGAGAACCCTCAGCACGATCCCGGCGCCCGTCACCGCCCACCCGGTGGCGGGCGCCGAGTTTCCGGCACCAACGCGCGCCCCGCAGGACCGCGGCTTCGCCCACTCTGAGGAGAGTTCTCTCATCCCGGTCTCACGAGCAATTCGTCGGCGGTGAGCAGGCTCGAGGCATGGCGATCAATTCTTTGGCACTGTTCCTCGGGCCTCATGCCGAGGACGTTCTGACCGCGGCGATCGGTGAATGTGGGGCCGGCGTGGACGATCTGCGGCTGGCTGACGTACGAGTGCAGCCCAGCGGCGCGGTGCGCGCCAGGTACGTCGCCGACGTCCGCCGCAAGGACGGCAGCCGGACCCGCGAAGCGCTGGTGGCGGCCAGTGGCGAGCACATCCCAACGGGAGCGGCCGTGGTGGCCGGTCAACACCTCGGCGAACGCTTAGAAGTGGGCGTGTGGCGCTTCGCGCAGGATCCTGCGCTGCCCGCCCTGCAGATGGTGGAGGACCCGACACGGATCGCCGACCTGTTGTCGTCCCACGGAATCGCCTTGGCGCGACGACCGACGATCGTTGTGCGGGCCTACCGCCCCACCCAACGCGCGGTGCTGGAGGTCAGCGACGGCCGCAGTCGATGGTTCCTCAAGGTGGTGCGGCCGGCTGCGGTCGCCGAACTGCGTGTCCGCCACGATCTGTTGGCCGAACGACTGCCCGTGCCGCCAGTGCTCGCCGAAACACCCGAAGGGATCCTCGTACTTCCCGAGGCGCGAGGGACGTTGTTACGCGACCGACTTACCAGCGACTCGACATCATCAGCCACCCCGCCGCCCCCACCGGCCGAGTTGGAGCGGCTGCTCGACGCTTTGCCCGCCGATGTGTTGCGTCTGCCGTCGCACCGCTCGATCCTGCAGCGAGTGCAGGACGGTGCCCGCGTGCTGCGGATCTGTGCGGAGTCCGATCCCGGGGTATCCGCAAGGCGGGCCGCCGAACTCACGTCTGAGACGGACCGGCTGGTCGACCGGGTGTTGTCGGCAGCGCCCGGGTCGTCGGAGCCCCCGGTGCCGGTGCACGGTGACCTCTACCACAATCAATTGCTGACCGACGGCACACAGGTCACCGGCGTACTGGATGTCGATACGGCCGGCCCCGGCGAGCGCGCCGATGACTGGGCGACGCTGCTCGGGTACCTGTCCGTACTGGGAATGTCCCACGCTCCGTCGCAGAGGTACTGCGCCGAGGTGCTCACCTACGCTGAACGCCGCATCGACCCGGATGATCTGCGCCGACGTACGGCTGCGGTGGTGTTGGGCCTGGCAACCGCGCCGTTCCGAGCCCGACTCGCCGACTGGCCCGGACACACCTCAGGCCGCTTGGCGTTGGCCCGCGAATGGCTCTGAGGGATGAGAAGGCGCTCACTTCCCACTCACGAACCCCTCACCTCTGGCCGGAACCCTAGAGGGGAAGGGCGGGACAACCAGCCCGCCCGTCCCGGAAAGCAAAGGAGCACATCATGGAAAACCCCACCACCTGGAAGGTCGTCACCGCAGGAGTGGCCCTCACCGGACTCAGCCTGCTGGGAGCAGGCGTCGCCGGAGCCGCCGGATACAGCATGGCCGACTCGGGCAGCACGAGCACCGTGATCGCGATGGACGACAGCTCCTGGGACGACACCTCCTGGGACTGAGACGGTTTTGTCCAGTGCCGGCGCCCGCCACCCACATCGACGGTGACGGGCGCCGGTGGGGTCTTGCAGGTGGTCACGGAATCTCATCGAGGCGATAGCCCATCCGGCGCAGGGTCACGAACCGGTCGGCGCCCAGTTTGCGGCGCAAGTAGCGCACATACACATCGACGACGTTGGAACTCGGGTCGAAGTCGTAACCCCAGACATGACTGAGTAACTGCTCCCGGGACAGCACTTGGCCGGGATGGCGCAGGAACGTCTCGGCAAGCGCGAATTCGCGAGCGGACAAATCAACTTCCTGCCCGTCGACCTGAGCCCGCCGGGTGCGTAGATCCAGTTGCAGCCCGCCGCAAGACAAGACCGTGGGCTCCGTGGCACGCTCGGTCTGCAGTCGACGCCGCACCCGCGCCAACAACTCCTCGAACCGGAACGGTTTGGCCATGTAGTCGTCGGCGCCGCCCTCCAGCCCGGCGACGGTGTCCTGAACGCTGTCACGTGCGGTCAGCACGATCACCGGGATCGGATTCTGGTCGGCGCGAAGCTTGCGCAGCACGTCGAACCCGTCCATCGCGGGCAGGCCGATGTCGAGCACCAACAGGTCGAATCCGCCAGTGGTCGCGTACTCGTAGGCTGACCGCCCGTCCGCAACGACAGTCACGGCGAAACCGTTGGCAGACAATCCTTTATCGATGAAGCTGGAAATACGCGGTTCGTCTTCGGCGACCAGGATTCGGGCCATCATTCTCCTCTGACGGGGATGACGACAGTGAAGGTGGCGCCCTGCCCGGGGACACTATTCAACTGGATTCTGCCGCCGTGTGCCAGCGCGATCGCCCGCACGATCGCCAGGCCGAGGCCGGCACCGTCGGATCGCTTCCCGCCGGCGCTGCCGCGCGAGAAGCGCTCGAAGATTCGGGTCCGGTCGGCATCGTCGATCCCCGGCCCGCAGTCCGAGACCCAGAACCTCACCTGGCTGGTCTCCCTTGCGGAACCCAGACTGATCCGGTCTCCGTCGTTGGTGTAGCGACATGCGTTGTCAGCCAACGCGAGCAATGCCTGCGTGATGCGCTGCGCATCCAGTAGGGCAGTCCCTTCTGCAACTGAATCCAGGATGAAGTCGCGATCGCCGAGGGCGGCCAGCTTTTCGAAAACGTCCCGTGTCAGTGCGCCCACGTCCACCGGCTTCGGATGAAGGAACGGCAGCTGCTCGGCGCGCGCCAGGAGCAGAAGGTCGGACACCATCCGGTTCATCCGCTCCAGCTCATCATCGACCAGCGCGATCGTCGACGTCACATCTTCGGCATCGCTGGGGTCGAGCACCTCGAGGTGCCCACGCACAATGGTGATCGGTGTTCGTAGTTCATGCCCGGCATCATCGGTGAAGCGACGCTGCGCGGACACCGCCGCTTCCACCCGGTCAAGCATCCCGTTGACCGTCTGCACGAGATCACCCAACTCGTCGCCCTCGCCACCACGGTCGGGGATGCGCTGGGAAAGATCGGTTTCGGTGATGCTGCGCGCGGTCTCGGCGACATCGCGCAGTGGTCTCAGGATACGGCCGGCGATGAGCCAGGCCGCCGCCGCGGCGACCACGATGGTCACCGCGCCAACGGCGAGCATCAGTCTTGCCACCGCGTCCGCTTTGGCGCGTTCACGATCGCCGAAGAAGGCGGAGACGATGACACCACTGCCGGGTTCCTCATTGAGCGTCACCGGCATGGCCAGGTAGCGGATCTCGCCAACCCGCGGATACTGATACAGACCCGCGACCGGCTCGGTGATCGAAGCGACCCGCTCGGTGAAGGCCGGATCACCGGCCAGCACGTCGGGGGTACCCGGTTGTTGGGGGCTCTTGGTCAGATACGACCCATTGACGTAACCGAGGAACACCTCGTTGGGCCGGGCGATGTTGTACGCCATGGCCTCCCGGATGAGCTCCTCCACCCCGGCGAAGGGTTCACCCGTGCCGGGATCGATGCCGGGGCCGGTCAGCTCGGCAAACTCCTGCACCTCGACCAGCAACGCCTCGTCCATACGCGTGTTGACAGCCGAGACCAAGAGGCGCCAGGTCGAAAAGGTCGCGACCGCCAGGGCGGCGATCAAGAACAGGAGCATCCAGCCGATGATCCGGGTGCGGGCCGCCGACGGCAGAATCCGCCGCACCTTTGACCGCAATGGGGAATCGGTGGCTAGCATCGCCGCCTTTCGGTTCGGCGCCGGCATCATGATGCTGAACCGGATATGGACGCTCTACGAACCTAACCACCTCACGGACCAGGCGCAATTCCCGGAGAAGCTGGATCTTTGCTGCCGCAGTGGCTGGCGTTCGGGGATTTTGGGACTGCGCCCCAGGGGAACTCGCGGCAGTGATTCGCGGGATTCCGCCAGATGCGGCGGCTTCGTCGCCAAGGGCTTTCTTCCCGTGCCCCCATGGCAGCGCGGCAACCTCCAGAACCTGATCCCGCGAATCCCAGATTTATCAATTTCCATGCGCCGGGCCGGGTAGATTTCAGGTCACGTGCAACGATTCTGCGCGGCGGTGATCCACCTGAGGGGCTGCCATGAGATACGTCAGATACCTGGGCGGCGCGGGCGCATTAGCGGTCGCATTGGGAGTGGCGGGTGTTGCGACCAACCCAGCCATCAGCTCGGCAGAGTCATCAGATTCCAGTTCCGCCGGCACGCCGTCACAGTCGTCTGATGCCGGTTCCTCCTCGGCTGCCGACGGCTCGTCCACTGATGAGGCTTCCGGGCCGAGCGACGACGGAGCGCCGCAAGAGTCAGACGGAGCATCGCCAGAGTCAGCGGGCAGCGGCCTCACGGCTACCACCCCGGCGGGTGGCGACGACGAGATGGTCGACCAGATACCCGACGAGGTCGACGCCGACGACGAACTGGTCGACGAGGTATCCGACGGGTTCGAGGCCGACGACGAGGTGGTCGGCCAAGAACCCGACGAGGTCGAGGTCGACGACCAAGTACCCGACGAGGTCGAGGCCGACGAGACATACGACATCACGGCATTCGACAGCCCGGACGAGGCCACGAGCAGCGACGCGCTGGCTTCCGAGGCGGTGGCCGCGGCGCGCCGAGACAGCGGCAATAGACGGGGCAGGGGTGCCGAACTCAGCACTGTCGCCGACCCCGATGCGGTCGCCCACGAAGCGGTAGACCAAGTGCCGGTGACCGCAGATCCGGGTGTTTGGTCGGCGCCGATTTCGGTCGAACCGGCGCTGA
>NZ_JBMYXC010000082.1:4841-10761 GCF_049608025.1 Mycobacterium sp. | reverse complement strand
GGCGTGGTTCAGCGCGCCCTGGCTGATCGCCGTCGGCGCGGCGTGCATCGCCGGGGCGTGGCTGTATACCGGCGGCGCCAAGCCCTATGGCTACCTGGGTCTCGGCGAGGTCGCCGTGTTCGTGTTCTTCGGGCTCGTCGCGGTGCTGGGCACGCAGTACACCCAGGCGCTCCGGGTGGACTGGGTAGGCGCGGCGCTCGCCGTCGCGACCGGGTGTCTGTCCGCGGCGGTGCTGGTGGCCAACAATCTTCGCGATATCCCCACCGACACCCAGTCCGGCAAGATCACGCTGGCCGTCCGGCTCGGTGACGCCAACACGCGGATGCTGTTCCAGGGGCTGCTGGCGGTGGCCTTCGCGCTGACGTTGGTGCTGACGCTGGCATCGCCGTGGTGTGCCGCCGGACTGGTCGCGCTGCCGCTGGCGGTGCGCGCCGCCAAGCCGGTGCGCACCGGTCTCGTGGGCAAGGATCTGATCCCGGTGCTGCGCGATACCGGCCTGACCATGCTGGTATGGGCGCTGGCGGTGGCCGCCGCGCTGGTGCTCGGCTAAGCGGTCGGGCGCGCTCTGCGACGCTGGGACTCGGTTTGCGCGCCCGATTCGTGGCGCGCACCGACCGTCACGCGTCCGGGCCGTCGCCCTTCTTGGGTCCCGCTTTTTTGGGTTCGCCCTTTTTGGGCCCCGCTTTATTGGGATCGCTCTTCTTGGGATCGCTCTTCTTGGGATCGCCGTCGCCGCGCAGCCTGGCTTGCAACTGTTCGCGGTCACGGCGGCGCCGCGCATCAAGCGTCGCGATGCTCTCGGTGGCCCGCCGTCGCAGTGGTGCGAACAACCAGATACCCAGCGGCAGCGCGATCACGATGCCGAACAGCAACGCCACCACCACTGGGAAATCGCGCAGCCCGAGCAGGTGTCCGGCGCCGACGATCACCGCGGTCACCACGACGACAAGCCCCAGTCGGGCCGCGACATAGGAAAGAACGTCGAGCAGCATGCGGGATCCGGGCCGTCCATCAGTCACCGACCGAGCCTACTCACGACGCGTATATTGGTGGGAAGGAGGTTTCGAGTGGCGTATTTGCTCCTGATTATCGTCTTGGCCCTACTGGTCTACGTCGGCTGGCGCGTTTCGCGGATGGCCGCGAATCGACCGCGCACCCGGGTGATCGGGCCCGACGACGATCCGGATTTTCTGCGACGGATCAATCCGCACGACGACCAGCCGCGGTCCTGACAGCACAGTGACTGCCCTGCTGAGTTAGTCGGCTTGCGGGTTGCCGCTTCGTCCTGCGCCCGGAAAGCCGTCGGCCACCACTGCTGCCAGTTCGATGAGCGACTCCCTGGTCTGGGGACGTAGCCGGTCCAGACTGATCTCGGCACCTTCTTCCAAGTGCGGGTCGAACGGTACCTGGCGCACCGATCGACAACGCCGGGCGAAATGGTCGATCACCTTGTCCAGATCAACCTTGGTGCCCCTGCCCGACCGGGGGCGTACGCCGTTGATCACCGCGATCGAGTTGGTCACCATGTCCTCGTGTCCGTGGGCCTCCAACCAGTCCAGCGTTGCTGACGCGCTGCGCGCTCCGTCCACCGAACCCGAGCTGATCACCACCAGCACGTCGGCCTTCTCGATCACCGCCGACATCGCCGAATGCAGCATTCCGGTGCCGCAGTCGGTGAGCACCAGGCTGTAGAACCGCTCCAGCACTTCCAGGGTGCGGGTGTAGTCGTCGGAGCTGAAGGCCTCGGACACTGCGGGGTCGCTCTCCGACGCGAGCACCTCCAAGCGGCTTGGACCCTGTGACGTGTAGTGCCGGACATCGCTGTAGGCCGCGATTCCCTCCGCGTCGCGCAGCAGGTGGCGCACGGTCGCCGGTGTCTCCAACGGCACTTTCTGGCTCAGGGTGCCCCGGTCAGGGTTGGCGTCCACAGCGACTACCCGATCCCCGCGCGTCGTGGCGAATGTCGCGCCCAGCGTCGCGGTGATGGTCGTCTTTCCGACACCGCCTTTCTGGGAGAGCAGGGCAATCCGATAGCACCCGCGCAGCGGGCGTTGCACCTGGGCGACCAACCTGTCGTGGCGCATCACCTTAGGGCTCTCGCCGGGGTCGATCAGCCGGGCTGAGGCCCAGTACACCCACTTCCGCCAGCCGGCCGAGGGAGCGCGTCTGGCCTTGCCCAGCAACGCAACCGTCGAAAGGTCGAAGTAGGGCGGCGGATCGGATTCACTCGCCTCGGGAAGTCCCGGTTCGGGGTTCGGCACCCGCCCGGTCGACAAAGGGGGCGACGTTCCGTGTGGTGGCGTCGGAGCCGTCCACTCAGCAGGCACGGCGGCTGCGGGGTCAATGAACCGTTGCTGCGCCCGAAAACTACCCGGCAGGTCAGACAACGGTTGATCCCCTCTCTTCGCGGCGCCGGCCAGTGTGACCGCGTTGCAGCTCAGCCGACGCCGGCGTACGAATGCAGTCCGGCGGTGACCAGGTTGATGAAGAACAGGTTGAATATCATCGCAATCAAGCCGACGACGTTGATCCACGCGGCTTTTCGGTCCCGCCAGCCCGCCGTGGAGCGGGCGTGCAGGTAGGCCGCGTAGATGACCCAGGCGATGAACGCCATCGTCTCCTTGGGGTCCCAGCCCCAGTAGCGGCCCCAAGCCTCCTCGGCCCAGATAGCGCCGAAGATCACCCCGAAGCCGAAGACTGGGAAAGCGAAAATTGTTGTGCGATAGGCGATCCTGTCAAGGACCTGGGCGTCCGGAAGTTTCTGCACGATGCGCCCCAGCACATCCGAGCGACCCGGGTCGCCCAGACGTGACATCTTGAGCAGGAACAGGACGCTGGCAACTCCGGCGACCAGGAACACCCCTGATCCGACGCTCACCACCGACACGTGGATCGGCAGCCAGTAGGACTGCAGGGCGGGCATCACCGGCGCGGCATTCGAGTACAGCCAGCGACCCGAGACCGTGAGCAGAATCAACACCGGAACGAGAACGAACACCCACAACGAACGGTACTGCGGTCGGCGCAGCACGACAGCTGCGGCCACCAGGCCGAAGAAACACGTCAGGTTGATGAACTCGTACATGTTGCCCCACGGCACCCGCGAGGTGGATAGGCCGCGCAACACGATGCAGCCCAGCAGCAGCGCGATTCCGAGGTAGACCAGGGCAAGTCCGGCCGCGCCGATGCGCTCGTGGACCGAACGGCGTGGAACGTCGACGACGACGCCGGGGGTCGCACTGTTGGCGTCCACCGGGGCTCCGTGACCCAATGTCGCCGCCGGGGCGGCTCCGTGACCCGATGTCGCCGCCGGGGCGGCTCCGTGACCCGAAGTCGCCGCCGGGGCGGCTCCGTGACCCGAAGTCGCCGCCGGGGCGGCTCCGGCCGCCACCAACTCCCGGGTCTCGACCCTGCGGCTCCGGCTGTAGGCCAGCTCGATGGCGAGCAGCAGCAGCGCGGCCAGAAGCACCAGCACCGACGACGTAAACGCCCAGTCCGAGTAGCGGGCGAGCCCGGTGTCGATGTCGGTGGTGTTCATTCCCGGTCCGCTTTCTTCTCTTCGCTCGTCTCTTCGCTGCCCGGATCGAGGCCCGCCAGCAGCCGCCCGGTCAGCCGCTCGAACTCGTCGCCCCACCCCGAATTGTCAGTGCGGGCCAGGCCGCCCAACTCGACATTCACCGTACCCGCAGAGCCCTGGGACAACCGCACCCAGAGACGGCGGCGCCGCACGATCAACGACACCAGCAACCCGGTCATCATGGTCATCGCGAACACCAGCACCCAGATCTGGGCCGGGTCGTGGGAGACCTGGAGGTTCACGAACCGCTCGGCGCCGTCGAATCGGACGACGGTGCCGTCGTCGAGACCGGTGTCCTCGCCGGCGCGCAGGTTGACGCGCGCTACTTTCTCCTGCCGGCCCTGCTCGATCATGCGTGGATCCAGGGAGAACAGTGACTGCGGCCGCCCGGTGTCCAGGCCGGTGTCACCTTGGTAGACATCGATGGCCACGGTCGGGTCGTTCAGGGCGGGAAAGCTGGACGACAGCAGGGTGCCGTCGAGTTGCCCGGTCGGCGCGAACAACCCCTGAATCGCGATCTGGTTTTTGCGGCGCTCCCGTTCGTCGACATAGGTACCGCCGGGCGGATCGAAGCGCATCGCACCCGAGGACAAGAACGTGATCTGATCGTCTGGCCGCCACTGCAAAGTCTGGGTACGGATCTGGCCATCGGGGAAGATGACGGTGAACGTGGGAGCATAGCCGTGCCCCTGCAGGTAGATCCGATCGCCACCGACGCGCAGCGGCTCATTGACTTTCAACAGATACCGCTGCCACACGCCGGTGTCGAGGTCGTCGCCGGCCTGGTACTCGATGTCGGCCTGGAAGGAAACCGCCTGACCATTGGGCAGATACTTGGATTCGAAGTCATTGACCCGCACACAGATCGGGTACAACGATGTTCCGTCTACGGTGTTTCCCGCCCGGAAGGAGTCGAAGGCCGCTGGTGATGCCGAACAGAATCCTGGTCCGCCATCGGCGATGACGATGACATTGCCCTCGTAGCTGAACAGTTTTCCGGCGGCGATCGCGACCAGCAGACCAAGCAGCGAGAAGTGAAAAACTATGTTCCCGAACTCGTGCAGGTAGCCCTTCTCTGCCGAAATTTCCCTGCTTTCGGCGATTTCAGTGTCACCGTCGCCGCTCGGTCGGATGACGCGACGCCAGCCGCGAAGCCGCGTGTCGACTACCGCGGTGAGTTCGGCAACATCTGCGCTGCCGGGCACCTCAGCGATGTGGTGTTTGGGCAGTCGGCCCAGGTTGCGCGGTGCAGCCACGGGTGCTGCTCGCAGGCTACGAAAATGCTCGAACAGTCGCGGTGTCAGGCAGCCCACCAGCGAGATGAAGAGCAGCACGTAGATCGCGGTGAACCAGAAGCTGGAGAAGACGTCGAAGGCCTGCATTCGGTCCAGCCACGGACCGATGGTCGGATACGCGGCGATGTACTCGGCGACCTTGGCCTCGTTGAGGTTCCGCTGCGGCAGCAGCGCGCCCGGTATCGCCGCGAGCGCGAGCAGAAACAGCAGCACGAGCGCTGTCCCCATGGAGGTCAGGGTGCGCCACGTGTTGCGTACTAGCGCGAGCGGGCGGCCGCGACCGGGCATCAGATCGGCAGCCTCACGTCGCTGACGAACGCGTCGCGAACCCAGGACACGAACTCGGCCCACAATCCGGTGACCAGCGCCGTGCCCACCAGGATCAGCATGACGCCGCCGAATATCTGAATCGTGCGGGTATGGCGGCGCAGCCAGCCCAGCCCGGCGACGGCGCGGGCCGAGCCGAAGGCCAGCAACACGAACGGGATACCCAATCCGAGACAGTAGGCGACCACGAGCACGACGCCGCGGGCCACGTTGCTGCCCTCGGTCGCCGACGCGACGGCGATCACGCCGGTGAGCGTCGGCCCCAGGCAAGGAGTCCATCCCAGCGCGAACACCGCGCCCAGCAGCGGAGCGCCGCCGAGGGTGGACAGCTGCCTCGGGGTGAACCGGGTGTCACGCTGCAGCGCCGGAACCAAACCGATGAAGACCAGCCCCATCACGATGGTGATCACGCCGCCGATCCGCTGCAGGAGAAGCCCATTGGTGATCAGCGTCGTTGTCATTCCCAACACCGCGACGGTGCCGAGCACGAACACCACCGTGAAACCGGCGACGAACAAGGCCGCCGCGCCGGCCACTCGCAGTCGAGTCCCGCGCAGCGCGGCTGGGGCAAGCGGAGCGCCGGGAGATGGAACGGACGCAGACCCGGCATGGGTTGACGTCTGTTTGGGGTCGACGCCGACCACGGCGGCCAAATAGGACAGGTACCCGGGTACCAGCGGAATCACGCAGGGCGAGGCGAAGGACACCAAGCCCGCGAGCG
>NZ_JBMYXC010000082.1:2843-4741 GCF_049608025.1 Mycobacterium sp. | reverse complement strand
CCGGGTACCAGCGGAATCACGCAGGGCGAGGCGAAGGACACCAAGCCCGCGAGCGCGCTGACCGCCATGGCCAGCAGTAGCGGACCGCTGGCCGTCAACTCACCGGCCGTGTCGAGGCTCATTTCGCCGGAGTCTCGGCGGCCAGTCGCTCGACCAGCGGCTGCAGGTCCTCGGCGAGCAACTCACGCAGGAACACCGCAGCTACCCGGTGCTCGCGATCCACCACGATCGTCGACGGGATCACCGTGGTGGGATAGCGGCCGCCGAAGGCGATCATCGTCCGCATAGCCGGATCGTAGATCGACGGGAAGGTGACGCCCCGGTCGATAATGAAGTCCCGTGGCGCGTCGATGTTGTTGTCCCGCACATCGATACCCAGGAATGCAACCCCCAGGTCACGGGTAGCCTCATACACCTGTTGCAGCTGAGTGATCTCGGTGCGGCAGGGAGCGCACCACTGTCCCCACACGTTGATCACGACGACCTGGCCGGCGAAGTCATCGAGCGAAATCGTCTCATCGGTGTCCATCAAGTCCGGCCCGCTGAGCGGTCCGGGTCGGCCGCGGTCCATCGGCGGGTCATAGAAGATGTCGGTCTTGCCGCCCGGCGCGACGAACTCGAAGGTGCCCCCCTGAGCCACCGCGTCGCTGCCGGTGGCGCATCCGGTGACCAAACCCACCGCCATTGCTACGGCCGCGCACACCGTCACCAGCGCACGCCCCATGGCCGCCGGCCGTGTCACTGTCCGGCCAACTCCGCATACCCCCAGCCCACGCAGGCATCGCCGTGGAAGTAGAACGACGTGACCGAGGCCAGGTTGCACAGACGCCGGGTCGGAAAGTGGTGCAGCGGTTTATCTGTCATCGATCTGCGCAACGTCTCGACGGGTAGCTGATGACTGACGCACACCGCTTCGTGGCCGCTCCCGTCAGTCTTGGCGCGACGCAACGCCCGCGTCATCCGCGCCGCGATCTGCAGGTACGGCTCACCCCAGGACGGGGTGCGCGGATTGCGCAGGTGCCACCAATTTCGGGGGTCCCGCAGCGCACCATCTCCGGGCGAGACCCGCTGCCCCTCAAAGATGTTTGCCGATTCGATGAGCTCGTCATCGGTGTTGACGGCCAGACCGTGGTGTGCCGCGATGGGCGCCGCGGTCTCCTGGGCGCGCTCCAGCGGCGAGGCGACCACGTAGTTGATGTCGCGGTGTGCGAGCCAGTCAGCGACCGCCTGCGCCTGCGCCCGGCCTCGGTCAGACAGGTGATAGTCGGGCAGACGGCCGTACAGAATCTGGTCCGGGTTGTGCACCTCGCCGTGGCGCATCACGTGCACGACCGTCTTGACGGTGTCAGTAGTCATGCCGGCACCGAAGCCTGGGCTGCCGCACGCGCCGCACCGGGCAATGCCTCGGCGATACGGTCGAAGGCCTCCTCATCAAGTGCGGTGGAGACGAACCAGCTTTCGTAAGCGCTCGGCGGCGGATAGACGCCCGCGTCGAGCAGCCCGTGGAAGAACGCCGGGAACCGCCATGTCTCGGTGGCCCGGGCCGCCGCGAAATCGACCACCGGTTCGTCACTGAAGAACACGCTGAACATGTTTCCTGCCGGGGAAATCTGATGTGCGACGCCGGCATCGTTGAGGGCATCACCGATCAAGCCTCTCAGCCGGTCAGCATGAGCGTCCAGCACGTCGTACGCGGCGTCATCGGCAGCGCGCAGGGTAGCCAGTCCGGCCGCCATCGCCACCGGGTTCCCCGACAGCGTGCCAGCCTGGTAGACCGGCCCCAGCGGCGCCAGCCGACTCATCACCTCGGCCTTGCCGCCGAACGCCGCGGCGGGAAGCCCGCCGCCCATGACCTTGCCGAAGGTGAACAGGTCGGCATCGACCGGATCTTTTCCGTT
>NZ_JBMYXC010000082.1:0-2744 GCF_049608025.1 Mycobacterium sp. | reverse complement strand
CCGCCCATGACCTTGCCGAAGGTGAACAGGTCGGCATCGACCGGATCTTTTCCGTACCAACCGGATCGGCTGATCCGGAACCCGGTCATTACTTCGTCGACGACGAGCAGTGACCCGTGTGCGGCGGTGATACGGCGCAGCTCGGCGTTGAATCCGGGCAGCGGCGGCACGATGCCCATATTGCCCGGGCAGGCTTCGGTGATGACGCAGGCGATCTCGTCACCGAAACGTCCGAACACATCCTCGAGTGCGGCAGTGTTGTTGTACGGCAACACGATGGTGTCGGCTGTGGCGGCGCCCGTCACCCCGGGCGAGGACGGCAGTCCCAGGGTCGCGACCCCTGACCCAGCGTCGGCGAGCAGCGCATCGCTGTGGCCGTGGTAGCAGCCGGCGAACTTGATGATCTTCGCGCGGCCGGTGTATCCGCGGGCCAGGCGGATTGCGCTCATGGTGGCCTCGGTTCCGGAATTGACCATCCGCAGCAGTTCGAGCGGGGCGACTCGCTCGATGATTTCCCGCGCGAGCTCAGACTCCGACGGCGTCGGCGCCCCGAAGGACAACCCGTGGGCGGCGACCTGCTGCACCGCCTCGACCACGGCGGGGTGGGCGTGACCGAGCAGCATCGGGCCCCACGAACACACCAGGTCCACGTAGCGGTTGCCATCGACATCGGTCAGCCAGCAACCCTTGGCCGAGGTGAGGAACCGCGGAGTGCCGCCGACCGAGGAGAACGCCCGCACCGGTGAGTTGACCCCACCGGGGATCACCGAGCACGCGTCGGCGAATAGTCGCGCCGATTCGGCGGCGCCGGCTGTGCGGTCAGCTCGCATGTCACCAGTGTCCCAGCCTGGCCCGAACGCCTGAGCTTCAGGGTGTCGTGGTTACGGCCCCAGGCTGCAGTACGCCCTGGAGGTAGTGAACCGTTGATACCGGCCATCGACAAGTGCCCTCTGCGCGCTGAAAGGCACGGTGTCGATTATCGACACCGTGCCTTTCAGTCCGTCTCAATACGTCGGGGCGAGGCTTTCAGGGCTAACGACGACTCTGTTGGCCTGCCACCTACGTGTGCTACGTGCCGTCGGTGCCGTCGGTTCCGGGGGTTCCGCCGACTGCTGTGCCGCCGGTGCCGCCGGTGCCGCCGGTGCCGGTGCCACCAATGCCGGGTAGGGCGTCGCCGCCGTCGCCGCCGTCGCCACCGTCACCGGTGACCGCCCCGAGACCGTCTCCTCCGTCTCCGCCGTTACCGCCGGTGGCGTCGCCACCGATCCCGAGGTTCAGCCCGGGACCCCCGGCACCTCCTTCACCGCCGTTACCGGAGTCGGCCCCGCCGTTACCGCCGGTGCCGCCGTTACCGCCGACGGCTGTGCTCCCTCCATCAATGATGGCGATGTCACCGCCGAGTCCGCCGTCACCGCCGTCACCGTTGGATTCGCCGGCGTCACCGTTATTACCGGCCGCGCCGCCGTTACCACCCGCTCCTACCGCGCCGCCGGTGCCACCGTTGCCGCCAGCCCCACTGGATCCGCCCTCACCGCCGTTACCGCCGGGAAGGCCGATGCTGATGCTGCCGGCGCCGGTGCCGCCGTCGCCGCCTTGTGCGCCGCTGTTGCCGCCAGTGCCACCGTCACCGCCGGTGCCGTTGGTGCCCACACCGTCAATGCCGGACCCGGCGTCGCCGCCGTCACCGCCGACTCCGCCGTCGCCGCCGGTTCCGCTGTCGCCGCCGTCACCGCCGGGAAGACCGCTGCATTGCGGGCCCACGCATCCCTGAGAGATGCGGTTCAAACCGGACCCGCCACTGCCGCCGACACCGCCGACACCGCCGACACCGCCGACACCGCCGTCACCGCCGACACCGGTGGTTGTTCCGCCGTCACCGCCGGTTCCGCCGTTGCCACCGGCCCCGCCGACTCCGCCCGCACTGCCGTCGGCACCGGTTTCAGCTCCGCCGTCGGCGCCGGTCGTGCCGGTGGCGCCGTTGCCGCCGTCACCGCCGCTACCGCCGTCACCGTTGGATTCGCCAGCGAGTCCGGCTGCGCCGGGGATCGTGCCTGCGCCACCGTTACCGGCAGCACCGAGGGCTCCGATGGATCCGCCGGCGCCACCTGCTCCGCCGTCGCCACCGATGGTGGTGTTGTCGGCACCGTTGCCGCCGTTGCCGGCAACCGCACCGGCGTCACCACCGTCACCACCGTCGCCGCCGTCACCGAGGAGGCCCGCACCATCGGCGCCTACCCCGCCGGCCGCGCCGGCTCCACCGGCTCCGCCGGCTCCACCGTCACCGGAGTTGCCGCCGGCCTCGCCGGGTGCACCGCCGGTGCCTCCCGCGTCGTCGCCGTCACCACCGTTGCCGCCGTTACCGCCGTCGGCTCCGGTACCGCCGGAACCACCGTTGCCGCCAAAGCTGCTGCCGGTGACATCAGTGCCGCCGTCACCGCCGAGACCACCGTCGCCGCCGGAGCCGCCGTCCTGGCCGTCGCCGCCGTCACCGCCAGCCCCACCGTCGCCGCCGTTGACGCCGGCCAAACCGTCACCGCCGTTACCACCGGTGCCACCGAATCCGTCGGAGAGTCCGGCTGCGCCGTCGTTGCCGGCTGCACCGCCGTTGCCGCCGGTACCGACCGCGCCGCCGGCACCCAGGGCACCGCCGGCCCCGATGTCGCCGCCAGCCCCACCGGCACCGCCGTCACCACCGGCGGTGCTGGTGTTGTCGGCGCCATCAGCGCCGTTACCGCCAAAGATTC
>NZ_JBMYXC010000081.1:0-11753 GCF_049608025.1 Mycobacterium sp. | reverse complement strand
TGACGAGCTCGCCGGTGGCACTCAAGTCATCAAGGATTAAATGCCCACCGGTGGCGCCACTTTGAGCACCAACCCCGTTTCGCTGGACACCGCCGGTAGTCTTTAAAGGCGTATCTGCGCCCTGAAATAGGCTCAAAAGACTGATTTATTTGAGCTGACAAGCCATATGACATGATGTATCGGTGCAACGGGAACCACGCGGCAGCGCTCTTCACGACAGCCTGCTGACCGCGCTGGGCGCGGCCATCGTATCCGGCGACTACCCCGCCGGCCAGGTGATCACCCTCGACAGCGTCAGCGCTGAACACGGACTGTCGCGCAGCGTCGCCCGCGAGGCGATCCGCGTCCTCGAATCGATGGGCATGGTCGAGTCCCGCCGCAGGGTAGGCATCACCATCCAGCCGTCGGACCAATGGAATGTATTCGACCCCAGGCTGATTCGCTGGCGGCTGGCCTCCGCGGATCGCGCCACCCTGCTCCGGTCGCTTTCCGAACTACGCAAGGGATTCGAGCCTGCCGCTGCGGCGTTAGCTTCCCAGCGGGCCGATCCTCAGCAGTGCCGAACCATGGCGGCGGCGGTGTCGGACATGGTCGTGCACGGCCGCTCAGGAGACTTCGACGCCTACCTGGTCGCCGACAAGATCTTTCACCGCACCCTGCTCGAAGCAAGTGGAAACGAGATGTTCAGGGCACTCAGCGGAGTGGTGTCAGAGGTGCTGAGTGGCGATGTCAATCACGGAATAGCACGTGCGACAATCAATCTCAAGGCAATCGCGCTACACGATGAGGTTGCCCGCGCCATCCGGCTGAGAGACGATACCGCCGCCGAAAAAGCCATGCGGGCGATCATCGAGGAGTCGACCATGGCGGTGGACAGCTAGATCACCCAGCCGCGTGAACGCTGCGGCCCCGACCCAAATCACGATCAGGGGGCCGGGTCGTGGCAGGAATCCGAGGGTGTACCCACCACGTCAAGTGCGGGGTTACGCTCGAAGAACCCGAATGGCTTGAGCCAGAACGACACCACGTCGACCGGCATCACCGGCCAGTCCTCGGGCCGAGTGATGTGATGGATCCCGAACACATACCAGAGCACTACGTCGGTGTTCTCGATGGAACGATCGGCCTCTGTCCACCGGGCCAGCCCGGTGTCCCGAGCCGACTGGTTGACGAATTCCCCTGCCGGCCAACGCTCATCTGGCCTGTTGGGAGTGACCCACAGCGTGTGGTCGATCACGCTTGCCCGCTCGAGCAGGGGGGCACCGGGCTCGAACATCGACGGAATGGCACCGCTGGGAACAAGCTTGTATGACGGGTGGGTTCCCAAGCCCGTCACCACGTTCGGGTTGACCACCTTCCACGCGCGCTGGGTCCCGAAGTTCATGTCCTGCTTACCCTCGGCCTCGGTACGCAACGGCACGTTGCGCACCACCAGGGACAACCCGTGTGGATTCTCGGGTCCGATCGGCTCGGCGTGAGACTCCGACATTACCACCGTGTTCTCGCTGCCGTCGATGTCCATGTCGAGTCGGGCGACCAGGAAATGTTGATGGAACGGCGCATAGGTGCGCTCGTCGACCAGGGTGCCGTTGGGGTTGGGCGCCCCCGGCGGCAACGGTGTGGTCACCATGATGCCGGTGGCACGCACCTCGCACTCGATGTTGCCGTCCTGATAGAGACGCCAATACACCAGGTACTCGTAGTTGGCGACGGTGACGTGGAACGACAAGGTGAGTCGGCGCATCCGGCGCACCTCGGCGCCGATGTCATGGTCGACATGCTTCCACAGCACGGCATTGTCTTCCTCGTGGATGCACACGGCGTTGGCGATGGTGTAGGGCTCACCCTTGCTGTTGTGCAGAACCGCATCGAGATAACGGATCTCACCCAGGCAATCACAGCCCAGTTCGAGCGAGGTCGTCATGAAACCCAGACCCCACTCGCCGATATCGAAGGCGGTGCGCCGGTAATGGTCCGGCGACGGATCTCGGTAGGGCACGATCATCTCCGCGAACGACATCCGGTGCGCGATCGGACGTTCCCGGTCACCATCGCGGTAGCTCACGGTATGCAGCGTCACCCCCTCGCGATGGTTGAACCCGACCCGCAACGACCAGTTCTGCCAGCGCACCAGGTGGCCGTCCACAGTGAACGACGGTCCCTCCGGTTGGGTGATGTGCAGCGGCTTGAGGGGTTCGCGGTGGGCTGCCGCGCGGATGCGCTCAGGAATATGTCCCGGCACGTACTCCCCCATCGCCTCGGGTACCGGCGCCTCGCCGGTGGCGAACGGCCCACTGTCCTCCACCCGCAGCAGCTCCATCGTGTTGAGATCGATGACACAGTGCAGGCCGCTCAACAACTTGGCGTAGGGGTTAGCTCCCGGCGCAGCCTTGACCCAGCTGTCCGACCAGCCGATCCTGCGGTCACGGAACTCTGGAGGGGCCACGGCGTCGCCGTAGGTCCAGGTGTCGAAGAACACCAGATCGATGTCGGTGATCCCGCGACCGGTTACCGCGGCGATCACGTCGGGATGTGACCGCAACGCCTGATCGCACTCGAGGAACTCGTCAACGGTGAAGTTCGCCTGCACACCGGGAATGTGCTCGAACGCCTCCACGCGGTCATCGGTCAGCGATACCACGCTCTTGTGGGTCGTGTTGTCGCTCCGGTTGAAGCAGATGACCTCCGCGCGGCGGGGCGGCCGCGGTCCACCGTCCGCGAAGGCAGCCAGCTCCGCCTTGTCGGGTTCGATCATCTCGATCGAGGCGTAGCGCCAACCCAAGTCGGTCGCGGAGGTGGGCGCGGCGCTCACGCCGTAATCGCGATGAAGTATCGCAGTGATGGATCGGAATTCATCGGCGCCCAGCGGGTCGAGGGGGAAGTCGACAAGGCGCGAATCGCTAGGCTCAGACACGCGCTAACGGAATCACATCCCAGGCTGCACAGCACGGCGATTCCGCGATTTCGACGGCTCTCACCTGGCCGACAACGAGAATCCATCCCACGCCAGCCGGCGCTCGGCATGCGGATCGAACTCAACACGGCGACGCCGATCCAGGACCAGGACCGCGCGCTCGTCGCTGGTGTACCGCGGCCAGTCCGCGCCCGGCACCCCGCGGTCGGCGAACGCCAGCCAGCGAGCCTGGACATCGTCGCTGACCTTGCGTGCCGCTCGCGAATCCACGCCAGCGTGGAGCAGCATCCCGAGTCGGGAACGGTAGAGGTCGAACACCGCCAACAGCTCGGTCGCATGAGTGGCACCCATGCCTGCCAACTGCAGCGCGCGGGTGGCGAAGTCGTAGCGGTACACGTGAGTCGGCGCATGCCTGCTGTGCGCCTGGGCAATCTGCCACGTCGCCGAGCCGAAGATGAAGTCCGCCCCCAGCCGGACGCACGCCGCGGCGTCCGGGTAGCCGGGATATGCCGAGAAGATCCGGTCACGGTCAGCGGGATCGACGTGGTGGAGCAACCGCTCGATGGCTCCTCGGGTAGTCGGCAGCAGCTTGAGGAATCGGGTGAACAGCCGGCCTTCGTCGGCGTTTGTCCCAACGATCAGCGGTACCGGATGCGCTTTACCGGTGCGCATCGCATCGACTGGATCCGTTGGCAGGTAGTCGGTTCCGTACGTGGGTCCAATCGCGAAAGCGCCCAGCATGTCCTTGTGGCCCCCGACGATGAGCCGCTCGAGCGCGTGCACCAGATCGGCCGGCCGCGCCTCCAGGAGTGCTTGGGCAGCGCCCTTTTGGCCCACCCCGAGCTGTCTGGTCAGCCTCGCGGCATACTCTGCGGCGACGTCGGCGCTGCGCACCATGCCACTCGGCGGGCTCTCCGAGATCGCCTGAGCGAAAAGCCCTTTGGCATCCGGAGTGGCCAGCAATGTGGCCACGGCGTGACCACCGGCACTCTCGCCGAAGATCGTCACATTGTCCGGATCGCCACCGAAGGCCGCGATGTTGTTGCGGACCCAGCGCAACGCCATCACCAGGTCGCGCAGGAACAGGTTGTCGTCGATGACAATGTCGCCACTGGACAGCGAGGAGATCTCCAGGCAGCCCAAGGCACCGAGTCGATAGTTCACCGAGACGTAGACGCAGCCTTTGCGCGCCAGTGAAGCGCCGTCGTAGATCGGCGTCGCCGAACTTCCCAGCATGTAACCGCCACCGTGGATGAAAACCATTACCGGTAGCGGTTCCCGGGCCGAGTCTCGGGCCTTCTCTCGGGTTTCTTCGGTGGGAGTGACGACGTTGAGCGTCAGACAGTCCTCGCTCATCTGCTGGTATTTCCCGGGCGCGAGGAGCGTGTACATGCGTTTCTGGGGCGCACAGTGGCCGAACCCGTGGCAGTACCGGACGCCGGGCCAGGGCTGTACCGGCTGGGGCGCGCGATAGCGCAACCGGCCTACCGGCGGGCTGGCGTAAGGAATCGACCGCCACCGACTCACGCCGTCACGGGTGAAGCCCTCCACAGTGCCCGAGGCGATCTTCACCCGGACGGTTTCCTCGTGCATCCTCCCGACGGTAACTAACTCCTGCCCGCCTCGCCTGGCCCGGCAATGCGTGTCGGGCCGCTAGCCTGGCTGGATGCGAATTGCGGGCCTGATAGCCGTTACTGCACTGTTGGCGGCCTGTTCTCAGTCGGTCGGCGGTGAGGCCGAGCCCTCCGGGTCATCCCCGGAGGCAACGCTGTCGACACCGCCGGACAGCACGTCTACCAGCACGAATGCCTTGCCGGACTCGGGAGAACCTGACCCGCCGCCGGGCCAGGGCGCGCCGATCGAGGATGTCATCGCGTGGATCGAAGCGGGCACTCCCGCCGATGCCGGCGCCTATCACGAGGCCTACTCCGATGGGGTCACCACTCGGCTCGGCGAGGACATCGCGTTCACCGCGCCTTCCGGGGCGGCCAATCAGACCATGCAGTGCCTCACCGACGCCACCTATAGCGGCGACACGCTGTCGTGCCTGGTGGAGCTCAACGCCCCCGCGCCCCGCCCCGCGGGTGCCGAGGGGATGTGGAAGCCGGGGTGGGTCGACTTCTCCGGGACAGGCCTGCAGATCGGGTCTCTGCACGGAGATCCCGGACCGTTCATCCAGGGCGTCGGACCACAGCTGCCCGAGGGCCAGTCGCTGACATTCGGCGACAATCGATGCCGTAGCGACGCGACGGGCCTGCTCTGTGTGAACTACGCGCATCGGTCGGCGGTCTGGATCAGCGCCGACGGCGTGCTGCCGTTCGGCTGCCTGCAGTCGGTGGCACCACCGCCACAGACCGGCGCGATGTTCAGCTGCTGAACGGCTCCCCGACGGGAGCTACTGGCCGGCCGTCGGTGGGAGCTAGCGCCAGCCGTCGGCAGCGCTGGCCACCTGCATCAGCGCGTCGGTCAGCTCGCGGAGTTCGGCTCGGTCGGCGCCTTCCTCGAGCGCGGTCGCCATGTCCTCGGCTGCGCACCTGACCTGATACACCCGATCCGAGAGTTCTGCTGCTTCTTCGGCAGTGAGCACGACCGAGTCGGGCGGCACCGAGGTGCCCTTGATCTGGGCGCGCTGTTCGTAGGCGCGCTGACGACAGGATTGCCTGCAGTATTGTCGCCGTCTGCCCAGCCCGCTGTCGGCGACTTCGCGGCCGCACCATCGGCAGCTCTGGGGGCGTGTCCGGGCGGGGCGGTAGGACGCCTGAGACGTCACAGAAGTCACGAGACCGACTGTAAACCGCCGGCTGCACCGATCCCGGTATCATCGGAGGTCGCGTCGGGAACTCTCCGCGGGACCCCTGCGTTGAAAAAGTTGGACGACATGCGCTTATTGAGGAGTTGACGATGGCTGATCGTGTCTTGAGAGGCAGTCGGCTCGGAGCTGTGAGCTACGAGACGGACCGCAACCACGACTTGGCGCCCCGTCAGGTCGCCCGCTACCGCACCGACAACGGCGAGGAGTTCGACGTCCCGTTCGCCGACGACGCCGAAATCCCCGGCGCCTGGCTGTGCCGCAACGGCCTGGAAGGCACCCTGATCGAGGGTGAAATTCCGGAGCCGAAGAAGGTCAAGCCGCCGCGTACCCACTGGGACATGCTCTTGGAGCGTCGTTCTGTCGAGGAACTCGACGAGTTACTCAAGGAACGCCTGAACATCATCAAGACCCGCCGCAGGGGCAGTTGAGGACCAGCAGGGGCAGCTGACCCAGCTCAGCGCACCTTTCTTCGGACGCGGTCGATGCGGGCTCGCATTCCCCATTGCGCGACCTTGACGATGGCTTCCCGGATGGTGGATCCGTCCATTTTGGATACGCCGTGCTCACGCTCGGTGAACGTGATGGGCACCTCGACAACGGTGAAACCCGCGTTGATGGAGCGCCACGTCAGATCCACCTGGAATCCGTAGCCCTTCGAATCAACAGCGGCCAGGTCGATCTTCTCCAGCACCTCACGTCGGTAGGCGCGGTAACCGGCGGTGATGTCATGGATATCCACGCCGAGGAGAATGCGAGAATACCCGTTTGCGGTGCGCGACAGCACAAGCCGTCGCCGCGGCCAGTTGAGCACCTCGCCGCCGTCGACGTACCGCGAACCGATCACCACGTCGGCTCCCGCATCGATCGCCTCGAGTAGACGGTGGAGTTCCTCGGGCGCGTGGCTGCCGTCTGCATCCATCTCGACGAGGACGGAATACCGACGGCTGAGCCCCCAAGCGAAACCAGCCAGGTATGCCGCGCCGAGACCATCCTTGGACGCGCGGTGCATGACATGAACGCGGCCCGGGTCGGCGAGAGCGAGTTCGTCGGCAAGATCCCCGGTGCCGTCGGGGCTACCGTCATCGACGATCAGGACGTGCGCGTCGGGCACCGCGTTAGCGACGCGCGAGACGATTGTCGGCAGGTTATCGCACTCGTTGTAGGTGGGAATGATGACCAGAGTGCTCGCCACCGGATCAGCCGAGCCTTCTCCCGAAGGGTCTGCTGCGTTATCGGGGATGCCACCGGGGACGCTCACGTGGCTCCTCCTTTACCGTCTTTACCGATATCGGTCGCGGATCTCCGACCCCGCGATCGTGCGAATGGTCCATTGTGCAGTATCGCCCCGAGGATGCCCGCAACACCGAGGGCGACCAACACCGCCTCGATGATCGGGCCGAAACGGGTCGCAGGCGTCAACTCGGTCTTCAACCGGATCTGCTGATCGAGGTAGGCCGGTTCGAAGAACCGGGTGCGGGCCAGTTCGCGACCGTCGGGCGCAACGACGGCGCTGATCCCGGTAGTCCCGGCGACGACGACATAGCGGTCGTGCTCGACAGCGCGCAGCCTGGCGAATGCCAACTGCTGCTCACTCATCGCCTCATCGAACGTGGCGTTGTTGGTGGGCACCGCGAGTAACTGTGCGCCGTTACGCACCGCATCGCGCGGCGCACGGTCGAAGATGACTTCCCAGCAGGTGGCGACTCCGACCGGCACACCGGCGGCCCGCACCACCCCGCCGCCCGTGCCGGGAATGAAATAGCCGGCTCGTTCTGCGTAGGGCGACAGCTGGCTGAAGAAGCTGCGCCACGGCAGGTACTCCCCGAAGGGCTGAACGATCCGCTTGTCGTGGCGGTCCGCAGGTCCGGTCTCCGGGTTCCACACGATCACCGAGTTGGTCGACACCGGGTTGTCCCGCGAGTAGCCGGGAGCCGCGAGGACACCGCCGACCAGAATGGGGGCATCGATCGCCGCGGCCGCCATCGAGATCTGCTGTGCGGCGTCGACGTTGGCCAGCGGGTCGATGTCCGAGGAGTTCTCCGGCCAGATCACCAGCATCGGCTGGGGCGCGCGACCGGCCTGGACGTCCTCGGCCAGGCGAAACGTTTCGAGCACGTGATTGTCGAGGACCGCGCGGCGCTGAGCGTTGAACTCCAGACCCAGCCGCGGAACGTTGCCCTGCACCGCGGCAACCGTAACCGGTGGCTCGTCGCCGGCGCCGACGCCGGATTTGCGGACCTGGGGCCAGGCGAGCGCAGTGGCCACCAGCACCAGGCAGATACACAAGCCGGGCAGCACCACAGCGGGCGGCGCGGCAGCGCGGGTCGCAGCATCGCGCCGCCACCATCGGACGACTTCCACCGTCATCGCCGACACGCTGAACCCGAGCAGGACCACCGCGAAGGACACCAACGGCGCACCGCCGATGTAGGCCAATGGCAGCACCGGGCTTTCGGTCTGGGAGAAGCCGACGACACCCCACGGAAATCCGCCGAACGGAACCGTCGACTTGAGCCATTCCAGGGCCGACCACAGCCCCGCGAACCACAGCGGCCAGCCGGGCAGACGACGGATCAGCACAGCGATTAGCCCGAACAGTGCCGGATACAACGCCTGGGACAGGCTGAGCGCCAGCCACGGCAGCGCCCCGACGAGCCCACTGATCCACGGCAGCAGCGGTAGGTAGAAGACCAGCCCGAACAGCAACCCGTAGCCCAGACCGCCCGCGGCGGTGGTGGAGGGCCGAGTCAGCACCCAACCCAGCAGCACAAACGCCAGGATTGCCGCGTACCACCATCCGAACGGGGGGAAGCTGACACAGAGCGCCAAACCGGCGACAATCGTGGCGCCCAACACGTGCAAGCGGCCCACCAGCCCCCGGGCGAAGCGCTTGGTTCGTGAGGTGCGCTGGGTGTCGGGCCTGGTGGCGGGAACTTCTTCGGTGTCAGCCATGGATGACCGAGCCCCGGTGTACCGTCTGCCGACAGCGTGGGAGATGGTCGTCCAGTCGCGGCAACACCGGTACCCGGGAGCGCGGATCGGTCGACCAGCGCTGCACCGCGTCGGTGGGAGCGCTGACGTCGAACTCGTCGGCTTCCCATATCGCGTAGGTGGCCGGCGCGCCGGGCACGAGGGTCCCCGTCACCCCGTCTCGGACCCCTCCCGCCCGCCAGGCGCCGCGGGTGGCAGCCGCGAACGCCGCCCGCGCCGAGATGGCGCTGCCAGGGGTGTGATGGGTCATCGCCGCGCGGACGGTGGCCCACGGGTTCTGGGCGGTGACAGGGGTGTCGGAACCGAGGGCGAGAGGCACGCCTTGGGATGCTAACAGCGCGATCGGGTTCAGCCGACGAGCTCGCTCGGCGCCCAGCCGCCGCGCATACATGCCCGTCTCGCCCCCCCACAGCGCATCGAAGCCGGGCTGAATGCTGGCGATCACGCCCCAGCGGCCGAGCTTGGCGGCTTGTTCCTCGGTAACCATCTCGAGGTGTTCCAGCCGGTGCCCCAACCGTGCCACGGCGACCTGGCCAAACCGGTCGACAACAGTTTCCAGCGCGGACACAACGGCGGTGACGGCCGCATCGCCGATGACGTGGAATCCGGCCGTGACGCCGGCTTCTGTGCACGCCGAGAGATGGGCGCTGATCGCGTCGACGGCAAGGTAACTGTTGCCGGTCGGCGCCGGGCAGCACTCGGGAAGGTCAGCGTAGGGCTCGTGCAGCCACGCGGTCCGTGAGCCCAGCGCGCCGTCGACGAACAGATCGCCGGCCAGCCCGCGGACTTTTGCCGCTTCGGTGAGCTCGCGCGCCCGCGCGGCGTCGGTGACGTGCTCACCCCAGTAGCCGACGACTTCGACTCCGTGTCCGAGGGCGCGCAGCTCGTGCCAGTCCTCCAGGCCACCGATATTCGGACCCGCGCACTCGTGGACTGCCGCGATGCCCGCTGCGGCCGCCGCGTCGAGCGCGGTCCGCCGGGCACTGGTCCGCTGTTCTCCGGTAAGGCCCTCGCGGGCGGCCCTGCGCACCAGGTGGTGCGCATCCGCCGTCAGCGGCGCCTGATCATGCATGCCGGAGGCCCCAGCCAGTCCGGTGGCTCGCCTCCGCAGGGCCGTCGATGCCGCCGCCGAGTGCGCGTCGACCCGGGCCAGGTAGGCGGACCGATCACCGACGGCGGCGTCCACGTCGGCAGTCCTCGGCGCGGTCCGCTCGGGCCAGCCCGATTCGTCCCAGCCGTGTGCCCAGATCATGCCGACAGGATGGGACCGCGCGTAGGCACCCAGGAGTTCGAGACAGTGCCGCAACGATGTAGCCGGCCGCAGATCGAGACCGGTCAGCGTCAGCCCGGTCGCAGTAGTGTGCACATGGCTGTCCACGAACGCCGGGGCCACGAAGGCGCCGGCAAGATCGGCCACCTCAGCGCCGGGAAACTGCGCGCGACCCACATCGTCGCTGCCGAGCCAGGCGACAATCCCGTCACGCACCGCCATTGCGGTCGCGTCGGGCATCGACGGGCTGTGCACCCGCCCATTGAGCAGCAGGAGGGTGCTGGTCACTCAGGCAGTCGGGGCGGCTCGACGTCGACAACGTCGATGACCTCCCCGTCGATGTCGATGACCTCCCCGTCGATGTCGATGACCTCCCCGTCGATGTAGTCACCGCGGCCCTGCTGTGGCGAATAGCCTGATCGGGCGCCCGCCGCGGCACCGCCAACCGCGCCGACCCCGACGATCAACGGGATGCGTCGAGCGGCCATCGCACCGACCACCGGACGCGCGACCGCACGAGTCGGCGGCAGCAGCAACAGCGCGCCGAGTACAGAACTGGCCAAACCGGGTATCACGACGAGCACGGTACCCAGTGCTACCAGCACGCTGTCAGTGACCGCCCCCGGGGCGTTGGCCGCGGTGAGCCCAGACTGCAACCGCCGGATGTGGCGGTTCAACTGCGAGCCTGCCAGTGCGAGGCCGAGCAGGAAGGTGCCCGCTACCAGCAGCACCGTCCAGCCGAACCCGATCGTCGACGCCAGCACCACCAGGACGGCCAGCTCGACCATCGCATAGAGCAAAAACAGCCTCATCGCCATAATGTGCCAACGCGCGAGCGGCGCTCGGGGTTCCTAGCCCTTCGCCGGGGGCCGATCATGTGCCTGCGGCTCGCACCTCGATCGCGGCGTGCACCTTGTCGATACCGCCTCGCAGGATCGCCTGCGGGATGAAGTACCACGCATGATTCCAGTACCGCTTGACGATCGCGTCGAAAACGCCCCGTGTTTCGGACTCAGGCAGCATCCGCGCCACGCCCTCTACCGGCGCGCCCTTCACCTTGCCCAGCACGCCGCACTTCTGAATCGTCACCCGTCCAGTGTTGTTGATGCGCTTGGTCTTCCACGAGCCGCGATCGGTAATGATCAGCAGTCTGTCACCGTCGGGCACACCCCATACTGCGGTCGGCTTGGGCCTGCCGTCCTTGGTGAACGTGGTCAACAACAGGTACTTCTCCCGGTAGACATCTTTGAAGGCGGGCTGCGTCGCATCCATCGATTCAGCTCACGCCGCTTTCAGTTCGATTGTGACGTTCTTCTCCATTCCGCCGCGCAGCTTGGAGAACAGGCTGAAGGTCTTGCCGAGCAGCCCGTACCGCTTGCCGATCGCTTCGTATGTGTGGGCGTTGGCCGACTTGTCCAGAATCGTGGCGGTCGCCTCGACAGCCTCGCCTTTGGGCTTGCCGCCTCGGTCGCACTCAGCAATCGTCACCCGCGGGGTATTGCGGATGCGCTTGATCTTCCAGGACTGTTCCTGGGTGATGGCGATCAGGGAATCGCCCTCGACGACAGCCCAGATCGCCGTCGGTTTGGCCCTGCCGTCCTTGGTGAAGGTCGTCAGCAGGATGTACTCGGATCCGGCTATGTCGGAAAAGGTTGTAGGCATCCCGCCAATGTAGCCGCACCCACTAGGCCGCGAACCGGACGACCGTCAGGCGGCTTTGAAGGTGACGAGGTCGATGCTGAGTTGGCCTTCGATGATGCTTATGG
>NZ_JBMYXC010000080.1:0-11801 GCF_049608025.1 Mycobacterium sp. | reverse complement strand
CCCCGAGATGGGGTGCGAGTCGCGTGACCACTAAAGATCACTCACTCGCAACGGCGTGAACGTGGCTGGTTTCACGCGGGAGAAGATCCTTCAGCGGTTGCACGGCATGGCGGCCGAAGGCATCCCGATCGTCGGCGGCGGAGCAGGCACCGGGCTCTCGGCCAAGTGCGAAGAAGCCGGTGGCATCGACTTGATCGTCATCTATAACTCCGGTCGATACCGGATGGCCGGGCGCGGATCGCTGTCCGGATTGCTGGCCTACGGCAATGCCAACGAGATCGTCGTCGACATGGCAAAGGAAGTACTGCCTGTTATTCGGAACACACCCGTTGTGGCAGGAGTCAATGGCACGGATCCCTTCTGCATCTTCGACGCCTACCTCGATGATCTGAAACAACTCGGCTTCTCCGGGATACAAAACTTCCCGACGGTCGGACTCATTGACGGCGTCTTTCGCCAGAACCTCGAAGAAACCGGCATGTCCTATTCGCAAGAGGTCGACCTGATCGGGCTTGCAAGCCACAAAGACATGTTGACCACCCCGTATGTCTTCAGCAGCGACGATGCCATCGCGATGGCTCGAGCCGGCGCAGACATCATCGTCTGCCATATGGGTCTCACAACCGGTGGCAGCATCGGCGCAGATACCGCGCGGAGCCTCGATGATTGTGCGGCTCTGGCCAGCGAATGGGGCGCCGCTGCGCTCAGTGAGAAACCGGACGCGCTCGTTTTGGTGCACGGCGGCCCGGTCGCCATGCCCGAAGATGCCGAGTACGTGTTGAAGCGCGTGAAGAACTGTCATGGCTTCTATGGCGCGAGTTCCATGGAGCGCCTGCCGACCGAGGTAGCACTCACCGAACAGTGCAGGAAGTTCAAGGCAATCAGGCGGTAGCTGGCTTCGCCATTCACCGGGTGGCTTTTCCACACCGCAGCAAGCGTTTTCCCCCGATTGGGGGACAGCGATTTCCACCGCACAGGCCGCTGTTCGGCCGACAGACATCGGCACCGGTGTAGGCTTATCTGTAGCACGTTGGGGGGCGTATCCCGCTGTCCCCCAAGTTTGTTGGTCGCACCGAGCTCACCATAAGAAACAGGATTATCTGGGGTGGTGTGGCCGGCGATGCCGAGGCCGCGTTCGATGATGTGTGCGGCGGCCCGCCTGTTAGGGGCGGGCAATGGCGAAGCTGTCTATGTCGGCCAGGTGCGTACCGGACGCTATTGCTTCGTGCGCCGTTGGTTCGGTGATGAAGGGGTCGGTGGATTGACGTTGTGGCGCGAGAGCGGTCGCGGCGCGTAGTGTTTGTGGTGCTCGCCGCGGTCTTGGTACTGCGGATCCGTCAGCAGAGCAACGCCGACGTGATGACGGCAACATGGTCGCCCGACTAGGACACGTCGGCCGAATTAGGAATGCATACCGTCCATCATCCCGCCGTCCATCATCCCGCCGTCCATCATCCCGCCGTCCATCATCCCGCGCATCATGGCCGGCATACCTTCGACGACGAAACCGGTGACCTCCCCCGCATGCTCACGGATGGTGCGGGTCAGGTCCGGATCAATCGCGGTTTCCTCGACGACCACGCCATTGGCGGTGAATATCAGCTGGCGCTGATAGTCAGGAGCGCGCCGGAACAGCGTGGGCAGGCTTGAGCTCATGCACATCACCTCGGCGCCCTGGTCGAGATGGGAAAACATCGCCGACACGTGAGACTGCAACTCGGCGACGAGATCGGGGGCGCTCGACTCAGTGGTCGTACGCACGCCCCCGGGAATGTCCTCGACACTGCGTCTGAGCTCGCCGTGTCGTCTGAACATGTTCATGTATTGGCTCATCTCTGCGCTGGCCACACCCCCCATCCCTGGGCCGTCCGCGCGACTGAACGGCAGGTCGATGACGTTGCGTAAAACGTATCCCAGACCCAGGAGGCCACCCCCGGTGGCGAGCACGGCGAGCGCAGCCCGCCTCGTCAATGTGGCCATATCCGATCATCTCCCGTCCTGACCGCAATGTACTCGCCAGCGCCGACTCCAATGCTGACAAACGAGGGTGCGCACCTCCCGCCGAGCCGTCGCCGACCGTTCCTCAAATCTACTATGTCCGCCACGTAGGAGGGCCCACCAAACGCTAAACAACCCACCGACTACTGGACGTTCGCGCCGCACAATGACCCACTCCTTGAGGAACTCGCGGGTTCGGCCAAGCTGCGCTGAGCGCTTCGAACACGACTACCGGAAACTGAAACCCATTCTGGGCCTGAAGCATTCGAAGGCCGCTCTTGCCTCGGCTGGCGCAACCACGCCACCGCTGCCTACCTGTTCACCACCACCCTGAGGCTATGCGCCCCAACAGCCAACGGGCAGACTGGCCTCTCTACCACCCCAGAGTGACGAGCGCCCAAAAGGCCAGTAGCACTGCGTAGAGCGCGACGACGAGAATTGTTCCGCGAATGGTGATACGTCTCGAGACGTCGGGGTTCAGCCAGAAACTCAGGGTTCGTGTCGCAAAGGGCATCAAGACGAACCCCAGGGCAACGGTGCTCAGAACGTTGGAGGTAAAGGTCTGCGCGAACATCGGGACACCGATCTTCGCCAGGTAGGAGGTGAGATAGTTGATGCACATGATCGTCGGGTAGAGCATCAACAGGACGGTCATCGACTGTTTCCAGTTTGGCGTGTTCGCGCCGTCTACCTCATTGAAGCTGAACCAGCTACCGAAAGCGCTCGGCACCTTCCTAATTGCGCTTTGTTCCACGTCTTTGTGGAGATTTTCCATCAGCTTGGTACGCGTCTCCGAGCGCAGCCATTCGTCGGCATGCCGCGAATCCACGAAGCGATAAAGACTGGTCCATGCGCCACCGGTCTCTTGCGCGGGTTCCAGAAGCTCGTATCCGGTGAAACCCTCGAAGGAGCGCGCGGCTGTTTCGAGCGCCTTCTCGGTGGCCAGGAATTGCGATTCTCGCCCCGGATGGGGAGTCGCGCTGGCAACAACGGTGACCGAGTGCGCAGGCGGCTGGCCGCCGACCATGGTGTGTTCGTCTGCGGGCGCTTCGAGAAGTTCGTTGCCGCGCTCAAGTAATTCTCGGCGCTGCTCAGACTGCATCCACAGTGCCAGGTTTTCCTTGGAATCGAACCGAAAGATGATCACCCAATCGTCGTGGATGCCCGCGACGGGCGGAATCGTCTCAGTTCCGATGAAGCCGGGACTTCTGTTGGTGGCCTCGTCTATCTCGGACTGCCAGGCTTGATAGGCCTCGACCCGATCAGGGCGCACGCTGCGCGCCACGACCGCAGTCGCGACCGCGCCCTCGCCGAATGCGTTCATCGTGCCGCCCTTCCACATTCTTCACCGCCCCCGGCAGAGATTCTGCAGTGCCCCGGCAGAGACTCTGCAGTGCCCCGCCAGAGATTCTGCAGTGCCCCGGCGGGGCCTCAGGCCGCCGCTACCGATCTCGCTGTGGCCGTCGTGCGACTCTTACTGTGGCCGTCGTGCGACGAAGTCGACCTCGACCAACGCGTCCAGCGCGAGCGCCGTCACGCCGATGCACGTCCGAGCAGGCAGCTTTCCGGGTTCGAAGTAGGACTCGTACACGCTGTTGAATTTCGCGTAGTCGCGGGTGAACTCGGTGAGGAAGCCCCGTGATTGCACAACATTCTCAAGCCCGACGCCCAACTCTGCCAACACAATCTTCAGGTTGTCCATCACGTTTCGGGTTTGAGCCTCGATGCCATCCGGAAGAGGTTTGGTGTGGTCATCAGCGTAGTTCGGCATCTGCCCGGTGATCCACAACCAGCCGTCGATCTCAACGGCGTGGCTGTAGGGCGCGCACGCCTTCGGCGCAGCATCGAACATCATGAATGTTGGGGTACCCATTGTCTTACCTCTGCTTTCGCTCTAGCTCACAAGTGTTGGTGCTCATCGACGTACCGGTGCGCTGATCGGACTTCGCAGACGCCTACGCCGATCGGGTGCTGAACCTCAGCGCATCTTCAGAGTAGGCGCCCCTGCGAACACTCCGTTGATAACGGTGGGGCTTGGGCGAGCAAGTCCCCCAGCGACAACGTGTCGTCGGCAGCGCGAAGGTCGGCCACCGGCGGGAGGGACAACCGCACCTCAAAAAGGAGGGTCCCTTCCCCGTCAACGTCGCGGCAGGTGAGGCCCACGCGACTGCCTGCTCCCTCGCCGAACCGGGTGTCGAACTGCGCACGAACCGCATCGAGGGACAACACCTCACCCCGAGCTTCGGCGAATACCGGATCGAGGAATGTCCGGACCTGGTCGGTGAGCGTTGCGGCATCGCTGAAATACACCGCCGGTTTGACGTCGGAACACGTGCCATGCCGATACCACTCGTGAGGCGCCATGATCGCGACATCAGATAGCACCGACGCCAAGTTCGTTCGCACGTCCTCGGGCAGCTTCACCGAAGGCATGTCCGAACCTTGTAACGCACTGGCCCGATCGGCAACCCGCTTGGGTACGGCGCAAAACTGTTCGTCGGGCGGTTGAGGCCAAAGCCCATGGAGAATGAACGTCTCCCCCATCTCGTCAACGTGACCGGTTTCGCATCCCGGCGTGAACGGAGCGGCTTTGCAGAGATTGGGCCCCCAGGCCACGATGAGCAGGCTCGAGGTGCTGCTTCCGGGGCCGATCAGGGTCGAACCCGGCGAGCGATCGATGACGAGCAAACTGAAGGCGACCGCCGCCACCACCATCGCCGACAGTCCAGCCGATATGGAGAATACGGCTACGTCGCCTCGCTTCATGGTGCACTCTTCTCATCGAGGTAGAGCGGGAGACAACCGCGGTGCGGCCTTGACGCAAGACGGTGCACAGCTTTCCGCAACTCGCGTCAACGTTGACCTATCGCCGGCGAAAGGTACCAGAATCGCCATTCGAATTGGCCGGTATCCGATGGTCCCCCACGTTTCCCCCGTGATCGCGCAACTCCGCAACGGACCTGCCCAGTGAACGACATCGATCGCTGGTTCAAGCGAACGGCGCTCCGCGAGAACAACATAGTCTCCCTCTACACGAGCCTCCTGACCGGCAGGATCTTCGCATACTTCCGCTACCGGCTGCGTTATTCGCTGCTGCTCGATACGTCGAGGTTCGTTGTCCACGTCATCGAGTTCCTGATCCTGCTCACCAGCCTCGGCGGACTGGCAGCGTTTACCGTTATCGTCCTGCGGGTCGGCAGTCTAATCATCAGCGGCGGCTGGTGGGGGCTGCTCGAGCTCATGCGGGAGCGGCTGCGGGCGTTCTCCCGGTCCGGTGAGCGTGAGGCAGCCGAGCGCGAGATCGGCCGCTGGCTCGTCCTCTCGGTGGTCGTGGGATCGGTTCTGACGATCGTCCTGGTTGCCACGCTGGACATCTTGCTGCCGCCCGATCATGGCGTGGTTGGGCACGTTTATGCGGTCCTCGTGCTCCTCGAGCTCGGGGTACGTTTTCCGGTTCGCGTGCTTCACTCCGGCATCTACGCAACACGGCGGATTTACCGACCTCTTTGGTCAATGTTCGCGCCGACCCTGGTCCAGATGCTCGTGCTGGGTATTGGTATCTATTTATATCCCTCGGCCGCACTCATCATTGCGATCATCCTGTCGAATGCGATAGCCATCTGGATCACAATTCACTACACCCTCAGAGTTTATCGGCTGATCGGCCTTCGGCCGAAATACGGGGCACTGACTCGCACCCCGTGGCGGCTGCTCCCGCGGATCCCGTTCTGGCTGGGCGTCAAGACAACGCTGGCCGGACTGAGCCTGCGCCTCGACGCCGTCATCGTTCTGGCAATCCTTGGCATATATGGCACCAACACTCGTGCTCTCGACCTCACCGAGGGCGTTTCGGCCTGGCGGGATATCGACGCCTTTCAATTTTTCTATCTGGTCCTACCGTTGTTTCGCGGAGCATACGAGGGCACCGCGCTCTTCTATTTCGATTTCGTCCGCCTGCGCCGCAATCCCGCGCTGCGCGAATTGCGGCTCTTGTTCTTTCACAGGCTGCTGTGGACGACACCGGTCATCGCCGTGTTCTTCTGGTCGCTCGCAGCTGCCCTCGGCTTGTTCGTCATGGACAAAATACCGATTAGCTTCCTACTGGCGCTCCTGCCGCTCTTCATCGTTCGCAGCGTGGCCGGCATCTACCAAATCCGTTTGTTCGCCGAAGAGCGTTTCGGCACACTCATCGCAACCGTCGGGTTGCTGGCGATGTTGCTGTGGCTGGTGTGGATCGACGTCCATCCCGCCTCCGATCTGCTCGAGATCACGGCCGCCATGGTCACGGTGCTCATCGTTCTCATCAACCTGCAGCATTTTCAGGACCGCAAGTCCCCCCTCCCGACATTGCTGACCACGGGAGACTGGATGGCAGCGCTGGCCCGGGAACCGGGGCCGCTGCTCGTCGGCAGCATCGTGATCCCGGAATGGATTCCGTCGCAGCAGAGATCGGCCGCGGTGAAGTTGATGCAGCAACTCTTTGACGGCAGGGGGTATTTTTCGTTCCGGTCGTCAACGACCCTCGTCTACTTCACCCGAACCTCCAACGATGAGGACCAGCCACAACCTCATCTGGCGCTTCAAGCGATCACCGGCGGTGCGGCGAGCCGCGGCAAAGTCTTACCGGGACCCATACGAAATGGCCGAGAGGCACTCGACCGGCTTGTCGCCGAGAAATGGACGCAGCCGCTTGCAGATGTGCTGATGCAGCCCGACAGTCCCGAAATCCTGATCTCTAAGTTTCGTACCCTTTTTGCCGACGGCATCGTCTTCGATCTGGACGCGCTCGAAGGAACACCGGACATGCGCAACCTCAAAAAAAGTGTGCTGGCGGGCGCCTTACCGACGGCGATAAAAGGCCTTGAAGCCGGGGCCATCGTCGTTCCGTTGTCCGGGCGCTGGCTTACGCCGATATTTCATGAAGGGAAGTTGCGTCTGCTCCTTCTCCTGCCGCCGGAACCCGAGGCGGCGCTATTCGAAAGTTGGCTGCGGATTGTCAAGGCTTGGCATATCCGCTGGGGAATCATCCAGACTGCGGGGAGTGCGCCCAATGGCTGAGCCGCTCGACATTGCGGGACTGCTGACCGACCCGAAGACCTACGAGGAAACCATCCTGCGGATTTTCACGAAAAGGAGTCAACGCGGATTGGCATTCGGCGAGGCCGGCGGCGGGGTCACCTATTTCAGCACCGCAACCGAACGGCAAGCCCTTTCGAGGGCGATCGCCCGCAGTGTGGCCAACGGCGAATACCGGCCACAGCCGGTGGACCTCTGGATTCTGGAAAGCGACGGTAAGCGCCGCACAGCCCACATGCCTGCCTTCATCGACCACGTCATCGGATCGGCCCTCTTTCAGCTTCTTTCGCACAATGCGCGCTGTTACGGCCTCCCCGGCGTCTATTCCTACTTGCCGGGTTTGACGAATGTGGGAGCCATGCGGAACCTCGCCGGGTTCGTCCGCGCGCATCGCAAACGAGTCGGAGTGAAAGGCCCGCCGCTATATGTCCTGCAATCAGATTTCGAACATTACGGAGACGATCTCCCAGTCGGCCGGGACGCGGCGCTATGGCGGATTCTGCGAGAGGTCGCCGCGCTGGGCGGACCGAACGGCGAGATCGAACCGAACGCATGGAATCTCATCACCTCCCTCGCGCGGCCCGTCGTACGGGATCGGGACGGCGCGCAGTTCACCCGGCTCTACGGCGTCGCGATGGGCACCCCTCTCGTCCCGATTCTGGGCAACCTCGCAGTAGTACCGATGGACGAGGCGGTCTGTGCCATCGACGGTGTCTTCTACGCCCGATACAACGATGACTTCATCGTCGCTCACCCAGACCTCGACGCGCTGCACGAAGCAGACGCACGGATCGATTCGCTGGTCGACGACCTGGGTGTCAAGCGGAAATTCGCCAAGGAGGTTCGTACCGCACTGAGTGGAAATGGCCAACCCTCCACCGCGGACCCCGCCTATCTTGGGCGCGACCGGATCGACTGCCTCGGTCTGTCGGTCGCCCACTCCGGCACCCTGACCCTGGGGCCGCATCGGCTGCGCCGCTTCGTCGGACGTGTTGCAACCCGCATCGATGCGGCGGCGGCGGCTCTCCATGAGCTGCCGGCGCGGGAACGAGCGCGCCACCTCGTCGCGGCCACCAACGTCATGCTCGACGTGACGAACCCGTTCGCAGTTCCTGGGTTGTCGGCTCTGCTTGACACCACAACGGATCGGGGGGTCCTCAAGGACGTGGATTTCCGGATTGCGCGCAAGATCGTGCAGGCGGCCACGGGGCGGCCGGGCGTGCGCGGCTTCCGTCTGCTGCCGCCGGCAGTGCTGCGGCGCGAACTGGGCCTGGTGTCGCTTGTGCATGCGCGGAACTTGCGGTGATCGCCGCCACGAGCTTAGGCTGATCGTGAGGGCGCGGACCCCGCGTTCGCGCGGTCGCTACGAGCGGCCACAGAGGTTTCGGCTTTCGGCCACTCGATTTTACTCTTTTTTCCCGCGCCCTCCTCTGCCTGGTCGAAGCGCTCGGTATCACCGACGCTGATCATCAGTGGGAATCCAAAGCCCTACTTGGGCAACGATTTTGGATCGTGACCGAAGCATTTCTATTGCCTCTCCACCTGATTTACCGCTCCGGCCGGGTCGGCGCTCAGGTCGGCTTGCGCGAACTCGTTGTTATCGATCAGGTCGACCTGCAGGCTCTTGATGGTTTGGATGGACGCATGTCCGCGGGCCAGTTCGAAATCCAGTACATGCCCGCCGATTTCGCGTTCCCGGTCCACAAAGTGGAAGTGGAAGCCGGCCACGTTGATCTGGCTCAGGTAGTCCGGAAACCAGACGCCGACGAGCGTGCCTTCGATGCCGTCACGTTCGAACGTCCTCTGCAGATCGGGCAGGGTCTCGGCCAGCTTGCGATACGTCCTGGGCTGGCACTCTTCGCTTCTGATGCGCATGCTGTTGAACAAGCCATCGATCCTGATCGTGTAAACGAAGTTTTTCGACACAAAGTAGCGGGCGAGATGCTCCGCGGTGCCCGCATAGTCGATACCCGCACAGTCTTTGTCGAACAGATCGAAGCTTTGCTCGGGCGTGAAATGGCTCACCACCGCGAAAGGCAATATGTCGCCCTCCTCCGAAATGCTGAGAGTGGCGTTTGCGTCAGCCCGGTAGAACGTCCCATCGCAGACGATCAGCTCGCCGTCCACCATCGCAAAAGTGCCAAGCCCGAAATCGCCTCGGCTTCTCATCCAGGCGATGTCCCGGTCCCCGTCGTACACCGCGTTAACGAGGGAGTTGATCGTGCCGGTCTGATAGATCGCGGCTGTGGATGGGTTGTCGGCAGTCATGACCGTTCCTCCTAAGCGGGACAACATCGGCGGCCGGGTCGTACCTCAGCCTCAGTGCCACTGCACATTCCACCGTTCCCAACTCTTCCGTCTACCGCAGTTCGTCGGGCCGGGAAAACTGCGGGGCCGCGATCGGGTTCGCGTTGGCCACAAGCTCGGACAACCGGGAGCTGGCGATTTTGGCTATCTCAATTAGGGCGAACGCCTTCTCGGTAGCGGGTGAGTTGTCCATCCGCGACCAACCGTCGCGAAGCAGCTGGTCGAAGCGCCCGGTGTCACTGACGCTGATCACCAGTGGGAATCCGAAGCGCTCGCGGTAGGCGCTCGCCAGTTGCACCACACCATCGTCGTCCTCCTCGAGGAGGTCGGACAACGCCAGCTGATCGACAGCAGGGGAATCTGGGCTGTCGTCTTGGGCGCCGAGGTCCGGGAAGGCCCGGATCAGCTCGAGTTGCTGGTCGGAGGATCCGCTGAATACTGCAACCTGAAACGCCCCGCGCAGCGCCGCGGTATCGGCGAACGGTCGCTGCTCGTATGCCCGGTCGATCGCCCACGGCACATCTTGAACAACGTGGCCGAACACTTCGGCGAACCGATTCGAAGTCATCGCATTGACCTCGTCAAGGGTGATAGCACCGTCGCCGGCTACCCGCGACCCCCGCCAGCCGAGGTGAAAGAAGACGATGTTGAGCAGGATCGCGGTGACGGCGCCGAGACAGATACCGTTGCCAAAGAGCAAGTCGACACCCGCCGGCAACGCCTTGGCGACGTCTGGATCGCTGGTCACCCACAGTGCCAGCGCCAGGCTGGTGGTCACGATAACCAGGTTGCGATGGTCGGTGAAGTCCACCTTGCCTAGCGTTTGGATACCGACGGCGGCCACCGTCGCGAAGAGGGTGAGGGCCGCACCGCCGAGCACCGGATTGGGGATCGACGCCACTGCTGCAGCCACTTTCGGCAGGAATCCCAGAATGATCATGATGACGCCCGCGGCGGCCACCACCCAACGGCTCTTGACGCCGGTCAGCCGCACCAGTCCGACGTTCTCCGAGAACGCGGTGTAGGGGAACGAGTTGAAGATGCCGCCGATCACGGTGGCCAGACCGTCGGCGCGCAGCACCTTACCGATGTCGGAGGCTTTGATCCGCCTGCCGACGATCTCGCCGGTAGCCATGGTGGCACCGGTGGACTCCACCGCGGTGATCAGCAAGATGATGATCATCGTCGCGCAGGCGGCTATGTCGAACTTCGGCAGTCCGAAGAGGAACGGCTCGGTAAAACCGACCGCACTGGCTTTGGCTACCTTGTGAAAGTCCATGTCGCCCAGCAGGTAGGCGGCGCCGCAGCCGATGGCCAAGCCCAGCAGCACCGCGATGGAGGCGATAAACCCTCGGAAGAGACGCTGGATCGCGACAATGATCACGATGGTGCCCAGCGCGTAGAGCAGCCACCGGATGTTGGTCGGGTCGTGTTCCCGGGTGTGTGGATTGGTGACAGCCTCGCCGGCGCCCACCGGCAGCAGCGACAGTCCGATGATCGTGATGAGCGTGCCGGTGACGACGGGTGGGCAGAACCGCAGTAGTTTGACGAAGATCGGCGCGATGGCGAACGTGAAGACGCCGGCCACGATGACGGCGCCGTACACGTAGAGCAAGCTCTGAGCGCCGCCGCCGTGTGCCAGTCCGATGGCAATGACAGGGGCCACCGCGGTAAAGGTCACAGCCTGCAGTAGCGGCAGCCTCACACCGATCTTCCAGACGCCGACTGACTGGATGATCGAGGCGATACCGCAGGTGAACAGATCGGCGGTAATCAGCTTGATCAGGTCTTCGTGCGGTAGGTCGATAGCGCCGGCGATCAGGACGGGCACAAGCACGGCGCCCGCGTAGAAGGCGACCACATGCTGGAACCCGTAGGTCGCAAGCTTGGGTATCGGCAGCACCTCGTCGACCGGGTGCACCCGCCTCGGCCGCGTATTCCTCACCCCGGCGGCCACAGTCCAAGAATGGACCAGATTGAGAATCGCCACCGTGAAATGACCCATTAACCCAGGGCCGATCCTCAGGCGCGCCCCAGAGGGTCTGGGCAGGATTCGACACGGCTCTTCGCCCAACAACTGGGCTTCACAGCTCATGTGGTGGAGCTGTGGGGATTCGCTGCTTCAGACGCGGATGAGCTTCTGTTCACCCACCCCGAACATACCGTCGACCGACAGGTCGACGTCGTCGGTGTGGATCCGTCCTTCGTACCAGCCGTAGGGTGCGTAATACTCGGCCAGCGATCGGTGGGGGCCGACGTGCATCTCAGAACGGACCGTCGGCGTGAACCTCACGTCGACCCGGCCCGACCCGTCGGCGTCGCGCACTATCCAGGTGCCCCACGGTCCGTGAGGTCGTTCCACATGGACGGCGGGCAGCCGGTGAACCCGATCGCCGAGCCAGACGGCGTTCTCGTTGTAG
>NZ_JBMYXC010000079.1:0-12016 GCF_049608025.1 Mycobacterium sp. | reverse complement strand
CCGAGCTGCTGGAACGTGTCAGTGTGCCGGTCCATGTCAACGCTCAGGAAGCGGAGTGGGTTTCGCGGGTCACCGGGATAGCACCCAGCGAATTGACGTCTCACCAGCACGGCGACCACGTCAGCGTCGGCGATGTCGACATCGAGCTATTGCACACTCCCGGCCACACCCCGGGCAGCCAGTGTTTCCTGCTCGACGGCCGCCTCGTCGCCGGTGACACCCTCTTCCTCGAGGGCTGCGGCCGCACCGACTTCCCCGGCGGGAACGCCGAGGAGATGTTCCGCAGCCTGCAGGCGCTGGCTCAGCTTCCCGGCGACCCGACGGTATTCCCGGGGCACTGGTACTCCGCAGAGCCGAGCGCGGCGCTCTCCGAGGTCCGAAACACGAACTTCGTCTACCGCGCGAGCAATCTGGAACAGTGGCGCATGCTGATGGGCGGCTGACAGGGCCCATCACCGTTGGACTCGGGGATCGCCGTCGACCACGTGGTCGTGAGATATCCTCCCGATGCTGCGCGCCGGCGGAGCGTAAGGGGAGGACCCACCGCGATGACCACACCGCACATGCCAGCCGGTTGGTACCCCGATCCCGACGGGTCGGGCGGGCAGCGTTACTGGAGCGGCCACGCGTGGACCGAACATCAGACGCAGGCACCGCAGGCCGCCCCGCCCCCACCCGCCGGGCCCACGGGGCCACCTCCACCGACGGGGCCGCCTCAACCGTCGGGGCCGACGAGCACACCCCGGCGCGGCGGCGCCCACCGCGCGGACGAGGATCCATCGGACTCCCCGGCACAGCCGAACGAACCTGTCCAGTCCGCAGCTAGATCTGATGACTCCGTTGCGGGCTCGTCGTACCCCGACGAATCCGGCGAGGCGCCACCCCGGGCTGAGGCTGCCGCCGCCATGCCCATGGCACCGTCGCCGGCTTCGAGCCCACCCAACGCGGCCCCGGGCGGCGATCGTCAGCTGCTCACGCGCTACCTGGCGGTGTGCGCGGCGCTGTTGGGAGTGCTGGTCGTGGTCTCGGTCTACGCAGCGTTCTTCACCGACGACAGTTCTTCGAGCCTTGGCGCGTTCGAAGATCCCACAACGACCATTTTGCCGCCCCCGACCACGACTGCCGGCAGCGGTTGGGGCGAGGCGCCGACCGACACCGCGCCCGAGACGACGGCGGTCGCGCCGCCCTCCCCCGAGCGCAGTGACGCCACCGACGGCCCCCTGGCTTTCACGGTGGACACCATCGAGATCACCCCGTCCGTCTCATCCCTCGAATTCCCGGTCGACAAGTCCGCGACAGGTGAGTACGTCGTAGTGCACATGACTGTGACGAACACCAGCGACGAACCGGCCACGTTCCTGGGCACCTTCCAGAAGCTCATCGCCGAAGGCACCGTGTATTCGATCGACGACGAGGCGACGTTCTACGCCGGTGGTGCGCTGGCCGAATTGAACCCGGGTGACCAGGCCGAAGTTGCGGTCGTCTACGACGTGCCGCCCGGTACCGATCCCGAAGTCATCGAGCTGCGTGCGGACCCGCTGAGCCCCGGCGTCGAGGTGTCGCTGCCCTAAAGGCGATCGCCGAAAGCCCAGACGGTCCGGCGGTCTCCTGGCAGACTCAGAAAGCGGCGCTCCACGCTCAATCACGCCGGGGGTCTTCGTGAAAAACATCGCGCTGTGTTTCGATCACGGCCGTGACCGCTCCGGGTCGGCCGGCGTCAAGAACGCCTCGGCCCTGGTCGCACTGCTGCAATCGGATGCTGACCAGATCGTCTGGTCTCGTCCTGACAACGACGCGATCAGTCCCCATCACTTCCCGCGCCGGCATCGGCGGTCTGAAGCGCGCGGCAGAGCCCGCGCATCCGTCATCGAAGCCTACGAATTCCTGATGGACCGCTGGGAGCCCGGCGATCGCCTCTTTGTCTTCGGTTCGGGCCACGGCGCCTACTGCGCGCGGGCACTAACCCACTTGCTCGGCACGGTCGGAATACTGCGTGGACCCGACTCCGCACGGTGGAGGGCGGCGGACCTCACCGAGTATGTGTTGTCCGCCTACGCAATACCGCGCACCCCGCGCAGCACGTCGGATTGGCGGCGCGTAGGCCGGTTGGCCGCGCGCCTGGCCGGGCGCAGTGACATCGCGGTCGAGGTCGAATTCCTGGGCCTGTGGGACACGGTCGCGGTGCCGGGCCTGCCCCGACCGGACACCCCCGACCCGCTCCCCAACGTCACGGCTGCCAGACACGCCATCGCGATCGACGGCGGCTACGGACCATTTGACGTGCAACCTCTGGCCCCCGCGGGCGACAGCGTCGAGGAGGTCTGGTTCCGTGGCGCCCATGATGACGTCGCCGGAGGGCAGAACGCCTGCACGCCGCTGTCGCAGATCGCCCTGGACTGGGTACTGGACGGCGCCGTTAATGCCGGTGCAGTGCCGCAGCCGTCGAATCGGCTGGCGCCCGGCGCCGCCGACGCCCTCGCCGAGGGCGCACACACGATGTCGTTCCGCAAAGTCCCAGTAGACGCTGCGGTACACGCCAGCGTGGAGAGGTACCTGCGCACCCATCCCTCGTATTGGCGGCGCCTGCCGGCGCGCGTTACCTGGGCCGACCCGGATTGGGAGGCCCGCTCCGAACGTCTGATGGACACCGCTTCGAGCGCTGACGCCGTTCCGGAGCTGGTCGGCGCGTCGTAGCGAGCCGCGGCCTCCGCGGGGTCTGCTACCTGCCCGTTCTGTGAAACCAAACCCGGTTGGGTGGCAACCGGGGCGACGCTGTTAGGTTCGATCCACCTCACTCGGCACGGCAGGAGGACCATGACCAGCACTGTTTCTTACGCACTCGCAGACTCGGTAGCGACCATCACCCTGGACGACGGCAAGGTGAACGTACTGGGGCCCGCGATGCAGACCGCGATCAACGAGGCCCTGGACCGGGCGGAGGCCGACGCCGCCAAAGCGGTGGTGCTGGCGGGCAACTCGCGGGTATTCAGCGGCGGGTTCGACCTGGCGGTGTTCCAGTCCGGCGACGCAGCCGCAGCCCTTGCCATGCTTGCCGGTGGATTCGAGTTGTCACTACGGGTACTCACATTTCCCGTGCCGGTGATCATCGCCGCGACCGGTCCCGCCGTCGCGATGGGCTCTTTCCTGCTCCTTTCGGCTGACCATCGCGTGGGCGCGCCCAAGTCGCGCTGTCAGGCCATCGAGGTTGCCATCGGCATGACCATTCCGATATCGGCCGTTGAGATCATGCGGATGCGGCTGACCCCCGCGGCTTTCCAGCGCGCGACCGCGCTCGCGTCGACGTTCGTCGGCGATGAGGCGATCGCCGGTGGCTGGCTCGATGAGATCGTCGACGCCGATCAGGTGGTCACGCGCGCGCAGCAGGTGGCTCAGGAATGCGCGACGACCCTGCACGCCGGTGCGCACGTCGGTACCAAACTCAAGGCACGCCGGCCCGCGCTCGACGCCATCCGCGCCGGAATCGACGGCCTGGCCACGGAGTTCACTCTCAGCTGATGATGACCGGGTGACCCACGTCCGAGGCCGGATCTGGCGCGACGGCAACCCCGAGGACGACTTCGCGTTCTCGTCGATGTCGCAATACCTGGCCACCGAAGGCACTTTGGTGTGGTGCGACATCCACGACCCTGACCACGCGATCCTCGAGGAACTCGCCCAGGATCTGCACCTCAACTCATGGGCCGTCGAAGATGCCGTCGCCGAAGCCGAACGCACGAAGGCAGTCGCCTACAAGACGCATACGTTCTTCACCGTCTACGCGGTGTCGGTCAAGACTCCACCGTCCACCGACACCGGGGAGTCGATGCTGGAAATGCACCGGATCTCGGGGTTCGTTCTGCCTCGCGGGTTGATCACCGTCCGACTCTCACCGCACTTCAACGTCGACGAGGTGTCGCGGCGCTTCGACGAACTCGGCGGCCAGGAGCACGGCGTCGGCGCGCTGGTGCACGGTCTGATCGACGTGGTGGTCGACAGTCACTTCGACACGGTTCAGTTCCTCGATGACGGGATTGAGGCGCTCGAGGACGATTTATTTGCCGACAAAGTTCCACGGAATGGCCTGCAACGCAGCACTTTCCAACTCCGCAAGGACTTAGTGGCGCTGCGACGGGTGGTGCTGCCGATGCGCGAGGTGGTGACGATGATCCAGCACCGCAGAATGGACGGCGCGACGGCGGCCGAACTCGATCCGGTATTCGCCGACCTCTACGACCACGTACTGAGGGTGTCGGAGTGGACGGACTCGCTGCGGGACATGGTCACGACCGTGTTCGAGACGAACCTGTCACTGCAGGATGCCCGACTGAACAACGTGATGAAGAAGCTCACCGGGTGGGCGGGGATCGTCGCCGTACCCACGGCGATCACCGGGTTCTACGGCCAGAACGTGCTCTACCCCGGTATCGATTCTGTCGGCGGGTTCGTGACGAGCACGGCAATCATCGTGGTGCTGGTGATCGTGCTGTACGTGATGTTCAAGAAGCGGGACTGGCTGTAGCCGATGGCGCTTCACCTCCATCGCGCCGACCGCACAGATCAGCTCGCCGACGGCCTCGGAGAGCTGCTCTCCGCACCCCCGGTCGATCCGTTCGCCGAGGACCTCGTTCTGGTGTCCGCACGGGGGCTGGAGCGCTGGCTCAGCCAGCGACTGTCGCACGTATTGGGCCACGGGCACGAGACTGACGGCGTCTGTGCAGGCGTGACGTTCCGGCATCCACAATCGCTGATCGCCGAACTCACCGGGGCCGGCCATGACGATCCCTGGTCACCGGATGCGATGGTGTGGCCGCTGCTGGCGGTGATCGACGGCTGCCTCGACGATTCCTGGTGCGCCGCGCTGGCCACTCACCTGGGCCACTTCGAAGGCGGCGATGAGAAGGACCTACGCCAGGGGCGACGCTATGCCGTCGCCCGCCGCCTCGCGGGCCTGTTCGCCTCCTACGCCAGGCAGCGCCCGCAGCTACTCGTCGACTGGCTCGAAGGCCGCACCGAGGATCTCGACTCCGACCTGCAGTGGCAGCCAGAGCTCTACCGCGCCCTGGTCGATCGCGTCGACGCTGACCCGCCGCACGTCCGACACGCTAAAACCGTTGCCCGCCTGAAGGAATCCGGCGCTGAACTGCCGGCCAGACTGTCGCTGTTCGGCCACACCCGGCTGCCCCAGACCGAAGTCGCACTCCTCCACGCATTGAGTACCCACCACGATCTGCACCTGTGGCTGCCGCATCCCAGTGACAATCTGTGGGCCTGCCTGCGACATTCTCACGGCGCAGTTCCTCGCCGCAAGGACACCTCCCACCGCGCCGTCGGGCACCCACTGCTAGCTACGCTCGGCCGGGACCTGCGCGAATTACAGCGCAGCCTGCCCGCAGAAACCAAGACCGATGACTGTTTGAATGGTCGGTCTGGACCCGCCGAACGGCCGGGCACCCTACTCGGCTGGCTACAGTCGGATATCGCGGCCAACACGGTTCGCCGAGAAGGCCGGTCACACAACATCTCCGACCGATCCGTGCAGGTGCACAGCTGCCACGGGACGGCCCGGCAGATCGACGTGCTGCGCGAGGTGCTGCTCGGACTGCTCGCAGACGATCCGACCCTTGAGCCCCGCGACATCCTCGTCATGTGTCCTGACATCGAGGCCTACGCGCCCCTGATCGTGGCGGGCTTCGGCCTCGGCGAAGTCGTGCAGGGTGCTCATCCCGCGCACCGGCTGCGTGTCAGGCTCGCCGACCGCGCGCTCACCCAGACCAATCCGCTGCTCGGCGTCGCCGGCCAACTGCTCGACCTGGCCGGTGGGCGCGCCACCGCCAACGACGTGCTCAACCTTGCCGACGCCGGCCCGATCCGCTTCCAGTTCGGTTTCAGCGACGACGACCTCGACGCGATCGCCGAGTGGGTGCGTGAGGCCAACATCCGCTGGGGCTTCGATCGCGACCATCGCCGCCCCTACGGTGTCGACTTCGTGCAGAACACCTGGCGGTTCGGTCTGGACCGGGTGCTGGCCGGGGTCGCGATGTCCGATGACTCGCACGCCTGGCTGGACATTACGCTGCCACTCGACGATGTGAGCAGCAACCGGGTCGAACTCGCCGGACGGCTCGCGGAGTACGTCGACCGACTTCGCGTCGCGGTCGAATCCCTCTCGGGTGCAATGCCGTTGAGCGAGTGGCTGAATGCGCTGTCCGTGGGCGTTGCCGCGCTGACCGCGGTCCCGGACGACGACATGTGGCAGGTCAGCCAGATGGAGCGCGAGCTGAATGGTGTGCTCTTCGATGCGGGTACACACACCGATGTCGAGCTGAGACTGCCCGACGTCAGGGCGCTGCTCGACCGCCACCTCGCCGGCCGGCCCACCCGCGCCAACTTCCGCACTGGCACCCTGACGGTCTGCACCATGGTGCCGATGCGGTCGGTGCCACACCGCGTTGTGTGTCTTGTCGGCCTCGACGATGGCGTGTTCCCACGCCTGGGGGTCCTCGACGGCGACGATGCGTTGGCCCGCGACCCGATGACCGGCGAGCGCGACATCCGTTCCGAGGACCGACAGTTACTGCTCGATGCGATCGGCGCAGCGACCGAGAAGTTGGTCATCACCTACACCGGCGCCAACGAGTACTCCGGTCAGCGCAGGCCACCCGCGGTACCGGTCGTCGAACTGCTGGATACCCTCGACGTCACCACCACCGCGAAGGTCCGCGACCGAGTTCTCGTCGAACATCCGTTGCAACCCTTCGATATCGACAACGTCACGCCCGGTCGGCTGGGCATGCCGCCGGGTGAGCCCTTCACGTTCGACTCGACCGCCCTGACGGCGGCCAGGGTCGCGGCGGGCCATCGCGAAGTGCGGCCGCGCCTGTTCGACGCGCCGCTTCCGCCTCCGCCACCCGACGACGTCGCACTCGACGATCTGATCGGATTCTTCTCCGATCCCGTCAAGGGGTTCTTCCGCGCGCTGGACTTCACCCTGCCTTGGGACGTCGACACCGTCGAAGACACCATTCCGGTAGAGATCGATGCGTTGCAGGAGTGGAAGATCGGCGACCGGATGCTCGAGGACATGCTGCGGGGCGTGCCACCGGCAGACGCACAGCAGGCAGAATGGCGCCGCGGATCGCTGCCACCGGGACGCCTCGGCTGGCGCCGGGCCCAGGAGGTCGCGGCGCGATCGGCCGCGCTGGCGGCCTGCGCCCAACGTCACCGCACGCAGGACCCACGGGCGATCGACGTGGACGTTGAGATCGACTCGACCATCGGCGCAGGCCGACGCGTTACCGGCACGGTGCCGCAGCTGTACGGCGAGCTCATGGCGGCTGTCACGTACTCGAAGCTAGATGGCCGCCATCTGTTGCGGACCTGGATTCGGTTGGTGGCGTTGGCCGCTCGCTACCCTGACCGCAATTGGGCAGCGGTGTGCATCGGCCGGGCAAAGCAGGGAGAGAAAGTAAAGGAGCGACTCCTGGGGCCGCCGGAGTCCGCCCTCGACGTACTGAACGACCTCGTCGCTATGTATGACGCCGGCCGCCGCGAGCCGATCCCGTTGCCGCTCAGAACATCCTATGCATGGGCCGATGCGAGGTATAACCGAGGTTCACCCGAACGGGATGCCGGATTCAGGTGGAACTCCCGCAGATTCCCCGGCGAAAGCGAGCAGCCCGCGCACGAACTCGTCTGGGGTAGGGCTTCTCACATTCGGGTACTGATGACGCCGGTGCGCCCAGGCGAGGAGTACGAGGGCGAGAGCACCCGGTTGGGCGCCTACGCCGCCCGGCTATGGCTGCCGATGCTGCACGCCGAGAGGGATCGGTTTTGATGGAGATGGAGCCGTTCGACCTGCTCGGTCCGCTGCCCGCACCACGGACCACCACGGTACTGGAGGCCAGCGCGGGAACCGGCAAGACGTTCGCGCTCGCCGGCCTCGTGACGCGCTATGTCGCAGAAGGTGTGGCGCCGCTCGACCAGATGCTGTTGATCACCTTCGGCCGCGCGGCCAGCCAGGAACTGCGGGAGCGGGTGCGCCAGCAGATCCTGCAGGCGGTGCTGGCGTTCGACGCACCCGCAGACCACCGCGACCAAGCCGGCGCCAACGAGGTCATCGAACATCTGCTGACCGGCACCGCCGAGGAGTTGGCCGACCGCAGGCGGCGGTTGCGCGACGCTTTGGCGGGCTTCGACGCCGCAACCATCGCGACCACACATCAATTCTGTCAGCTCGTGCTGAAATCACTCGGCGTTGCCGGGGACAGCGACTCCGGAGTGCAACTGGTCGAGAGCCTCGATGACCTAGTTGCCGAGATCGTCAATGACCTCTACCTCGCACATTTCGGGCAGCAGCGTGACGAGCCACTGATCAGCTACCACGATGCACTGAACCTCGCTCGCGAGGTGGTCGCCAATGCGCACACCGAACTACGTCCGCTGGATCCCGGGCCGGGCCTGGATTCCGCGGTGCGGGTGCAGTTCGCAAAGGCGTTCTGCGCCGAGCTGGAGAACCGCAAGCGCACGCGCGGCCTGCTGCATTACGACGACCTACTCTCCCGGCTGGCGCACGCGCTCGAGGGGCAGGACTCGCCGGCTCGGGTGCGCATGCAGCGCCGGTGGTCGGTCGTGATGGTCGACGAGTTCCAGGACACCGACCCAGTGCAGTGGCAGGTCATCGATCGCGCCTTCAGCGGGCACTCCGCGGTGATCCTGATCGGCGACCCCAAGCAGGCGATCTACGCGTTTCGCGGCGGCGACATCGTCACCTACCTGCACGCCGCATCGACCGCGGGCAGACAGAAGACACTGGGCACCAACTACCGCAGCGACGGCCCCCTGGTCGACAGCCTGCAGGCCGTGATGCGCGATGCTCAACTCGGCGACCCACGAATCGTGGTCCGCAAAGTCCAGGCCAAGTACCCGCAGCACCGACTCAAGGGCGCGCCGCACAACGAACCCTTCCGACTGCGCGTGGTGAATCGCGAAGAATTGGGGATCCGGCCCAACCGCGTGATCCCGATCGGCACACTGCGCAACCACATCCCGCGGGATATGGCCGCCGACATCGGCGCGCTACTCGCCAGCGAGGCAACGTTCTGCGACGAGCCCCTGCAGCCCCGCGACGTTGCGGTGATCGTCGAGAGCCACCGCGACGGCCATGCTTGCTTCGACGCGCTGACGGCCGCAGGCATCCCCGCCGTCTACACCGGAGACTCGGACGTATTCAGCTCTCCGGCCGCCGAGGACTGGCTATGCCTGTTGGAGGCCTTCGATCAGCCGCACCGCTCCGGGCTGGTCCGAGCCGCCGCGACCACCATGTTTTTCGGTCAGACCGCGGAAACACTTGCTGCCCAACGTGATGAGCTGACGGATCAAATCTCCGAGAAGCTGCGTCAGTGGGCCGACCACGCGCGGCAGAGCGGGGTGGCCGCGGTCTTCGAAGCCGCACAGCTGAACGGAATGGGCGAGCGGGTGCTGTCGTGGGTCGACGGCGAGCGACACATGACCGACCTCGCGCACCTGACCCAGGTCTTGCACGATATCGCCCACCGCAACCACTTCAGCCTGGCCGCGCTGCGTGATTGGCTGCGCACCCAGCGCGAAGAACGCAGCGGGGCCGTCGAACGCAACCGCCGACTCGACAGCGACGCCGCGGCGGTGCAGATCATGACGGTGTGGGTCAGCAAGGGACTGCAGTTTCCAGTGGTGTATCTGCCGTTCGCGTTCAACCGCAACGTCCAGACCCGCGACGTGGTGATGTTCCACGACGGCGATACCCGCTGCCTGCACATAGGCGGCGCATCGAGCCCCGACCACGTCATGGTCCAACAGCAGGGACGCCGGGAGGCGGCCGGTGATGACGTCAGGCTTACCTACGTCGCGATGACGCGCGCACAGTCGCAGGTCATCGCGTGGTGGGCGCCGTCGAACGACGAACCCAACGGCGGGCTGTCCCGGCTATTGCGGCGTACGCCCGGCGACCCGGTGGTTCCGGACCGTTGCGACCCGCACCGGATCGACGACCAGGACGCGATGGCGCTGCTGCGGCGGTGGGCCGACGTGGGCGGGCCGGTGCTCGAGGAGTCGGTGATCGCACCGCCGGTTCAAGTCGAGTTACCAAGCCCGGCAGACGATCTCACGGTTCGCCACTTCCACCGCAACATCGATACGCTGTGGCGGCGGACCTCCTACTCGGGGCTCATCCGGGCCGCGGAGACCGGCGGGGAACACGGCGTGTCCAGCGAGCCCGAGGTGGTCGAGCTCGACGACGAGTTCGGTCCTGAAACCGACGCCGGAGCCTCTCCCTCCCCCACCAGCCCCGGCCCCACCAGCACCGGCCCCGATCTCGCGTCCCCGATGGCCGATCTGCCCAAGGGCGCGAAATTCGGAACGCTGGTGCACGCCGTGCTCGAGACCGCGGACCCGTTGTCCGCCGATCTCGCCGCCGAACTGGAGAGCCAGATCGAGGCGCACTCGGTCTGGTGGCCCGTCGACGTTCCCGGCGAACAGCTCGCAGCGGCGCTGGTGCCACTGCACGACACCCCCCTGGGACCATTGGCCGGCGATACGACCCTGCGCCAGATCGGGCTGGGGGATCGGCTGCGAGAGATGGATTTCGAATTTCCCCTCGCGGGAGGTGATCTGCGTGACGGCGCACCTGAGATCCGGCTCGCCGATGTGGGGCTGCTGTTGCGCGAATATCTACCTCCCACCGACCCGTTGGCCTGCTATGCAGATCGGCTGGTCGGCGACGAGCTGGGCCACCAGTCGCTGCGCGGCTACCTAACGGGATCGGTGGATGCCGTGCTCCGCACCGACGGGCGTTACCTCGTCGTCGACTACAAGACGAACTGGCTGGGCACCGACGCACCGCTGACCACGGCCGATTATCAGCAGCCACGTCTGGTCGAAGCCATGCTGCACTCGGACTATCCGCTCCAGGCTCTGCTGTACTCCGTTGTGCTGCATCGCTTTCTGCGGTGGCGGCAGATCGGTTACGATCCGGCTACCCACCTCGGTGGCGTGCTCTACCTGTTCCTGCGCGGGATGTGCGGACCCGACACGCCGCGCATCGCTGGTCATCCCGCCGGCGTGTTCAGCTGGCACCCACCGGCCGCTCTGATCGAGGCACTGTCTGACCTGCTGCACGCGGGGAGGACCTCGTGATGGAGCTGTTGCGAGGTTTCGCTGATTCCGCCATTCTCGGTTTGGCGGATATCCACGTTGCACAGCGACTTTGCGCACTTGCCCGCGAGCCCGACGAGACCGTGGCCCTGGCCGTCGGACTACTCGTCGCAGCGCTGCGAAGCGGATCGGTTTGCCTCGACCTGCAACTGGTGGCGAAACAGCACGAGCAGGCCGGCGCGGCTGATGCAGCGTGGCCCGAACCGGGGGCATGGCTGGCGGCGGTGCGGGCCAGCCCGCTCACCGGTGATCCTCCGGTCCTGAGAATCCTCTCGGACTCGAAGGCCGACCTGCTCTACCTCGACCGGTACTGGCTCGAGGAGCAACAGGTGTGCAGCGATGTTTTAGCGCGGCTACGCAAGGCCGATGCCGCGGAGCCGCTGCCCGATCTGGAACGGCTGTTCCCCGCCGAGTTCAGTGAGCAACGCGCCGCGGCGGAAGTGGCCCTGGCGCAACGATTGACGATTCTTACCGGCGGGCCCGGCACCGGGAAGACCACGACCGTCGCACGACTGCTGGCATCGATCGCCGAGCAGGCCGACCTCACCGGCAGCGCCGCGCCGCGGATGGCGCTGGCTGCTCCGACGGGCAAGGCGGCGGCCAGGCTGGCCGAAGCGGTGACGTTGGAGGTGGGCAAGCTCCCACAGATCGACCGGCAGCGCCTGGCTGGACTTCGCGCGACCACACTGCACCGACTCTTGGGAAGCAGGCCGGATACCTCGTCGCGGTTCCGGCATCACCGCGACAATCGGCTGCCACACGATGTCGTGGTGGTGGACGAGACCTCGATGGTGTCCTTGACGATGATGGCGCGACTGCTGGAGGCGGT
>NZ_JBMYXC010000078.1:6646-12537 GCF_049608025.1 Mycobacterium sp. | reverse complement strand
GACCGCCCCTTGCTGGCTCACCGCGTGAATCTCGTGCTCCCCGGCATCGTCAGCGGACTGATACGCGCCGCGAGCTCCGGCCAGGTTTGCCGCGAAGCGTTCTTCGCGTGCATGAAGATCTGCCACCGCGGTACTGAGTGGAACGGCCAGCTCAGGCAGGACCGCCGAGATCATCGTGCTCATCGGATCGAGGCCTGCCGGAATTAGCGGCACAGGCGGAACGGTGACATCTGCGGGATCCCAGTTCAGCGACGGGGTGTCGACGCGCAACGGTGCCGGATCACCCATCGCAACCTCTTCCCCTCGGCCTGGCCGCACCGTGAACAGCGCAAAGTCTGAACAACGCAAAGTCTGAACAACGCAAAGTTGGACAGCGCAAAGCTCCCGCACTTCCGCCGTCGAGATTACCGGACACCAGGAATGACCAACTGCGGGAAAACGGCAGGCACCGGCAGCCACGTCGCCGCGGTGTCGGTGGTTTGCCCCACACTGCATACGTGCTCGATCTTGTCCTCCCACGGCAGTGCGGTGGCTGCGGAGCCCCCGACACCGGCTGGTGCGCGGCGTGCGGAAAGGAACTGGCGGTTCGTCCCGACGAACCCCACGTCATCACTCCGCGGTCCGATCCCGGCGTGCCTGTGCTGTCGCTGGGCCGATACGCAGGCGCCCGCAGAACAGCGATCGTCGCGGTCAAGGAGCATGGTCGTGCGGATCTGATCAGACCGCTCGCGGCCGCCATCGCCTCGGCGCTGGGTCAACTTCTCAGGTGGGGAGTTCTCGACACACCGCTGACGGCGGTGCCCGCGCCCACGCGACGGTCGGCGGCCAGGCGCCGCGGCGGTGATCCGGTCACTCGTATGGCCCGTGCGGCAACAGCGCCACACCGCGGCCTCAGGGTTATCCCGGCGCTGCGGCTCAGCGCCTTTACCCGCGACTCGGTCGGGCTGTCCAGCGCCGATCGCCAGCGCAACATCGCCGGGCGCATCCGGCTGTCGGCACCGGTTGCCGGTCCGGTCCTGGTCATCGATGACGTGGTCACCACCGGGGCCACGGCAACCGAATCCGTCGGCGTTCTGCGCGCGTCCGGTGCCGACGTTGTCGCGGTACTCGCGCTGGCGCATGCGTGACCCGGGCCAGCCGATTACCCGGGAATTAATCGCACATGAAGAGTTCAAAACAGTCTGTCGGATTTGTGGCACGACTGGGTGAACAGCGACTACCGTCGGCACCAACCACCCGTGAACAATTCACGGCAGCGCTCGGTACGATGAGGCGCCGGATATCGCGACCAGCGGTAGGAGGTGAGTACTCGACACCTTGCTCCGGGGAGCGACGCGATCAGCTATGGCCCCCGGCGCGATTTCCTTGATTTGCCCAGGCACGCGCACGTGTGCGAACGCGACAGAGAATCGAGTTGCCAAGTATGTCAATTAATTCCGCGGATTCAGACAGCACGATGGTGGTCGACCCCAGCAACACAGCAGAGTCGTCATCTGACGCTAGTCCCAACGCCGAGGTCGTGGTCAAAGGACGCAACGTCGAAGTTCCCGACCATTTCCGTAGCTACGTCGTCGAGAAGCTGGCCCGCCTGGAACGATTCGACCGCACCATCTACCTTTTCGACGTTGAACTGGACCACGAGAAGAACCGGCGCCAGCGCAAGAACTGCCAGCACGTAGAGATCACGGCGCGCGGCCGCGGACCCGTGGTGCGTGGCGAAGCCTGCGCCGACAGCTTCTACGCCGCCCTGGAGTCAGCCGCCGGCAAACTCGAAAGCCGGCTGCGCAAGAGCAAGGACCGCCGCAAGATCCACTACGGCGACAAGACGCCGCTGTCGGTGCACGAAGCCACTTCACTCGACCATCTCGCGGCCGCTTTCGCGCCGCCGGCGCAAGAATCCGTCCCGCAGGACAGTGTCGCTGTTGACGACCACGAGCCCGGGCGCATTGTGCGCACCAAGGAGCACCCCGCAATTCCGATGACCGTCGACGATGCGCTCTATGAGATGGAACTCGTCGGCCACGATTTCTTCCTGTTCCACGACAAGGAGAGCGGCAAGCCCTGCGTGGTCTACCGGCGTCACGCCTACGACTACGGGATGATCCGACTGTCCTGACTTCGACTCGGCGCGCAACCGCACCTACGGCGACGGGTTGCGCGCCTGATTCGGGTGAAGTGCGGCGCGCTTGACACGCTCAACCAGCGAATTCAACGCGTCGCCTACGATGGTGTCCGTCTCACTGCTGACGAGTGCCATCAATGCAAACAGGAAAAACGAGGAAACAGCGTGCTGTCGAAGTTGCTGCGTCTTGGCGAGGGCCGCATGGTCAAGCGCCTCAAGGGGGTGGCCGACTACGTCGGCACCCTGTCCGATGACATCGAGAAGCTCTCCGATGCCGAACTGCGCGATAAGACCGACGAGTTCAAGGACCGGCTCGCCAACGGCGAGGACCTCGACGACATCATGCCCGAGGCGTTCGCGGTAGCCCGCGAGGCGGCGTGGCGAGTGCTGAGTCAGCGCCACTTCGACGTCCAGGTGATGGGTGGCGCCGCGCTGCACTTCGGCAACGTCGCCGAGATGAAGACCGGCGAGGGAAAGACGCTGACCGCGGTGCTGCCGGCCTATCTCAATGCACTGCTCGGCAAGGGCGTGCATGTGATTACCGTCAACGACTACCTGGCCAAGCGTGACGCTGAATGGATGGGCCGCGTGCACCGCTTCCTCGGCTTGGAAGTCGGCGTGATCCTGTCCCAGATGACTCCAGACGAGCGTCGGGCGGCCTACAACGCCGACATCACCTACGGCACCAACAACGAGTTCGGGTTCGACTATCTGCGCGACAACATGGCCCTTGCGCTCGAAGACTGCGTGCAGCGCGGACACACGTTCGCCATCGTCGACGAGGTCGACTCGATTCTGATCGACGAGGCGCGTACGCCGCTGATCATCTCCGGGCCTGCCGACGGTGGATCGAACTGGTACACGGAGTTCGCCAGGCTGGCGCCAATGATGAAGGCAGACGTCCATTACGAGGTCGACATCAAGAAGCGGACCATCGGCGTGCACGAAATCGGTGTGGAGTTCATCGAGGATCAGCTCGGCATCGAGAATCTCTACGAGGCAGCGAACTCCCCGCTGATCAGCTATCTCAACAACGCGATCAAAGCCAAGGAGCTGTTCGAACGCGACAAGCACTACATCGTTCGCAAGGGCGAGGTGCTGATCGTCGACGACTTCACGGGCCGCGTGCTGATGGGCCGGCGCTACAACGAGGGCCTGCACCAGGCCATCGAGGCCAAGGAGCAGGTCGAGATCAAGGCCGAGAACCAGACGGTCGCCACCATCACCCTGCAGAACTACTTCCGCCTCTACGACAAGCTCGCCGGCATGACGGGAACGGCCGAAACCGAGGCCGCCGAGCTGCACGAGATCTACAAGCTCGGCGTAGTGCCGATCCCGACCAACATGCCGATGATCCGCGGCGATCAGTCTGACCTGATCTACAAGACCGAGGAAGCCAAGTTCATCGCGGTCGTGGACGATGTCGCCGAGCGTTACGAGAAGGGTCAACCGGTGCTGATCGGCACCACCAGCGTGGAACGCTCGGAGTTCCTGTCCCGCCAGTTCCAGAAACGGCGCATCCCGCACAACGTGCTCAACGCTAAATTCCACGAGCAGGAGGCCGGCATCATCGCCGAAGCCGGTCGCCGGGCGGCCATCACCGTCGCCACGAACATGGCGGGTCGCGGCACCGACGTGGTGCTGGGCGGCAACGTTGACTATCTGCTGGACCGCCGCCTGCGTGAGCGCAACCTCGACCCCATTGAGACCCCCGACGAGTATGAGGCCGCCTGGCACCAGGATCTGCCACTGGTCAAGGAGGAGGTTGCGGCCGAGGCCAAGGACGTGTGCGCCGCGGGCGGGCTCTACGTGCTCGGCACCGAGCGCCATGAGTCCCGACGGATAGACAACCAGCTGCGCGGCCGCTCGGGCCGCCAGGGCGACCCGGGCGAGTCTCGTTTCTACCTGTCGCTGGCCGACGAGCTGATGCGCCGCTTCAACGGCGCGACGCTGGAGACGTTGCTCACCCGGTTGAACCTGCCCGATGACGTGCCGATCGAGGCGAAGATGGTCTCCCGCGCGATCAAGAGTGCGCAGACCCAGGTGGAGCAGCAGAACTTCGACATCCGCAAGGAAGTCCTCAAGTACGACGAGGTGATGAACCAGCAGCGCAAGGTCATCTACGCAGAACGCCGCCGCATGCTGGAAGGCGAGAACCTGGCCGAGCAGGCCCACAAGATGCTCATCGACGTGATCACCGCCTATGTCGACGGCGCTACCGCCGAGGGCTACTCCGAGGATTGGGACCTCGAGAAGCTGTGGGAGGGGCTCAGGCAGCTCTACCCGGTGGGGATCGACCACCACGATTTGATCGACTCCGATGCTGTCGGTGAGCCGGGCGAACTGACCCGCCAAGAGCTGCTGGACGGCCTGGTCGCCGACGCGGAACGCGCCTACGCCGAGCGTGAGCAGGAGGTCGAGGGGATCGCCGGAGAGGGCGCGATGCGCCAATTGGAGCGCAACGTGTTGCTCAGCGTTCTGGACCGCAAGTGGCGCGAACATCTCTACGAGATGGACTACCTCCGCGAAGGTATCGGCCTGCGCGGTCTGGCCCAGCAGCGTCCTGAGGTCGAATATGCCCGTGAAGGTTTCGACATGTTCGTCGGCATGCTCGACGGGATGAAGGAAGAGTCCGTCGGCTTCTTGTTCAACGTGGGTGTCGAAGCCGCGCCGGCGCCGGCGGTCTCGTCGATGGCGACACCCCCCGGGCTGGCCGAGTTCGCCGCTGCCGCAGCGGCGGCCGCAGAATCCAGCAAGGGTGGTGTGGCCACCAAGCGGCGGCCCGCGGCCCCGGCCGGGGTGCGCGCCAAGGGAACCGGCGACGACGCGCCACCGCTGACATATTCGGGTCCGTCGGAGGACGGGTCGGTGGAGGTCCAGCGCTCCGGTGGTGGAAAACCCGCCGATGCGAACGGTGGCGGAACCCGTCGCGAACGTCGCGAAGCGGCCCGTCAACGCGGCCGGCAGGCCAAGGACCGCGGACGCAGGTAGCGGTGCAGCCTCGCAGCGGATCGCTCAGCCGATCTGCAGCGCGACCATCCGCCACCGGTCTCGATACCTTTCGATGCGGGCGGCGACGGCGTGGACGCGCCCGGATCGCGTGAACGACGCGAACACCTCCGCCGCACCGACGTCGCCGGCTCCGGCGTCTATGGAGCGCAGCCGAACCCGCCGCAGGGTCGCGCTTCCCCGGCGCGCGGCACCGGCATGGGCGATGACGCGATCGACAAGCACCGGCGTCATCAACGGGCGCAGCTGCGCGACCGGCCTGCGCCGATCGATGACCTCGATGACCTGCCGCAAAGCCGTCTCGGCGAAGACCACCGCCGATTTCGGCGGCGGTGGCTCGCAAAGGTACAGGGGTGGCCGATGTGCCCGTAGCGGTTGAGGCGCGCGACGTCGCAGGGTGTCTGCAGACGGTGTCTTACACGCCGGCCCGCGCGCAGAGGAAGCGCGACCCAGCGTTTCCGGTACGGGTTCGCAGTCGATCACCGGGGAGGTCGTCCACTGCTCGGACGTGGGATCAGGCGAAATCCGCGATGACGTCGATGATGACGTCGATGAGGTGGGTGACGTCGATGAGGTGAGTGGCGTCGATGAGGTGGGTGAGGTCATGATTCTTCTCCAGCGATGGGGCACGGTAGGAATGGCAGCTGCTGGAGAGTCGCAGACGACTCTATGATCCCACGCCCGATGAGGGCGTTGGTGCACCCGTTGAGTGCGGGCGCGGATTCTGCCGATAGCGTGGCACGATCGTCGGGTGATGGAA
>NZ_JBMYXC010000078.1:0-6548 GCF_049608025.1 Mycobacterium sp. | reverse complement strand
CACGATCGTCGGGTGATGGAAGGGAGGTCGGCCACGACATGTTGACGAGATTGTCGGCGTCGGACGCGACTTTCTTCAGGATGGAGAACTCGGCGACCCCGATGTACGTCGGGTCGCTGTCGATCCTGCGCAAACCCCGCAATGGGCTGAGCTACGAAACCGTCCTGGCAACCGTCGAACAGCGGTTGCCGCAGATTCCGCGGTACCGGCAGAAGGTCCGCGAAGTGCGGTTCGGGCTGTCGAGGCCGGTCTGGGTCGACGACCCCGACTTCGACATCACCTACCACATTCGCCGCTCGGCGCTGCCGTCGCCGGGCAGCGACTCCCAGCTGCACGAACTCATCGCGCGGCTGGGGTCCCGCCCGCTGGACAAGTCCCGCCCGCTGTGGGAGATGTACCTGATCGAGGGCCTGGCGAAGAATCGGATCGCGATCTACACCAAATCGCACCAGGCGCTGGTCAACGGTATGACCGCGCTGGAGATCGGCCATGTGATCGCCGACCGGACCCAGAAGCCGCCGGCCTTCGGTGAGGACATCTGGATCCCGTCGCGCGAACCCGGCGACGGCCAACTGGTGCTCGGCGCCCTGGGTGAGTGGGTCGCCCGGCCCACCGCGCAGGCTGCGGCGCTGCGTTCGGCGGTCACCGAGACGGTGACCAGCACCGGCCAGATGATCGACCTGGGTCGCCGGTTCGCCAGCATGGCCCGCACCGTGGCGCGCGGTACCGCGCCAAGCAGCCCGCTGAACACCACGGTGTCGCGCAACAGGCGGTTCTCGGTGTCATCGGGCAGCCTCGAAGTGTTCCGCCAGCTGCGCGCCCGCTACGACTGCAACGTCAACGACGTCGTGCTGGCGGTGGTCGCGGGCGCGCTGCGGAACTGGCTGCTGTCCCGGGGTGAGCCGGTGACGTCGACGATGACCGTGCGGGCGATGGCCCCGATGTCGGTGTACCCCGACGCCGAACTGCACTCCACCGGTCCCGGCCAGGCAATCAGCGAGGTGTCGCCGTTCCTGGTGGATCTTCCGGTCGGCGAAGCCAACCCGGTGGTGCGGTTGTCGCAGATCACCCACGCCACCGAATCGCACTCCACCGCGGCCAGCCTGGTCGACGCCCGGACCATCGTCACGCTGACCGGCTTTGGTCCGCCCACGTTGCACGCCATGGGCATCCGGGTCGCGACCACCTTCTCGGCCCGCCAGTTCAACCTGCTGATCACCAACGTGCCGGGCGCCCAGAAGCAGATGTACATCGCCGGCACCAAGTTGCTGGAGACCTACGCCGTGCCGCCGCTGCTGCACAACCAGGTTCTGGCGATCGGCGTGACCTCCTATAACGGCATGCTGTATTTCGGGATCAACGCAGACCGTGACGCGATGAGCGATGTGGATATGCTGCCCAGCCTGCTCCGCGAAGCACTCGACGAGCTGGTGGAGGCCGCACAATAGCGCCTTCGGTTCGCCCCGAGAGCCGTGTCACTTGGCATCGCAGAAGCGCCATGTCATCGGCACGGCCGCATTAGGATTTGCGGGTGGGCAAGAAGAAGGTCGGCGCGCACAAGCCGAACAAGATCCCCAATGGCCTCTACCACGCAGAATTGTTCCGTCTTCAAACGGAATTGGTGAAATTGCAGGAATGGGTCCGTGAAACCGGCGCCCGCGTCGTCGTCGTCTTCGAGGGTCGCGACGCCGCCGGCAAGGGCGGCACGATCAAACGGATCACCGAGCATCTGAACCCGCGCCTCACCCGGATTGTCGCGCTGCCGGCGCCTTCGGACCGCGAGCAGGGGCAATGGTATTACCAGCGCTACATCGCCCACTTGCCCGCCAAGGGGGAGATCGTGTTGTTCGACCGGTCCTGGTACAACCGCGCCGGAGTGGAGAAGGTGATGGGTTTCTGTACCCCCGCCGAGCACACGCTGTTCCTGAGGCAGACACCGATTTTCGAGCAGATGCTCATAGAAGACGGTGTGCTGCTGCGCAAGTATTGGTTCTCGGTATCCGACGATGAACAACTTCGACGGTTCCGGTCCCGCCACAACGACCCGCTGCGGCAGTGGAAGCTCAGCCCGATGGATCTGGAGTCGGTGTACCGCTGGGAGGACTACTCACGGGCCAAGGATCAGATGATGGTGCACACCGATACGCCGCTGAGCCCGTGGTACATCGTCGAATCCGATGTGAAAAAGCACGCGCGGCTGAACATGATCGCGCATCTGCTGTCCACCATCGACTACTACGACGTTGATCGTCCGAAGGTCACCCTGCCGAAGAAGCCGGTGCTCACCGGAGATTACCGGCGCCCGGTGCGCGAGTTGTCAACCTACGTCGACGACCACGTCGCGACGCTGGGCGTTGGCCTGAAGACCTAGGAGACCTGGAGACCTAGGAGAGCGGGCACCCTCGCTACTCTTGTCTGGTGCGCGTCTACGTCCCGGCAACCCTGGCCATGCTGCAGCAACTGGTCGCCGAGGGATCACTCCGCCCGGTCAACGGGACCGCGTTCGCGGTGACCCCGACGCTGCGGGAGGCCTACTCCGACGGGGACGATGAGCAACTCGCCGATATCGCGTTGCGGGATGCGGCGCTGGCCTCGCTGCGGCTCATCGGTGCCGACTCAGGGGAAACAGGCGGGCCGGGATCCGAGGGGCTCCCCGCCCGCCGCGCTGTGCTGGAGGCTGATGTCCAGGAAGACGTCGCCGGCATCACGTTGCGACCCGACCTCGACGATGCTGTCGTGCGGTTGGCGGGCGAGATTTCACTAGAGCGAGTGATCGCCGCCTACGTCGACAACCCGGCAGCCGAGTCCGCGGTGCTGGCCGCAGTCGAGGTGATTGACGCCGCGGATCTGGGGGACGAGGACGCCGAGCTCACGGTCGGGGATGCCCAGGACCACGACCTGGCCTGGTACGCGCCCCAGGAGCTGCAGTTTTTGCTGGACCTGCTCTGAGGGCGGGGGTACGGTACCGTAGGTTACGGTACCGTAGGTAGGCGATTGCGGAACTCGTAGTAGCCGCAGATCGGGTAGGAGCCGTCATGGCCAAGAGCAGCATCAAGACTACGGCCAAGGTGGCCGATACCGTGCGTCCCTCAGTCGCGGGAGTCGCACGCAATCGCGGCTGGCACGTCCTGCGCACCATCGCCGGTCGGATCACCACGCCGTTGTTGCCCGACGATTATCTGAAGCTGGCCAACCCGCTGTGGTCGGCACGGGAGCTGCGGGGCAGGGTGCTCGACGTGCGCCGGGAAACAGTCGACTCGGCGACCCTGGTCATCAAGCCGGGCTGGGGATTCTCGTTCGACTATCAGGCCGGCCAGTACGTGGGCATCGGCCTGCTCGTCGACGGACGCTGGCGGTGGCGGTCATACTCGCTGACCAGCGTCCCCGAAGAGCGTGCGGTGCGCGGCAAGGGGCCGCGCACGATCACCATCACCGTCAAAGCCATGCCCGAGGGCTTCCTGTCGACCCACCTGGTCGGAGGCGTGGAGCCCGGCACGATAGTGAGACTTGCTGCGCCCCAGGGTAATTTCGTCATGCCCGACCCAGCCCCGGCATCGGTCCTGTTCCTCACTGCGGGCTCGGGCATCACCCCGGTGATGTCGATGCTGCGGACGTTGGTGCGCCGCGGGCAACTGGGCGATGTCCTGCACGTGCATTCGGCGCCGACAGCGGCCGACGTGCTGTTTGCCGAGGAGCTGTCCGAGCTCGCAAATCGGTTCAGCGGCTATGAACTGCAACTGCGCGCCACCCGGGCCGAGGGTCGGCTGGATCTTGCCCGCCTCGACGATGTGGCCCCGGATTGGCGGGAGCGTCAGACCTGGGCGTGTGGACCCGAAGCGCTGCTCGGGGCTGCGCTACGCACCTGGTCGGACGCGGGGATCGCCGATCGACTGCATCTGGAGAGGTTCGCTGCCGCACGCGGCCCCGTGCACGGCAGCGGCGGCACGGTCGAGTTCGCACGTGCGGGCAAGACGACGACGGTGGACGCGGCGACCTCGTTGATGGATGCCGGCGAGGCCGCCGGCGTGCAGATGCCGTTCGGCTGCCGCATGGGTATCTGCCAGTCGTGCGTGGTCGGTCTGCTGAAGGGGCACGTGCGCGATCTGCGCACCGGTGTCGAACACGAGCCCGGCAGCCGGGTGCAGACGTGCATCTCGGCGGCATCGGGAGATTGTGTGCTCGACGCCTGAGGTTCAGACGCCTGGGGTTTACTGGGCAGTAACCTACGATAACGTAGGTTACCCTGGGGTAGGTCATCGAGAGGAGGCTGCCATGGCGATCACCGACGTGCCCGAGTTCGCGCATCTCACGGACGCGGACATCGAAAACTTGACGCTTGAATTGGATGCGATTCGCCGGGACGTCGAGGACTCCCGCGGCGCGCGGGACACCCGCTACATCCGTCGCACGATCGCCGCCCAGCGCGCCCTGGAAGTGACCGGACGACTGCTGCTGGCGGGCAGCTCCACACGGAAATTCTGGTGGGCCGGCACTGCGACGCTGGGCGTGGCCAAGATCATCGAGAACATGGAGATCGGCCACAACGTCATGCACGGTCAGTGGGACTGGATGAACGATCCCGAAATCCACTCCTCCACATGGGAATGGGATATGAGCGGAGCGTCCAAGCACTGGCGCTTCACCCATAACTTCATGCACCACAAGTACACCAACATCCTTGGCATGGACGACGACGTCGGCTACGGCGTGATCCGGGTGACGCGCGACGAGCGCTGGCGTCCGTTCAACCTGAGCAACCTGTTCTTCAACGCTCTGCTGGCGGTCGGCTTCGAGTGGGGCGTCGGGTTGCAGCACCTGGAACTGGGCAAGATCTTCAAGGGCCGGGACAACCGGCGCGCCACGCTGGTGCGGGTGCGGGAGTTCGGCGTCAAGGCGGGCAACCAGGTGGCCAAGGACTACCTCGCCTACCCGGCGCTGACCTCCCTGTCGCCGGGCGCCACGTTCAAGTCCACGTTGAAGGCGAACGCGTTGGCCAACGTGATCCGAAATGTGTGGGCGAACGCGGTGATCTTCTGCGGCCATTTCCCTGACGGCGCAGAGAAATTCACCAAGACCGACATGGTCGGCGAGTCGCGGGGACAGTGGTACTTGCGGCAGATGCTCGGGAGCGCGAACTTCGAGAACGGGCCCGCACTGCGCTTCATGAGCGGCAACCTGTGCTACCAGATCGAGCACCATCTGTACCCCGATCTGCCCAGCAACAGGCTGCACGAGATCTCACAGCGAGTGCGGGAACTCACCGACAAGTACGACCTGCCCTACACCACGGGATCGTTTCTGGTCCAGTACGGCAAGACCTGGCGGACGATCGCCAAACTGTCTCTGCCGGATCGCTTTCTGACCGACACGTCCGATGATGCTCCGGAAACGCGCAGCGAGCGGATGTTCGCCGAACTGGATCCGGGGGAGCGGCGTGGTCTGAGGTCGGCCATCGCCGCGGTCCGGACTCGTCGTCGCGCCAAGCGCGGGCAGAAGGCCGCGCGCGCCGCCGCCACCCGCGACAATCTGGTGGCCTGAGACCCACCCCTGCTGTTCGCCGTGCTGCTAGCTGGGCACGTAGTCGAAGGTGTCCGGGTTCGGCCCGATACGGCCGCCCTCGCCCTTGTCGAGAGCCGAGATCGCGTCGAGGTCCTCAGCGCTGAGTTCGAAGTCGAACAGCGCGATGTTGTCCTTGATGCGCTGCAGCGTTACTGATTTCGGGAACACGATGTCGCCGCGCTGGATGTGCCAGCGCAGCACCACCTGCGCGGGCGACTTGCCGGTCGTCTCGGCGATGCGTGCGACCACGGAGTCGCCCAGCACCCTGCCCTGAGCGATCGGCGACCACGCTTCGGTCGCGATACCGTGCTGCTGCCCGTACGCGCGCACCTCGTTGTTGGCGAAGTACGGGTGGACTTCGATCTGATTGACCGCCGGCACCGTGTCGGTCTCCTCGGCAAGTCGTCGCAGATGTGCGACCTGAAAGTTCGACACCCCGATGCTGCGGGCGCGGCCATCTTTCTTGAACTCTTCCAAGGCTTTCCACGTTGAGACAAAATCGCCGTCATAGAGCGTGGGCAGCGGCCAGTGGATCAGGAATAGGTCGACGTAGGAATCGTCGCCGTCGAAGCCCAGGGCCGACAGCGTCTGATCGAACGCCCGGCGTGCCTCGTCGGGACGATGGAATCCGTTGTTCAGCTTGCTGGTGACGTACACCGCCGCCCGGTCGATTCCGGCATCGCGGATGCCTTCTCCGACTCCCTGCTCGTTTTGGTACATCTGCGCGGTGTCGATGTGGCGGTAGCCGACGTCGAGTGCGGTCTGCACCGCCCCAGCGGTCTCCGCGGGCGGAATCTGGAAGACGCCATAGCCCACCTGGGGAATCTGGGTTCCGTCGTTCAGTTCGATCATGGGTACCCGTGTCATTTCACGCTCACCTTTCTCTCTTCAGTTGGCGTCCGCGTGCCCGGTGGGCACTAGTTGTCCATCACGGCTTGTCCATCATGACAACCCGAACAAGGGTGTGCCGCCTGCTGGACATGTCGATC
>NZ_JBMYXC010000077.1:0-12723 GCF_049608025.1 Mycobacterium sp. | reverse complement strand
GGCACCACATCGGATACCCAGAACTCAATCCCGAGGTCGCGGTCGGACAACCTCATCTCGCCGTAGTCCACCAGGTAGGTCGGGCGGCCGCTGTTCAGGAGGTGCTCGGTGAGCGAACATCCACGCCGCAGGTCGAAGCATGCTGACTGCGATCCCAGTGGGGGCACGAGCAGGACCGGATCGCCGCTGAGAGGTCTGTCGGCGGGAAGGTAACGATGGATGGTGGACTTGTGCCCCACGTAAACGACCTCCGAGGCCATCCGCGTGGTGTCGGCGACGCCGCCCTTGACCAGGAAGTCAAAAAGGTTGGACACGGCTTGACGCCGTTGCTCGATCGTCCGGTTCTTCTCATTCGTCTCACCCACAGGCCGAGGATACGGGCAGGGCACCCCGCTGGACCGCCTTTGGTGGCCTTCGGAAGTCGTCCTCCCACTCACCGTGGAGTCGAGCGAAGCCTGGGTTGCCGGTCCAGCTGACCGGCCTCCTCGGCCAGACCGAACAGATCGCGTCTACTGGAGACCTATTGCGGGAAGGATCCTCAGAATGTGCAGTCAGAAATGAGAACCTACAGCGGCGCAGCCGCGCTACGTACATGCCGTTGACTTGACGCAGGTAGCGCGCCGTAGGGCTTTTCGCGCTATTCCGAATGCGCATGGAGGGGCTAGCCGGAATGCTCGGACCTGGACTTTTGCAGCGAAGGTGAACAAGCTCCCGTGACGTGACACACCCGTTGGTCAGCTCGACCAGCTCTCAGGCGTGGGTGTCGGCGTTGTCACCGTTAGCCGTAGCGGCGGCGGAACTTCTCCACCTGTCCGGCCGAGTCGAGTACGCGGTGTGTTCCGGTCCAGAACGGATGTGAGTCCGATGTCACGTCCACCACGACCAGTGGGTATTGCCGGACGCCCTGGTCGGTTTTCCAGTCGATGGTGCGCGAACTGGTGACCGTCGACCGGGTGAGGAACGCTTTACCTGTGCTGGCGTCCTGGAACACGACGGGATGGTAGTTCGGATGAATGGCCGGTTTCATCGCTCCTCTTCTCGATGGTGGTTGGGGCGCGCAGTGAATTCGTCCACAGCGTCGGGCAGGTCCTCGCAGGGGTCGGCGTGCCAGGCGCCGAACGGATCGGGGTACTGCGGCCAGTCACCGGGCCGGGATAGCTCGTCATCGGTGAGTAGCGCACCGCGCAGGGCGCTGTCGATGTCGGCCGGTTGCGCGCCGCAGACCAGCACCGTCAGGGATGTGTGCCGGTCTCCGAACCGGTCGTCCCAATTCATGTCGGCCAGCGCACGTCGTTCCGGGGAGGCATAGGCCAGCTCGTTGGGACTCATTGCCGCCAGCCAAGTTCCGGCGTGCTGAACCAGCACACCGCCGCCGGCTGACTCGATGGACATGACGTCGTCGAGCCGATGAGCAACGAATGCCCGGCCGCGGGTGCGAATGACCCCGTCGAGTAGCACGTCGATGGCGGCGTGCAGGCGCTGCGGGTGAAACGGTCGCCGTGCGGTGAACTCAACCAGGGTGACCTCCCCGGCGGGATTTAACGGTGGCTGGCCGCGCAACAGCGGTTCATGCGGATCGCGCTGCCTTCCGCGGCGCGTGTTCGACTCGAGGTGCCCCAGGGCCTGCTCGACCCGGTCCACGCCGACGGTGATGCGGGCCAGCGGCGCCAGTCGGCGCACGACCGCGAGCGTGCCAGGATCGGGTTCGCTCAGTACCAGCAGATCCGCGAACTCAGCCTGACCCACGATGACCTGGGCGACGGTGCGGCCGTCGTCGATCTCGTCGTCGCCCAGCACGCGGGGCAGCCAATTGCTGGTCTCGATGGTGGTGAGCACGGCTTCGATCCGCACGTCACGCGCCGCCGGGCCATCGGCGTATCCCGGTCCGACGCGAACCCGGACCTCGTTGATGGCAACGCATATGGGTTCGGGTTCCAGCCACGCCGCCAGCAGCACGACGATGCGCGTCACGTCATCACGACGGTGCAGCCTGCGCAGCAGTATCAATAGGTCGTTGCGGGTGGTACAGCAGACGCAGCCATTGGACAACTCGAGCGGCAACTCGGTAGTCGACAACTCCCCGTCGCGCATGATGCTGACCCAGCGCCGTACGACGTGTCCGTCGTACTCGTGCCCGACGACCAACGTGCCCGGGCTCTCCATCAGGGCGTCGGCCACCCTGTTGCTGTCACCCTGTCCGGCGACGAGGACTACTGGCGTACGCATTGCCCACCTTCTATTGATAATGATTTTCATCTAGCCGTGGATTACGGTACCGTTCCTCACCACGCTTGTCGAAAACGATTGCCATTACCAATAAATTCCAGGAGGCTAGATGTCCGCCCGTTGTCAGGTCACCGGACGTTCGCCGGGTTTCGGTAACTCGGTGTCGCATTCACACCGGCGCAGCCGTCGTCGTTGGAACCCCAACATTCAGCGCAAGACCTATTTCCTGCCCTCGGAACGCAGGCGGGTCACGCTGCAGGTCAGCGCCAAGGGCATCAAGGTGATCGACCGAGACGGCATCGATGCCGTGGTGGCCCGATTGCGCGCATCCGGGCAGAAGATCTGATGGCCAGCACCGACATTCGGCCGGTGGTGAAGCTTCGGTCGACCGCGGGCACCGGCTATACCTACGTCACCCGCAAGAACAGGCGCAACGATCCCGACCGGATCGTGCTCAAGAAATACGACCCCATCGTCCGCCGGCACGTCGACTTCCGCGAGGAGCGCTGAGATGGCCAAGAAATCCAAGATCGCGAAGAACGAGCAACGCCGCGCCATCGTGGCGCGCTACGCCGAACGCCGCGCCGAGCTGAAAGAGATCATTCGCCGCCCCTCGAGCACCGCCGAGCAGCGCAGGGTCGCACAGACCGCGCTTCAGCGGTTGCCGCGCGACGCCAGCCCCGTCCGGGTTCGCAATCGTGATGTTGCCGACGGGCGCCCCCGCGGTCATCTCCGCAAATTCGGCCTGTCCCGAGTGCGGGTACGAGAAATGGCCCACCGAGGCGAGTTGCCCGGTATTCGCAAGGCCAGCTGGTAACCGGCGATGGCGGGAAAAAGCAAACCGACCCGACGTGGCCCCCGCGCCGAACCGGTGCGCAGGAAGGCCAATCCCTTCAAGGCCCTGGGCATCACAACTGTCGACTACAAAGACACCCCGCTGCTGCGGACGTTCATCTCCGAGCGGGGCAAGATCAGATCCAGACGCGTCACCGGGCTGACCGTTCAACAACAGCGCCAGATAGCAATCGCCATCAAAAATGCCCGCGAGATGGCGCTGCTGCCGTATTCGGGCCAATGACCAATAAGGGTGCGTCGACTAGATTACGAAAGGTAGTCATTGACATCGAGGTCGCGCGTCCTCACAACAGAGAAATGGGGTTCCCCAATGGCGGTGCATGCACTTCTCGCCAAGGCGGCGTCGACTATCGTCACTGGCGTGGTCGGCGTGGCGGCCTATGAGCTCGCGCGCAAGGCGGTGGCTAAGGCGCCGGTGCGCGAAGCAAGCGTGACCGCTGCCACTTGGGGGCTGCGGGGCGCCCGCAAAGCGGAGGAAGGTGCGGAGTCGGCGCGCCTTCAGGTTGCTGATGTGATGGCCGAGGCGCGCGATCGCATCGGTGAAGAGGTGCCCCCGCCAGCCGTCGCGGAGGCCGGCCCCGATCATTCGCACTGAGTTGCCCGGTCACGACCCAGTGGTGGTGTCGGATGCTGCTGGGCGGATGCGGTTGCGGGCGAACTGGTTTCGCGGTGATGCTGTTCTTGCGGTGGCGATCGAGGATGCGGTAGACGCGATCGCCGGTGTGCGTGCGGTACATGCGTATCCGCGCACCGCCTCGGTGGTGGTGTGGTATTCGCCCACGCGATGTGAGAAGTCGGCCGTGCTGGCCGCGGTCCCGGCGGCCGCCTCGGTGTCGCGGGCGGTGGTGCCGGTACGTTCGCCGCGCTCGGCCGATGTCGCCAATGCCGACGTGCTGCGAATGGCCATCGGTGGGGTGGCGTTGGTGCTGTTGGGGATGCGTCGCTACGTTTTTGCCCGGCCACCGCTGCTGGGTCCGACGAGTCGGCTCTTCGCTACCGGGGCGACTATCGCGACGGGCTACCCGTTCCTGCGTGGCGCGTTGCGCTCACTGCGCGGCGGGCACTCGCCCGGGACCGATCTTTTGGTTTCGGCGGCGACGGTCGCGAGCCTGGTGCTGCGCGAGAACGTCGTGGCACTAACGGTCCTGTGGTTGCTCAACATCGGTGAGTACCTGCAGGATTTGACGCTTCGCCGAACAAGGCGGGCGATTGGAAATCTGCTGCGGGGTAATCAGGACACCGCGTGGGTCCGATTGGCTGACGGCACAGAGATTCAGGTCGCCATCGACACGGTGCAGATTGGCGACGAACTGGTCGTGCACGACCATGTCGCGATTCCGGTCGACGGCGACGTGGTAGACGGCGATGCGATCGTGGACCAGTCGGCGATCACCGGCGAGACCTTGCCGGTGAGCATTACCGCAGGGGCGCACGTGCACGCGGGCTCGGTGGTGATCCGGGGCCGGTTAGTGGTGCGCGCCGATGCGGTAGGCAGTGACACCGCGATCGGGCGGATCATCACCCGCGTCGAGCAGGCGCAGCAGGACCGCGCACCGATCCAGACCGTGGGCGACAACTTCTCTCGCCGCTTTGTCCCGGCGTCGTTCCTTCTCTCGGCGCTCACCCTGATTGTGACCCGCGACGTCCGGCGAGCGATGACGATGCTTCTCGTGGCCTGCCCGTGCGCGGTCGGATTGTCCACACCCACCGCGATCAGCGCGGCCATCGGGAACGGGGCTCGTCGCGGCATCCTCATCAAAGGCGGTTCCCACCTGGAAGCGGCCGGCCGGGTTGATGTCATCGTGTTCGACAAGACCGGAACTCTGACCGTCGGCCGTCCGGTAGTCACCAACATCGTTGCCTTCAAGAAGGATTGGGAACCCGAAGAGGTCCTTGCCTACGCCGCGAGTTCAGAGATCCATTCTCGGCATCCACTCGCCGAGGCGGTGATCCGGTCTACCGAGGAACGACACATCACGATCCCACCGCACGAGGAGTGCGAAGTGCTGGTCGGCCTTGGCATGCGGACGGTGGCCGACGGACGGACTCTGCTGCTCGGCAGCCCCTCCCTGCTTCGGCGCGAAAAAGTCAGGGTGTCCAAGAAGGCATCCGACTGGGTCGACAAACTTCAGCGGCAGGGTGAAACACCGCTGCTGCTGGCAGTCGACGGCAAACTGGTAGGCCTGATCAGCCTCCGCGACGAAGTCCGCCCCGAGACGCCAACCGTGTTGAAAACATTGCGGGATAAAGGTGTTCGCCGAATTGTGATGCTGACCGGCGACCATCGTGAGACCGCCCGCGCCGTCGCCGACGAACTCGACATCAGCGAGTGGCGCGCCGAGGTGCTCCCCGAAGACAAGCTCGACGTCGTCCGCGAGCTTCAGGCCCACGGGTACACCGTGGCGATGGTGGGCGACGGTGTCAACGACGCCCCAGCGCTCGCCGCGGCCGACATCGGCATCGCGATGGGCCTGGGTGGGACCGACGTAGCGGTAGAGACCGCCGACGTGGCGCTGGCCAGCGACGACCTCAGCCGCCTGATCGACGTTCGCGCGCTAGGCGGGCGGGCAGTCGATGTCGTCCGGCAGAACTACGCGATGTCGATCGCAGTCAACGCCATCGGGCTCGTCATTGGCGCCGGCGGCGCATTGTCTCCTGTGCTCGCCGCCGTACTACACAACGCGTCATCGGTGGCTGTGGTCGCCAACAGCTCCCGCTTGATCCGCTACGAGCTCGCTGAGACCCGCCGCACAGACGTAGCCGATGGCCGCACCTAACGAACCAGGGGCCACTCGTTAGCTTCACCTCATGCCGGTTAGCCGCCGGATCGTGCTGAGCAGCAGCCACCGCGGCGTGTGCCGGCCGATCAAGCGGGTGACGACGTTGGCCACGCCGGGGACGATGATCCCGTCGCCGCTCTCCACGCCGCGAACACCGGCCTCGGCGACCTCAGCCGGGTCCAGCCACATCGGCTTGGGTAGCGCCGATGCGCTTTCCTCCATACCGGGCTCGTCCATGAACTCAGTCTTGACCGGGCCGGGGCACAGCGCCGTGGCGGTAACGCCGGTGCCGTGCAGCTCGGTGTGCAGTGCCTGGGTGAAGGAGAGCACGTACGCTTTCGTCGCCGCGTAGCCGGCCTGGCCGGGGATCGGTTGGAATGCAATCGTTGAGGCGACGTTGAGCACGGCTCCACGGCCGCGGTCCACCATGGGCGGGACGAACGCGCTGCACAGCGCGGTGACCGCCTCGACGTTGACGCGGACCATACCAACCTCGCGTTCGGGGTCGAGCTCGACGAACTTGCCGGCCGTGCCGTAACCGGCGTTGTTGACCAGCATCTCGACGGTGAGACCGAGCTGGGCGACACGTTCGGGCACCTCGGCGCGCGCTGCCGGGTCGCTGACGTCGCAGCCGAGCACCTCGACTCGGACACCGAACTCGTCGGACAGCTCGGACGCCAGGCTTTCGAGCCGGTCGACGCGGCGAGCGAGCAGCACAAGGCTCTGGCCACGCTTGGCGAGCGCACGGGCGATCTCGACGCCGATACCCGACGACGCGCCGGTGATCAAACAGGTCGATTCCGGTGATGGTTCAGGCAGGGCCATGATCGCTCCAATCAGGTCGTGCTCACGGCAGGGGTCGTGTCAGCAGCTACTCGGTCTACATCTACTCGGCCATCGCCGGCCGCAACTTAGTAAGACCCGTCATGGACCAATCAGTCAAGCCACCGCACGCGTTCTGTTCTACGTGCCAGCGTTCCTGCCCCCCGAGCGGACCGCCGAGACCGACGCGAACACCGCGGACAGCCGGTTCGCGTAGATTCGGTGAGAACCAAACCCAAGCACCTAACCCAGCATTCAACGAAAGCCATCATGCCCGAGGACCACAACACAGACGTTCCACCGAATCACCTCTCCATCGATCCGCGCAGCACCTTCTATAACGAAGAGGTGCTCCGCCGCGACGTGGGTATTCGGTTCAATGGCGTCGAGAAAACCAATGTTCACGAATACGACGTGGCCGAGGGTTGGGTGCGTGTCGAAGTCCCTACCGCGAAGGATCGCCGCGGAAATCCTATGCTCGTCAAGCTCAGCGGCACGGTTGAACCTTATTTCCGCCCGACAGAGTAGTGGACTTCCCGGGGTTGCCGGCGCGGCTGTCAACCAGCCCGGCAGTCAGCCGGATCTGAAGACCGTGATCGCGGTGGACGGCGTCGACTCGGACGTGGTCTCCGACGGAACGTGGTAACCGGTTCGGTCTGACCGGTCGGTAGTTCGTATTCTGCGCTGGCTCGCTGCTCGTGTTTGGTGCCCGCCGATTCCATCGATTCAATCGACGCCAGGGTCGCTCGTCCGCTTCGTTCGCCAGGCCGCCCTAGGGTCGAATTGCCCGCGGGCGGGACGTTCTGGGGTTGCTGGCGTCGTGGCGAGGCGAATCAACACGGGCTTGGGGTGGTACTCATCTCGCGGCTTCGCATGGGCATGCCATCGATCACCGCATAGATTTCTTGAAGATCCGGTACCTGGTTGACGCGCAGTTTCTCTCCGCCGTCCTTTCCGATCAGCAGGGTGCTGAAGGCGTTTTCACCAATCGCGTACTGTCTTGCCAGTTCTTGTGCCTCATCGGCGTGGATGACCTGCCCGTCGAGCGTGCTCTTGCCCTCGGTTACCACTACGCCGAGCACCATGTCACGATCGAGGAAGTCACATCGACTGGCTTCAATCCGGTTCAGCGTTTCAGCGAGCCTTGGATCGCTGTCGGTAGGCGAGAACAGCAGCAGTGGACGATATTCCCAACGATAGTCACTGAGTTCGGCAGCTACGGCATTGGCTGACCCGAGCCCGAACGCCGTGCTTGTCACCAGAGCGATGAGCATGAGCGCACGAGGGATGAAACGCCGGGCATTGCGATTCTGCACCATGGTAGTTCTCGACTCTACCGACTCATCCTGGTCCGATGCGGGGGAGCAGTATGCGTCCGCGGCGGCAATAGTCGAGGTCCAAGATAGGACCGGCGGCGCACGTGTCGGCTCAGCTTTTTACCAGCCGCCGATGCCATCGCCCGGTACGGGAGCCAGGTAGCCTCACCCGCGACTCCTGAACCGTTACGGGCGTTGCTCGCCCAACGCATTGTCGGCCGCAGACGATCATCGCGACCGGTCTCGCCTATCGACCTTGAATGCGACTCGGTGTGGAGGCAGCTCAGCCGCCACCGATATGTATGTCGGCTTGTTGCCGGGCCTCTAGCATGTTGGTCATGACGACACTCGAAGACGCGCAACAGTTCGAGAGCGCCGAGCAGTTCGCTGAACGTATTGTCGGCGTCCTCGATCACGCGAGCCTGGCCGTGATGCTGTCCATCGGGCACCAGACCGCGCTGTTCGACACCCTGGCCGCGCTGCCGGCTGCTACGAGCGCCCAAATCGCTGACGCGGCCGGTCTCAACGAGCGTTACGTTCGGGAATGGTTGGGGGCAATGGTGACCGCTCGGGTCGTCGACTACGACCCCGCGGCTGCGACATATGCGCTGCCGCCGCACCGGGCGGCGGCGTTGACCCGCGCCGCCGGACCGGCCAACATGGCCCGCATCGCGCAGTTCGTCCCGCTGTTCGGTGAGGTCGAGCAGAAGATCATCGGCTGCTTCCGCGACGGCGGCGGGCTGCCCTACAGCGACTACCCGCGGTTCCACCAGCTGATGGCTGAGGAGAGCGGCGCGACGTTCGACGCCGCGCTGGTCGATGTGATCCTGCCGCTCGCCGCGGGGTTGCCGGAGCGGTTGCGGGCCGGCGTCGACGCCGCCGATATTGCTTGCGGCAGCGGGCATGCGATCAACGTGATGGCTCAGGCCTTTCCGGCCAGCCGGTTCACTGGTATCGACTTCTCCGACGAGGGTCTGGGCGCGGGTCGCGCCGAAGCGGAGCGGCTGGGCCTGGCCAACGCGAATTTCATCGCCCGCGATGCCTCGACGCTGGATGTCACCGAAGCCTACGACGTGATCACGGTGTTCGACGCCATTCACGATCAGGCGCAGCCAGCGCGGGTGCTGCAGAACATCCACCGGGCCCTGCGGCCGGGCGGGGTCTTCCTGATGGTCGACATCAAGGCGTCCAGCCGGTTGGAGGAGAACATCGATGTGCCGCTGGCCATCTTTCTCTACACCGTTTCGACCATGCACTGCATGAGTGTGTCGCTGGGCCTGGACGGCGCGGGCCTGGGCACTGTGTGGGGCCGCCAGTTGGCAACCTCGATGCTGGGGGATGCCGGATTCGACAACGTCGCCGTCAGCGAGATCGAGTCGGACCCGCAGAACCTGTACTACGTGGCCCGTAAGTAGGTTCTGCACCGTACGGGTGCTGGTGCCTTGGCAGTGGCGGGCCTCGAAAGCATGGAACGTACCTCGATCGAGTCACGTAAGAACTTGTGGCACAAGCACGCTCGAATACCAAGAGCCCAGACTTTCTGGCGCCCGTGCTCAGCGCATGTGCATGTAGAACGGTGTTGGTTGAGTGTCGAGCAACGAATTTAGGGTCGGCCAGCTCGCTTGATGCCCGGAGACGGTACGCGGGCTCCCTTCTGGAGTGAGGTCGGCGGCGGCGGCCTCGATGACGGCGTCGCAATCGGGGCCGATTCCGTCTTCGACGAGCAGTACCCGGTGGCGGACACGCGCCGTGACTTCCTCGCCGGTGTCGGCGTCTCGCACGCCGATCACGATGGATTTCCCGGCGGCCTTGTCGGCGTCGAGTTGGTATCGCCAACCGCGAACGATGTCGGCGACGCTCTGACCGACACCGAGCATCTGGGTGAAGGCTTGCAGAATCATCGCCGGATCGATCGCCCCCTCGAGTTCGAGCGCACCGGTCAGATACCACGACCGCGCGATCGGATTCACTTCTTGGTAGCCGCGAGCCCGCAGGGCGGCCGCCTTGACTAATCGCGCGTCCTCGTTGCCGGGGTCGGCGCGCAACGCGATCTGGGCGAGTTCGGCCGCCATTTGATGCTCACCGGCGCGGTGATCGGCCTTGGCCGCGTCAAGCACCTCCTCCACCCCGCCCATCAACTCGACAAGGCGTGTGGCTGTGCGGCCCGGTGGGGACGGGAACAGGTCGGTCGCGTCGCCGCTGAACCAGCTGACCCACCCGGTGAAAAACTCCGGCACTGCGGTGAACGGCGTCCCGTACACGGGCACGGTATAGGGCGGGTCCAGCACTTCGGTCGGCAGGTCTTTGAGCGCGTGCTGCAGTTCGACTGGCGTGTAACCCTTGTTGATCAGACGGACCGACTGGTCCCACAAGTAGCGTATGGCGTCGCTGTACTTGGTGACGTGATCGGCGATCTCGTCCTTGCCCTGGATCGGGATGATATGGGTTCCCAGCAGCCACTCCGGTCGGATGTCGAGCACCCGGTCCAGTGCCTTGAGGTAATTGTCCGGGACGCGGGGTTTGGACCCGCGGATGGAGTGCAGGTTCGGTAGTCCGGTGAAGAATTCGTCGGCGATGATGACCATGTCGAACGCGGGCAGATGGATCCCGAACTCGCTGATCGCCTCCCCGCCGGTGTAGAAGACATTCAGTTCGACCCCGGCGATGGTCAGCGTGGTGTCTTCGGATAGCTGCTTGGTCGGTGCGATGAATCCGCTGGAGCCGCCGGGGGGCAGGCAGCCGATCCCGTGGTGGTGTTTTTCTTCCGGAGGTAGCAACGCCCCGCCGTAGTAGCCCGCCCCCATACTCTGGCGGGCCATCAGTTCGCCGAATTCGTTTTTTCGCTCGGGGTTGAAGTTCTCCCACGCGTAGATGTCGACTCGTCCTGTCGCGACGTCATCGGGGTCCACGATGGCGGTCGTGCCGCCGTAGTGGTCGGCGTGGTGGTGGGAGTAGAAGATCGCCTTGACCGGTTTGTGAGACGCCTTCTTGATTTCCTCGGCGATCTTGTGGCCCGCCTGTAGGTTCACCCCGGTGTCGTAGACGATCAGACCGTCATCTCCCTCGATGACGACGCTGTTGCCGAGCAGACCGCCCGGACAGTAGATGGTCCACACCGGCAGATCACCGCTCTTGTAGGTGCCCTGTCGCTCTACGGTCAGTCTCCGGTGCTCCAGGAAGTACTCAGGCCAACTGCGCTCAACGTCATAGGGATTCGCCATGCGCCGATCCTCACACACGGTGTCATCCGCGTTGTGCGTAAGCAGCTATCGCTTTCGTGAACTCTTCTGATAAATCAACACGTCTGTAGTGGTGGGCGGATCGACCCTGCTGACCCGTGTATGCGCGGCATGCCGGCGGCCGTCGGCATCACCAAGGGCAGACCGTTCGAACCTAACGCCCATCGGAGGGAACTGCTCAAGCTCTCCGCGCGCACGGCGTGGCTACCCGCCAACCCACCGGCGAACATCGTGTGTTCACTGACTATCTAGGACGCCGAGACCGCGGCCGGCGTCGCCGCCGAAAGCCAGGAGTGCCCGGCGCTGAACTTGATGAACGACCTGGCATACAACGGCGACGGCTCGGTCACCTGCTACGTCGGACCACAGCAACCTAATGCACACAACGGGCTCAAAACCGTACCCGGCCGAAGGTGGTTCAGCAGGCTCGTTACGTCGAATTGCCGGTTCAGAGGTCCAGCCACGGGGCTGGGGCGAAATGTGTACCGGGCACTGTCATATCCGACACTAAAACAGGCCTGCGGAGCGGTCGAGGAGATGCTGTGCTGGGAGCCACCGATCCGCCACTTTCGGCGCGGACACAAAGAGTTGACTCGTAATTGGTCACGGGTGCTGAGGTTCCAGAGTGCCGCTGGCGATGATCTTGAGGCGGTGGTTGATGGCTTGGCCACGGAGTCGGCATTGTCGAAGTATTTGCCAGTCTTTGAGCCCGGCCGATGGCATGTTCGGCGCGGGCGCGGATGCGGCGGTGCTTCCGGTACCGGCTGCTAGCTGTTGCGTTCTGAGTGGTCGGTAGTCAGTGGCGTGCGTTAGTAACAGGTGTATGAATCTCGCGGCGTGGGCTTAGCGCAACGGTTTTGCTGCGGTGGGGATACAGGTTGTCGGTCAATCCAGAATAATCTGGTCGACGGTCAATTCGTCGGTGCGGATACGGACTTCGAGATTCGTCCCGTCGGCACGTACGAACCAGGCAGACGCCCCCCGCTGCTGGATCTGAATGGACGTAGGGGACAGGTTCAAGGCCGTCAGATCCAGCCGGTCCCCAGCACCGAATCCGATGATCTCATCCGGCGCCGTAAACGTGGAGTCGGAAATCGATTCCAGGACAAAGCGATCCGCCCCATCAGAGCCCACGAGGAGATCAGCGCCGCCGGCACCGATCAAGGAGTCGTTACCCTCCAGGGCTTCCAGACGGTCGTCGCCGGACGTACCGACAAGCACATCATCTCCTGGTGTCCCCAGCACGGGGAGGGCCGCCTTGTCGACCGAGTAGGGCTGTGTGATTCCGGTGGGAATCGGCCGTGCGGAGTTGCCGTCGGGACCGGCGAAGAGGGGTAGCCGCAACACATCTGCCTCGCGGCGGGCGAAGCCATCCACCTGCTCACCGTTGGGGGCTGTTTCCAGCCAGGGCAGATGGATCTGGTCCGCATGCAAGCTCCAGCCGGGAGCGAAGCCTTCCTCGGCGTTACGGAAGCTGAGATCTTG
>NZ_JBMYXC010000076.1:0-13415 GCF_049608025.1 Mycobacterium sp. | reverse complement strand
ACCGCCTGGCCAGCACCCGGACCCAGCCGGTGGCCAGATAGGTGACAATCGCGGCGGTCAGACCGACCAGCGCCAGCTCACGCAGCGGGACGCCTGCGCCCCGGTCGGAGAGCGCCATCAGGGTCGACGACAGTGGCTCGGTGGGCACAGCCGCGAGCGGCTCCAACATCGTCGCCGTGATCGGCTCCGAGATCGTCGCCGTGATCATCGCTGAACCGTAATGCACGAAACTCAAAGATCAATCCGTCTGCGTGGTGAGGGCGGCCGCCTCAATACCCAGTACGCCGGCGATGGCGTCGACTGTCACCGGCCCCGGCCGCAATATGCGGGGATGCGTGCCGGTCAGGTCGACGATGGTCGATGCGGCCTGCTGCTCGGCGGGCCCACCGTCGAGGTACACCTCGACGAGATCGCCGAGTTGCTCGCGCGCCTCCCCGGCAGTGTTCGCCGCAGGACGTCCCGAGATGTTCGCGCTCGACACAGCCATCGGACCGACCTCCCGCAGCAGCTCGATGGCCACCGGGTGCAGGGGCATGCGCAGCATGACGGTGCCATGCGCGTCTCCGAGGTCCCATTGCAGCGATGGCGCCTGGCGAACCACCAGGCTCAGCGCTCCCGGCCAGAACGCCCGAATCAATTCGTGTGCGCCCCGCGGGACCGAGTAGACCAGGCCCTGGATCGTGTTCCACGACCCGACCAGCACCGGAACCGGCATGTCACGGCCACGGCCCTTGGCCGACAGCAGCGCCGCCACCGAGTCGCTGTCGAAGGCATCGGCGGCGATGCCGTACACGGTGTCGGTGGGCATCACGACGAGACGGCCACCCTTGAGCGCGCTGATTGCCGAAGCAATGCCCGCCTCACGCTGTACAGGATCGGCGCAGTCGAACAGTTCTGTCATGCCAGGAGCCTCTCACCCACCGCGTACCGCGGTCACGAAGCGAGGCCGACCGGTGAAGTCCTGCCGTGCGCTGATTTCGACGAATCGTCCTGTGCGGGCGAAGGCTTCGACGGTGCGGTCGGAGGTGGTGTCGTCGTGCTCGACGGCGCAGAACCCACCGGGACGCAGCAGCCGAGCGGCCACGCCGACAATGTGGTCGACCACCGCCATGCCGTCGCCCCCACCGAACAGTGCGTGCGGCGGATCATGCTGAGCCACTTCGGGTTCCAGCTCGGCGAGGTCGGGGATATAGGGCGGATTAGCCACCAGCAGATCGACGGAGCCGTCCAGTATGTTCAGCAGATCCGGTGCGCGCACGTCGGCGCGCACCAGCTCGACCCGGGTGCCTGCGACGTTGTGTCGGGCATACGCCAGCGCGTCGTCGGAATCGTCGACGGCAATGACTCTGGCCCCGGGCCAGTGGTGCCACAGTGCGAGCGCCAGCGCGGCGGAACCGGTACAGAGATCTATGACCAGCGGGTGTTGCGATAACGGTTGGGTGATAGCCCATTCCAACAGAGCCTCGGTCTCCGGTCGCGGAATGAACACGCCCGGCCCGACCTGCACGGTGACCGAACCGAACGCGGCGCTGCCAGTGATGTGTTGCAGCGGCACGCGCTCGGCGCGTTTGGCCACCAGGCGTTCGTAGCGTTCGACGAAGTCCGCGCCGGGTTCGACCAACGTCAGCCGGCCGCGGTCGGTGCCGGCGACGTGGGCAGCCAGCAGTTCGGCGTCCGCGCGGGGGGATCCGACTCCGGCCCGCGCCAGCGCCTCCGTCGCGGCATCGATCACCTGATGCAGCTGACGGGTTCTCATCATCGCGTCGTCACGTGCTCTGCAGCCTGGACTGCTTGTCAGCGTCGGCCAGCGCGTCGAAGAGGGGATCCATGTCGCCTTCGAGCACCTGGTCGAGGTTGTGCGCCTTGTAGTTGATGCGGTGATCGGCGATCCGATTCTCCGGAAAGTTGTACGTCCGAATCCGCTCGCTGCGGTCGACGGTGCGGATCTGGCTGGCACGGTCGGCCGAGGCGTCTGCCGAGGCCTGTTCCTCGGCCAGCGATTGCAACCGGGCGGCCAGCACCTGCATCGCACGCGCCTTGTTCTGCAGCTGCGAGCGCTCGTTCTGGCAGGTGACCACGATGCCGGTGGGCAGATGGGTGATTCGCACCGCCGAATCGGTGGTGTTGACGCCTTGGCCGCCCTTGCCCGAGGACCGGTACACGTCGATACGCAGATCAGACTCGTCGATCTGGACCTGCGCCACCTCAACAGGTTCGGGGTAGACGAGAATACCCGCCGCGGAGGTGTGCACCCTTCCCTGCGACTCGGTGACGGGCACCCGCTGCACCCGATGCACGCCGCCCTCGAACTTCAGCCGAGACCACACACCGTCGGTGGAGTCGCCCTTGCAAGCGATCGACAACGTCGCGTCCTTATATCCACCGAGGTCGGAGGTCGTCTCGTCGAGAACGGTGACGTTCCAGCCGCGCCGCTCGGCGTAGCGGATGTACATTCGGGCCAGGTCGGCGGCGAACAGTGCTGATTCTTCACCGCCCTCACCGGACTTGACCTCCATCACAATGTCGTCGGCGTCGTGCGGATCCCGAGGTGCCAGCAAGTCGGTGAGTTGGGTATCGAGCTCCAGCACGGCTGAGGTGAGCTCCTCGACCTCGGCAACGAAAGAGTCGTCGGCGGCCGCCAGTTCGCGGGCGGCTTCCAGGTCACCTCGAGCCGCTTCGAGCTTGCGGTAGGTAGCGACGATAGGCGACACCTGGGCGAAGCGACGGCCCGCCTTTCGCGCAGCGGCCGGATCGGCGTGCAATTCGGGATCGGCGAGGCGCAGTTCCAAGTCAGCCTGCTCAGCGAGAATCGCATCGATCGCCGGTGCGGTATCAGTCACCTCGCCTCCTTTGACAACGCGCTCTGCAGGCCCGATCGAATCTCGTGCTCCTACCCACGAAACGGCGCCCGGCCTGCGCAAAGAGCGGCAGAGCGGGCGCCGAGCGGAGAGCTACTTGTCGCCGGCGGCCTTGGTTTGTCCCGCCGCCGCGCTGGCTCCGGCGCGCTTGCCGTAGCGCTTCTCAAAGCGGGCGACCCGACCGCCGCTGTCGAGGATCTTCTGCTTGCCGGTGTAGAAGGGATGGCACTGCGAGCAGACCTCTACGGTGATCTGTCCACTCTGCTTAGTGCTGCGGGTCGCGAAGGTGCTTCCACAGCCGCAGAGCACAGTGGTATCGACATAGTCAGGGTGAATGCCCGATTTCATGGTTTCCTCTTCGATCGTGGGCCCCGGGTCGCCTCTCCCGGCCTGGGAGGATGCGGCGTGAACCGGAACCGAGGTGTCGGCGTCCGATTATGCCAGGTCAACCGCCAGTGGCCTAAACGTGCGTCCGGACGGGCCTATTCCCCGGCCTCCCCGCCTGCACACCGATATTGCGGTAGATGTCAGCCAACGCGCATCGCCCACCAGCAGCCCCACGTTTGCGAAGATAGTGGCGTGAGTGTGGAAGCCGCGACGAAGCCTGAAACGCCGGCCAGGTCCGTTCGGGATCGCTTGATCGATGCCGCCGAACAGTGCCTGACCGCCAAAGGGATTCGCGCAACCACCGTTTCCGAAGTGGCCGCGGTCGCCGGAGTCAGCCGGGGCTGGCTCTACCGACACTTCCCTGACAAGTCCGAACTGCTCGGCGCGGCCATCGTCCGGCTCCATGACGCGTTCTGGACCGAAGCACGCAACCGCCTGAACGCCGCCAATGGCCTCGACCGGCAGATTCTCGCCGGTGTGGAGTTGGCGCACACCGCCTCGGAAGCCCCAGGCGCGTTGGTCCTCAAACTCCGCCAAGAGGAACCGGAGGCGTTCACAGCATGCGTGGGCCTGGGCGTCCGCGGGCTGATCCCCGAGATCGCCGCGTTCTGGGAGCCATACCTTCAAGCTGCGATCGACGGCGGTGAAATCCATCCCGACACCGACTGCGCGGAATCGGCCGAATGGATCGCGCGGGTAACCACCAGCATGGCGACCGTCCCGAGCGAGCATTTCGATCCAGAGGACCCGGATTCGGTGCTGCGTCACGCGCGTCGCTACATCGTCGCTGCGCTGCGCTGCGATCCCGCCGTGAGCTGAGCGCGATTTCGGTGCAGTTGGTCACGCTCAGCATGACAAACTGCACCGAAATCGCTCAGTCGCCGTCGTTTCCGCCGGGTGTGTTCTTCGACACCTGCACCAGGAACTCGTAGTTGTTCTTGGTCTTGCGCAATTGACTCATCAGCAGATCGATAGCCTGATGGGGATCCAAACCGGACAACACCCGGCGCAGCTTGTGCACCACGGCGAACTCATCGGTGGACAGCAGCAACTCGTCCTTGCGGGTGCCCGACGGGTTCACGTCGACAGCGGGGAACACTCGTCGTTCGGAGATCTTGCGGTCCAGCTTGAGCTCCGCATTGCCGGTCCCCTTGAACTCCTCGAAGATCACCGTATCGCCGGTGGATCCGGTCTCGACCATGGCCGTGGCGATGATCGTGAGTGAGCCGCCCTCTTCGATGTTTCGCGCAGCGCCCAGGAAGCGCTTCGGGGGATACAGCGCGGTCGAGTCGACACCACCGGAGAGGATCCGGCCCGATGCCGGCGACGCGTTGTTGTAGGCGCGACCCAGCCGGGTGATCGAATCCAGCAGCACGACGACGTCCTTGCCCTGTTCGACGAGGCGCTTCGCCCGTTCGATCGCGAGCTCAGCTGCCTGTGTGTGGTCGGACGGCGGACGGTCGAAGGTCGAGGCGATGACCTCACCCTTGACCGATCGCTGCATGTCGGTGACCTCTTCGGGGCGCTCGTCGACCAGCACCACCATGAGGTGGCATTCCGGGTTGTTGTGGGTGATCGCATTCGCGATGTCCTGGATGATCGTCGTCTTGCCGGCCTTGGGCGGCGACACGATCAGCGCACGTTGCCCCTTGCCGATGGGCATGATCAGATCGATCACCCGGGTGGTCAGCTTGTCGCTGGTGGTCTCCAGACGCAGCCGCTGGTTCGGATAGAGCGGAGTGAGTTTGGTGAACTCGGGCCGCTTCTTGGCCTCTTCCACCGGCTTGCCGTTCACGGTGTCCAGGCGCACCAGCGGATTGAACTTCTGCCGTTGGTTGGACGTCTCCCCCTCTTTGGGCACGCGGACAGCCCCGGTGACGGCATCGCCGCGGCGCAGACCGCTCTTGCGCACCATGTTCATCGAGACGTAGACGTCGTTGGGCCCGGCAAGGTAGCCGGAGGTGCGCACGAACGCGTAGTTGTCGAGCACGTCGAGGATGCCCGCCACGGGCTGCACGACGTCGTCCTCGCGCAGTTCGGTGTCGCGGTCGCCACCTCCGCCATCACCACCACGCTCACGCCGCTTGCGGTCCCGGAATCGGCGACCGCGCCTGCCCTGCCGGCCTTCGCCATCGTCGTCGGAGTTGCCGCCCCGGTTCTGACCACTCTGCTGGTCAGAATTGTCACCGCGGTTGTCGGTATCTCTGTCGGACTTCCCGGCCTTATTGCTGTTGGCCCCGTTGGCCGGGGCACGTCCGCCATCCCGCGTGTTCTGATCTTTGCCCTGCTCAGCGCCGCGGGGGCCGCCCGCGCCGCGCGAGGCCGAACGACGATCCCGTCGCTGCTGGGAGGGCTGGGACTCAGCGTTGTCCTGCTCGGGCGCGTCACCTGCTGCTGCGTCGCCCTTCGCCTCACCGGCGGCTGCGTCGCCCTTCGCGCCGCCCTTCGCCTCACCGGCGGCTGCGTCGCCCTTCGCGCCGCTCTTCGCGTCACCGGCGGCTGCGTCGCTCTTCGCGCCGCCCTTCGCCTCAGCAGTGGCTGCGTCACCGTTCGCGTCACCGTCACTGCGGCCGGTGGATTCGCCACGGCGCTCACGGATGGCGGCGATCAGCTCGCTCTTGCGCATTCCGGAGGCGCCTTCGACGCCGGTCTCTTTGGCAAGGGCACGCAGTTCGGGCAAAACCATGCTGGTCAAAGAGCCTCGCCGATCGCCCGATGCGCCACCAGCCGGGCTCTCCGCGGCGGGTGTGCTCTCCGCGGCGGGTGTGTTCTCCGCAGCGGGCGTCACGACTGGCGCGCTGGACTCCGCGGACGAGGTGGCGTCTGGGGTACCGGCGTCCGGCAGCTCACTGCTATCGGTGCTGCCACCAGCGGTGATGAGGTCCGTATCAGTCACGGATTTCCTTTCTTCCCTCGCTGATCGAGTCGCGCGGGGGTTATTTGCGTTCAGCCGAACCGCTGAACGCGGGAGTCACACCATTGCCAATCGCAATGGTGATCACCAGGTTTCGCCGAAAAGGCAAACCGTCAGTCCACAAATTTGAACACCTGAAAGAGGGCGAACGTCCTAGTGTCGGCGCTGCTTGAGACGCTGCGATTGCTGGACGAGAGCGAGAATAACCCGCATCCGGGCCGGAAGCAACAATCGGCGTGATTCACGTGTTGCGCGTGTTACTGACCACAGTGTCACCGGACCATAGCCACTGAACACTACGTTTGAACACTACGTTACTGAAGGCTATGGCCGAGTACTGCAAACTACGGCCGAGCCGCCATCCCGGCCGTCCACTTGACACCGTCGGCGACCGCCAGCCTGCGCACGGCGAAGCCGGCGTCGCGACCGTGCTTGAGGGCCGCTTCCGGAAGGTCGGCCTCGGTGCTCAAGGCCAACACGGCAGGACCGGCCCCAGACAGCACCGCTGCCACTCCGCAGCGCCGCAGCATCGCCAGATATTCCGCGGAGCCCGGCATGGCGGCTGCACGCTGTGGCTGATGCAACACGTCCTCGGTCGCCGCCAGCAGCAAGTCCGGTCGCTCCGTGAGCGCGACGACAAGCAGCGCTGCCCGACTCAGGTTGAAGCGTGCATCGGTATGGCTGACCTGTTCGGGCAGCAGAACCCGGGTCTCTGCGGTCGACGAACGCAGCTGCGGGACCGCGGTGAACACGTTGATGTCATGGTGCAATCGGATGGGCACGGCCCCGTAGCGGGGAGTATCGGCGTCGGCCTCGGTCCAGGACACAACCGCGCCGCCGAGCACAGCGGCGGCCGCGTTGTCCGGATGCCCCTCGAACTCCGATGCAACCTGAATCATCGCCTCCGGCGACATTGGGTTCGAACCACCCTGTGCCGCAAGGCCGTTAGCGGCAGCGAGACCGCCGACTACGGCCGCGGCCGAGGAGCCGAGCCCGCGGGAGTGCGGAACGTCGTTGCGGCACCGAACGATCAGGCCCGCCACAGCCAACTTGGTCTCCCGCAAGCCCCGCTCGATCGCACGCACAACCAGGTGGGACCCGTCCAGCGGGACATGACCGGACCCTTCGCCTTCGACTTCAACAACGAGCCCGGAGTCCGTTGTCTCAACCATGATCTCGTCGTAGACACTCACCGCGAGGCCCATGCTGTCGAAACCAGGGCCCAGGTTGGCGCTCGAGGCTGCGACGACCGCGGTGGCTGTCAGCCCGGGCGGCAGTGTGTTTGTCACCGAAGTCCGTTCTAGACCAGGCCGAGCTTGGCGACGACGGCGACCGGGTCGACCGGCACCGGGATGACCGCCGGCATGCCCTTCAGGGCGGTGTCGGGGTCCTTGAGTCCGTTGCCGGTGACGGTGCAGACGACGGTGGAGCCCTTGGCGACCCAACCGTCTTCGATCGACTTCAGCAGACCGGCGATGCTCGCGGCGGAAGCGGGTTCGACGAACACTCCCTCGGCCCGGGCCACCAGATGGTAGGCGGCGAGGATCTCGTCGTCGGTGGCGGCGAGGAAGCGTCCCCCGGATTGCTGCTGGGCTTCCACCGCGGAGGTCCAAGACGCGGGCGAACCGATCCGGATGGCGGTGGCGATTGTCTCGGGTTCGCTGACCGGTTCGCCGAAAACCAGCGGTGCGGCGCCGGCAGCCTGAGTGCCCAGCATCCGCGGCAATCGGCCGGCCAGACCGTCCTGGTGGTACTCGGTGTAGCCCTTCCAGTAGGCCGTGATGTTTCCTGCGTTGCCGACGGGCAACGCATGCACGTCGGGCGCATCGCCAAGCACGTCGACGATCTCGAATGCTGCGGTCTTCTGACCTTCAATGCGAAACGGATTGACCGAGTTGACAAGTGACACACTCGGGAAGTCCGCGGTGAGCTTGCGGGCGAGTTCGAGACAGTCGTCGAAGTTCCCGTCGATCTGGATGATCTTGGCACCGTGCATGACGGCCTGCGCGAGCTTGCCCATCGCGATCTTGCCCTGGGGCACCAGTACAGCGCAGGTGATACCGGCGCGCGCGGCATATGCGGCCGCCGACGCCGAGGTATTTCCCGTCGACGCACAGAGCACTGCCTGCTGGCCGCGGGCCATCGCCTCGGTCACGGCCATCGTCATGCCGCGGTCCTTGAACGAACCGGTCGGGTTGAGTCCCTCGACCTTCAGATGCACGGTGCAGCCGGTGTGTTCGGAAAGCCGAGGTGCCGGGAGCAGCGGTGTGTTGCCCTCGCGCAGAGTGATCGGTGTCCAATCGTCCCCGATCGGCAACCGCTCGCGGTAGGCCTCGATCAGGCCCGGCCAGGGCTGATGCACGGCTCGGGGTGCTGTGGTGCTCACTCGGTGGTCCCTTCCATCCGAAGGACGCTGTTGATGCTCTGAACCACGTCTAGGTCAGCCAGCGCCGCAACAGTTTCCGACAACGCGGCGTCGGTCGCCTGGTGGGTCACCACGACGATGCGGGCACCGCACCGTTGGCCATCCTGGTCGACCATGCCCTCCTGGCGCACCTCGGCGATGCTGACCTCGCGCTTGCTGAACTCGGCGGCGACAGCCGACAGCACACCGGTGCGATCCGCGACGTTCATGTTCACGTAGTAGCGGGTCGGGATGAATCCGATAGGCGCGACCGGCAACTTGGCATACTTGGACTCGCGGGGTCCGCGACCGCCCTGTACCCGATTTCGGGCGGCCATCACGAGATCGCCCAAGACTGCCGACGCCGTCGGCGCACCGCCGGCGCCCTGACCGTAGAACATCAATCGGCCAGCCGCCTCAGCTTCAACCACCACGGCGTTGAAGGCGCCGTTTACCGAGGCCAGCGGATGATCCAGGGGTACCAATGCCGGATAGACGCGGGCCGAAACACGCTCCTGCCCTTCATCTGTGGTGATCCTTTCGCAGATCGCCAGCAGTTTGATAGTGCAGCCCAGCGCGCGCGCGGATTCGAAGTCGGCGGACGTGACCTTGGTGATGCCTTCGCGATAGACGTCGTCCGCGGTGACCCGGGTGTGGAAGGCGATCGACGCCAGGATGGCTGCCTTCGCCGCGGCGTCGTAGCCCTCGACGTCCGCGGTGGGATCTGCCTCGGCGTATCCCAACGCACCGGCATCGGCCAGTGCATCCGCGTAGCCCGCGCCGGTGCTGTCCATCTCGGAGAGGATGTAGTTCGTGGTGCCGTTGACGATCCCGGCTACCCGAAGCACGGTGTCCCCGGCCAGCGACTGGGTAAGTGGGCGAATGACCGGGATGGCCCCGGCAACGGCAGCCTCGAAATACAAATCTGCGCGGGCATTCTCGGCGGCCTGGGCGAGTTCGCCGGCGGACACCGCCATCAGCGCCTTGTTGGCGGTGATCACGGACTTGCCCTGCTCCAGAGCAGTGAGGATCGCTTTGCGGGCTGTTTCGACGGGTCCCATGACCTCGACGACTATGTCGACGTCGTCGCGGGAGACCAGTTCCTCGATGTTGTCGGTCAGTAATTCGACAGGGACGCCACGATCCTCGTCCACTCGCCGAACCCCGATGCCGCGGACCACCAGGGGTGCACCGATGCGGGCAGTCAGGTCCGACGCGCACTCCTCAATGATCCGCACCACCTGGCTGCCCACATTGCCCAAACCCAGGACGGCTACCCCGATTGCGTTAGTCACCGCTCACCTCACTTCCAGACTCAACAGATCATCGACGGTTTCCCGGCGCAGAATCAGGCGTGCCCGGCCATCGCGCACAGCCACCACCGCCGGTCGGCCGATCAAGTTGTAGCGGCTCGACATCGAATAGCAGTATGCGCCGGTCGCGGCCACGCCCAGCAGGTCCCCCGGGGCGACGTCGCCGGGCATCCATGCGTCGCGCACCACGATGTCGCCGCTCTCGCAATGCTTCCCGACGACGCGAGACAGCATGGGCGCGGCCGCACTGACCCGCGACAGTAACCGCACGTCATACTCGGCTCCGTAGAGCGACGTTCGGATGTTGTCGCTCATCCCGCCGTCCACACTGACATACCGTCGGTGCCTGTCGGATGCCACAGCGACGTCTTTGACGGTGCCGACTTCATAGAGAGTGATGGTGCCCGGTCCGGCGATGGCGCGCCCCGGCTCAACCACCAGCACGGGCGCGGGCAGTCCCACGGCGGCGGACTCATCGCGCACGATCGCCTGGAGTTTTTCGGCGAGGTCATTCATCGGCGGCGGGTCGTCTTGCGGGAGGTAGGAGATGCCCAGCCCACCACCAAGGTCGACGATCGCGATCTGCGAGGTCTTGTCCACCCCGAAATCGGCGACGATGTCCCTGAGCAATCCGATGACCCGGTGGGCCGCCAACTCGAAGCCCGCCACATCGAAGATTTGGGAACCGATATGGCTGTGCAGACCGACCAGGCGAAGATGGTCAGTCTCGAAAACCCTTCGTATCCCCGCCATCGCAGCCCCACTGGCCAGCGACAGCCCGAACTTCTGGTCCTCGTGGGCGGTGGAGATGAACTCGTGGGTGTGCGCCTCGACGCCGACGGTGACCCGCACGAGCACGTCCTGGACGGTGTCGGCCGCACCGGCGATCCGATCGAGCCGCTCGATCTCGGTCATGGAGTCCAGCACCACGTGACCGACACCGTCATTGACCGCAGCGGTCAGTTCTGCGACCGATTTATTGTTGCCGTGCAGCGCTATTCGCTCGGCCGGAAAGCCGGCGTGCAGCGCCACGGCGAGCTCTCCCCCACTGGCGACGTCTAGGGAAAGGCCCTCTTCGTCGACCCAGCGGGCTACCTCGGTGCACAGGAACGCCTTGGCCGCGTACCGGACATGCTCGCCGCTGCCGAAGGCCGCCGCGATGTCGCGGCACCGGGCCCGGAAGTCAGCCTCGTCGATGACGAAGGCCGGTGTGCCGAACTCCGCGGCGATTTCGGTAACCGGCACGCCGGCAATCGATACGACACCATCGTGGTCGCGAACAGCGTTGTGCGGCCAGACATTAGCAGCGAGTTGGAGAACGTCTGCAGCGTTGAATGGACGGTCGGGAGCCCCGCCGAGGTGTATCTCCTCGGCATGGCGGGGGCCGGCCGGGTGCGCGATCACATCCGCTCCGGGGCACTGACGCCGAGGATTCCCAGCCCGTTGCCGATGACCTGGCGGGTGGCCTGGCACAACGCAAGACGTGCGGTGTGGAGCTCCCCCGGCGCCTCATCGCCCTGCGGAAGCACCCGGCATGAGTCGTAGAACCGGTGGTAGTCGCCGGCGAGGTCCTCCAGGTAGCGCGAGACGCGATGGGGCTCGCGCAGATCGGCGGCCGTCTTCAAGACTCGGGGAAACTCGCCGACGTTGCGAATCAGCGCACCTTCCTTGTCGTGGGTCAGCAGGTCGAGATGCGCGGTGTCGGGCGCGATCCCCAGTTCGGTGGCATTGCGCGCCAGTGCCGAAAGCCGCGCGTGCGCGTATTGCACGTAGTAGACCGGGTTTTCGGTGGACGCCGAGGACCACAACTCCAGGTCGATGTCGATCGGTGTGTCGACCGAACTGCGGATCAGCGCATACCGGGCGGCATCCACCCCGATGGCGTCCACAAGATCATCGAGCGTGATCACGGTGCCCGCCCGCTTGCTCATCCGAATCGGTTGTCCGTCGCGGACCAGGTTGACCATCTGGCCGATGAGCACCTCGACTGTGCCGGGGTCATCGCCCAATGCTGCGGCGGCAGCCTTCAGGCGGGCGATGTAGCCGTGGTGGTCGGCGCCCAGCATGTAGATGCACAGATCGAAGCCGCGCTGACGCTTGTCCAGGAAGTACGCCAGATCACCCGCGATGTAGGCGGGCTGACCATCGCTCTTGATGACCACGCGATCCTTGTCATCACCGAAGTCTGTGGTGCGCAACCAGACTGCGCCGTCCTTCTGGTAGATGCTGCCGGTCTCACGTAGCTTGGCAATCGCCTGCTCCACGCGGCCGGACGTGTGCATTGAGTCTTCGTGGGTGTACACGTCGAAGTCGGTGCCGAATTCGCGCAACGATTTCTTGATGTGATCGAACATCAGTTGCACACCGATGGAGCGGAATGTCTCACGCATCTCGGCATCGGGCATGTGCAGCGCTGCGGGTTCCTTGGCGAGGACCTGGGCCGCGATGTCACCGATGTAGGCGCCCGCGTAACCGTCCTCGGGGGCGGACTCGCCCTTGGCGGCGGCAATGAGCGAGGCGGTGAACCGATCGATCTGGGCGCCGTGGTCGTTAAAGTAGTACTCGCGCACCACCGTGGCGGCTTGAGTGCTCAGCAACCTGCCCAAAGCATCGCCGACAGCGGCCCAACGGGTTCCGCCGATGTGGATCGGTCCGGTCGGATTGGCAGAGACGAACTCCAGGTTGACCTGCACGCCGTCCAACTCAGACGAGTGTCCGTAGGCAGGACCGGCGGCGATGACGTTTCCGACGATGACGTTCTGCGCAGCCGCTTCCAGACGAAGGTTGACGAACCCCGGCCCGGCCACGTCCGCGGCGGCAATGCCGTCCTGATCGGCCAGTGCTGCGGCGAGCCAGCCGGCCAGGTCGCGCGGGTTGGCGCCGACCTTCTTGCCGAGTTGCAGCGCAAGGTTGGTCGCGTAGTCGCCGTGTTCGGGGTTTCTGGGACGCTCGACGGTGACGACCGCGGGTAGGGCGGCGAAATCGAGGTCGCGCTCGGCGAGCACCGCGGCGGCGGTCGTCTTGAGCAGTTCAGCCAGATCGGCGGGGGTCACGGGGGTCCATCCTATGGTCTCGGGCAGCGCGCCCCGAATCCATTTCCGGTCCTGGCCATGCGCTAGGCTGACCAGGCCCATCGGCGCAGTCAGTTCTCCCCTGCGCCCCCGTAGCTCAGGGGATAGAGCGTCTGCCTCCGGAGCAGAAGGCCGCAGGTTCGATTCCTGCCGGGGGCACCACCTGAAATATAGCTTGACCTGCGCCGAAGCGGGCCCGCCCCTTGGTCGGCGACTATTACTCTTGGCCTCAGTGTCACGAGCGTGTCACAACTCACACGTCACTCCCTCAGTGTCACGATCACAGGCCGGACGGCACGACCTTGCCGTTAACCGTCACCTCAACCTCGCCAGTTTTGGGGTCGAACGTGATCTTGCCGTACTCGAACGTTGTCACGAGCAGATCACCGACAGGGTTCTCATCGCTGGTCGGTACGCCCAGCGGGCCTGGCGAGCCGTTCTTGCCCGCTGGGTCGGGAACGCCATCCG
>NZ_JBMYXC010000075.1:0-13518 GCF_049608025.1 Mycobacterium sp. | reverse complement strand
CCGACCTGGAGAAGGAGTACGCCGGCCTCAAGACCGAGGTCGAGACGCTGAGGGCCGACAACACCGATCTACGCCTGGTGTCCGTGGTCAAAGCAGAAGCCGCAGCGAACGGAGTACGCGCCGACCGCCTCGACAGGTGGTGGAAGCAATTCGGTGATGAGTTCAAGCTGACCGACGACGGCAAGCCGATGGTGAAGGACTCCCCCGGCATCACGGTCGCGAGCCACATCACCGAACTCAAGAAGGAGCTGGGTGAGTTCTACGTGGGCTCGCAGTTGGAGGGCGGCGGTTCCAACGGCAGCAAGCCCGGCAAGCCGACTGAAGGAATCTCCGTTGAAGACCTGATGAAGAACCCCACCCAAGCCCTGACCGTGGCACGCGAGGGTGAAGCGGCGTAGCCGTGTCGGATTGACACACCCGAACAGATGCCGTAAATTGACGTTATAGGGAGCACCCCGAGCGATTCGGGGGCTCCGCCGAGAACATAGCAGGGTCCAGCGCGAAGCTGGGCGGACATAGTGGCAACGAGGGACCAGGGGCGCGATGCCTCGGTCGCCTCGGCTCCAGAGCGATTCCGGGGCGCCTTCCAAGACTCAACCGTCGCAGATGACGGGAGTCGGGGAGGCGCCCCGGCTTTCGTACAGCGACACAGATCAGGAAACCGAGAATGTCGCTGACTCTGGTCGAAGCCCTCAAGCTGGCCGTAAACAACGGGGAGGAGAAGCGGGCCGCGGTTATCGCGATGTTCGCGCGTGCCTCCGACATCCTAATGGCACTGCCCTTCAAGGATATTCAGGGCAACGCCTACTCCTACAATCAGGAGGGGACCCTTCCCTCGGTCGCGTTCCGAGGTGTCAACGAGAGCTACACGGCCTCGACTGGCATCGTGAACCCGGCCACCGAATCGCTGCGCATCTGCGGCGGCGATCTCGACGTGGACAAGTTCATCATCGACACCAACGGCATGGCGATCCGCGCCACGCACGAGGAGTTGAAGGTGAAAGCCCTCGCCGCGGAAATCACCCGCGTGCTGATCAAGGGCGATTCCACCTCGAACCCTCGCGAGTTCGACGGGCTCCAGAACCGGATCACTGGTAGCCAGTTGATTGCGGCCGGGACCACGGACGCCGGTGACGCGCTCTCGCTCACGAAGCTGGACGAGCTGATCGACGCGGTACCGGGAATCACCCACCTGATCATGAACAAGGCGCTGCGTCGCCGGCTCACTGCCGCGTCACGCAATCAGTCGGTCGGTGGGCATGTCAGCCACGACATCAACGAGTTCGGGCGGCGTGTCACGGCCTACAACGACATCCCGATCCTCGTGCCGTATTCGGACAACGGCGGCACCGAGCCCCTGGCATTCGATGAGCAGGGCGACCTGGGAGGCACGCCGGGCGGCACGTCCAGCTCTTCGATCTACGGGGTGGCGTTCGGTGACGGGCTGGTTACCGGCCTCCAGTCGAGCGCGATGGATGTGCGCGACCTCGGGGAACTCGAGACGACCCCCGCTTTCCGGACCCGCGTCGAGTGGTACGCCGGCCTGTGCGTTGAGCATGGCCGCGCTGCTGCCCGCCTGGGTGGAATCGCAGACGCCGCGGTGGTCGCGTAAGCGCCCCCCTGAACCCTAACGGGCGGGGGCTGCGTGTCCCCGCCCTGACTCTGGAGCAAAGAGCATGGCACGGAATCAGAGAGACGCCACCTACGATCACGACCTGCGCTTGAAGGACGCTGGCTTGGTCGCGGCAGACGACATTGCCGAGGTGGACAGCGCGGATGCGATCCTCGACCTCGGGGCTGCACGCTTCGACGGGCGGGTGATCATCGATGCGACTGCGGTCGAGGTCGCGAGCGGTGACGAGCGGTACGACGTCGGGCTCCAGTTCAGCGACTCCGCGACGTTCGCGTCCGGTGTGATCGCTGGCCCGATCTTCCCGCTTGGTGATGCCGCAGCCCTGGTGGGCGCGGACACCGACAACGGGGCCGGTCACTACGAACTCCCGTTCTGCAACGAGGTCAACGGGACGACCTACCGCTACATGCGGTGCCAGATCGACGTCGCGGGCACGATTGCCACAGGCGTCAACTTCACCGCCCACGTCGTTCAGCCGTAAGGGGCTGACGATATGCCGGAACGCACGCAGTACGGCAAGTGGGTGTTGTGGCCCGCCGAAGGTGGGGCATCGATCGAACGTTGGCCTGTTGACGGGCGATCGATGCTCGCCTCCGGTGAGTTTCTGGATTACGACCCCGATGGCGTAGGCGCACCCGACACCGAACTAGTGCCCGAAGCGGTCGACCTTCCTCATGGCTGGAACGTGGAGAAGAAAGGTCGCTGGTGGGTGCTGCTTAACCCCGATGGGGTGAAGATCGGCAAAGGGTGTGAGAGCAGGGGCGAGGCGTTGAGGCAGTTACCTGTGGGCCCCACGGGCGCTCCTGTGCGCGCGTCGTCGAACGCAGGCCCAGCCCAGCCGGTGACGCTACCGGCTACTGGGTGAGCCCATGGCCGTCACGGTGGTGGCCACTGTGGGGTCGGCAACAGCCAACTCCTACGACGAGGTCGCGAACATCACGACCTACATCGAGGGGCGCCTCAACTCGTCGGCGTGGGACTCGGCGTCGGGCGACACGCAGAACCGGGCGGCGGTCGAAGCGACTCGCACGCTCGAGCTGATGCCATGGCGCGGCACTCGGGTCGATGCAACGCAGGCGCTCGCCTGGCCCCGCGAATACGTGCCGATCCGCGATCCATCTACGGCGTCGGCCAGCTCGTACTACTCGAGCACCGCGATCCCGACCGACATCAAAGAGGCGCTGGCGGAATTGGCGTTGGAATTCGTGAAGGCGGGCACAACGGACCTCGGCGTGGCGGCGACTGGCTCCAACCTCAAGCGCAAAAAGATTGATGTGCTGGAGTGGGAGTACTCGGCCGCGCAGGTCGAGGGCTTGCAGAAGTTCACGCGGGTCATGGTGAAGATCGACCACTACCTAGAGCCGACCGCCTACTCCAACGAAGTGGTGCGGGTCTGATGGCGTATGCCGAGGATCATGCCAGCGCACTGGCGGGCATCGCTGATGCCGGCGTGGCTGTGACGTTCACGACGGAGGTCGAGGGCACACACAACCCGCTGACCGAGACGTTTGGAGAGCCGACCACCAGCACGGTCACAGGGCACGCGGTACGTGTGCGCGGCGACAAGGACACGTACACCCGCCTCGGGCTCGTCTACGCTCGGCACCCCACGCTGCTGTTCGCGCCATCGACCTACGGTGACCTACCGGAAGCGGGCTGGACCGTAGTGTGGGACGGCGTGACGTACACGGTGGCTGAGGTCGATCCGGTCGCACCGGACGGGGCGGCGATCATCGCGCGGGTGGTGTGCCGATGAGCTTCGGTGACGACTTGGCACTGTTCAAGACGACCGTCGTCGGGCGCTCCCAGGCCGTCTTCCTCGGATCGGTCAATCGGCTCCATGGCTCGATCGTGGACGGCTCCGAGGTGTCGGGCGCCCCAGGGCAACCGCGTGACACCGGCTTCCTCGCGGGGTCATGGCAGGAGACGTATCCCGAGGAGTGGGTCGGACAGACTGCCACGGGCGCTGAGTACGCACTCCCCATCGAGCACGGACAGCAGGCGCCCTACCAGCATCACAGCAGCGGCAAGACCGTCACGCCCCGTCCGATCCAGTATCGCAGCGGTGGCGGTTCCGATTCAGTGAAGCTGACCCGCGCCGCGTGGCCCCGGATTGTCGAGAGCGTGGTATCCGAGGTGGTGCCCTAGTGGGCGTCAGCTTTGCGGACGTGCGCCGCGAGATCCGTACGCGCTTGGTCGGTATGACCGTGGCGACGACAGGGTCCACGACCCTCGCGGCCACGGCGACCGGCTATACCCGCGCATCGGGCTCGTTCATCACCGACAAGTTCGAGGTCGGGATGGAGATCACCGCATCCGGGTTCGGCACCGCAGCCAACAACGGACTCGGCATCGTGACCCGCGCTGAGGCGCTAACGCTCACGGTGTCGGCCTACGACCTCGCCTCCAGCAACGGCGTGTGGACGAAAACCACCCGCACCCTCGTCACGGAAGGCGCGAGTTCGGGCCGCACCCTGCTTGTCGGGCTCCCGACCGTCCGTGCATGGGAGGGCGTGCGCCACGAGAAGCTGGCGGGCGTGCCATGGGTCGAGGAGCGGCTTGTGGGCGGGCCGTCACGGCGCAGGGGCACCACGGGCGACGGCGAGGCCGAGGCCACCCCCCAATACGGCCTGACGCTGCATTGCGTGGCCGAGAAGGGCACAGGCGCGACCGACCGCTACGGGGACGCGCTGTTCGCGCTGCTGCCTCCAGGGCAAGGGCTAGGGACGACCGCCCGTGTGCGCGGAGACACCGGCATGACGCGCGTCGCACTGCCCGAGATCCACGCCGGATTCACCACGACCGCGCTGGCGTTCCCACTGCGGATTCGCACGACACAGACCACCAACTGAGGACTTGAGCCATGCCACGCCAGAGCGGACAAAACTTCACCATCGCGTTCAAGGAGCAGGGGAGCGGGCTGGGCAGCACCGAGTCCACGGGCACGGGCGCAAGCGTTCTGCGTTGCAGCTCGTCCCAGGGCTTCCAACTCCAGTCCACCAGCATCGAAGACCCGACGATCAACACGACCGGCGAGCAGCCCCTCGGGCGCCTCGGGTCCTACTTCGCCAACGGGCAGTTTTCGGTCCCGCTGCGGATGGACCAGTCGATCGAGGACCTGATCGAGGCGCAGCTCCGCGGCACGTGGGTTGCCGCGATCGCGCTGGATGAGTCGACCGGCTCGCTCGGGGCCATCACGATCTCGTCCGACGTGATCACTGCGGCCGGCGGCTCGTGGATCACGCAGGGCGTGCGTGTCGGGCAGATGATCAAGATCGAGGGCTCGTCTGCCGCCGCGAACAACGACTTCTGGATTCGCGTGACGGGCGTTACCGCGAGCACGCTCACGGTGCCGACCGGGACGCTGACTGACGCGGCCTCGGACGCTGCGTGGGATATCACGATCGCCAAGCACCTCATCGTCGATGACCCGCCCACGGATCGCTACTTCACGGTAGAGGAGCGGTTCGGGGATGCGGACGTATCGAAGCTGGCCTCCGATGTGAAGATCGGCGGGTTCGGGCTGTCGGTGAGCGCCGACAACGTGGTCTCGCTCCAGTTCACGATGGCGGGCACGGACTTGGTGCCGATCGCGTCGGGCGCCTCGCCCTACTTCACGTCGCTGACTCCTTCCACCACCGACGCGCTGGTACTGCTCGACGGTGAGGTGGTCGTGGGCGGTGACGCGACGATCGAGCTCACGGACTTCTCGTTCAACTTCGACGGTTCGCCCACGGGTGTGGCCACGCTGGGGCAGCGGGCAAGCCCCGACGTGTTCCTGTCGAACTCGCGCGGCACCGGCTCGCTGTCGGGGATCATGTCTGACCTCTCGATGCTGACCGCGCTCAAGGCCGAGACGAACCTCGAGGTTCATATCGTGGCCTCGGAGAACGAGACGGAGCCGGCCGACATGATGGCCTTCTACTTCGGCAACTCGGCGTATCGCAGCAACAACCAACCCCTCGGAGCAGACGGTCCGCTGATCCAGGGAGCCGGTTGGGAATTCGGGCCTGACGGTCGCGGAACCGGCTACTACAACGCCGCCATGATCGTCTCGAGCACGCTGGCCTAAGCAGGACCCCGCCCGATGCCGCACGTCATTGGATCACGGGTGCAGGGAGAGCGGAGAAAGTCCCCCGTCCTCGTCCGTGCCAGTCGCATTGAAGGTGATGAGGCTGGACGTGCCACGGGCCTGGTCGGGGGCACCCCCTCACAGGAGCACGACTGTGGCAACAAGAAAGAAGCAGGCAACAGGCGGATACGACTTCGCCGTAGTGCGCGACAACCTCGCCAAGCAGGAGTTGGGGGTCACGTTCCCCCTTCTCGGGAGCGACGGCGAGCCGCAGCCATACGGGGACGGGCACGTCACCCTCACGGTGCGCGGTGAGCGTTCGGCCACCTTTCGCCAGATGGCCGACGAGTTCGACCGCACCTACTACGACGACGTGGTGAAGATCAAAGACCCCGTCGAGCGGGACGAGGCGTTCAAGCAGGCATCGCTCGATCGCCCCCACGCCTTCGACATGAAGGTGCGGGCCCCCAACGTGATCGACTGGAACGGCTTCACGGACGGCGGCAAGCCGGTGGAGTTGACGATTGAACTCGCACGGGAGCTGATGGACACCCCCGGCGTGCGTGAGCAGATCGTGAACGCCCAGGGGGATCCGGAGCGTTTTTTCGTCGAAGCCTCGGCGGGCTGATAGAGCATGTCCGCCACGAGGCTCGACTCAACCAGCCGGGGCAAGACGGCAAGCCCAAGCGATGGCACTACGCCAAGGGGCTGCGGAGCCGCAAGAAAGCGACCCGCACCAAGGCCGTGGCCGAACTCGACGGGCCGGAAGCGCCTCAAGACCTGCTCTACCTGCTGCTGTGGTTCTACCAGATCCGGCGCGGGCGCGGCTGGTCGCATGATGGGAACCCGTTGCCGCTGTCGTGGGCGGACCTCCGCGCGTGGGCGGACATGATGGGCCACGAACTGACCCCGCAAGAAGCCTCGGCGCTGTTCGAGATCGACCGCGCTGACCGTCACCCCGGCGAGAAGGACAAGGTGTAACCGTGGAAGGTAACGGCGTCGACATTGCAACCCTCGGCCTACGGGTAGATGCCCGTCCGGTTAAGGACGCGCACGCGGCGCTGGATGACTTCACGAAGGCGGGCCAGCGGGCAGAGACGCAGACTAAGTCTCTCGGGCTGACCCAAGCCGAGGTCGCACGGCTCAACGCCAAGACGATGCGCGAGATCGTCCAGGCGGAGGAGCGCCACCAAGCGGAGAAGGCGGCCCGCGAGAAGCTATCGGCTCGCACCTCTGCACAGACGGCGGAAGAAACCGCACGCGCCCAGATCGCAGCAATGGAGAAGGCGTTCCGCGAGGAAGCCGCCTTCGTCAAGCTGGCTGTGGCCAATGGCTTCATTAAGCCGGCCGAAGCGGAGAAGCTGGGGCGCGAGGCGGCGTCACGGTTCAACCGCGGCCTCGCGCAGTCTGTTGGCACCGCACGGGACGCGGGCGGCTTCCGTGGGTCCGCACTGGTCGGGGTGACGGACCAGATCAAGAACGTCGGCGCGGAGGGCAGGAAGGCCGGCCTCGGGCTCGGTCGCCTGAATGACGCCTTCGTTACAGTCGCCCGCCAAGCCACGGGCACCTCGCCTGTCGTGGGCAAGTTGGCGGACACCATCGGCACGTTTGCGATCGGGACCGCCTACATGGTGCCCGTGCTGGCTGGTATCGCCGCGATCGGGTTCGCGTGGCAGAAGATCACCGAAGACGCGAGAGAGGCCCGCAAGGCGCAGGACGAGGCGATCACGAGCGCCCTTCGCGCCGCACAGATCCGCGACCTCGGCGCAGCGGGTACCGCGGCCGAGGAGTTGGAGGCGTCGGTCGCAGCGGAAACCCGCATCCGAGCGAGGTTGAGCGAGCTCCGCGAGCAGTTGGCGCGGGCGCAGCGATCAGGCAACCAGAACCGCGTCGACAGTACCGGGGCACGCATTCGGGCGACGGTCGATGAGTTGAGGGATGCGGAGACGGCAAGCGCAGAATTGCGGGAGCAGGTCTTCGAGAACGTCAGCCGCGAGAACGACCGCCTACAGTCCGAGCGCGACAGGGCGAACACCAGGTCCGCGCGGTCCGCCGACGAGGCCGTCCGCATCGAGGAGCGCAAGCGGGCAGCGTTTGAACGACTGGCCCAAGAGACACAGCGCCGCGAAGCGCAGTCCACCACCACCCTCCGCAATCTCGAGCAGCAGGCCGCGGCAGAGCGCCGCCTGTCCGCAGCGCAGGCCCAGGGCGCCGAAGCGGTGGCCGAGGTCAACCGCGAACTCGCACGCGAGGAGGCACTACGCCAGGCCCTCGCGAATGCGGTCCCGCGGGACATTGCCGCCATTGTCGCCCAGGTCAACGCGATCCATGACCTGCGTGATGCGAACGCGGAGATGGCCGACGTTCGGGAGCGCACCGCCAAGGAATTCGCGGACACGCTCAAGGGGCTGGTCGACGCGCAGGGTAAGGCAGCGGACGAGGAACGTGCCCGTGCGGAAGCGGCAGCCGAGGCATCGCGGCGCTGGAGGGATGCGTGGGTCAGCGCGGCCTACGACGTAGCTGCGGCCTTCGGGCAATCAGCATCCAACGCGGCCGCGTTCTCCGCCAATGCGGTGGACGCCATCCGGCTCCACGCGAGCGACCGGGGCGCCGGAGCGTCTGCGGCCCTCGGGTCGATCGGAGGATTCGCGGGAACCGCCATCGGCACGATCCTCGACAGTCGCAGGGATCGGGCTGAGGTGATCAAGGCGGCCACCGAGGAATTCGACCGGGTGCTCGACGACTACGTCGCCACGCTCGCGGACCGTAGCCGCTTCGACCAACTGGTGGCCGATGCGGAGGCGGGTGCGCAGGGCGTGCTGGATTCGATGGTAGAGGCGCTTCTCGCGGACCTCGGCACCCGTGGCGACTTCGGCAAGGAAGCAGCCCAGAAGATCCGCGACGGCATCGCGAAGGGGCTCGACGCTCAAGGGTTGGAAGGCATTCTCTCGCAGTTCGGCCCGGAAGGCCAGGCGATCCTCGACGCCTACCGCGAGAAGCTCCAGCAGATCGCGGACCAGCGCCAGAAAGAGATCGACACGGCGACCGACTCGCTGCGCGTCCGTGAACTCATCGCGCAGGGCCGCACCGAGGAAGCCGCGGCGCTCGAGCGCGACCTCGCGAACCGCAAGGCGATCAAGGAAGCCCTCGAACTTGGCGGCAAGGCGCTCGCGGAATACACCCGCAGCGTGCAGGAGCAGGAGGAAGCCGCACGTAAGGCGGCAGAGGCCGAGAGAGCGGCCACAGAGGCCCGGGACCGTGCGAGGCAGGCCGTACAGGACCGCTTCGACGTTGACGCCCGTGAGGCGGCTCTGGCGGGCGATGATCGCGGCGCGTTCGGTGCCGGGCTTGCGGGGCGTGCAGCAGCAGAGAAGGCCGCCCTCGACGATCGGCTGGCTGCGGGCGAGATCGAGATCGAGTTGTACAACCGCCTGTATGACGTCATCGACGGTGAGGTGGTCAAGGCGCTGCGCGACTTCGATCAAGCCGCGGCGGATGCAGCAGAGCGGGTCAAGGCGCTGGCCGAGGCGGAGCGGTTCCGGGCGGCGCAGGATCTCCGCAACCTCGAGGTCGAATTGCTGCTGGAGCAGGGGCGCGATGACACCGCGTTTTCGCTGCAGCAGGAGATCCGGCTACGGCAGGCGCTCAACGACGGGAAGAGCGACGAATACATCGCCACCCTCCGTCAGCTACAGGCCCAGCAGGCATCGAACCGGGCGGCCGAGAAAGCCGCAGAGGCCGCACGCGAGCAAGCGAGGGCGACCGAGGAGTTCACACGGGCTGCGGACGGTGCCCTGCGCGTGATCGGCGGGCCCCACGGGCTGACTCAGTCCATCGGCGGCTACCGCAACCAGGCCCTCCGGTATGGCGGCACGCCCTTCGACGTGAGTTCACCTGACTTCACGGGCAGCGGCTCGACCAGCAACCGCTACGAGATCAGCATCCAGACGCAGCCGGGACAGGACAATGTCGCGATCGGGCAGGCGCTCGCGGAGCAGATCCGGCGCGAGGTGGCCCGCATTGAGGCTCTTGGCGGCTTCGTGAACTTCGGTGGCATCTGATGGCTGACTTCACTGTGGGTGGCACCACCTACTCGGTGCGCCGGCTCAAGAAGCGCAACCAGTCGGTCGTGGTGCAGGAACGCACCTTTGGCGACACGCTCGTCTCCTCTCGCGCCACAGCCAACGCGGTTGTGCCGGTGTGGGACGTGGCGAGCGGATGGCTGACTGAGGCCGAATGCGACACGCTGATCGCGGCGCTTGAGGCTGTCGGCACCGTCACGCTGTCGGGCGACCTCATGCCCTCGTCCACCGTATGCCTCGCGATGAATATCGGCTGGGTGTCGGACGGGCTCACGGATGATCGCAGCGCGACGTTCGTGGCCGAGAAGGTCGACCCATGATCACGGCGACTGCGGGCGAGCTCGCGGACCTCCTCGAGGACGATCGCCGGGAATCGTTCCGTTGTCGGATCGCGGACCACACCGACACGCTCCAGGACGTGAGCGACGACGTGCTATCGCTGTCGGTCACCATCGACGTGAACCAGCCGTCCCGTAGCGCGAACATATCGCTGAAGCTGGGTGACCATTCGCCGTTCCTGTCGAACCCCACGGTCTACCCGCGGCGTCGGGTCGTGATCGACATGGAGGTGCGCCGCCACGACGAGGCGCTGGGCTCCTCATGGATCGAGGTGTTCAACGGATTCCTGAACGTGCCGGTGCTCAACGCGAAACAGGACACCGTCACGCTGCCATGTCAGGACCACTGGCTGATCCTGTACAACAAACTGATCGAGTCGGAAGCGAGCTACGGGTCAGGCGGTGGCGTTGCGATCGAGACGGTGCTCCAGCAGATCGAGGCGGCGAACACCAACGCATACACGATCTCGGTGAGCGGCACCCCAACCACCACGATCAAGACGTTCACCCAGCGGCGCATGAAGCTGTCCCAGGCGCTCATGGACGTGGCGAACGTCAACGCATGGGACCTGCGCTTCTTTGGGACCACGCTGACGTTCCAGGAGCCGCCACGCAGCAAGACGACCCCCGACTACACGTTCACGACGGACGGGTTCTTCGACGTGCCGTATGCGGCGCTCGACCCGACTGGCATCGTCAACCGCGTACTCGGGCAGTGGGACGACAGCAACACCGAGGTCGCAGAGGACTCCACGTCCGTCGCCGCATGGGAAGAACTCGCCGCCTACATCGACGCGCGGCAGGACCCGCAGTTCACGAGCGCCCCGACAATGCAGGCGCTGCTGGACATCATCGTCACCGACCGCGCCAACCCGCTCACGGTATGGCAGGTCAAGGGGCGACTGTTCCCGTTCGCTGAGATTTGGGACCTCTACCGCTTCCCTGCGCTGACTCAGATCACGTCGGGCAATACCGACCTGGCTGTGTCGAAGGTGGTTCACAGCTTCCCCGGCTTCGGGCAGATGCCCCACACGATGCTGCACCTGGCGGGTTCGCCCTCGGGTGGCGTGGATCGCTGGGACAGGCTGATCACGAAGACCACACGGGCGCAGATCGTTACGGATGTGACGGGGCCGGTGGTGGCGGGCATTGTCCCACCCACGATCAGCGTTGAGGTGGACCAGACGGGCTCGACGGGCACGCTCGACATCGTGCTCCACGACCCGGACGGGCTGATCGACGCGACGGCGTTCAAGCCACAGGCGGGCGGCTCCGACTTCGACTTCACCGACGACCCGACCGGCTGGGATGTCTACGACGACACCGCTGCCACGCTGGGCGACACGGTCGGGCTCGTGGAGGGCCACGACTCCTACATTGCCTTCGCCTACCGGTGGAACCCCGGCACGGGCGCGAGGTGGGAGCGGGACTTCAGGTCGTTCGACAAGGACCGCATCCCGGACTTGTCGTGTGCGCTGAATCGGCTCGGCGCAACGGTGCGCCTGTCGCACTCCGGGAAGGAAGACCTCAACTCCATTCGGTACTCCACGTCTAAGGTCGACGCGGCCACGGCGCTGGCGGGCGTGGCGGCTGGTACCGTCGTGTCTGGTCGCACGGGCGACACGGAGATAGAAGCATCAATGGCGGCGGGGGACACCTTGTTTGTCGCCGTGCGCGGCTTCAACGGCTCGTCAGGTGACAGCACCGCATCGACGGAGGATTGGGAGGGGCGCATCGGGGATGCGGTAGGCGCGGACGGGATCACACAGGCGATGTTGGGCGACGCGATCGTGGGTGCCGCCCAGATGAAGAAGCAAGAGCAGTTCTTCGGGTCGTCGGTGGCGTTTTCGTCGGGCTCGTACACTAACCTCGCATGGGCTGCGGGCACCTTGTATTTCGGGGACGGCACGACGGCGTCGATCAACTCCAGTTCGATCAGCCTGACCGCTGGCGGGGCTCCGCGCTACATCTACTACGACGGCACGGCCAACCTCCAGAACACCACCGCGATCACGACGGTGCTGGGCGACGAGTCGTATCTCTTGCTCTGCACGGCGTGGGCGTCGGACTCCAACCACGACGACGCGGCATTCGTGCCGGCGTTCGGCGCGATGGGCGTCGGCAAGGTCTCGATCACAGCAGGGCAGATCAGCGCCGGCTCGATTGCGACCGGCCACCTCCAGGCGAACAGCGTCACGGCCGGCAAGATCACGGTCCTGACCCTCTCTGCGATCGTCGCGGACTTCGGCACCGTCACTGCCGGTCTGATCAACAACGCCACGTCCAACCCCACGGCGGGCATCCGTGTTGATACCGGCTACTCCAAGCCGGGGACCTGGACCTCGTACATCGACCTCGCGGCGACCACGACGGACCCGTTCATCAAGGGAACGGAGTTCGAGATGCTCGCGAACGGGGACGCCACGTTCTCTGGCACTGTGGCGGCTGGCACGTTCACGGCGTCCCGAGCGGACTTCAGTGGGACGATCAACGCACACGGCGGTGGTGGCACGGCGGTGATCGCGACGGACCATATCTACCAGACGGCTAGTTCGACATCGGTGTCTCTCGTCGGTGGGCAGATCCGGTTTGGCACGACGTTCGAGTTCTATGAGCCGGGCATCTCAGCCACGGTCGCTATCGCGATCGAGAACGGTCCAAAGCTCGGGTTCTTCGGCGTTACCCCTGTCGTGAAACCAACGGTGACTGGCTCGCGCGGTGGAAACGCAGCCCTCACCAGCGCACTCACCGCCCTCGCAAATCTCGGCCTCATCACGGACTCCAGCACATGACCCGCCTACTCACTCCACGAGAGGCGGAAGTCCTGCGCCCGCTCTGGGATCGCCGCACTCGCTACCTCGAACTCGCCCAAGAGCTTGAGGCCGGCATCTCGTCGCTGGCCCGCGCCTTCGGTGGCGACACGGCCACGATCACGGCCACCCCCGCTGGCGGCTTCTCAATCACGGAACCCGAACCAGACGGAGACGACTGATGCGCCTGCTTCTGATCGCGCTACTCGTGGCGTCCTGCACCGATCCGGTAGCGCAGGATGATCGCGACCCCGGCTTCCCTGACGGCGAGCCGTTCGACTCGGTGCCGGCCAACTGCGCTCCGGGCGACAGCGTGGTGAATGGGCAGGTGCAGTTCATCTGCCCTGCCGCCTACGCTCGCCCACTCACCCACACGGAAGGATAGACGACCTATGGGCATCGACTTTACTGCACGCGGCTCGGGTTACTTCCGGGTGTTCGTCAACGGTGATGTGATCTCGCAGCACACGACGGAGCGGGAAGCACTGGAGCGGGCGACCGAGGTCGAACTCGAGGACCCGTCGCGCCACGTCCACGTCACCCACGACTACACGGTTGACGTAGAGGCGACTGGCTCCACCCC
>NZ_JBMYXC010000074.1:0-13578 GCF_049608025.1 Mycobacterium sp. | reverse complement strand
CTGTGGCCGGGATTCGGCGAGAACAGCCGGGTGCTGAAGTGGGCCATCGAGCGCATCGAGCACCGGGCAGAGGGGAAGAGCACCCCCATCGGTACGGTGCCGACCGCCGCCGACATGGACCTGTCCGGTTTGGATGTCGCGACGGCTGATGTTGATGAGGCGCTCACCGTGAGCGCCGAGGAGTGGCGCAAGGAACTTCCGCTCATCGAGGAGTGGTTCGAGTTCGTCGGCGAGAAACTGCCGACCGGCATCAAAGACGAGTTCGACGCGTTGAAGACCCGCCTGGCCGAAGCGGACTAACCCTTTTTTCGCCAGCGCGCGTGTTTGCACACCGGCGCGCCGCTGAGGGCGTGCATTTGCGTGCGCTCGCGCAGGGTGGTGCACGCCGCACCGATGGTTGTTGACACCCGTCAAGTTCACGCGTCGTAGAGTCGGCGCATGCAGATCCGCGCCACTGCCGTTGCCACCCCCGACAAGCCGGCCATCATCATGTATCCGTCGGGAACGGTGGTCACGTTCGGCGAATTGGAGGCCAGGGCGAATCGTCTGGCGCATCTGTTCCGGGCTGCTGGTCTGGTCGAGGGCGATGCGGTCGCGATCCTGATGGAAAACAACGAGCACATGCATGCGGTGATGTGGGCCGCGCGACGCGCCGGGCTCTATTACGTGCCCATCAACACCCACCTGACCGCGGCCGAGGCCGCCTACGTCATCGACAACAGCAGCGCCAAGGCGATCGTCGGCTCGGCGAAACTTTCGGCGACGCTGGCGGGGCTGGCCACCGAGCTGCCCAAGGGCCTGCCCGCGGTCCGAGTCATCACCGGCAGCGTCGAATCGTCGCCGACCAGCCCCTCCAACCAACTCGAAGATTGGCAGAGCTACCCCGAGTGCGTTGTTGACCAACCTGATACGCCGATATCTGATGAGATCGAGGGCGACCTGCTGCAGTACTCGTCGGGAACCACCGGCCGGCCGAAGGGCATCAAACGCGCGCTGCCGCACGTACCGCCATCGGAGGCCCCGGGCCTGATGGCCGCTTTGGTGGCTTTCTGGATGCGTCCTGGCGCGGTGTATCTCAGTCCTGCGCCGCTCTATCACACCGCTCCGTCGGTGTGGTCGATGCAGACGCAGGCCGGAGGCATCACCACCGTGGTGATGGAGAAGTTCGACGCCGAGGGGGCGCTGGATGCGATTGCCCGGCACCGCGTCACACACGGCCAGTTCGTCCCGGTGATGTTCACCCGAATGCTCAAACTTCCACCGACCGTGCGCAAGTCCTACGACGTATCCAGCCTCGAGCGGGTAATGCACGCGGCGGCCCCATGCCCGGTGGAGATCAAGAAGCAGATGATGGACTGGTGGGGCCCGATCATCGACGAGTATTACGCCTCTTCAGAAGCGCACGGATCGACGCTGATCACCGCCGCGGAGTGGCTGGACCACCCCGGGTCGGTCGGGCGGGCGATGGCCGGTGCTGTCCACATCCTCGACGAGGAAGGGAACGAGCTACCGGCGGGCCAGTCCGGGGAGATCTACTTCGAGGGCGGCGCCGATTTCGAATACCTCAACGATGCGGCCAAGACTGCGTCGTCGCGCGACTCGCGCGGCTGGAAGACGGTGGGCGACATCGGTTATCTCGATGAGGACGGATACCTCTTTCTGACCGATCGCAGACATCACATGATTATCTCCGGGGGCGTGAACATTTATCCGCAGGAGGCCGAGAACCTTCTGGTCTCACATCCAAAGGTTATGGACGCCGCGGTCTTCGGCATTCCCGACGACGAGATGGGCCAGCAGGTCAAGGCTGTGGTTCAGACTGTCACGGCCGCCGATGGCACCCCGGCGTTTGGCCGTGAGCTACTTGATTGGCTGCGCGATCGTCTGGCGCACTACAAATGCCCGAGGTCGATCTCGTTCGAGGCGCAGCTACCCCGTACCGACACGGGCAAGCTGTACAAGCAGGAGCTGATAGCCAAGTACTCCCGCTAACCCGACCGCCGAAGTTTCACCCGGTAGGTGTACTGCTCGGGGAGAAAATGACTCACCGACAGCTCGACGGGGCGGCCGCCGTCGTCTGCGTAGAGCCGGTCCACCCGCAGCATTGGATGGCCCGGGGGGCAGCCCAGCGCGTCGCCCACCATGTCGGCTGCCCTGCTGACCGTAATCGACTGGGCTGCCTCGGCGATCGGCTGCGCGAGGTGCGGTTCGAGCAGTCCGATCACGGTGTGGGTGCTCACCGCGCCCGTCGCGAGATCCGGTGACGTCAGCACGGTGTCGGGCACCGTCGGCGGCAGGTGAACCGTGCTGTGGCCAAAAGCGATCCCGCCATGCAGCCGACGGAACACCACCGTGTAGACCGCATCTCCATCCAACTGCAGTCGGCTCGCGGCCTCGACATCCACACGGCGGCGCAGTCCGTCGAGCACCTCCATCGTGGTGTCGTCGGACAGGCTCATCAGGTCCTGGACCGATCCGAGTTGGCGCAGGTAACGCGTTCCTGTCTCATTGGCGTAGCTACCGCGCCCCGGTATCCGGACGACGATCCCGGCGGCGACCAGGTCCTGAAAGGCCCGACGAACTGTCTGACGTGAGAGCCCATGGCGGACAACCAGTTCGGACTCGGTGGGCAATCGGGTGCCGTCGCGATACCGGCCCGCGGCGATCTCGCCGCGCAGCTGTTCGCGCAGAGCCTGATACGCGGGAACCTGCCCAGTCATCCTCAGATCCCGCCCCGCGCCACCAGTTGCGCGGCAATGACATTGCGCTGGATCTCGTTGGTGCCTTCGCCGACGATCATCAGCGGCGCATCCCGGAAGTAGCGTTCGACGTCGTATTCCGTCGAATAGCCGTACCCGCCGTGTATTCGGACCGCGCTGAGCGCGATCTCCATGGCGACTTCGGAGGCGAACAGTTTGGCCATGCCGGCCTCCATGTCGGCGCGCTCCCCACTGTCATAGCGGTCGGCTGCGTGCAGGGTCAGCTGTCGTGCCGCGGTCAGCTTGGTCGCCATGTCGGCCAGGTAGTGGCCGACGGCCTGGTGCTTCCAGATCGGCTGACCGAAGCTCTCGCGCTGCTGGGCGTAGGCCAGCGCGTCCTCAAGGGCGGCCGCCGCTACCCCCAACGCCCGTGACGCCACCTGAATACGCCCGGTTTCAAGGCCTTTCATCATCTGGCCGAAGCCCTTGCCGGGTTGTTCGCCGAGGATCGCCGAGGCGGGCACCCGGTAGTCATCGAAGGCCAGTTCGCACGACTCGACGCCCTTGTAGCCCAGTTTGGGTAGGTCGCGGGAGACGGTGATGCCGGGGCCGTGTTCGACGAGCACCACCGAGATTCCCCGATGAGGTGGACTTGCGGCGGGGTCGGTCTTACACAGCAACGCGATCAGGCCTGACCGGCGCGCGTTGGTGATCCAGGTCTTGGCGCCGTTGATGACCAACTCCCCGCCGTCGGCACGCGCTGTCGTGGTCATCGCCTGCAGGTCGGATCCGCCACCGGGTTCGGTCAGTGCCATCGTCGCGCGGGTCGCCCCGGTCGCCATCGCAGGCAGGTATCGCTGCTTCTGTTCGTCGGTGCCGAACAGCGTCAGCAGCTTGGCCACCACGGTGTGTCCGCCCATCGCCCCGGCCAGGCTCATCCAGCCCCGGGACAGCTCTTGGGTGACCTCGACGTAGCACCGGGTCGACACCGGGGTGCCGCCGTAGTCTTCGGGGATAGCCAGCCCGTAGATGCCGATGCGCTTCATCTGGTCGATCCACGCCTCGGGGTAGGTGTTGGCGTGCTCGACGTCGCGCACGGTGGGCTTCACGTCCCGGTCGATGAACGCCCGGACCGTCTCGACCAGCAGGGTCTCTTCGTCGCTCAACCCGGCGTTCACAGCGTCTCTCCCAGCCGGCGAAATATCCGGCCATTTGCACACAAATCGTCAGATGTTGACACAACACCGAGCTTAATGCCAGCATAACCAGCCGTGACTTTGTACGGCCAAATTGCTGGTGGGCCCTACTTCGACGACTTGCAGGTAGGCCAAGTCTTCGACAGTGCGCCGTCGATGACGTTGACAGCGGGCGTGGCCGCCGCCCACCAGTCCATCATCGGGGATCGTCTGCGATTGCCGTTGGACGCCGAACTGACGGCCGCCGTGACGGGAGCTCCCGCACCTTTGGCGCACCCGGGGCTGGTGTGCGACGTGGCGATCGGTCAATCCACGCTGGTGACGCAGCGGGTGAAGGCCAACCTGTTCTATCGCGGGTTGAGGTTCCACCGATTCCCCGTCCTCGGCGACCGGCTGTTCACCCGCACCGAGGTGGTCGGGCTCAAGCAGAACTCCGATAAACCCGGCCGCGCTCGCACCGGGCTGGCCGCCCTGCGGGTGACCACCATCGACGGCGCGGGTCAGTTGGTGCTGGACTTCCACCGATGTGCGATGCTGCCGCTCAGCGCTGACGCTCCGCACACCGGCCACGGCGACGACCTCTCGCAGATCGGTGTGGATGGCGGGCCGGCGGCCGATCCCACCGCCGACTGGGATGCCGCGGCGTTCCGCGCCCGGGTGCCCGGACCCCACTTCGATCTCGGGCTGACCGGCAGCGTGGCGCGAAGCTCGGCCGACGTGGTGAGCAGCGCGCCGGAGCTTGCCCGACTTTCGTTGAACATCGCTGCGACCCATCATGATTCAAGGGTTGCAGGCAAGAGGCTGGTCTATGGTGGGCACACTATCGGGCTTGCGCTGGCGCAGGCTACTCGCCTGTTGCCCAATCTCGTCACGGTCCTGGCCTGGGAGGCGTGCGACCACACCGGCCCGGTGCACGAGAACGACACGCTGTACAGCGAGCTCAGAATTGTTGGCGCCGAGGAATTGCCAGCCGGGCGCGGCGGCGTGGTGCGGCTCAGTTCGACGGTCTACGTCGCGAGCGGATCGGATTCTCAGGAGGATCGCCAAGTCTTGGATTGGCGGTTCACTGCCCTGCTGTTTTGAACCGGCGCGGCTCGCGGGCCATGGTCAGCACGGCAGATCATTGGATTTCGGATAACCCCATTGTTTGTGGTTGCGAGAAGTATCGTCACCTGAATGGCGGTCTCCGTTCCGCAGTGGGCCGATTTGGAATCGAACCGGTCGACGATCTCTGGCCGGATGACGTTCCTGGCGCAGGTGATCGGGTGGTTGGCGTTTGGCGTCGGGGTCGTTGTGTTGCTGGTGGGTTGGTGGCTGGACCAGCCCTCGGTCGCATCGCTGATTCCCGGTCAGGTCACGATGAAGGCCAACACCGCGGTCGGGATAGCGTTGACCGGAATCGTGGTCGTCGGCGTGGCTCGGGGCTGGAATCGGTGGGTGCCAGGGTTGACCGCGGCGGTGGTGCTGTTGATCGGCGCGGGCACGCTCCTCGAGTACGTCACGAGTTCGTCGTGGTCGGGTCTCGACGAGTTGTTGGCCCAGGAGCGCCTGCATACCGTGGCGACGGCGTTTCCCGGCCGGATGGGTGCCAATACCGCTGTTGACATGGTCGTCCTGGGGGCCGCAGGACTCCTGTTGACCTTGCGCAAGGCCCCGGGTGTTCGGCAGGCGCTTGCCGTGGTGGTGGTCGCGGTGGCGACCGTCGCCATTCTGGGTTATGCGTTGCAGGTGCCGGCAATGTCAGGGCACGTTGTTGGGGTGGCGACCAGGATGGCGCTCAACACTTCGGTGATGCATCTGCTGCTCGGTGTGGCTCTGCTGGTGGTGGCCACCGATCGGGGTTGGGCCAAGCTGTTTGCGTCGCCGCTGGCGGGCGGGCGGATCGCCCGCGTCTGGACGCCGGCGCTCCTTATCGTGGTGGCGATCGTCTCTGTGCTCGCTCGGACGATTGTGGATGTTATTTCCGGGGACGCGGCTTTGGGTCAGCAGTTGGGGCTATCGATGTCGACGGTTGCGGTCGGGGCGGTGATGTTGATCCTTGCGGGGCGAACAGATCAACTGGACCAGGATCGGTTGCGTGAGGCCGCTATTGCCGTTGACAGGAGTGAACGCCTGTACCGGCTGGGATTCGATTTTTCTCCGGTCGGGATCGCGCTCCTGGACCGGTCCGGCAATTTTCTGGAGGTCAATCGGGCATTCTCGGCACTGCTGGGCAAACCCGCGCAAACCATTGCCGGCGCTGAGTCGGTTGCGACGGTCTCCGAGCCGAATCGGGTTTCTAAGGACCTCGAAATCTTGGAGCAACTGTTTTCAGGCGATGAACCGAATGCTTCTTTCGAGACGGCTCTTCTAGCTTCCGATGGCAGACCGATCCCGGTTCAATGGGATATTGGCCGAGTTGACTTCGCCAGTGGCACGGTGCTGTTCGGCCACGTAAACGACCTTACGCACGAACGTGAAACACAACGTTGTTTGCAAGACAAGAATCTGGAACTCTCCCAGTTGGCGGAGCGGGACGTGCTCACCGGAATCTTGAACCGGCGAACTTTCCTTGACTATGTTCAGGCCACGCTGGACAAGCCCGCCGACGACGGATCGCCGTCGATGTGCGCGGTGTTGTTCATCGATGTCGATGACTTCAAACGAATCAATGACGTGTTCGGCCATCAGGTGGGCGACCGGTTCCTGTGCGCAGTGGCGGATTGTTTGACCAGGAACACGAAAGAGGGCAGCGGCTGGGTAGCGAGGGTGGGCGGAGACGAGTTCGCGATGCTATTGACCGGCTACTCGCGGGCAGAGGTGGACGCCGTGGCCAGACGGCTTGACGCGTGTTTGCGCGACCCCATCAGAGTCGCCGGAGTGACGCTGAAGTCTTCGTGCTCGATCGGGTACGCGGTCGCCGACGGGTCGCTACTGGATTGTGAAGAGTTCATGGCCCGAGCCGATCAGAATATGTATGCGACCCGCCGCGCCGGGCGCGAAGGATTAAGCCAGAAGACCGAAGAGTTACGAGAAGCGATCGACACGGGTCAACTTGTCACTCACTTCCAGCCGATCTGGAAGCTCGGCCAAGAGAACCACACCGTGCACGCTTACGAAGCACTGGTCCGTTGGCAACACCCCGAAAAGGGCCTGATCCCACCGCACGAGTTCATCAGCACCGCCGAGGTCAGTGGGCTCATCCACCAGTTGGACATGTGGGTGGGCACAGACGCAATGACCCGTATCGGTGCGGAGCCCAGGCTCAACTTGGCGGTCAACTGTTCAGCACTCACCCTCTGCGTCCCGGGGTTTGCCGGCGAACTCCTAGCGGCGGTCGACGCTGCCGGCCGCGACCCCCGGTCGATCATCGTGGAGCTCACAGAGAGTGTGGAAATTCCGGAGAGCAGCCAGATCATGAAGACCCTGACCGAACTTCGTCGGGAAGGGATCCAGATCGCGCTGGACGATTTCGGGGCGGGCTATGCGGGATTGAACAACCTGCGAACTCTGCCGATCGACGTCGTCAAGATCGACCGTAGCTTGATTGTCAGCCTCGCCGCAGATTCACAGGAAGCCGACCATACCGAGCATTTTCTCCTCGGGATCAGACAACTGACCGATGCCATGGGCACCCAAGTTCTTGCCGAGGGGATCGAAACGGCCCGGCAACTCGACCTTGTCCAAGCGTTGGGATTCGACTACGCCCAGGGATTCTTACTGGGCAGGCCGACCTCAGATCCGGCCCCCAGCCACCCGGTGGTCAGCTTGGGGAGATGACGGTTTTCGGCCGACCGTTACTCCGTCGCTTCGCGTCGGCCAGGCGTGAACGCGGTCTTCAGCAGCGCGCACTGGCTGGCAAAAAACGACTGTGACACAGAGGCTTTCGGCATGATTCCGTCGAAACCGTGGAAAGCGCCCGCGACCACCATCACTTCGCATGGCACGCCGGCGGCTCGCAGCCGCTCGGCGTAAGCGAGGTCCTCGTCGTGAAAAAGATCCAGGGTCCCGACACCGATCCACGCCGGCGGCAGCCCGACGAGATCGTCGCGGCGTGCCGGGACGGCGACATTCGGATCGGCGGCGCCCAGGTAGGCACGCCAGCCGAACTCGTTGCTCGACTGGTTCCACAGTCGGTGCCCGGCATCATCGATATCGGTGCGCAGCACGGTGCGGTCATCGAGCATGGGATAGACGAGAAGTTGTGCCGCCAGAGCGATCTCGCCGCGATCACGGGTGATCAGCGCCAGCGCGGCAGCCAGACCGCCGCCGGCGCTGGCCCCGCCGATCGCCACCCGGGCGGGATCAACGGCCGGCAACCCTTTCAGCCATGCCAGCGCCGCGTAGCAGTCTTCGACAGGAGCCGGGTACGGATGCTCGGGGGCCAGTCGATAGTTCACCGACGCGATGGTGGCGCCCAACTCGCTGGCGAACCTGCGGCACAGCTCGTCGTCCTGGGCGGCGTCGCCGACGACGTAACCGCCGCCGTGGAGCCACAGCAGTGCCGGTCCAGGAGCAGCTGGGCCCGTGGGGCGGTGCAGCCGAACCTCGACCCCTGTAGGGAGGGTGAGCACCTCCGGGGCCTTGGGGTCGTCGGGGTCATGCCGCCTCAGCAGTCGGCCGGCCACGCGAATGATCGGCACCGTGCGGGGTGTGATCAGCTGCTTCGGCAGCAGCCGAGCACTACGTCGCAGCTCCGGATGGACCTCAGTATTGGGCACCCGACCAGTATTGGGCATCCGTCCAGTTTTGGGGATTAGCGCCACAGCGGATCGCGCGGCGGCCTCCAGTAGACAACTTCGCCGAGATTGTCCTTCGATTCTGCGGTAGCGGGGTACTCTCGCGAAATGACGGATCGGCCGGATGCCCAATCTTCCGGACCCGCCCTGAGCGCCCGCCTGAAATGGTTGCTGAGGGCCAGTCCAGCCGACCACATGCTGGCTTTGAGCGTGGCATCTGCTTCGCTGCCGGTGATAGGGAAGCACCTCAAGCCGCTGGGCGCGTTGACTGCCGCGGCGATCTGGGGGTCACGCCATGCACCGGACTTCCTCGGTACGACCGCACGGTCGTTACTCGCTCCCGCCGACACCGAGCTCAAACGGCAGGAACGCGAGAGCGCCAATGCGGTCAGCGAGGCGGCGTTGCGCGGCCTAGTCTCGGCCAAGGATCTCGAAATCGAGTGGCCGCAACCTGAGCGCACTCCGCCGCTCTGGAAAATGCGGGAGCAGCGCCGCAGTGTGCACCGCACGTCGGTGCGGTACGGACCGCAACCGACGCAGCTGCTCGACGTGTGGCGCAGGGACGACCTCATCGACCATCACGCGCCCGTCATGTTGTTCGTTCCGGGCGGAGCCTGGGTGCACGGTAGCCGCATGCTGCAGGGTTACGCGTTGATGTCGCATCTCGCCCAGAAGGGTTGGGTGTGTCTGTCCATCGACTACCGGGTCGCCCCGCACCATCGCTGGCCAGCGCACATCATGGATGTCAAGGCGGCGATCGCGTGGGCCCGAGCCAACGTCGACAAGTTCGGGGGAGATCGAAACTTCGTGACGATCTCGGGGTGTTCGGCCGGCGGCCACCTGGCCGCGCTGGCCGGTCTGACGTCCAACGATCCCGATTTGCAGGGAGAACTCCCCGAAGGCTCGGATACCTCGGTAGACGCCGTTGTCGGGATTTACGGACGCTACGACTGGGAGGACAAGTCGACGGTGGAGCGGGCGAGGTTCGTTGACTTCCTGGAGGGCGTCGTCGTCAGACGCAAGATCGCCAAGCACCCCCACGTGTTTCGGCAGGCCTCCCCGATCGCACGGATACACCCCGACGCGCCGCCTTTCCTGGTCGTGCATGGCACCGGTGACAGCGTCATCCCGGTCGCCCAGGCGCGCAGCTTCGTCGAACGCCTCAGCGGTGTGTCCCGCTCGGCGGTGGGGTATGTCGAACTGCCTGGGGCCGGCCATGGCTTCGATCTGATGGACGGGGCCCGAACAGGTTCCGCGGCAACAGCAATCGGCTTGTTCCTCAACCACATTCATCGAAACAGGAGCCTCGCTGGGGCCAAAGAGGTTATATAGAACATCTCCGGTAGGTGGTGTTGCGGTGAAGAGGCTTAGCGGGTGGGACGCTGTACTGCTGTACAGCGAGACTCCCACCGTGCACATGCATACGCTGAAGCTGGCGGTGATCCAACTCGACGACCTACTCAGGCAGGAAGGCGGCGCGAAGTTCGGGGTCGAGCAGTTGCGCGACGTGATCCAGAGTCGGCTTTATAAGCTCGAGCCGTTCCGCTACGAGTTGATCGATATCCCGTTCAAGTTCCATCATCCGATGTGGCGGGAAAACTCCGAGGTCGACCTCGAATATCACGTTCGGCCCTACCGGGTGGACTCACCGGGCGGCCGCCGCCAACTCGATGAAGCCGTCGGCCGAATCGCGAGCACGCCGCTGGACCGCAGCCGTCCGCTGTGGGAGATGTACCTCATCGAGGGTTTGGCCAACGACCGGATCGCGGTGCTCGGCAAGATTCACCACGCCCTGGCCGACGGTGTCGCCTCGGCGAACCTGCTGGCACGCGGAATGGATCCGCACGACGGCACTCAGGACCAACGGGATTCCTATGCCACGGATCCCGCACCGTCCAAGAGTGAGCTCGTGCGCTCGGCGTTCACTGATCACTTACGTCAAATCGCCAGGCTGCCATCCGTCGTGCGGTACACGGTGCAGGGCGTGCGCCGGGTGCGGAAGAGCCCGCACAAGATGTCTCCGGAACTGACCCGCCCGTTCACCCCGCCCCCGTCGTTCATGAACCACATGGTCGATGCGACACGTCGATTCGCCACCGCCACCATGTCGTTGGACGACGTGAAGAAGACCGGCAAGCTTCTGGGTGTCACGATCAACGACATGGTTCTGGCCATATCGGCCGGGGCGCTACGACAGCTACTGCTGCGCTACGACGGCAGAGCCGAGCATCCCTTGCTGGCCTCGGTTCCCGTCAGCTTCGACTTCTCGGCGGACCGCATATCCGGCAACTACTTCACCGGTGTGCTGGTCAGCCTGCCGGTGGACCTCAAGGCTCCACTGGACCGTGTGCACGCCGCCCATGATGCCGCCGCAGCCGGCAAGGAGAGCAACCAGCTGATCGGACCGGAACTGGTCAGTCGATGGTCGGCCTACTTCCCGCCGGCGCCCGCCGAGGCGATGTTCCGCTGGTTGTCGCACAAGGACGGTCAGAACAAGGTGATGAACATTCCGATCTCCAATGTGCCGGGACCGCGGGAACGCGCGCGGGTCGGCGGCGCGTTGGTAACCGAGATTTATTCGGTCGGTCCGTTGACGACGGGCAGCGGTCTCAACATCACTGTCTGGAGCTACGTCGACCAACTCAATATCTCGGTCCTCTCGGATGGCCGGACGGTCGAGGATCCGCACGAACTGACCGACGCGATGATCGAGGACTTCATCGAGATCCGCAGCGCAGCAGGGATTTCCGAAGAATTGACGGTCGTCGAAACCGCCATGGAGCCCTAGAACAGCCAGCGGGCTGGCGCAGGGGGCAGTTCCGACACGTTCAACCATCAGCACGGCGTCGACACCCATCGCCGTGGCCGCGTCGGTTCCTACGTCACGTATAACGGATCACGTGCACGAATTTGAGATTGAGTCTCGGCTGTCGACGCCGGCTGACGTGGTCTGGGGTGAAGTGACCGCGATCGACGGCGTGAACTTCGAACTGATGCCTCTGGTGCGGATGAGTGTTCCGGATGGCCTTGCCGGAGCGAGAATTGACGACCTCCCACTTCATCAGTGCGTGGGCCGCAGCTGGATCAAGCTGTTCGGGTTTTTGCCAGTCGACTACGACGACCTCGTGATCGCCGAGCGTGGCCCGGGCTATCGCTTCTTCGAGAAGTCGTCGATGATGACGCAATCGCGCTGGTTCCACGAGCGGCGGGTGGAGCCACTGCCCAATGGAAGCCGAGTGATCGACCGACTGAGCTGGCAGGGCCGTGTCGTCCCATTCGGCGCGATGTACCGCATCGCGGTACCGGTTCTCTTCGGCCACCGGCACAGTCGGCTGCGCCGACGCTTCGGCACGCTTGAATAAGACATCACGACAGCACCCGCGCTCCCCTGAGGCGCGGATCGCCGCGATGGCTTCAGGATCGCGGGACCAGCGGGCGGCCGGAACGACCAGTCCGATCGGGTCCGCCTTGCCTGAGGGTCGAATGACGCTGCAGGATAGAGGAATTCACTAAGTGCGGCCTACTCCGACCTGGGCACGAGCCGGGTGAGGCAAGGCAGGAAATGATGCGTCCCGAATGTCTAGTAATGGGAACATTCCCACCCAAGGCCCGCTCCGCTGCGGTCATCGGTTCTGGGGGTCCTGCCAAAGAGGCTCACGAACGGCGTACCGCTTCGCGCAACGTCGGGACAACCACGTCCGTTAGGTAGGGAGCGTCCGGTCGGTCTCCCCACCGGAGGTCGCCGTACGCCGCAGGATGCGAGAAGGCGCAGACGACCATTCGTTGTCGGCCCAGGCGTGCCTCGTAGGCCAATCCGCTGTCGTCAGTGACGCGGGTGAGGATCGTGTTGATCGCGCTAGCCGCTTTTCCGCCTTGGAGAATCAAGATTGTGGGTTTGAGAATCGATAGCGTCGCTGCGAGGTGGTTTCTGCAGTGGTCGAGCATCGTCTTCGTCGGACGGGCCTGGACGCCTTTTTTGGGACCGGCGTAACACAAGAGCCGATTGACTAGCGCGAATCCATCGAAAATGTGGAACGGTTTGCCCCGCAGCGGATGAACCCACTCACCCTCGAAATCGGCACCCGGATCTTTGCCAAAGATGACGCGGAGTGCTGAGGTGGTGCCCCGCATGTGCGGATTCCGACCTTTGTGGTCCTTATCCGCGTAGTAGCGGCGCTCCAGGCCCGTCCTGTCGTGGACATCAATGTATCGCTGGTCCAGCGTCACTCTGCTTTCCTTGGCCTCCTGCCCGACCACCACTACCCGGAGCGGCTTGTCCCCTAAGGACAGATCGAAGTGCCGCCCGACATGGCTCATCGTGCCGGGCAGAAACACGTGACCCGGGTTACGTGAATTGCGGCAATCGTTGTGGTGTGGGCAGACAAACGCCTTCCGCCTGAGGAGGTTTTCGTCGACGTGCTCCGCGAGCTGTGCAATCTTGCGGCGAGTTCCAGCGGGGTGGACGTGGATTGACGGCGCAATAGGCACGATCAGGAGTATCTATCCCCGAGCCTCACGCGAGACGGGATTTGATCAATCTCGTTTCTTTACAAATGGGACAGGCCCGTTCCCGCTAGCCCGGATTTTTCGCGGGATGCTGATGTAGCTGGGTGTTGATACGCGAAAGTGCCTGTCCTGCAGTGCAAGATCGACTTGTCTAAGGTTCGGTCCGCACAAGGGATAGGCACCTCGCAGGTGAAGAGTATCGCGGCAGCGCGGCGGGTGAAAGTATCGGCAGACGGCCATGGGGTGGTGTCGCACGCCGGGATGGGGCTGTTGCGGGAGCTGGCCGACCTGACCGGGTTATCCGCGCAGGTCACGGCGGTGTTGGCCGACACCTACAAGGGGCCGTGGGTGCACGCCCCGGGTGCGGTGTTCGCGGACCTGGCCGCGGCGATCGCCGACGGGGCGGACTGCATCGACGGTGTCGGGCAGCTGTGCGGGGATCGCGAGCATGTGTTCGGG
>NZ_JBMYXC010000073.1:0-13642 GCF_049608025.1 Mycobacterium sp. | reverse complement strand
AATTGACACCGTGCCCTTCAACATTTTTGGTTGTCCTCCCGCGCTGAACCTGCCCTTCACCCGCAGGGGTGAAGCGTCCGGCTATACCGCCGTTCTGAGCTGTGAGCTGTTGGTTCCACAGCAGCCTGGCCAGGTAGTCGCAGCGATCGGCGGCCAGACCGTCGAAGCCCTGGACGAACGAATCATCGCAGAGCAACTCATCGACCCTTTCTGGACCGATTGACGTCCCGATTTATGCTCCGACACCCGATGGTCGGGCTTCGTCCTCCATGTGATCCAGCGCCGCACTACGGTGGGTATGGGCGCAGGGTGTCTGAAAGACCATGCCTTGATCGCCACCAGACGACGATCCCCCCGGGGGCGGGCAGCGCGCAGGATTCGCAGAATGGTTGGGAGTGGGTAATTGACCGCCGGTCGGATCGAGATCGATGACGTTGCGCCAGTGGTTTCTGGTGGGCGGTTCCCCGCCAAGGCGGTCGTCGGCGAGGTGGTGCCGGTCACCGCGACGGTGTGGCGCGAAGGCCACGATGCGGTGTCAGCCACCCTGGTGGTGCGCTATCACGGCACCACCTATCCCCCCTTGGCCGACGAGCCACCAGGCCGCATACGCGCCGCCGAACCGGTCCCGATGCAGGACATAGTGGCCTCGACCTCGCGCGTCCGGCCCACCACGACGCCGATGACGCTCGGCCGGACTCCCGATGTCTTCCATGGCCACTTCACCCCGGATGCGGTCGGGTTGTGGACATTCCGCGTCGACGGTTGGGGCGATCCGATCGCCACCTGGCGAAAGAACGTCATTGCCAAGCTCGATGCGGGACAGAGCGAAGCCGAATTGTCCAACGACCTGTTGATCGGAGCGCGGTTGCTGGATCGCGCGGCAACCGGGGTGCCGCGTCAGCTGCGCTACCCGGTGCTGCAAGCCGCAGACAGGCTGCGCGAGCCCGGCGATCCGTTCTGGCGCGCCGGCGCCGCATTGGCACCCGCAGTGACCGAACTGATGGACCAATACCCACTGCGCGAACTGGTCACCCGTGGCCGGCAGCACGGCGTGTGGGTGGATCGGTCGCAGGCGCGTTTCAGCTCCTGGTACGAGTTCTTCCCCCGTTCAACCGGGGGATGGGACAGCGCCGGAAACGCCGTACACGGAACGTTCGCCACGGCGACCGAAGCGCTGCCGCGAGTGGCCCGGATGGGCTTCGATGTCGCCTACCTGCCGCCTATCCATCCGATCGGACACGTGCACCGTAAGGGCCGCAACAACAGCGTGGTCGCTGCGCCCGACGACGTTGGGTCGCCGTGGGCTATCGGCAGCGACGAGGGAGGGCACGACGCGGTGCACCCGAGGCTGGGCACGATCGATGACTTCGACGACTTCGTCGCGGCCGCCGCCAGCCAAGGCCTTGAGGTGGCGCTGGATCTGGCATTGCAATGCGCGCCGGATCATCCCTGGGCGCGGGATCATCCGGAGTGGTTCACCGTGCTGCCGGACGGCACCATCGCCTACGCCGAGAATCCGCCCAAGAAGTACCAGGACATCTACCCGCTGAACTTCGACAACGACCCCGTGGGCATCTACGAGGAAGTCCTGCGCGTCGTCGGGTTCTGGATGTCACACGGGGTCAAGATATTCCGGGTCGACAACCCGCACACGAAGCCACCAGATTTCTGGGCCTGGCTGATCGGCGAGGCCAAGAACATCCACCCCGACGTGCTTTTCCTGGCCGAGGCATTCACCCGTCCCGCCCGGTTGTACGGTCTGGCCAAGCTCGGCTTCACCCAGTCCTACACGTACTTCACCTGGCGGACCGCGAAATGGGAGATCACCGAATTCGGCCAGCAGATAGCCGAACACGCAGACCATGCCCGACCGAACCTCTTCGTCAATACGCCCGACATCCTGCACGAGAGCCTGCAGCACGGCGGGCCCGGCATGTTCGCGATCCGCGCGGTCCTCGCCGCCACGATGAGCTCGGTCTGGGGGGTGTATTCCGGATACGAACTGTTCGAGCACCGCGCGGTTCGCGAAGGTAGCGAGGAGTACCTCAACTCGGAGAAGTACGAGCTGCGCCCGCGCGATTTCGACGCCGCACTGACCGACGGCGAATCCCTTGAACCCTTCCTGACCCGGCTCAACGAAATCCGGCGGCTGCACCCCGCTCTGCAGCAGCTGCGCGCCATCATGTTTCACCACGTCGACAACGACGCCCTGCTGGCCTTCAGTAAGTTCGATCCCGCCACCGGCGATCAGGTGCTGGTAGTGGTAAACCTGAACCCGTTCGGCCCCGAGGAAGGCACACTCTGGCTGGACATGGCGGCGGTGGGCATGGAGCAAGGGGACCGTTTCTGGGTGCGTGACGAGATCACCGGGGACGAATATCACTGGGGTCCAAGCAATTATGTACGTTTGGAACCTGCCCGAGCCGTCGCCCATGTGCTCAACATGCCCCAGGTTCCCGCCGACCAGCGACTGAACCTGCTGCGTAGGGAGTGACAACGTGAAGAAGACGTCCAACCTGACAAACCAGATCGATGGCCCGCAGCTGCGGCCCCACACCGCCGATCTCAGCCGGCTGTTGGCCGGCGACCACCACGATCCGCACTCGGTGCTGGGTGCCCACGAATACGGCGACCACACGGTCATCCGCACCTACCGCCCGCACGCGGTGGCAGTCGATGCGGTGATCGGCGGCCAGCGCCACCGATTCACCCACATCGAGTCGGGGCTGTTCGCCGTCGCCGTGCCGTTCACCGACCTCATCGACTATCGCCTCGAGATGAGCTATGACACCGGCGGCGAAACCCTACATACCCACAGCGTTGCCGACGCCTACCGATTTCTGCCCACCCTCGGTGAAATGGACCTGCACCTGTTCGCCGAAGGACGCCACGAGCGCCTGTGGGAGGTCCTGGGCGCGCATCCCCGGAGCTTCACCACCCCCGATGGCGTGGTCGACGGAGTCTCCTTCGCGGTGTGGGCGCCGAACGCCAAGGGCGTCAACCTGATCGGAGAATTCAATCACTGGGAAGGCAATGAGGCTCAGCTGCGCGCGCTCGGGTCGACGGGCGTGTGGGAACTGTTCTGGCCGGGATTCCCGGTCGGCGGACTGTACAAGTTCCGGGTGCACGGCGCCGACGGGGTGGTCACCGAGCGCGCCGACCCGATGGCGTTCGCCACCGAGGTGCCACCGCAGACTGCCTCGCGCGTGACCCACAGCGATTACCGGTGGAGCGACGACGACTGGATGGCCGGCCGGGCGTTACGTAACCCGGTATTCGAGCCGATGAGCACCTACGAGGTCCACCTGGGATCGTGGCGTCCCGGCCTGAGCTATACCGAACTGGCTGAGCAGCTCACCCAGTACCTGGTCGAGCACGGATTCACCCACATCGAGATGCTACCCGTCGCAGAGCATCCGTTCGGCGGGTCGTGGGGCTACCAAGTCACCTCCTACTACGCGCCGTCTGCGCGGTTCGGCACACCCGATGAATTCCGCCACCTCGTCGACACCCTGCACCAAGCCGGCATTGGCGTCCTGGTGGACTGGGTGCCCGCCCACTTCCCGAAGGACGCCTGGGCACTCGGACGCTTTGACGGCACCGCCCTTTACGAGCATGCCGATCCCCACCGCGGCGAGCAGTTAGATTGGGGCACCTACGTTTTCGATTTTGGTCGCGCGGAGGTTCGTAACTTCCTGGTGGCCAACGCGCTGTACTGGTTGCAGGAATATCACATCGACGGCCTGCGGGTCGACGCCGTCGCTTCGATGCTCTACCTCGACTACTCCCGCCCCGCCGATGGCTGGACACCGAACATTCACGGCGGTCGGGAGAACCTCGAAGCGGTGCAGTTCCTGCAGGAGATGAACGCCACCGTCCACAAGGCAACCCCCGGTATCGTGACCATCGCCGAGGAGTCCACGTCCTGGCCTGGCGTGACCCGGCCGACCAACCTTGGCGGACTTGGTTTCTCGATGAAGTGGAATATGGGCTGGATGAACGACACGCTGGCCTTCATTCAGCGTGACCCAATCCACCGCAGCTATCACCACCACGAGATGACGTTCTCGATGTTGTACGCGTTCAGCGAGAACTACGTGCTGCCGATCAGCCACGACGAGGTCGTACACGGAAAAGGCACATTGTGGGGTCGCATGCCGGGCAACGACCACATGAAGGCAGCCGGAATCCGGGGGTTGCTGGCCTACCAGTGGGCGCACCCTGGCAAGCAGTTGTTGTTCATGGGACAGGAGTTCGGCCAGCGCGACGAATGGTCCGAGGAACGCGGGGTCGACTGGTTCCAGCTCGACGAGAACGGCTTCTCTGACGGAATTCTGCGGATGCTGTCCGACGCCAACGCCATTTACCGCGGCAGCCGGGCACTGTGGTCACGTGACACGCAGCCGGAGGGATACTCCTGGATCGATGCCAACGACTCGGCCAGCAATGTCTTGAGCTTCCTGCGATTCGGCGACGACGGCTCGAAAATGGCGTGCGTATTCAACTTCTCGGGCTCTGAGCATTCGCGGTACCGGCTCGGTCTGCCGCACACCGGCACCTGGCGGGAGGTCCTCAACACCGACTCCGACGCCTATCACGGATCGGGCATCGGCAACTATGGCGCTGTCGAGGCGTCCGACGAGCCGTGGCATGGCCGACCGGCGTCTGCGGTCATGGTGTTACCGCCGTTGGCCGCACTCTGGTTCGAGCCCGCCTGAGTCAGTCCGCGCGAGTCAGTCCGCGCGAGTCAGTCCGCGAGCAGACGCGCACTCGCGCACTATTGGTCCAAATCGTGTTAGTTCGCGTCTGCTCGGCAGTTAGTACAGCGCATTGGCGAGATTGCGCCGGCCTGCGATCACCTCGGGATCGGCAGGATCGAACAGCTCGAACAGCTCGATCAGCCGAGTGCGAACGTTCGTGCGGTCGTCACCGGCTGTGCGCTTGACCAAACCGGTCAACCGCTCAAAAGCAGCTTGGGGGTTCTGCGCGAGGATCTCGACGTCAGCGGCGGCCAACGCCGCGTCGATGTCGCCCGGCGACGCGTCGGCCAATGCCACCGCATCCTGTGAATGCTTCGTCGCCCGCTGCAGGAAGTCGATCTGCCGCACCGCGCCCTTTGCCTCGGCATGGTTGGGATTCGCCTCGAGGATCGCCTGGTAGGCACTGTGGGCCGCTTCGAAGTCCCCGCTGTCCAGAAGATTTCGCGCCTGCTCGACCTCAGGGTCGGGCTGCTCAGGTTGGTCGACATCGCCCGCGCCGCCGAGCTTTCCGGCGGTGGCCTTGAGGAGCGAGTCAATCCAGCGCCGTAGCTGCTCAGTCGGCTGCACACCCTCGAAGTTCGCCAACGGCTGACCGGCAGCCAGCGCGATGACCGTCGGAACCGTCTGCGCGCCGAACATCTGCGCCACCCGCGGCATGGCATCAACGTTGACCGTCGTCAACGACCACTTGGGGCCGTCGGCTGCCGCGAGGCCGGCAAGCGCCTCGCCGAGTTGCACACTTGGGTCACTTCGCGGCGACCACAGCAGCACAACTACCGGGACTTCGTTAGAACGAACCAGCACCTCGGCTTCTAGGTTCGCTTCGGTGATCTCCACGCCGCCCGGTGGCGGGCCTGGTGCCGTGCCCTCGCCGGCGGTCGCCGCCCGCTGCTTGAGTGCCGACAGATCGACTGCACCAGCCATGGCAGGCGCGATAGGGGGTCGAGGACGAGTCACGCGTTCAAGTCTGTCACGTTGTTTCGGTCACCGATCGCCCCGGTTGCCCTGCACCGGTCACCTCGGCCGTCTCCGTCGATGCGGCACCCAGCAGGCCGCGCCGGTCAGCCCATATGAGGAAGATCACACTGCCCAGCGGCACCAGGCTCCCCAGCAACGCCAGCAACCACGTCCAGAGTCCCCACTTGAAGGCGATACCGGCCAGTAGCGCCGCCGCCACAAAGGCGATGAAGATCGCGCCGTGCACCGGGCCGAAGATCTGCACTCCCACCTCGGTGCGCGGGGCGCCCAGGTACTTGAAATACATGCCGATCAGCAGGCCGACCCAACTGGCCGCCTCCGCCAATGCGATTACCCGAAACCAGCGAGCGACACGGCCAACGTCGGATGCAACTGCCATGGTCACCATTGTGCCGGAAGATGAACCCAGCTACTACACAGCGTCGTTGACCGACCCTGTGACTCAGGGACAGCGCAGGATCAACGCGTCGCCCTGGCCACCTGCGCCGCAGAGGGCAGCGACGCCGTATCTTGCCCCGTCGCTTCGCTCGCCCCGGCCACTTTCCCCGTCGCTTCGCTCGCCCAGGCCACTTTCCCCGTCGCTTCGCTCGCCCAGCCGCGCCAACTCAAGCGCGACGTGCAGCGTGATCCTCGCGCCGGACATACCGATCGGGTGTCCGATGGCGATGGCGCCGCCATTGGTGTTGACCCGGTCGGGGTCGACACCCAATTCCCTGGTCGAGGCAAGCGCGACAGCCGAGAAAGCTTCGTTGATCTCGATAACGTCGAGTTGGTCGAGCGTGATGCCCTCCTTGGCGACAGCCCGGCGGATCGCGTTGGCGGGCTGACTCTGCAGGGTCGAATCCGGACCGGCGACCACACCATGGGCCCCGATCTCGCACAACCAGCTCAGTCCCAGTTCCTCGGCTTTCGCCTTGTTCATCACGACGACGGCGCATGCGCCATCCGAGATTTGAGATGCCGAACCGGCGGTGATCGTGCCGTCTTTACGGAACGCGGGCCTGAGCCCCGCCAGGGACTCCGCGGTGGTGTTGGCCCGGATGCCCTCGTCCTGCGTGAACTCGATCGGATCACCCTTGCGCTGCGGGATGCTCACCGGAACGACCTCGTCGGCGTAGACGCCGTCCTTCCAGGCGGCGGCGGCCTTCTGATGCGACGCTGCGGCGAATTCATCCTGTTCAGCACGGGTGAACTGATCGGCATCATTGCGCTGCTCGGTGAGCGCGCCCATCGGCTGGTCGGTGAAGATGTCATGCAGCCCGTCGTAGGCCATGTGATCGAGCACCGAGACGTCGCCGTATTTGTAGCCCGAGCGGCTGTCCATCAACAGGTGGGGAGCCTTGGTCATCGATTCCTGACCACCGGCGACTACCACGTCGAACTCACCGGCACGGATCAGCTGGTCGGCCAGCGCGATGGCATCGATGCCCGACAGGCACATCTTGTTGATGGTCAGCGAGGGCACGTCCCAGCCGATACCGGCGGCTACCGCGGCTTGGCGCGCCGGCATCTGCCCTGCTCCGGCGGTCAGCACCTGGCCCATGATCACGTACTCGACCAAGGATGCGGGTTCCGCCGCCTTCGGGAAGGCCTTCTCCAGCGCGCCGGCGATCGCCACGGCGCCCAGATCAGTACCCGAAAAGTCCTTCAGCGAACCCATCAGCTTGCCGACCGGTGTACGGGCTCCAGCAACAATCACAGACGTCGTCATGCCTACCTCCAACAAGGTTATGCGCGCTCCGAAACGGCTCGTCAAGGCTATACATCCACCTAGGCCTGTTCGAAACCGATGTCATTAGGTTACCTTTGTGTTATGACCGCCGAACAGACCGACGCCCGTCCTGCGCTGGCGGCCGCGCTGGTCACAGGGATCGATCACGTCGGCATCGCGGTGCCGGATTTGGACGCGGCCATCATGTGGTACCACGACCACCTCGGCATGATCGTGCTGCACGAAGAGATCAACGAGGAACAGGGCGTCCGCGAGGCGATGCTGTCGGTGCGGGGCGCGCCGGTAGGCAGCGCCCAGCTGCAGTTGATGGCGCCGATCGACGACACCTGCACTATCGCGAAGTTCATCGACAAACGCGGCCCCGGCCTGCAGCAGCTGGCCTATCGCGTCAGCGACATCGACGCGTTGACCGCCCGCCTCCGCGGGCAGGGCGTCCGGTTGCTCTACGACGCACCGCGGCGTGGCACGGCGAACTCCCGGATCAACTTCATCCATCCCAAAGACGCGGGCGGGGTGCTCATCGAACTCGTCGAGCCCGCCACCGAAAACCAAGACAGGGCCGACCACTAAGACCACTTGCGCGTCGGCCCTGGGTGAGGGCTTTGGTTAGCCCGGCGCGCTCTTGGCCCTCTGCGTACATCGCCCTCAGAACAGCCGGAACTCGTCGCTGTCCATACCGCGCATCTTGTCATAATCCAATGTCAGGCAACGTATCCCGCGATCCAGGGCAAGGGTCCGAGCCTGCGGCTTGATCTGTTGGGCTGCGAAAACGCCCGCGACCGGAGCCAGTATGGAGTCACGGTTGAGCAGTTCGAGGTAGCGAGTGAGTTGTTCGACCCCGTCGATCTCGCCGCGGCGCTTGATCTCCACGGCCACCGAATGGCCCTGCTCATCCCGACAGAGCAGGTCCACTGGACCGATCGGGGTCATGTACTCACGGCGGACCAGGGTGTATCCCGCGCCCAGCAAGTCGACGTGTTCGGCCAGCAATGCCTGCAGGTGCGCCTCGACGCCATCTTTCACCAGCCCGGGATCGACGCCCAACTCATGGCTTGAGTCGTGTTCGATGTCCTCGACGGTAATGCGAAGTTGTTCGCCGGCTTTGTTCTCGACCACCCACAGCGGCACCTCGCCGTCGAGGTTTTCCACCACCCAGCACGGCGGGCTCATCCAGTTCAGTGGCTTATAGGCCCTGTCATCGGCGTGCACGCTGACCGATCCGTCGGATTTGAACAGCAGTAGCCGCCGGGCGGAGGGCAGATGGGCGGTCAACCGGCCGACGTAGTCGACGGTGCACTGAGCGATCACGAGGCGCACCCGCACCACCTTAAAGGTCGAACGTGCCCGGCCAGTCGGCGCTGTCACAATGCGGGGGCTCCGCGGCACTCCCGGTCAGCTGGAACCCAGGCTCCGATTCCGATCCAGCCAAGCCAGCGCCTCCTCGACGGCCTCGTCGACGCTGCGGAAGCGGATGGCTTCCAGTTCCGGTCGGGTACGGATCACGATCCCGTCCGGGTCCACCAGATAGCCAACCTTGCCCGCCGCCCGCAGCGCCGAGCTCACGCCAGAGAGCAGTGTTCTTGCGGCACTGTCGATGTCGTCGACGCGGGACACATCCAAGATCGCGACATCGAAGTGCTCCTGCTCACGGTCTGCTACCCGCACCACCTGCTCGGCGCCGCTGAACAGCAGGTCCCCGTGGGTCTCGTAGACACGAATTCCCTCATGCGGTTCATAGACTGCCCGCAGCGTTGCCCGCGAATGACTTGCCACCGTCAGGAAATGCAAGCCGAGCTGTTCAGAAAGGCTGCGACACACGCGTGCTCCGCGAACGCTACTGCCCTTGGCGTCCAGCAACGGCGAATAGACCCCGATGCCGAGTTGGCCCGGCAGAACCGCGACGATACCTCCGCCAACACCGCTCTTGGCCGGCATGCCGACCGCGCTGACCCAGTCGCCGGCGGCGTCGTACATTCCGCAGGTGACCATCACCGACATCGTGCGCCGGACCACCGCAGCATGCGTCACCCGACGGCCTGTCTGCGGATTGACCCCACCACGGGCCAGGGTCGCGCCCATCTTGGCCAGGTCGGTGGAGGTGACGCGTAGCGAGCACTGTCGGAAGTACACATCGAGCACCTCGTCGGGATCGTCCTGGAGTACCCCGAAGCTCTGCAGCATGTACCCGATGGCGCGGTTGCGGCTGCCGGAGACCTTCTCGGACGCGTAGATGTGCTCATCCAACTCGAGTCGTCGCCCGGCGAACGCCGAGTAGAAATCCTGGATCAGCGCGAATCGCTCGTCTGGGGTCGCTCCCGGAATCAGCGACACCGCGGCGATGGCCCCGGCGTTGATCATCGGGTTCTTGGGCATCTTCGTGGATCGGTCCACGCTAATCTCGTTGAATGCTTCACCGGACGGTTCGATGCCGATCTTCGCATCCACGGCGTCGGCGCCGATCTGATCCAACGCGAGGGCGTAGGTGAATGGCTTGGAAATCGACTGGATCGTGAATTCCAATGCAGCATCGCCGGATTCGTAGATAAATCCGTCCGCCGTAGACAACGACAAGGCGAATCCCGCTGGGTCGACCGAGGCGAGTTCAGGGATGTAGTCGGCCAGCTTGCCCTCGCGGTCACCCGCATGCTCGGCCCAGATGCGGTCGAGGTATCGCTGCACCAATTCCGCCACGCGTTGGAGTGTATCCACACCCGCGACGACGACGGCAACGATGACGACCAGGACGGCCACGGCGACGACGATGTCGGTTTTCCGCTAGTACTGGCGGCGGTCAGCTGTAATTGTCTATGTCATGCCCGCCGTCATGCACGCCGACTTCGACCGTTGCTACCGGGCTGTCCAGGCCAGGGATGCTCGGTTCGACGGTTGGTTCGTCACCGCGGTTCTCACCACCCAGATCTACTGCCGGCCCAGCTGCCCGGCCAGGCCTCCCCACGCCCGCAACATGCGCTTCTATCCGACGGCGGCAGCCGCGCAGCGAGCCGGCTTCCGCGCCTGCAAGCGATGCAGGCCAGATGCCTCACCAGGCTCCCCGGAATGGAATGTGCGCGGCGACGCCGTCGCCCGGGCGATGCGCCTGATCGCCGATGGCACAGTCGACCGCGAAGGTGTCAGCGGGTTGGCGACACGCGTGGGATACACCGTGCGCCAACTCGAGCGCCTCATGCAGGCCGAGGTTGGGGCGGCACCGCTGGCACTGGCTCGGGCGCAACGGACCCACATGGCACGCGTGCTCATCGAAACCACGGATATGCCGTTCGGCGATGTTGCGTTCGCGTCCGGCTTCTCCAGCATCCGGCAGTTCAATGACACCGTACGCACAGTGTGTGATCTGACGCCGACGCAGCTGCGCCGAAAGGCGCGGACGCGATTCGGCCGCGATGACGCCGTCGGTACCGGCGCGATGTCGTTGCGGCTACCGGTACGAACGCCGTTCAGTTACACAGGTCTTTTCGGCCATCTGGCCGCCAGCGCAGTCCCCGGCGTCGAAGAAGTCCGCGACGGCGCCTATCGGCGAACGCTGCGCTTGCCACGAGGCACGGGCATCGTCAGCCTGCGCCCGCACCCCGATCACGTGCGATGCCGGCTGGTGGTCGACGACTTTCGCGACCTGCCGACCGCGATCGCCCGCTGCCGGCGGTTGCTCGATTTGGATGCCGACCCAGAGGCGATCGTGGATGCACTCGGCGCAGATGAGGAATTGGGCACCTTGGTCGGTAAGGCCCCCGGACAACGCATCCCGCGCACGGTCGACGAGCATGAGCTTGCCATCCGTGTCGTACTGGGCCAACAGGTGTCGATGCAGGCCGCGCGCACCCACACCGGTCGGATCGTCGCGGCCTACGGCCGTCCTATCAGCGACCCCGACGGCGATCTGACCCATCTGTTTCCCGCCGCCGCAGACCTTCGGGATATCGATGCACGGCACCTGGCGTTCCCGAGATCCCGACAACGCACGCTGACCGCACTGATCGCCGCCCTGAACAGCGGGGACGTCCGGCTTGATTCCGGATGTGACCGAAACGCCGCGCGGGAACAGCTGCTGAGACTTCCCGGGATAGGCCCCTGGTCGGCAGAGATGGTCGCCATGCGCGGCCTCGGCGATCCAGATGCCTTCCCGGCAACGGATCTGGGTGTGGCCGTGGCCGCGCGGCAAATCGGACTGCCCACGACACCACGGCTTCTCGTCGAGCACAGCAACCGTTGGCGACCGTGGCGTTCCTATGCCACGCAACACCTTTGGACAGCACTGGACCACTCTGTGAACCAGTGGCCACCACGAGGGAGAGATGATGGAATCAATGCGATACCGAACGGTAGACAGCCCGGTCGGCAAGCTGACACTTGCCGGAACCGAGGACCGGCTCAGGCATCTACGCATGGTTGATCAGACCTACGAACCGGACCGGGCCGGCTGGGAGCCGGCTGACACCGCATTCGCCGCTGCCGTCGACCAGCTCGAGGAGTACTTCGCCGGACAGCGGACAGAGTTCGAGCTGGAGCTGGAGATGGCCGGAACGCCGTTCCAGCGGCGGGTGTGGTCGGCTTTGATGACAATCCCCTACGGGCAGACACGATCGTACGGAGAGATCGCCATGCAACTCGACGCCCCCGGAGCCTCCCGGGCTGTCGGTCTGGCCAACGGCCGCAACCCCATCGCCATCATCGTGCCCTGCCACCGCGTCATCGGGGCGAACGGCAAGCTGACGGGATATGGCGGAGGCCTGAGCCGAAAGAGGGCACTTCTGGATTTGGAGACGGCAAAAGCATCAACGACGCCCACGCTGTTCGGCTAGAGCGTGCCTCCGGGGGCACAAATGCCTTTGCCCCCCAATTGTATTGGGGGGCAAAGGACTTTAATTTGTGTTCGGCGGTGTCCTACTTTTCCACCCGTGTGGGTAGTATCATCGGCGCTGGCAGGCTTAGCTTCCGGGTTCGGGATGGGTCCGGGCGTTTCCCTGTCGCTATGGACCGCCGTAACTTTATTCACTCTTTTTTGAGTGTCCCCCTTTTTTTGTTTTGGGGGAAGTGTTTTTGGTGGTGGGGTGTGAATCTGTTGGGATTCTGGGGTGTGTGTTTTGTGGTGTGGTTGCGAGGTTTTGTTGGTGTTGTAAGTTTTCGGCCGGTTAGTGCCAGTTCCCTGTGCCCATTGCTGGGTGTGTAGGTCTGGTCTATCGATCCCGTGGTCTGCGGGGGGCCTTATCCCACTTGTATGGGTGAGAAGCCTGGTCTTGGAGGGGGTTTCCCGCTTAGATGCTTTCAGCGGTTATCCTGTCCGAACGTGGCTATCCAGCGGTGCCCCTGGTGGGACAACTGGTGTACCAGAGGTTCGTCCGTCCCGGTCCTCTCGTACTAGGGACAGGTTTCCTCAAGCTTCTGACGCGCGCGGCGGATAGAGACCGAACTGTCTCACGACGTTCTAAACCCAGCTCGCGTGCCGCTTTAATGGGCGAACAGCCCAACCCTTGGGACCTGCTCCAGCCCCAGGATGCGACGAGCCGACATCGAGGTGCCAAACCATCCCGTCGATATGGACTCTTGGGGAAGATCAGCCTGTTATCCCCGGGGTACCTTTTATCCGTTGAGCGACACCCCTTCCACTCGGGGGTGCCGGATCACTAGTCCCGACTTTCGTCCCTGCTTGACGTGTAGGTCTCGCAGTCAAGCTCCCTTGTGCACTTACACTCAACACCTGATTGCTGTCCAGGTTGAGGGAACCTTTGGGCGCCTCCGTTACTTTTTAGGAGGCAACCGCCCCAGTTAAACTACCCACCAGGCACTGTTCCTGAACCGGATAGACGGTTCGAGGTTAGAGGCCCAATACGATCAGAGTGGTATTTCAACAACGACTCCGCACACACTGGCGTGTGTGTTTCATAGTCTCCCACCTATCCTACACAAAACGTATCGAGCACCAATACCAAGTTGTAGTGAAGGTCCCGGGGTCTTTTCGTCCTGCCGCGCGTAACGAGCATCTTTACTCGTAATGCAATTTCGCCGAGTCTATGGTTGAGACAGTTGAGAAGTCGTTACGCCATTCGTGCAGGTCGGAACTTACCCGACAAGGAATTTCGCTACCTTAGGATGGTTATAGTTACCACCGCCGTTTACTGGGGCTTAAATTCTCCGCTTCACCCTCGAAAGGGTTGAC
>NZ_JBMYXC010000072.1:0-13874 GCF_049608025.1 Mycobacterium sp. | reverse complement strand
CACACTGAGTCCACACGGTCCGCTCCAAGTCCGCGCTCAGCGTAGCGTTGTACCGCTGCTCGACTTCGGGTCGCACCTGTAGGCACCCACCCCGGCGGGCAAGCCGACCGACCGCACTGGCAACCAAGCGGGCGCCGGCCTCGAGGACGTAGACGATCGAACTTCCGGCCTGATTGGTGTTGGGCCCGTACAACATGAAGAAGTTCGGGAAGCCGCTCACCGCAGCGCCCAGGAACGCACTGGGCTCACAACCCCACTGTTCATGCAGCGTCGTGCCACCGGCCCCCACGACCTCGATGCCCGAAAGATACTCGGATGTTTCGAATCCCGTGGCGAGCACGATCGCGTCGACCTCCACGATGTCGCCGGCTGTGGTGATGGCCGAATTTTCGGTCACCCGATCGATCGGATCGGTCACCAACTCGACATGGTTCTGTTGCAGCGCACGATAGAAATCGTCACCCAGCAGCACCCGCTTGCAGCGGAACGGATAGTCCGGCGTCAGTGCCCGACGAAGCGCGGCGTCGGGCACCGTACTTTCCAAGAACGCGGTCGCGAACTGGGCGCGGCTGGACACGAGCGGATCATCAGCCATCGTCGCGGTGTTGTCATGGAAGAACTTCCATACGCGCCACCGTTCCCGGCGCACAGCCAACGGATTACGCCGGAATCTCGCCAACTCATCCGAGGTGAAGGGACGGTCGTCCTTGGGGACCATCCATGGCGCCGTGCGCTGAAAGACGGTGAGGCGCGAGGCACTCTTCGCCAGCTCTGGGATGACCTGGACCCCGCTGGCACCGGTACCGATCACCGCAATCTTCTTACCCGCCAGGTCGATGCGGTCATCCCAGCGCGAGGTGTGCAGCAGAGTGCCTGCGAAGTCGTCAAGACCGGCGATCTCGGGATACTTTGGCGCACCGAACAATCCGACCGCGCTGACCAGGACATCGGCACTGATCGTCGTGAGGTCGTCGGTGCCAACGCGCTGAACTTCAAGTTCCCACTGGCGGGTGTCCTCGTGCCAGCGGGCCCGGCGTAGGCAGGTGCCGAGCATCAGGTGGCGGCGTAGGTCGAATTCGTCGGCCACCGACTCCAGGTAAGCCAGAATCTCTGGCTGGCGCGCGTAGGTCCGGCTCCATGATCTGTTCAGCGCGAAGGAGAAAGAATAGAAGTGACTTTGGACGTCACAGGCAGCACCGGGATAGGTGTTGTGCCGCCAGGTGCCACCGACCCCGTCGCTACCTTCGACGATGACGATGTCGTCGACTCCGGCGCGCCGTAGCGCCACCGCTGCGCCAAGTCCGCCGAATCCGGCCCCGATGATTGCCACCCTGGGTGAGCGTCGGCGCCGCGTCGCAGCCCGAATCCGGCCGGCGGCGTACCGCAGTTGAGCCCGCCCAGACGTCACTGCGCGACCTCTTCGGTACGAACGTCCAGGCCGTCCAGATCCCCTCTCTGCCGCCAATCCTCCAGGATGTCTGCGTATTCGGTCGGTTGGCCGAAGAAGAAGCTGCCCTGCCTCGTCTTCTCGTTCGCCTGTCCCTCGCGGTTGTAGTAGCCCGGGGTGCATGATTTGGCACGCTGGGCAGTGACCGCCGAGCGCTCACGGACCGTCTCGACCCACGCTGCTTCAGCGTCGGCCGAAGGTTCGACCGCACTGTAGCCATGCTCCAGCGCCCGGGCGATGATCCAGGCGACGTGATTGGCCTGCACGTCGAGCAGATACGGAAAGTTCACGGTAAACCCGGACTGGGCGATGCTCTCGATGAAGCAGTTCGGCAACCCGTGCACCGATACGCCCTGAAAGGTCCGCACGCCGTCGCGCCACTTCTCGGTCAGCGAGAGGCCGTCGCGGCCGATCAACTCGAAGCCGGTCCGCTGCGCGTAATCGGTGCCGACCTCGAACCCGGTGGCGAAGATCAGGCAGTCCAACTCGTAGGCCACCCCGTCGACGACGACGCCTGTCTCGGTGATCCGCTCCACCCCGCGGCCACGGGTGTCGACCAGTGTGACGTTGTCTCGGTTGAATGTCTGCAGGTATTCATCGTGGAAGCACGGTCGCTTGCAGAAATACCCATACCAGGGCTTGAGCGCCGCAGCGGTGGCAGGGTCGGCCACCAACGCATCGACGCGGGCCCGCACCTCCTCCATCTTCGCGAAGTCGGCGAGTTCGACGCCACGCGCCCGCTGCTCAGCGGTGCAGCCCGCGGCCGAATGTTGCTGCATCACCGGGATCTTCTTGGTGATGCTGGTCCACGAGTCGGCAACCAGATCTTCCTCGGCTTGCCCACCTGCGGTGAGGATCTGGAAGTTCTCGATGCGTCGGCGTTGCCAGCCGGGCTCCAGGCCGGCGACCCATTGTGGGTCGGTCGGCCGGTTCGCTCGCACGTCCACCGACGACGGTGTGCGTTGGAAAACGTGCACGTGTTCTGCCGCCCGGGCAAGGTGCGGAACGCACTGAACCGCCGTGGCGCCGGTGCCGATGATGCCGACTCTCTTGTCCGCCAGTCCGGCCAGCCCGGCGCCGGTGTAGTCGTAGTCCCACCGACTTGTGTGAAACGCGTGACCGCGAAACGACTCGATACCAGCGATGCCGGGAAGTTTGGGTTTCTGAAGGTAGCCGTTAGCCATCGAGACGAAACGGGCAGCCATCTCATCTCCGCGATTGGTGGAGATGATCCAGCGTGATTTCTCTGCATCCCAACGGATTTCGCGCACTTCGGTCTGCAGGCACGCGTTTCGGTAGAGGTCGTAATGTTCGGCGATTCGCCGACAGTGGGCAAGAATCTCAGCGCCCCTGACGTATTTCTCGGTGGGGACATAGCCGAGTTCCTCCAGCAACGGGATGTACACGTACGACTCGACGTCGCAGGCGACGCCGGGGTAGCGGTTCCAATACCACGTCCCGCCCACGTCGGCGGCCTTGTCGATCAGCCGCACACCATCGACCCCACGCTCGCGTAGATGCACTGCGGTGAGCAGTCCGCCGAAACCGGCACCGATGATCGCGACGTCAACCTCATCGGCCAACGGTGCTCGCGTGAAGTGCGGATCGGCCCACGGGTCCGCACCGAACCCCGCGAACCGGCCGGCTACCTCGACGTACTGCGCGAGGCCGTCGGGCCGCAGCCGCCGGTCCCGCTCTTCGAGGTACTTCTGCCGCAGAGCCTCGACGTCCGTCGCCGAATTGTCGGAGCCAGCCACAGTGTTGATCCTCTTCTGGTATCGGCAGGCGCAGTCAACGTGCCTGCCGAGGATAGTGGCCCCAACTATATAATCAATCGATTGATCGTATCAAGGAGACGCGGGCTCGGCTGCAGGGCGGACCGGCTCTGGGTCATGCTCGAACAGTGTCCCGCGGATGAGCCGCTTCGAAGCCTCCAGCGTCGTGTGATAGGCGGCCGGTGAGGCGCTCGCGGCCAGTTCGGTCAGCCCATGCAGGAGCGCATAGAGCACCGCCACAGCAGCCCGGGCGTCCGCATCCTTGCTCAGCTCACCGCGCCGAACACCGTCATCGACGATGCCTTCGACGATGTGGCGCAACTCCAGAAATTGCACTTCGGCGGTTTGGACCTGCGTGAGGCTGGGGCCTTCAGCCCGGATCGCCCATTCGAACGCTGCCAGATCGGGATACTCGTGCATCAATTTGCCCGACTCGTCCAGCACCGCCTCGATACGGTCGATGGTGGAGCCAGAACATTGCGCCGCCAGGTGCAGCCGAGGCAGCGCGATGTCGGCTCTGGCCGCTATCGCCGCCGTCATCAGCGCTGATCGGTTGGGAAAATAGTTGTACAGACTGGCGCTGGTCATCCCCGCCATACGGGCGATCGATCGGATCGTGGCTTTCGAGTAGCCCATCTCGGCGACACACCGCATCGCGGCATTGATGATCCGGGTCCGGGTCGCCTCACCGCTGGCGCCAACTGGCCGGCCCAGTTGCGTAGTCGTCATCACCCCGGCATCCCATCGGCTCCTCGATCTACCTGCATCCCAACGACCCTCAACTCCGGGGACAGACCCCCGAGTTTATCGGGTTTTGGAGGTCCGATTACCGGTCGCGGCGACTTAGGGAAGAATCGAGGACATGGCCGTCCCACGCAAAGTTCGCGAAGAAGAAGAACTCAAGCCCTATCAGGTGGAACTGCTCAAGCTCCAGCGTTACCTGGAAGACCAGGACCGCCGGATGATCGTGCTCTTCGAGGGTCGAGACGCCGCCGGCAAGGGCGGCACCATCCGGCGTGTCACGCGCTACATGAATGAGAAGCACTACCGCGTCGTGGCCCTGGGTAAGCCCACCGAGGAGCAGCGCACCCAGTGGTATTTCCAGCGCTACGTGGCCCAGTTCCCCTCGGGTGGCGAGATGGTCTTGTTCGACCGCTCCTGGTACAACCGGGCGATGGTGGAACCGGTCTTCGGCTTCTGCACCGATGAGGAGCACCGGAATTTCTTGCGGGGCGTTGTCGGCTTCGAGAAGGATCTGGTCCGCCAGGGCACCACCTTGGTGAAGCTCTACTTCAGCGTCACCAAGGAGGAGCAGGCCCGCCGGTTCGAACGTCGGCGCGACGACCCTCTGCGCCAGTGGAAGCTCAGCGAGATCGACGTCCAGGCCCAGGAGCACTGGGACGACTTCACCGATGCCAAGTACCAGATGCTGCGGCGCACCAGCACCGCCGATGCCCCCTGGACCATTGTGCGCTCCGAAAACAAGCACCTGGCCCGACTCAACGCGATACGCGTGATGCTCAACGCCGTCCCGTATCAAGACCGCTCCGACTCGGTCGACTTCGTGCCCGACCAGGAGGTGGTGGTCCCCGCCGCCCAGGAACTCGCCCTCATGGAGGCCGATCGCATCCGCAGCGGCAAGTTCACCGGATGAGCGTTTGACTGACGCGAACTGACGATGAGGACATCCTTGATGACGGCCACCTTGTGCCCGCCACTTCGCCGTTAGGGAGACCGGTCGGGGCCAGCGGCGAGGCGACCCGGACCCGGATCATCAATGCCGCGATGCGGTGTGTCGCCGAGATGGGCTACTCCCAGGCCACAATTCGCGAGATTGCCCGCACCGCCGGCATGACCAGCGGCAGCCTCTATCACTATTTTCCGAACAAGTCGGAGCTACTCAAGGCCACCGCGACCGCCGTCGATGACATCGCCTTGCCGCGGCTGCGGGCAGCTGCAGCGGACAATCGTGACGTCGTCGACCGGCTCGAAGCGGTGTTGGACGAGTCGGAACGACTGATGCGCGAGTATCCCCACCTCGCTGACTTCGAGCGCGCGATTCGCGCCGAGAGCAGCCCACACCTGCGCCGTGACGAGGGGCAGCAACTGGGATCCACGGCGCTGCACGGCGTTATCGGCGACATCATCGGCGATACCGCGGCCCAGGGACTGTTGCCGTCGGGCACCAATCCTGAGGCGGCGGTGAGGGCCATCTACGCGCTAACCCGTGGATTGACCGAACAGGCGGCGGGCCTTGCCGAGCAGACCCACCGGGCGAATCTGGTCTCGGCCAAGCAACTCATCAGGGGAACTCTGTTTCGGGCCACCCCGCAGCGCGTCACTCCCGACGTCGCCGGTTCGGTGGGGTGAGCCGGTCGAACTCCTTCGCTGCGAACGTCTTGGCTATCGAAGGCGCTCGGCCACTGCCTTGATCTGGAGGAATTCCTCGAATCCGGCCAGTCCCATCTCCCGGCCGATTCCGGACTGTTTATAGCCGCCGAACGGGACATCGCCCGAATACCACACTCCGCCATTGACATTGATCGTCCCCGCACGCAAGCGGGATACCACCCAGTCGATACGAACGTGGTCGTTGCCGAACACCGTGCCCGACAGGCCGTACGGCGAGTCGTTGGCGAGTCGCACCGCATCCGCGTCGCCGTCGTGGGGCAACACCACCAACACCGGCCCAAAAATTTCCTCGCGCGCCACCCGCGCTTCATTGCTCAGGCCACTGATCACGGTCGGCTCGATGTAGAAGCCGGTCGAGAGCGTCTCAGGACACCCGCCGCCGCAGGCGAAACTACCGCCTTCCCGCAACGCCAGGTCGAGGTAGCCCCGCACACGATCCCGCTGCTTGGCCGAAATCAGCGGGCCGCAAACGGTCTTGGGGTCGGTCGGATCGCCGATCGGTACGCGCGCCATCGTGGCAGCTGTCGTTCGCACCGCTTCGTCGTAGTGCTCCCGCGGGACCACCAGTCGGGTGGTCAACGCACAACCCTGCCCGGAGTGCGTACAGACGGTGAGCGCCGCCGCCGTACACGCTGAGGCCAGATCGGCATCGTCGAGCACGATGAACGCGGACTTGCCGCCCAGTTCCAGAGACACCTTCTTGATTGTCTGCGCCGCCGCGGTCATCACCGACCGGCCGGTTTCAGTGGACCCGGTGAACGACACCAGATCGACCCGCGGATCCTCGGCCAACTGCGCGCCAATTCGGTGATCGCTCGAGGTGACGACATTGACGACGCCGGGGGGAAAGTCGGTTCTCTCGGCGATAATGCGGGCCACCTCCGCCGCGCACCACGGGGTGTCCGGAGCGGGCTTGAGTACGACGGTGTTGCCGGCGGCCAGCGCGGGCCCGAGCTTGGCCAGGTTGATCTGATGCGGAAAGTTCCACGGTGTCACCGCCCCGACGACCCCGAAAGGTTCGCGCACGATCGTGCGCCTGGTATTGATGCCCAGCGGGGCAGCCTCTCCCAAATCTTGGCACCAGGAATAGTTTTCGGCGGTGGCGGCCGGGATCGCCAGGTCATCGACCGGCACTTCCAGCTGTCCTTTGTACGTCAAGGCGATAGGGGTGCCCACTTCCGCGACCGTGATCCCGCGAAGCGCGTCGATCTCCTCGATCAGTGCCCCCCGCAGTTGGCGTAGGCAATGCACCCGCAACTCGACGTCGCGCGACCAGTCCGATTCGTCGAACGCGCCGCGCGCAGCGGAAATCGCGCGATCCATGTCCTCCGCGGTGGCATCGGCGGCCTCACCGAGCAATTCTTCCGTCGCTGGATTGATCGTGGGGAATTTGCCGCCGCGCCCCGCCGTCAGCTCGCCCCCGATCAGCAACTCGGTCACCTTGCCCGGCAGGGCTCGGCTCGCCACTGGGTACCTCCGTTCCAAGGCGTTGGGTTGACCCGTTGGATTGACACTCAGTGCAAGACCCGTTCGGTCGGCGTGAACACCACCGGCATGGCCTCGGGACCGCTGACGAAGTTGGCCGGCCGCAGCGGCACCACCGCATCCCCGGCGAGCCGCAGGTCGGGAAGCCGCTGCAGCACCCGACTGGTCATCTTCGACAGCTCAAGGCGGGCCAGCTGATTGCCCAGACAGAAGTGCGTGCCGAAGCCAAACGCCAAGTGATTGTTCGGGTTCCGGTCGATACGGAAGTGTTCGGGATCGCCGAAAACGCTCTCGTCGAAATTGGCGGACTCGAACATCAGCATGATCTTCTCGTCCTTGTGTAGCGCCGTGCCGTGGAATTCGGTGTCCGCGGTGAGGGTGCGGCACATGTTCTTGACCGGTGAGGTCCAGCGCAGCATCTCCTCGATGGCGCCCGGCAACAGCGACAAGCGCCCCCCACCGTCTTCGCGCGAGCGCTCATCTGCGGCCAAGCGCTCCCATTGTTCGCGGTGGCGCAGCAACTGCTCGGTACCGCCGGACAGAGTGTGCCGGGTGGTCTCGTCGCCGCCGATCAGGATGAGAAGCGTCTCCATGACGATCTCGTCATCGGCCATCCGCTGGCCCTCGACCTCAGAGTTCACCAGCACGGAGAACAGGTCGCCGGTGGGTTCGGCGCGCCGCTTGGCGATGACGTCCATGGTGAATGCGGTGTAGGCCGCGAAAGTCTCCATCACTTTCTGGATGGTCAACTCGTCCACATGCGAGCTGAGCCCGCCGACCAGGTCGTCGGACCACTTCAGCAGCATTTCGCGTTCTTCGGGTAACACCCCGAGCATGTCGCCGATGACCGCCATCGGCAGCGGGGCGGCGATGTCACGGACGAAGTCGCACTCGCCGCGTTCGCAGACCGCGTCGATCAGGGTGTCGCACAACGTCTCGATCGACGACACCCGGTCCATCACTCCCTTGCGGGTGAAGCCCGCATTGACCAGCTTGCGGCGCAACAGGTGCGCGGGATCGTCCATCTCGATCATGTAGGGCATGCCGGGCTGGTCCGGGCGAATGCCGCCGGCGCTGGAGAACAACTCAGGATTGCGCTCGGCATCGAGCAACGCCTGATGGCTGGTGGCGGCGGCCAGGCCGTTGCGGTCCCGGAATACGGGCTGGTTGGCCCGCATCCACTTGTAGGCCTCGCGGGCGGCAGGGCCATCGGCGTAGAAACGGCCATCGGCGAGGTCGACGTCCGGGCCGGCGACCGGCCCGGCATCGGCAACGTGGGGCGTGGACGTCATAGCACTCCTGATGATCGATGCTTAGTGGTGAATCACGCGACAGTTGCCGAAGGTCATGTCCACGTTGGCCGCCGAACTCGACAGAACCGCACGTTTGGGCAAGCCCAAGCGTGACAGTTCCGCGGCGTAGGGATGGTCACCGAGGCGAACCTCGACACCACCGGGTCGGTAGCGCACCCCGCTGAGCAGCATTTCCCCGGGGGTTTCGCGGGTCACGCCGTCCAGGTGGGAATACGTGTTGTGCACTTGCTTGCGCGAGGTGAACGCCGACGGCACGGGCACGCCGGGCCGAAATTCCATACTCACCGCCAGTTGTCCGTCGATGTTCACATCGAACCCGAACCTGCGCCCGTTGCGCACGGTGAAATCGGCCATCACCTTCGGGTAGCCCCAAATCGTCCGGCCGGCCTCCAACGTGAATGACTGGTCGACGGGGAGGTGATGGACGAATGCGCCGGCTGACTGCAGCGCGGCCAACCCGGTAGCGCCCGACGTCGGCGTTCCCGGAGGATTCACCATCACATTGGTGCCGTACTCGTAGTACTGCCCCAGGTCGGTGTCCTCGTAGCGCATCAGCATCAGCACCACCAAAGCGCGGCCTGCCCCCGTCACGCCGCGGAAGCGGCACACCTCCAGGCCGCTGTAGTCGATCATCTGTTGGGCGGCATCGGCGTCTACCACGAACATGGCGGTGTGCTGATGGGCCGTGCGGACCCGGACCGGCATGGTGAGCACGGTGCCGGCGACGGTGTGCCGGACGACTGGCGTGTCTTCGGGTGAGCGCTCGCGAGAAGACGATGCGTCGTTGGTCACGCCCCCAATCTAGAACCTGTTCTAGACACGCTGCAAGAAAGTGTCTATTCCCGGATCGAGACCAGCCCGGCCAACTCTCTGATCTGCTCGGTGTTTCGGCCTGTCACGACCATCATCGTCACGCCGGCCGCCTCCCAGACCTTGATCTGCCGACGGACGTGGTCGACGTCGCCGACGATCGCCGCGTCGTCGACGAGTTCGTCTGGGATGACCGCCGCGGCTCGCTCTTTTCCGTCCTGACGCCCCGAGCGGAACAACGCCGTGACTTCGTCCACCACCTCGGCATAGCCCATGCGCCGATACACGTCAGCATGGAAGTTCGTGTCCTGCGCGCCCATCCCGCCCATGTAGAGCGCCAGGTAGGGCTTCATCGCCTCGAACGCGGCGCTGCGGTCATCTGTGATCACGATGTTGGCGGTGGCGCAGATCTCGAAGTTCTCCCGGCTGCGCCGAGCCCCCTTACGCGCAAAGCCTTCGTCGAGCCATTCGTTGTAGGTATCGGCCATCCGGGGCGTGTAGAAGATGGGCAGCCATCCGTCACAGATCTCGGCGGCCATCGCGATGTTCTTAGGCCCCTCGGCGCCCAGCATGATCGGAATGTCGGCACGCAGCGGATGGGTGATCGGCTTGAGCGCTTTGCCCAGCCCGGTCGTGCCCTCGCCTGATAACGGCAGCGGGTAGTGCGGACCCGCACTGACCACCGGCGCCTCCCGAGCCCACACCTGCCGAATGATGTCGACGTATTCGCGGGTTCGAGCCAGCGGCTTGGGAAACCGCTGTCCGTACCAGCCCTCGACCACCTGCGGGCCGGACACTCCCAACCCGAGGATGTGCCGCCCTCCCGAGAGATGGTCCAGAGTCAGCGAGGCCATCGCACAGGCAGTCGGTGTGCGCGCGGACAGCTGCACCACCGAGGTGCCCAGGCGCAGCCGGCTGGTGGCCGACCCCCACCAGGCCAGCGGCGTGAACGCATCCGATCCCCACGCCTCGGCGGTGAACACGGTGTCGAATCCGGCCTCGTCCGCGGCGGCGACGAGTTCCGCCGCGTTCGTCGGTGGTTGCGCCCCCCAATAGCCGAGCTGAAGACCTAGCTCCATTTCCGCGACCTCCATACCCGTCTTGAAACCATTCTTAGAACCTGTTCTACTCGATGCCGTGACCACCAGCCACAGCAGCCCGGTGCAGATCGATCCCCATGAGCCGCCACTTTCGGCCCCGTTGAGGCTGTCCTTTGACTACACCCGTTCAGTAGGACCACTCCTCGGCGAATTCTTCACCGCTCTGCGCGAGCGACGTATTGTCGGGGTGCGTGGATCAGATGGGCGGGTACATGTTCCCCCTGCCGAATACGACCCCGTCACCTATGAACAACTGACGGAGATCGTACCGGTGGCCAGCGTCGGCACCGTCGTCTCGTGGACCTGGCAGCCCGAACCGCTCGAGAGTCAACCACTGGACCGTCCGTTCGCCTGGGCGCTGATCACACTCGACGGGGCCGATACCCCACTACTGCATGCGGTGGACGTCGGAGCCGACGGATCCGCTGATTCCATCAGCACCGGTGCCCGCGTGCACGTGCACTGGGCGGCCGAGACCGTGGGCGCCATCACCGACATCGCGTACTTCGAGTTGGGGGGCCAGGCGGAGGAGGTTCCCGCTCCGGCCGAAGGTCTGGACCCGGTGACCATCCAGGTGTCGCCCAGCAGCATAGAGATTCTGCATACGGCGTCACTTCCCGAGAGCGCCTTCCTACGCGCGCTGCAGCGGGGCAAGCTTCTGGGAGGCCGCACCGGCACTGATGGGAAAGTGTATTTCCCGCCGCGCGAAGCAGATCCGGCAACCGGCCAGGAGCTCGACCAGTTCATCGAATTGTCCGACATCGGCACAGTCACGACATTCGCGATCATCAACATCCCGTTCGCGGGCCAGCGGATCGCACCACCCTACGTCGCGGCCTACGTGCTGCTCGACGGCGCCGATATCGCCTTCCTGCATCTGGTTTCGGACATTGACGCCGACAAGGTCCGGATGGGAATGCGGGTGCAGGCTGTGTGGCGGCCCCGCGAGGAGTGGGACCTGGGCATCGACAACATCGAGTACTTTCGGCCGACGGGCGAACCCGATGCCGACTACGACACCTACAAGCATCACCTGTAAAGGGACATCGACTCATGACTGAAGTTGCCGTCGTCGGGTTCGCCCACTCACCCCACGTACGCCGCACCGACGGGACCACAAACGGTGTCGAAATGTTGATGCCGTGTTTCAGCTCGATCTACGCCGAGCTGGGCCTCAAGCAGACCGACATCGGCTTCTGGTGCTCTGGTTCATCGGATTACCTTGCCGGCCGAGCATTCTCATTCATCTCAGCTATCGACTCCATCGGCGCGGTGCCGCCGATCAACGAGTCACACGTGGAGATGGATGCGGCATGGGCGCTGTACGAGGCCTACATCAAAATACTGACCGGCGAGATCGATACCGCGTTGGTCTACGGCTTCGGCAAGTCCTCGGCGGGAATCCTGCGCCGAGTTCTGGCGCTGCAGACCGACCCCTACACCGTGGCGCCACTCTGGCCGGATGCCGTCAGCATGGCCGGACTACAGGCGAGGTTCGGCCTGGACACCGGAAAATGGACCGCCGAGCAGATGGCCCAGGTGGCACTGGCGGCGATGACGGCTGCACCGCGTGTCGATTCGGTCGAGCCGGCGAAGAGCATCGAGGAATTGCTGGAACGGCCGTACTTCGCAGATCCGTTGCGCCGCCACGACATCGCCCCGATCACCGACGGCGCCTCGGCGATCGTGCTGGCTGCCGGGGATCGGGCCCGCGAACTGCGGGAGCGACCGGCGTGGATCACCGGCATCGAGCACCGCATCGAGACGCCGGTGCTGGGGGCTCGAGATTTGACCACATCGCCATCGACGGCGGCCTCGGCGCGGGCCGCCACCGGCGGGGACGCCTCGTCCATCGAAATCGCCGAACTCTACGCGCCGTTCAGCCATCAGCAGCTGATCCTCAAAGAGGCCATCGGGCTACCCGAGAGCACCAAGATCAACCCCTCCGGCGGTCCGCTGGCTGCCAACCCGATGTTCTCGGCAGGCCTGGAGCGGATCGGATTTGCCGCCCGACACATCTTCGACGGCAATGCCTCGCGAGTGCTGGCCCACGCGACGAGCGGGCCTGCGCTGCAACAGAATCTGGTCGCCGTGCTGGAAGGGATGAGTTGATGAGCGGCAAGGAGCTTGCGGCCGTGCTGGGCACCGGGCAGACGAAGTACGTCGCCAAGCGCAAGGACGTCTCGATGAACGGCCTGGTTCGCGAGGCCATCGATCGCGCTTTGGCCGATGCCGGCGCCACGATGGCCGATATCGACGCCGTGGTGGTGGGTAAGGCGCCGGATTTCTTCGAGGGCGTCATGATGCCCGAACTGTTCATGGCCGACGCCACCGGCGCCTCGGGCAAGCCGCTGATCCGGGTTCACACGGCCGGTTCCGTCGGCGGCTCGACTGCGGTCGTGGCGGCGAGCCTGGTCCAGTCGGGCAAGTACCGGCGTGTGCTGACCATGGCGTGGGAGAAGCAGTCCGAGTCCAATGCCATGTGGGCGCTCAGTGTGCCGGTGCCCTTTACCAAACCCGTCGGCGCCGGCGCGGGTGGATACTTCGCTCCCCATATCCGGGCCTACATCCGGCGCTCCGGCGCACCGAATCACATCGGGGCAATGGTCGCGGTGAAGGACCGCCTCAACGGGACCCGGAATCCACTCGCCCATCTGCATCAACCCGACATCACGCTGGCGAAGGTGATGGAGTCCCCGATGTTGTGGGACCCCATCCGCTACGACGAGACTTGCCCGTCCTCCGACGGCGCCGCAGCGATGGTCATCGGTGACGAGCAGACCGCCGACGCCCGCGTCGCCGACGGTTATCCGGTCGCGTGGATTCACGCCACCGCGCTGCGGACGGAACCTCTGGCGTACTCCGGCCGCGATCAGGTCAATCCCCGGGCGAGTCGGGATGCCGCGGCTGCGCTGTGGAAGGCCGCCGGAATCTCCAATCCCATCGACGAAATCGATGTCGCCGAGGTGTACGTGCCGTTCTCGTGGTACGAGCCGATGTGGCTGGAGAGCCTCGGCTTCGCGCCCGAAGGCGAGGGCTGGAAACTCACCGAAGCAGGCGAAACCACGATGGGCGGCCGCATTCCTTTCAACCCCTCCGGCGGGGTGCTGTCGTCTAACCCGATCGGCGCATCCGGCATGATCCGCTTCGCCGAGGCAGCTATCCAGGTCATGGGCAACGGCGGCGACCATCAGGTCGAGGGTGCGCGCAAAGCCCTGGGGCACGCCTATGGCGGTGGCTCGCAGTACTTCTCGATGTGGGTCGTCTCGGTCGACAAGCCAGGTGAATCGAGCTCGTGATGCGATACACGTGCAGTTTCACCATGGGGCCGGGCGCTGTCTACATGGATTCGCTTTTCTACATGACGAACTGGTCTACATGAAGAAGTGGACCTCCGACTACCGGTAAACGCGGACGGCTCAATACACAGAAATTAGTGTCATCAACGAATCAGTGTCATCAACGTCGAGTGTCTGACTGTGATGTCTCAGGACATCGGTGACAGTTCTGCTTCAGGACATCGGTGACATGT
>NZ_JBMYXC010000071.1:0-14407 GCF_049608025.1 Mycobacterium sp. | reverse complement strand
TCGGAGAACGCCCGCAGTCGCACATCGATGCCCTTGGTGTAGTCGAGCCGGTCCACGCCGAGCAGGATCTTGCGGGGGTTACCCAGCTCGTCGCGGATTTCACGGGCACGCTGCCGGATCCCCTTGGTACGCGCCTGCTGATCGAGTGCGCCCGAGTCGATGGAGATGGGGAAGGCGCCGACCTTCACCGTGCGGAATCCGACGTGCACCCGGCCGAGGCGCGATCGCACGCCCACGGAGGCGCGGGAGGCGTTCGCGCCCGCCAGGCGGCGCGCCAGGATGAGGAAGTTCTGCGCGCCACCGGGCAGATGGAATCCGACCAGGTCGGCGCCGAGTAGGCCGTCGATGATCTCCGAACGCCACGGCATCTGCATGAACAGCTCCACCGGGGGAAAGGGGATATGCAGGAAGAACCCGATGGTCAGATCGGGTCGCAACATGCGCAGCATCTTCGGCACCAGTTGCAGCTGGTAGTCCTGGACCCACACGGTGGCGCCGTGGGCGGCCGTGGTGGCGGTCGCCTCGGCGAATCGCCTGTTGACCTCGACGTAGCTTTCCCACCAATGGCGGTGATAGATCGGCTTGACGATCACGTCGTGATAGAGCGGCCACAGTGTGGCGTTAGAGAACCCCTCGTAGTAGCGCGCGATGTCGTCTGCGCTCAGCCGCACCGGCACGAGGTACATGCCGTCCTGCTCGATCGGATCGTCGGCAGGTGTCTCATCGTCAGGATCGGCATGGTCCTCGGGAACTCCGGGCCAGCCGATCCACGCGCCCCGGCGACGCCGCAGCAGCGGTTCCAGCGCGGTGACGAGACCGCCCGGACTTCGTTTCCACTCAGTGGTGCCGTCGGGCAGTCGCACCATGTCGATGGGTAGCCGGTTGGCCACCACGACGAAGTCGGCGTTCCCAGAGCGGGCCTCGGGGCCGCCCTCGGAAGCCATTACGCGTTGGCGAGCTTTGCCGGTCCGATGCCGAGCATCGAGAGGAAGATCCGGCATTCGTCGGCGTCGGTGGCGTACGCGGCGACGACGCGGCGGGCCTGGCGTTCGGTGTTGTCGGCGATCGGCTCAACATCGCCGAGTTCGGCTGGATCAGATTTAGCGGGCATGTGACAACTGTAGCCAACTGCCGGGTGACTGTGCGGGCAGCCGGTCTCTGGCGTATAACGAGAACTTGTTCTAGCTACGCGCGAAGGAGTTGAGGGTGCTGCTCAAGGGGTCTCTGCTGGCGGATCGAACGTTCTTGATCACAGGCGGTGGTAGTGGCATCGGCAAAGGAGTGGCCGCCGCCGTGGTTGCGGCGGGCGGCAACGCGATGCTCGCCGGCCGTAACTCCGACCGTCTGTCCGCCGCGGCGGACGAGATCCGGGCGCAGGCCGGTACCGACGGTGGGCAGGTGCTCTTCGAACCCGCCAATGTGACGGACGAGGACGAGACGGCGCGATTGGTGGCGGCGACGACCGCCTGGCACGGCCGGCTCGACGGCGTCGTCCACAGCGCCGGTGGTTCCGAAACGATCGGTCCGCTGACCCAGATCGACTCCGCGGCGTGGCGCAATACGGTCGACCTCAACGTCAACGGCACCATGTACGTGCTCAAACATGCCGCGCGGGAGATGGTCCGTGGCGGGGGCGGCTCGTTCGTCGGTATCTCTTCGATCGCGTCGAGCAACACGCATCGTTGGTTCGGCGCCTACGGTCCGAGCAAGGCGGCTCTCGATCACCTGATGATGGTGGCGGCCGACGAGTTGGGTGCCTCCTCGGTGCGGGTCAACGGCATCCGGCCGGGCCTCACCCGCACCGATATGGTCGCCCCGATCATGGAATCCGCCGCGATCAGCGAGGACTACCGCGCCTGCACACCACTACCCAGGGTCGGCGAGGTCGAGGATGTGGCCAACCTGGCGGTCTTCCTGCTCAGCGACGCGGCCGGCTTCATCACCGGTCAGATCATCAACGTCGACGGCGGGCACGGGCTGCGGAGGGGCCCCGACCTATCGGGGATGCTCGAGCCGATCTTCGGGGCGGATGGGCTGCGCGGCGTCGTCTCCGGCTAGGAGCCGCCGGCCGTCTACAGTGCACTCATGGGAGCGGGCCCGCGGATTGTCGCACTGTGCTGCTTGCTCATTGGCGCCGCCGCAGCAACGAGCACGCCGGCATCGTCGTCACCTGTGCCCCCGGTGTCCGAAGCGGCGCGTGCGGCGGGATTCGTCGATGTTCGCACGGTGGTCCCAGACGCCGTGATCGACCTGCGCTACGCCACGTCGGACAACTTCGTGGGCGCGCAGCTTTACCCCGACGGTGCCCGCTGCCTCGTGCACGAGTCGCTGGCGCAGGGACTCGTCGTCGCCGCTAACCTGTTGCGGCAGAACGGGGAACGGCTCGTTTTCTGGGACTGCTATCGGCCGCACGACGTGCAGGTGGCGATGTTCGAGGCGGTGCCCAACCCGGCCTGGGTCGCACGGCCCGGGTCATACGCGAGCAGCCACGAGGCAGGCAGGTCGGTGGACGTGACGCTGGCCGGGCCGGGCGGACTGGTGGACATGGGGACGGGGTTCGACGACTTCTCTCCCCGCAGCCGAGCCGACGCCACCGATGGGGTCAGCGCCGCGGCGCAGACCAACAGGGCGCGGCTGCGTGACGCGCTGGCCGCTGGTGGTCTGACGGTCTACGCCGGGGAGTGGTGGCATTTCGACGGTCCCGGTGCCGCCGTGAAACGACCGATTCTCGATGTGCCGGTTGACTAGTCGCTGCTACACCTTGGTCAGGTCGGTGCGCATCAGCATGACGTTGTAATCCGACCACAGAGACAGGTTCCAGTAGAGATCGGAACCGGTGCCCACCGTCGACGGTGACCACGGATGCAGCATCGGTGCGTAGATGCCGCCACTCTGCTGGCCCATCAGAACCTCCGCATCTCCCCAGGTGCCTTCGGGGGTGTCTGAGGTGCGCATCACGATGTTGTTGTACTGATCGCCGTAGAGCACAACGTACTTGTCCAGGTAGTCGTTGTACTGAACCGACATTTCGCTGACGGTGTTGCCGACTTTCGTTGAGCCACAGGCTCCGCCGGACTTGCCGATGACCACCGATGCCGAGGAGGGGTTGCCCTTGACCCACTTGGCCGGAGAGCCCCCGAACCAACCCGACGACGCCTTCTTGTAGTACTCGTACTTGGACACGTCGAGGATGTCCTCGGTATCGACGCGCGCGACGTAGGCCCCGCCCTGGCGGCCGTTCGGCGTGCCGTAGACGTAGACGTTGCCATCGCCGCCTTTGACGAAGGCCGACTGCTGAAAGTTCTTGTTACCGCTGAAAATCGAGTTGTAGCGCACGCTTTCCGGTGCGATGGTGAAGTTCTCCCCGTTGTCGGTCGAGTAGGCGATGGCCGAGTAGTTCGTGTTCCAGCGGCCGGCGGAACCCCATTTCGACACAGACATGAAGCTGACGTACTGCGTCGCGCCGAACTCGGTGTCGGGCGTGGGCAGTGAGACACCTGCGGTCGGGATGAGGGTCACCGAGTTGGGCAGCCACGAGGGGCGGTTGATGATGGGCCGCGCGGTCGTGGGGCTGGACAGCGGCGCACCGCCGAACATGTTGCCGTTGAACCATTCGCCGTTCGGGATCGTCATTCCGTCGGACAGGTCGTCGTCGGAACTGCGGAACAGGGTGTTGTACCGCCAGTCGCCGGTCATGTTCGGACCGCTGTAGGTATCACCGACGGCGATGAGCACTTGGTTTTCGTTGGTATCGGGGGTGGTGGGGTCATCGGGAATCCCGTTGTCCCACATAACGCCCACATCGGTGCCGTACACGGCGAAGCGGGCCAGCGTGTTGGCCATGAGCTCGTCGCTGTAGAGATATTTTCCCGTCACCCAGCTGACGAAATTCGTCGACTCGCTGACTTGTGGGTTGAGCCACGGCGAGTAGGGCACCGCTACCGCTGAGGCCGTGGCGGCCGCGACGGGTTGGTCGACCGGCAGCGCCAGGCTGGTGGGCACCACGTTGGCTGCCTGTGCGGCGCTGACCGTGCTGCGCGACACGAACAGGTTCTCGAGCTCGCGCCGGGCGAACGACATCAGCGCCCACAGGAACGGCTGCGCCGGGGCGCTGCCGGGGGTGGGGTCGGCCTTCTCGCGCGCCCACTCCAGCATGCTGTTCACAACGTTCACGACCGCGGTGACCAGGCTCGGCTTGGGCGCGGGCGGTGTGGACAGCAGAGTCGCCACCGTTGGTGAAACCGCGGTCGGGCTCGCCGCGGCCAGTGCGGTCGCATTGGCGAACACCGCGACTTTCCTGGGCTCCTGCGGCGCTACCGCGGGGTCGGTCGACGTCTCGGTGGATTCGGCCGTGGATTCGGCCGTGGAGTTCTCGGGTGTGGAGCGCCCAGATGCGGATTTCTCCGTGGTGGATGGCTCTGTCGTGGATGGCTCTGTCGTGGATGGCTCTGTCGTGACGTCCGGAGACCGATCCGTCGTTGGCGACGTCGACGGGAGCTCCGGCTCCGGCTCTGCGTCGGCTTCGGGCTCGGCTTCTGCTTCGGGCTCGGCTTCGGCTTCTGTGTCTGTGTCTGTGTCTGTGTCTGTGTCTGTGTCTGCACCTGCGTCTGTGTCGGCTTCTGCTTCGGCTTCGGCTTCCGCCTCGGCTTCCGCCTCGGCTTCCGCTTCGGCTTCCGCTTCGGCTTCGGCTTCTGTGTCGGCTGCTTCGGCGTCGGCTGCCTCGGCTTCGGCTTCTGCGTCGGCCTGGGCTTCCGCCTCGGCTTCGGCGTCGGCCCCTACGTCGGCCTGGCCTCCAGCCACTCCAGACTCGGCGGCCTCTGCGGTGCTGCCGCGGCCACCTGAGCTATCGCCGTCCGACGTTGCTGAATTGCTCGACTCCGACGTCGAGGTATCGGTGTCGTCGGCCCACGCCACGCCTTGTCCGGCAAAGAGCGCTGATCCGACGCCCAACGCGACTGCTAGACCGCCGACTCGGCCGACGTATGCTGCGGCACCCATAAAATCCCTTCAATCCAGCCCGGTACGACCCCCGTCGTGGTTGGCGCTATTCAATAGCATCAGCGGCCGGAGCGGTAAGCAATAGCTAAATTGTCACTGCTTTGGCATCGTTACCGTGACCATAGGGATCTCGTCAGCAAATCTACCAGCAGCAAACACTGAGAACCAGGTTAGTCGAGGCTCTCCAGGGCCTTCTCGTAGAGCTCGACGGCGTCGGCAATTCCGTCGCCAAGCCATGCGTCGACGATTCCCACCTCGTCGGCAACAAGCTGGGCACGATTGAGCCACAGCTCGAAGTCAGGGTCGCGGCGAAGCCCGTCGATCTGACTCTTCGAACCCTGAATCAAGACGAATCCACCGAGCTCGATGTTTTGCGGCTTGAGGACCACGCGGTCGAAACGCTCGATCTTTCCCTGGCTCTGCAGACCGGAAAGGTAGTCGCGAGTTTCGATGAGCAGGGCCAGGGCCTTGCGTTCCCGTCCACGCGCCGGCACTCCCCACGCAACCCAGAGTCCTGCTTCGGCCATCGGTCCTCCTTGGTCGGACTGGTCGGGGCGCGACTCAGTATGTCGTATTGCCGTGTCGTATCGGCGAGTCATATTGCCGTGGCGTGCCCGCACCCGCGAGGTCGCTCTGTCCGGCCAATCGAGTGTCGGCCAATCGAGTGTTGGACAACCGGGCGTTACGTGCTGGCGAAGTCAAGGGCAATGTCAGCGGCATCGCCGCTGGGACCCTTGCCCTTGAACTGACTCATGTAGAGCGCGTAGTAGAACCCCTTGGCAGCCATCAGCTCGTCGTGGCCGGCCATCTCGACGATTTCGCCACCGTTGAGCACCATGATGCGACTCGAATTGCGGATCGTGGCAAGGCGATGCGCAATCGAGAAGCTGGTCTTGTTCTCCATCAGCTTGCGCATACCGTCCTGGATGAGCTTTTCGGTGCGGGTGTCGACGTTCGAGGTTGCCTCGTCGAGGATCATCATCTTCGGACTGGCGACCATCGCCCGGGCGATGGTGATCATCTGCCGCTGCCCCTGGCTGAGGTTGGCGCCCCGTTCGGTCAGCAGGGTGTCGTATCCGCTGGGCAGACCGAGGATGAAGTCGTGGGCGTTGGCCTTTTTCGCGGCTTCGATCGCGTCCTCCTCGGTGGCGTCCCCGCTGGCGTAGAGCAGGTTGTTCATCACCGTGTCGGTGAACAGGAACGCTTCCTGGAGCACCACGCCGATCTGCTTGCGAAGGCTCGCCTGGGTCAGTTTGGACAGATCCTGACCATCGATGAGGATTCGGCCCGCGTTGATGTCGTAGTAGCGGGTGAGGATATTGATCAACGTGCTCTTGCCCGCGCCGGTCGGCCCGCAGATTCCGATGTTCTCACCGGGTGCGACGTCGAATGTGTTGTCCCGCAATACCAAGCTGTGCGGCGCGTAGCCGAAGTCGACGTGCTCGAACTGGATCCTGCCGCCCTTGAACTCGTAGTCGACGGCGTCCGGGGCATCGGTGATGTCCGGCCGCTCGTCGATGAGCCGGAACACCCGGTCGCCGCCGGCTGATGCGTTGAGCGAGGCGGTGATCAGATTGCTCATCTCGGCCAATGGGGCCGACATGAGCGCAGAGTATCCGGCGAACGCCAAAACCGTCCCCAGGGTCGCCGAACCGTCGATGACCAGGAATGTGCCGACGACAAGCACGGCTACATCCTGGCCGAAGCTCACGACCTGGGTGACCGGAAACTGCATCAACGAGGTCATGAAGGCGCGGTTGCCGACCGAGAACACCCCGTCGACCTGCTCCTCGTGCCGCTCCGAGGCCCACTTGCCCCGGTTGTTGCTGATGATCACCTTGTATCCGCTCAGCGTCTCCTCCTGGAAGGCGCTGACATCCCCCAGCGTGTCCTGCAACTTGTTGAATACCGGCCCGGAGATCGCGGCGATTACGTACGCGACACCCATCAGCAGCGGAATCGCCACGATCGCGACGATCGCGAGCTGCCAGTTCAAGACGAACATCACGACGATGATCATCACGACCTGGATGTTGGCCCGCAGGATCTGACTCAGCGCCGTCGTGTAGAACAGCGAGATCACTTCGGCGTCGTTGGTGACGTTGCTGGACAACTCCCCGGGAGTGTTCTTGAAGAAGAAGCCCATCGGCAGGGTCTGCACGTTGTCGAACAGGTCGGTCTGGACGTTGTAGAGGGCCGCGGCGGCCAGCCTGGCGAACATCCGGTCAGCAACGAAGCTGAACGTCAGGTAGACCGCCCCGCCGATGGCTCCGACGATCGCCCAGTAGGCGAGGTCGTCCTTGCTGCCGCCGTCGGCGATCACGTTCATCCCGCGCCCGGTCGCGTACGGGATGAGGATCAGACCCAGCATCGCGATGACCATGCACCCCACGGCAAGTGCGGTGCGGCCGCGACGCGGCCCCCCGATCATCCCGGTGACCAGCCGGGTAATGGTGTTGGGCCGCAGTATCGGTTCGCCGGCCTCCGCGGTGATTGCGGTGTCGGTGCTCACGATCTTCCCTTCAGATCGATACCGGCGGTGACCCCGCCGCCGAGTTGCGACTCGTAGATCTCCTGATAGAGGCTGCTGGTCGCCAACAGTTCGTCGTGTGTGCCCTCCGCGACGACCTCGCCGTGCTCGAGTAGATAGATGTGGTCCAGATCGATGAGTGCGCTGATCCGCTGGGCAACGTAGATGGTCGTGGCTCCACCGGCGAACTCCGGAATCGCCGCCTGGACCCTGCCCTCGGTGGATGCGTCCAGCGCGCTGGTGCTGTCGTCGAGGATCAACACCCGCGGCCGCGGGGTGAGCGCTCTGGTGATCCCCAGGCGTTGGCGTTGGCCCCCGGAGAAGTTGTAGCCACGGCGGGCCACCATCGCCTCCCAGGCGCCCGGTAGCCGCGAGACGAACCCGTGGGCGTCGGCTGCCTTGGCGGCGTCGAACATGACCTCGTCCTCGACATCGGGTGCGCCGAACTTGAGGTTGGCCCGCAGGTCGTCCTTGAACAGCACCGTCTCTTGTAGCGCGATGCCGACGATCGCTCGTAGATCGTCGAGCGGTATGTCGCGGACGTCGACGCCGTCGATGGTGATCTTGCCGTCGGTCACGTCGTAGAAGCGGGGTATGAGGTTGACCAGCGCCGATTTACCCGCCCCGGTGGCGCCGAGGAAGCCGACCTGCTGGCCCGGCTCGATGGTGAGGTTGATGTTCTTCAGGGCGGGGGGGTCGTTGTTGCCGTCGGGGCGTCGGAAGGCGAACGAGACATTCTCGAACACCACGCGACCACGCACGGTGTCGCGGCTGACAGCGGCGGCATTGTCGCGGTCGGCGACGGTCGGCTCCGTCTCATACGCCGCGATGATCCGACCGGCAGACACATCCCCGCGCATGACAAGCGGCATCACCTGGGCCAGCAGCGCAAGCGGGGTGATGATCAGCGCCATGTACTGCGTGAAAGTACTGACCTCGCCGACCGACAGCCCCGCGCCGTCGAGCACCGTGTTTCCGCCGGCCCACATCGCGAGGACGATCGCGAACTGGCCGAGACCGGTGAGCAGCGGCGCCATGAACGCCACCCGCCACGCGGCCTGGTACTCGGGGCCGCGCAGCGCGCGGGCACGTTCCTCGAACTTGCGCATCTCGTAGCGCTCGCGAACGAATGCCTTCACCACGCTCATCCCGGTGAGATTCTCCTGAAAGGTGCCGTTGAGCGAGTCCAGCGCATGTTGACGCCGTTGATAGGCCCGGTCGATGGCAGGTACCAGAACCGCCATGATCGCCACCACGGCGACGATCACCACGACCACGATCCAGACCAGGTTGGGTGTGTTGATGACCGCCATGGCGATGGTGAGCAGCAGCAGGAACGGCGCCAGCGAGCCGAGCAGGATTGTGTACAGCACGGCGTTCTGAACATTGACGATGTCAGCGTTGAGCCGGACCATCATGTCGCTGGTGGGGCGACGGTCGAAGTTCTCGAACGAGTAATACTGGATCTTGTCGAACAGCTCACGGCGAAGGTAGTACGCGACCCCCTGTGAGAAGAACACCGCCTGCGCCGCGGCGATCATCATCGCCGCGCCCATCACCACGGTGAGCGTAAGCATCCAGATCCCGACGTCGATCGCGGCGTCGGAGTTGCGGGCAACCATTCCCTCGTCCACGAGCACCTTGATCAACGATGCGAACACCACGATGCAGACCGCGGCGACCAGCATCGCCAGTTGCGAAATCACAAATCGCACTTTGTAATCGCGGACCAGGCCAAAGATCCTCAGGATCGATGTCGGCATGCGTGCTCTCTTTCGTCGGTCCACGGAGAGGGCCGAGAGTAACGCTGCAAGGGTCTCTCACGCGGCGGCGGATGGTGATTGAAACGCCGAGAAACCGTCAGTATCCACCGAGCAGGTGCGCTGTGGGTCGAACCTGCTCAGAAGACGCGAATCCAGTCGACGAGCATCTCCGCCGGGTAGGAACCCCCGGCGGGCTCCCGGCCACCCGAGCCGCCGACTGCGATATTGAAGATCGGCGCCAATGTGTAGCCGGGGTCGTTGAACGGCCAATCCGCGATGGAGTTCGCCGGAACCTCGAAGAAAGGCTGCATTCCCGGCTCGTAGTCCTTCCAGAAGTACATCCCGGAAGGAAGCCAGGTCATCCGCCACCTGTGCCAGGCGTTGTCGATCGGGTGCCGGTGGGTGGCAAATGAGGTGCCGTCCAGCCGAGCGTGCACGGTGGTTCCCGACGGCCAGTCGCGGTTGCCGTACCACTCGACCAGGTCGATTTCACCACCGCGGTCGGGATTGTCGTTCAGCAGCCAGAAGGCGGGCCAGGCCCCGTCGGTCAGGCAGTTGAGCTTGACGCGGGCCTCCCAGGTGGTTCCGATGGCGCCGCGCCACAGACCGACGACCTTGGCGCTGGCGTACTTCTCCTGGATGTTCGCGCCGGGGCCGCGGGTGGCCCGGATGACGAGGTTGCCGTTGCCGTCCTGGAATACATGCTCCTGGTCGGTGACGTAACGCCCCATGTTGAAGGGTTCATCCCAAATGACCGGGTTCTTGATCGTTTCGCGTTCGGGAACGAGGAACCACCACGCCGGGTCCGGTGGCGTCCCTGCGGGTCCGTTGAACTCGTCCTCGAACAGAAAGACCGGATCCGGGTTGGCGGCTACGGGTGCCTGCTCACCCGGGCCCTGGCCTGGAAGACCGGGACCGGGCGGAACATCGCCGATGATCGGCTGGGCCTGAGCAGTTGGGAGAGGTAGCGCGGCGGCCGCCACACCGAACCCCATCATCAACATTGCGCTGCGGCGATCCATATTAGGCACACCAGCACCATAAACAATCTCGGCGTTCATGTCCCGGGCCGGGGCGAAATCATTCGCCCCGCCAGGTCACAGCCGGTATCGCCCGTTTTGCACTACCGGACCAAGCCGGTCGGATCCAGGATGATCGGGGGGACCAGCGGACATCATGCCTCGATGGGCGGGTGTAGCTGTTCCATCGTGTACTGCCTACTGCGGCGAATCGCCCACGCGCTGATGGCCATCGACGTTGCCAGCACGCCGACGAGGACCAATACCGCCATGCCCAACCGATGGTCGATCCCGCCCGAGATGAGTTGGCGTAATCCGTTGACCGAATACGTCATCGGAACGTAGGGATGGATGACCTGGAACACCTTCGCCGTAGTTTGGACGGGGTAGATCCCGCCACAGGACACCAACTGCACCATGAGGAACGCCAGGGTCAGCACGCGTCCGACGGCTACTCCGAACACCGCATTCAGCGCCTGGATGAGGCCCAGATAGGTGGCGAGCACCAAGAGTAGGAAGCCTGCTGTGAACAAGGGGTAGGCGGGGTTCAATCCGAGGCCGAAGTGCACGACGCTGTACATCACGACCACTTGGCAGATCGCGATCAGGAACGCGGGCCAGTAGGAGGCCAGCATCACCCGGAACGCGGCAAGCCCGTTGATGATGGGCCGCGGTTGCAGTGGCTTGAGCAGCATCCAGATGAGCAAGGCGCCGATGAACACCGCCAATCCCATGAAGAACGGCGCAAATCCGGTGCCGAAGGTGGGTGCCGGGTTGTGGGTGACCAGGTCGAGTTTGACCGGCGACGACACTGTCTTCGCTACCTCGGTTCGCTGCTGAGCTGTCCAACTAGGAACGAGAGTCGAGCCTTCATGGAGCTTGTCGGCCAGTTCACGGCCACCGTCGGCGAGCCGCACCAAACCGTCGTTGAGCTGATGTGCGCCGTCGTCCAGCTGGTCGACGCCGTCGCGCAACTTGACGATGTCCTTACGTAGATCGCCATTGAGCGCGCCGGTCATGAACGTCCGCAACTCGCTGGTCGGATCGCCGAGTTCGTATTGGATCTCGGCCGCGCTATCGCGTAAGCGTTGCAGTCCGGCGTCTGTGGCCGGATCGAGGTTTCGAGCCCGCAACACCTGCTGAGCCGCGTAGAGGATTTCCCCCGCGTCCCGGGCTAACGGGTCAGGACTGTACTTCAGCGATCCAACAGCCTGATCGATGAACGACCCAGCCATCTGCCAGTCGATATTTGCCGCTTCGATCCGGCCCGTGGTCAGTTCGACAGCGTGGCTGAGTCGGTCGGCGGCCGCTGCCACGACGTCCGCATCGAGTCCCTTGTCGTCGAATCTCTGGAGAAATTCGATCAGCGGCCCGGTGACCTCGTCCACCGAGGTAGACAGCTGACGAGTTCCGTTCGCGAGTTGGGCGGACCCGTCGCGTGCGCTCGCCAATCCGTCCGCCAGTTGACCGGCGCCGTCGGCGGCCTTGGTCAGACCCGCCCCGGCGTCGGTGAGCCCGGTCAACACCGTGGTGACGGTCTGCTCCCCGACGCTGGCGTTGACGTCGTTGATCACCGCACGTGCCACGTTCTGTCCGATGAGCGAACCGAGGTAGCTGTTGGAGTCGTTGAAGGTGAACCGAAGCGGGGCCTGCGCGGGGTGATCACCTGAGGGAGAGACGATGTCTGCGCTGAAATCGGCAGGAATCGTGATCGTGAAGTAGTAGTCACCGTGAGCCAGGCCGTCGGCTGCTTCGCCGGCCGAAACCTGATGCAGATCCAGCTCACCTGAATCGATCAGCGCCTTGGCCACCTCTTCCCCGGCGCGGATCTCCTTACCGTCCGACTGGGCCCCTCGATCTTCCATGACCAGCGCAACGGGCACTTTGTTGACTTCACCGAAAGGATTCCAGAAAGCCCACAGATACAGGGCTCCGTACAACAGCGGCATCAGCACGACGATCAGCAGCGCGACGCGTGGAACCGCACCGCGTGTGTACCGTTTGATGTCGGTGCCGAGTGACATGGCGGCGAGCATGGCTACCCCTTGATTTTCTGCATCTTCACGAGTTCGGCACGATCGGTATTGATCACCGGGATTTGTGCGGCCACCGGATGGTTGGTCACCCCGTTGACGGTTGCGGTGATGACCGTCTGGTTGCGCCCCAGGTCGATCAGGCGGCAGATGAGCGCATCCCGATTGGAATCACTGGCGACGAAGTCCAGGTCGCCGACCACCAGGAGCGGCGGGCGATTGGTGTTGGCCAACGCGATCCGTAACAGCAGCTGATCCAGTTCGGAGAGCAGCTCGAAATATTCCATCAGGGGCGGCAGCGGCAGTTCACCGAACACCGGCGCGCACACTCGGGCCAACTCTGCCTCGTCCGCCTGCCCGATGAACCGGTACCAGGGCGCGTCCCAGCGCAGTTGTTCGGTGATCAGGTCCCGGACGGTCACCGACTCCGAAACGGTGTCGATCCCGTTGATGCCGGCTAGGCCGGAAATGGCGAAGATATCGCGGGCCCGCCGGGCGCCGAACACGGTCAACTTCCCGGACTTCGGCTTCATTCGGCCGGCGAGTGTCATCAGAAGTGCCGTCCGTCCGGTGCCGGCTGTGCAGACGAGGACGTTCAGCCCGCCGGTGGGAATGGCAAGGTCTACCGGGCCGTACACCGGGCCCCACGGCCCGGTCATGCAGATGCCTTCGGCGATGACTGCCGGCGGTGGCTCAGGGGGTGGGCCTTCGCCCGGTGGCTCGATTACCGGGGTGGCCTCGTGGCCGCCTGCCTCACCTGAATCTTGGTCCGCCGCCTGCGTCATTGCACCCTTCCGTCCCCGTGCCCGTTCATCTCAGCACGATCCCAGGCGAGATGTGGGAGCATCTGATCAACGAGTCCAGGTGCTGCGACCTGACCAGTCAACGGCGAACGCGCAGTGCGACATCCATTCTCAGTGAAGCTCTTCCGCGCAGCCCTCTCGGGATTGAGCCGAGGGCCGGGTTCCCTTGCGCTCGTTCGCTGCTCGTTTCCCCGGGTCGGTTGGCGATGCCGGAATTACTTTGGGGGACAGAGGTATTTGCGGAATCACTCGGTGGGAGGATCGGGACAATGGACTATTTGCACTGAAGGCATAGCACCGCAACGGAGCAGCCACTCAACTACGCTAACCGGCAACCGGCCGGCCGAGAGGACATCGCGATGCGTTTCAATCCACCACCCAACTGGCCGCCGCCGCAGGACGGCTGGGTTCCTAGCCCCGGTTGGACCCCCGATCCCTCATGGCCGCCGCCCCCGGCGGGTTGGCAGCTGTGGATCGACGACGAAACACCTCCGGCAGGCGCCACAGGGGGCGTCGTTGCACCGCCTCCGGGTTCGCCGGGTTCGCCGGGTTCGCGCAAAGTGGTCATCGGCCTCGCGGCGTTCGCGGCTGTCATTGTGGCAGTCGGCGCGGCGACACTGATCATCGCGTCGCAGAAGGCCGATGCCCCGAAGTCGGATGAAGACCAGATCCGCGAGGCCCTGAGCGGACTCGTCGAGGCGTACAACAACTCCGACTACGACACGTATGTGAGCCATATCTGCCCGTCGGAACGGTCGGGTCTCAGCGACGCGTCGGAACTCAAACAGGATCGCTCCGACACCGGCCGCCTCAGTTTCGACGACATCTTTATCGACGTCACCGGCGACACCGCGAAGGTGACGGCGACAGCGACGGTGGAGAACGAGGAGGAGCCAGATACCGAGACGGTGGACTTCGCGAAAGAGGACGGGCGTTGGATGATGCTGTTCTTCGAGGACAAGTGCTCGGCCTGACTGCGCCGGGACTGCGATCGCCGGCAGTTCGCCGGTCTCATCGACGTCGAAGCCTGTCGGGGAGCGGCCGGTTGCGATGACGTGGTTGAGCAGCGCGCCATCGTCTTGCATCGGCTGTGCTGTATCGAGCGGCGATCTCCAGCAGGCGGCACGGGCACGCTGTCGTCACGCGCGGCAGCGTCTCTGGGATGGTGCGCAATCAGGAGCACGCTTTCGAATTCGCTGCCGAGGTCTTGATGCTCCTATTCGTGTCAAGCGGCTTTGAGCCAGTTTCTGTAGGTTTCTGC
>NZ_JBMYXC010000070.1:0-14791 GCF_049608025.1 Mycobacterium sp. | reverse complement strand
CGCAGCCATCTGTACGAGAACTTCTCCTGAGCGTGGCGGGTCCAACTCGAACTCCTCGACGCGCCACGGCCCCCCGTATTCGCGCAGCACTGCGCCGCGGCTTCTCATCGATTCGCCGCCGGCGTGCGGCCCGGCGCCGGCGTTTTCACAGCCGGACCTCGATGTGTCCTCGGCGCACCCGATGGGGGACCTGGCTGAGGTTGAGGGACTTGATGAAATTGGTCTGGTTGTCGATGTTGGGTCCGATGCAGCGTCCTTCGGCATCGAAGTAGAAGCCGTGAAAGGGGCAGCGAAGGCAGTCGCGGTCGATGACCCCACCGAACCCGAGATGGGCCCCCTGATGCGGACAGAATGCGTCGAAGATCCGCACCGCGCCACCGGCGTCGTGCCGTGCGATCAGTTCCTTGTCATCGACGGTGTAGCGGTGCACGCTTCCCGGCGTCAGGTTCTCAACGGTGTCGAGGGGCCACCAACGGGGTTCTCCAGTGGACGGCTCGGGAGCGGGCGATGCCTGGAAGTCCCTCGGGTAGAAGGTCTTCCCCCAGGCGATCACGTCGCGCAGGGGCTTCTCGGAGGGCAGAAGGCCCGACGCGCCTACGTACTTCCTGTTCGTCCAGATGATCGCGTCGACGTCGAACTCGTTCTTGGTGTAGTTGGCCATCACCCCGGCAAGCAGATCGCAGAGCCGACGTCCTCGGGTAACTGCTTGGAATAACCGCTCGAGGACCGCGGGGAAGGTCGTCGGGTCGATCGCCATCGTGACATAGACCCGGGTGCGATTCTGGCCCTCGGGTGTGAGGCTCACGAGGGCGTTCATCCGGGGCACCCGGGCGCCGGTGGCGCCGACGACCGCGAGGCCCGGGCCGTGATAGACGTAGTCCTGGGTGAGCTCCAGTTTGGGCAGTACCTTAGAGAGCCACCGGATTGTGCGGCGGGTCGAGCATGAGCCGTAACGGAATCGGGTGTCCTGCTTGAGGGTGATGGTGTCGTCGTTCACCACGTGGTCATAGATCTTCGAGTACTCCCACAGGTGCACGGCGCGGAAATGTAGATTGTCCGATCCGTTCTCGACGAAGTCCATGACGTGTGTGTTGTGGAACACGGTCGGCGTGCTGGTCACGTAGGCAGAGTCATAGGGCTCGGCGAACAGGGTGGGGAAGGGGCGATCGGGCTTCAGCAGATCCTCGCCGTACCAGACGAAGAGGACGCCGATCTCGACCACGGCCGTCATCGGGTGCTCGCCCTCGAAGAACACCTCGTACCTGTTCTGGCCGTCCACCAGGGTCGACTCGACGGTGACGAAGGTGTCGAGGAACAGAATCCGAGAGGGTCGCCGCTTCTGGTACTCGGCGACCGGCATCAGGTTGAACCAGGTGTGCAGTCGCTGGGGCCGGGGCCGGGCCGACCCCCGCCGTTTCGACGCCGCCTGCGGTTCTTCAAAGCCGGATGTTCGCAAGAGCCGCTCTCCCGTCCATGGTGCGGTCGCCCGATTCACGTGGGTAGGAACTGGGCTTGAAAATAAGCAATCGATTGATTGCATCAGTATGTTGAACCTGACGAGGGCCGTCAAGCGATCAGAGAATCCTCGGCCGGCGCAGGTGGCGGCCTTGATCGGAGCCGAATTACTTCATCTGGAAGTTGGGCGCGCGCTTCTCCTTGAACGCCCGGGGACCTTCCTTGGCATCCTCGGACAGGAACACCGGGATGCCGTTGGCGGTATCGGGCTTGAAGGCCTCTTCCTCGTGCATGCCCTCGGCCTCGCGGATGGTCTTGAGGATGGCTTGCACGGCAAGCGGGCCGTTGTTGTTGATCACCTCGGCAATCTCTAGAGCCTTCTCCAGTGCGGTTCCGTCGGGTACGACATGGCCGATCAACCCGTACTCCTTGGCCTCGGCTGCGCTGATGTGGCGGCCGGTCAGCAGCAGGTCGCAGGCGACGGTGTAGGGGATCTGACGGGGCAGTCGGACCGCGGAGCCGCCCATCGGGTACAGGCTCCACTTGGCTTCGGAGATGCCGAATTTCGCGCTTTCGCCGGCGATCCGGATATCGGTGCCCTGCAGGATCTCGGTTCCTCCTGCGATGGCGGGGCCCTCGACAGCGGCGATCAGCGGCTTCTTGAGTCGGCGGCCCTTGAGTAGGGCTTCGATCTTCGAGGGGTCGAACGCGCCGCTCTTGAAGGAGTCCCCGGGGGGCGCCTTGGTCGCCGATTTGAGATCCATGCCCGAACAGAAGTAACCGCCTGCGCCGGTGAGGATGCAGGTGCGAATCTCGGGGTCCTCGTCCACGCGGTTCCAGGCCGCGACCATGAGCGAGAGCATCTCGGTGGATAGCGCGTTGCGGGCTTCTGGCCGGTTCAGCGTCAGGATGAGCGTGTGTCCGCGCTGTTCAATGAGGGCGTCGGCGCCCTTTTCGGAGCTTTCCCCGTGACTCAACAGACAGTCCACCTTCCGACATCGTCGCCTCAGACTTGTCTGAAAATGTAACACGTTCTAGTTTAGAGCCGTGGCCTTGAATATCGCCGACCTCGCCGAACATTGCATCGACGCTGTGCCTGATCGCACTGCCCTCATCGGTGGCGACCAACAGTTGACCTATGCCCAGTTGGAGGAGAAGGCCAACCGTCTGGCCCACTACCTCATCGATCAGGGGGTCAGGAAGGGCGACAAAGTCGGCCTCTACTGCCGCAACCGCATTGAAATCGTCATCGCGATGCTGGGCATCGTCAAAGCGGGCGCCATCCTGGTCAACGTGAACTTCCGTTACGTCGAAGGCGAACTCAAGTACCTGTTCGACAACTCCGACATGGTTGCGTTGGTGCACGAACGCCGTTACGCGGACCGCGTCGCCAACGTGCTGCCGGAGACTCCGAACGTCACGACCATCCTCACAGTCGAGGACGGGACCGAGGGATCCGCCGATGATTACCTCAAATACGGTGCGGTGGAGTTTCACTCGGCATTGGCCCAGGGCTCCCCAGAGCGCGATTTCGGCCCGCGCAGCGCCGACGACATCTACCTGCTGTACACCGGTGGTACCACCGGCTTCCCGAAGGGGGTGATGTGGCGCCACGAGGACATTTATCGAGTGCTGTTCGGCGGCACCGATTTCGCTACGGGCGAGCCGATCGCCGACGAATACGACCTGGCCAAGCAGGCCGCGGCCAACCCACCCATGGTCCGTTACCCGATCCCGCCGATGATCCACGGCGCCACCCAGTCGGCCACCTGGATGTCGTTGTTCTCGGGCCAAACCGTCGTCTTGGTGCCGGAATTCGACGCTGACGCGGTATGGCGGACCGTCGCTGAGCACAAGGTGAACCTGTTGTTCTTCACCGGCGACGCGATGGCCCGGCCACTGCTGGACGCGCTGCTGGCAGCGAGTGAACCTGGGGCGGAAGAATACGACCTGTCGTCGCTGTTTCTGCTCGCGAGCACCGCGGCCCTCTTCTCGACCAGCCTCAAGGAGAAATTCCTCGAACTGCTGCCCAACCGGATCATCACCGACTCCATCGGCTCTTCGGAAACGGGATTCGGTGGCACCAGCATTGTCGCCAAGGGGCAGTCGCACACCGGCGGCCCGCGCGTGACCATCGACAAGAACACCGTTGTGCTCGATGATGACGGTCAAGAGGTGACGCCCGGTTCGGGCGTGCGCGGCATCATCGCGAAGCGCGGCCACATCCCGGTCGGCTATTTCAAGGATGAGAAAAAGACTGCGGAAACGTTCAAGACGATCAACGGTGTGCGGTACGCGATTCCGGGCGACTACGCCGAGGTCGAGGCCGACGGCAGCGTGACGATGCTGGGCCGCGGCTCGGTGTCGATCAACAGCGGCGGCGAGAAGATCTACCCCGAAGAGGTGGAGGCCGCACTCAAGGGCCACCCTGACGTGTTCGACGCGCTTGTCGTCGGCGTTCCCGACCCGCGTTACGGACAGCACGTCGCCGCAGTCGTGCAGTCGCGTGAAGGCACCCGGCCGACACTTGCCAGTCTAGATGCCTTTGTGCGCAACGAGATTGCCGGCTACAAGGTGCCGCGCAGCCTGTGGCTGGTTGACCAGGTCAAACGCTCACCAGCAGGCAAGCCAGATTATCGGTGGGCCAAGGACACCACAGAGGAACGACCGGCGGACGATGTGCATACCAAGCATGTGCCTACCTGATGGCGATCGACTCCTGGATGCAGCATCCTACTAAGCGGTTCCTCGAGAACGACATGCTCGCGTCGCTGCGCCGCTGGACCGGTTCGGCCCTGCCGCAGCAAGAGCTTGCCATCGATCTCACGGTTGCCTCGATGGACAGTGCCGGGGTCGATGTCGGGCTGCTGAGCGCGTGGCGCGGCCCCAACGGGCTCGACCTCGTGTCCAACGACGAGGTGGCCGGTTGGGTGCGCGAACACCCCAAACGCTTTGCCGGCCTTGCGGCGGTCGACCTCGACCGTCCGATGGAAGCCGTTCGCGAGCTACGCCGTCGCATCCGCGACGACGGATTCGTAGGTCTGCGGGTGATTCCCTGGCTCTGGCGGCTGCCACCGACAGACCGGCGCTACTATCCGCTGTTCGCCGAATGCATCGAACTCGGGGTTCCTTTTTGTACCCAGGTCGGCCATACCGGGCCGTTGCGTCCGTCCGAGACCGGAAGGCCCATCCCTTACATCGACGAGGTGGCGCTGGACTTTCCGGAGCTGGTCATCGTGTGCGGACACGTCGGGTATCCGTGGACCGAGGAGATGGTCGCCGTCGCTCGCAAGCACGAGAACGTCTACATCGACACCTCGGCCTACACCACCAAGCGCCTGCCTGCCGAACTGGTGTCATTCATGAAGACCGGTACCGGACAACGAAAGGTGCTGTTCGGCACCAACTATCCGATGATCGGGCACTCACACGCCCTGGACGGGCTGGACCAGCTCGGGCTTTCTGCCGCGGCTCGCCAAGACTACCTGCACGACAACGCCAGACGCGTGTTCAGCGCAATCGAGCAGGACTCAGAGTGAACGGCGCTCGCACCCTTCTCACGACCCTCGTCGCCAACGGTGTCGACGTATGTTTCGCCAACCCCGGCACTTCGGAGATGCATTTCGTCGCTGCGCTGGATGCCGTGCCGCAGATGCGCGCCGTGCTGACGTTGTTCGAGGGTGGGGCAACCGGCGCCGCCGACGGTTACGCACGCATGGCCGACCGGCCCGCCGCAGCGCTGCTGCATCTGGGTCCGGGTCTGGGTAATGGTCTGGCCAACCTGCACAACGCGCGCCGGGCCCACACCGGAATGGTCGTCGTCGTCGGTGATCACGCGACTTATCACAAGAAGTACGACGCCCCGCTGGAATCCGATATCGATGCGCTCGCCGGTACCGTGTCCGGGTGGGTGCGCCGCACCGAGCGCGCCGACGACGTAGCAGCTGACGCCACCGATGCCGTTGCCGCCAGTCGTGCCGGCGTGGTGTCGACATTGATCCTGCCCGCCGATGTGTCCTGGACCGCTGATGCGGGCGCCGCACCCGCGGTGCCCGCATCCCAATCGCCGGCTGTTGACGACGACGCCCTCCGCGCCGCGCTGGTTGCGCTGCGTTCCGGGGTGCCGACGGTGATTCTCGTCGGTGGCGATGCGACCCGAAGCCCGGGTCTGGTTGCTGCTGCGCGCATCGCCGAAGCTACCGGGGCCCGGGTGCTGTGTGAGACGTTCCCGGCACGGCTGGAACGTGGGGCGGGTGTACCCGCGATCGAACGGTTGGCGTATTTCGCCGAGGCTGCTGAAGCACAACTGGCCGAAACGGCGCACCTCATCCTGGTCGGCGCGACGTCCCCGGTGTCGTTCTTCGCCTATCCGGGCAAGACCAGCGACCTGGTGCCGGCGGGCTGCCAGGTGCACGTGCTCGCTGCCCATGTCGGCGCCGCGGCGGCACTCGAGCGTCTCGCTGATGATCTCGGGGCCGGCACCACCCCTGCGGTCGCCACGCTGGCACGTCCTGAACTCCCGACGGGACCTCTCAATGCCTTCGCAGTCACCGCGGTCGTGGGCGCACTTCTGCCCGAGGGCGCGATCATCGTCGACGAATCGAACACCGCGGGAGTCGGACTCGCCGCCGCGACAGCGGGAGCTCCGGTCCACGATGTGTTGACCCTGACCGGTGGCGCCATCGGTTACGGAATTCCCGCCGCGGTAGGCGCGGCGATCGCGGCCCCCGGTCGGCCGGTGCTATCGCTGCAGGCTGACGGCTCGGCTATGTACACGATCTCAGCCCTGTGGACGCAGGCACGCGAAAACCTCGACGTGACGACGGTGATCTTCAACAACGGTGCCTACGACATCCTGCGGATCGAGTTGCAGCGTGTCGGCGCGGCCAGCGCGGACCAGCCGGGTCCCAAGGCGCTGGACTTGCTCGATCTGGGCAGTCCGACAATGGATTTCGTCAAGATCGCAGAAGGCATGGGCGTTCCCGCCCGGCGGGCCACGACCATCGGCGAGTTCGCAGCCGCGTTGGCCGACGCACTCGCCGAACGTGGGCCGCACCTGATCGAAGCCGTTATCCCCTCGTTTGCCGATTGATCACCGGGCGCCGGCCCGAGAGTGAACGTCCGCTGCTGCTGCCATGTCGAGTACGGCCAGATGGCTGAAGACCATGCTGGTGCCGATCGGGTTGCCGCCCCCTGGGTAGGCAGTGCCACTCGGTGCTGCCATCGTGTTGCCGGCCGCGTACAGGCCCGGGATCACCTTGTCCGCCGTGTCGAGCACCCGCGCTGCCTGATCGGTGCGCAATCCGCCCTTGGTGCCGAGATCCGAGACCCCAAATGCGGCAGCATGAAACGGTGCCTGTTCGATCGCGTAAAGCGGGGGGCGGCCGCCGGAGAACGCGCGGTCATATGGTTCGTCTCCGCGGCCGAAGTCGTCGTCGCTGCCGCGCCGGGCAAGTTCGTTGAACCGCGCCACCGTCTGCACCAAGTTCTGCGGGGGGACGCCGATGCTCGCGGCGAGTTCCTCCAGAGTGTCCGCGGTGCGCCATAGCCCGGCGGCGACGTACTCCTGCGGATCGACCAACGAGACGTTGGTCGCCTTGACCGGTGGAACGCTCGTGGTTCCATCGGCCCCCTTGCTGGCGTCGTCGTAGATCATCCAGTACGGCAATGTGACGCGCCCATCTGCGATGGCGGCCAGCACATCTCGACCGAGTCGGTCGTAGGCCGCCGATTCGTTGACGAACCGCCTGCCTGAGTCGTCGACGAATATCCCGCCGGTGAACCACAGCGCGAAGGCGGAGGAACCGTCGGGATGGGTCAGGCCCGGTGACCACCACGCCTGCTCCATCAGATCGGTGTCGGCGCCCACGGCCATCGCTGCTGAGTGTGCCAGACCGCGATTGCCCCACGGCCCCATTGTGTCTCGCGAAACTCCCGGCACACCGTGTTCGGCCCGCATTTCGTCGTTGTGCTCGAAGCCGCCGGCGGCCAGCAGGACCCCGCGCCGAGCCCGGATTCTGCTGCGCTGCCCGCCTGATTCAACGACGGCGCCGATGACCGCGCCGTCCTCGATGACCAGTTCGATCAGCGTCGTGTTCAATCGGGCCGACGCGTGGGCGAACCTCCGCGTCGCGATCAAGAAGCGAGCGATCAGCGCGCGACCGCCCACGAAGTAGTCTTCGGGTGTCGGCCGTCCGAGGCGGTCGGTGTCCAGGGGCCCACGAATGAGTTCGCGTAGATCGGGCGCGGCCGCGACCTTGAGGGCCTTGGCGGCGATGTGCCGCATGCCGTCGGCGCGCGCCTTCGGCGCTTTGCCGAAGTAGTCGGGCCAGGGCAGCAGCGTGAACTTGATCTGGCCGTCGGACTCGAGGTACTCGACCAGTGGTGCACCACCGCGAACGTAGGTTTCCTGAAGGGCGCGGGGGGTTCGGTCCCCGACCACTGCGGTGTAGTACTCCAGTGCGTCCTCGATGCTGTCTTCGGTACCCGCGCGTAGTAGAACCGGGTTGCAGGGGAACCACATTCCGCCCCCGCCCGAGTATGCCGTGGTACCACCGAATTTCTCGGTGGCCTCGACCAAGACGACCTCGAGGCCTTCCCGGGCGGCGGTGTACGCCCCGGTGACTCCACCCGCGCCCGAACCGGCGACCAGCACATCGGTGGTCTCATCCCATTCGGCCGCCGTGTCAGACATCGTGCTTCCTTCCATGCTCGGCGAATTCCGCGTCCAGGGCGTGTCGACCACTGTCGGTCAGCAATCGGTAGTCCGGCCGTCCGCGACCCGCCCAGCGATAGACAGGCTCGTCGGTATGCCAGCGTTGCGCCTGAAGATCGCGTTTGAGGACTTTGTTGGAGCCAGTCGCTGGGAGGTCGGCGGAGACCCGAATCAACCGTGGAATCCCCTTGGTGCCCAGGTCATCCTGCTCAGCCAGGAAGGCGGCGAACTTCTGGATGTCGAAGCTCTGAGGGTCGGCGACCTCGAGGGCTGCCATCACCTGGTCACCTGAGCGCGGGTCGGGGACGGCGTAGACCGCGGCCGTTATCACTTCGGGGTGGCGACGGACAACGTGCTCGATGTTCAGTGCCGAGGTGTTCTCCCCGTCCACTCGGATCCAGTCGCCGCGCCGTCCGGCGAAGTACAGGAAACCCTCGGTGTCGATGTACCCCAGGTCGCCGGACCAGTACCAGCCGTTGCGAACCCGTTCGGCGTCTGCGGCCTCATTGCGATAGTAACCCTCGAAATCGCCTGCCCCCCGCTGGTCGACGATCTCACCGATCGCCTCATCGGTGTTGAGCACCCGTCCCCGAATATCGAGAACTGCAGCTGGGCAACGTTTCTGCGTCAGCGGATTGACGATCGCGACATCGGGATGCCTGGGCCGACCGAGCGCGCCGGCAGGTGCCGCGGGATCGGCCGTGGCCACCGCACCGCCTTCGCTGGAGCCGTAGCCCTCGTAGAGTTCGGCGCCGAACCGTCGGCGGAATTCGGCCTGATCCCCAGGGGAGGCTTCGGTGCCGAAACCTCGTGTCAATGTGTTGTCGGCATCGTCGGGCTGTTCGGGGGTGGCCATCAGGTAGCCCAGAGCCTTGCCGACATAGGTAAAGAATGTGGCACCGAAATACCGCACGTCCGGAAGAAACTCCGCCGCGCTGAATTTGGGTGCCAGACACACTGTGGCGCCGTTGGCCAAGGCGGGTGCCCACAGTGCCATGAGGGCGTTGCCGTGGAACAGGGGCATGCAACAGTAGTCGACGTCGTCGCGGCGGTGGCCGTACTTGTCGGTCGCCGCGTAAGCGATTCGCGCCAGGCGGCCCTGACTGCATTTGACGGCCTTGGAGACTCCCGTTGTCCCGGAGGTGAAGAGCAGGAGAAACAACGACCGACCGTCGACTCCGGGCGTCACGGCCGGGTCCACCCGGCACGCCTGGATGCGCCGGTGGTACTCGGCATCGGCAGTGAGCTGAAACCGGGAGGGTGCGAGGCCGTGGTCAAGGTCCTGCAGCCGACGCATGCCGCGCGCATCGGTGACGATCAACTGGCAGTCCGCATGCCGAATATCTGCGGCGAGTGCGGCGGAACCGCGGGTCGGGTTCAGCCCAACGACGGTCGCCCCCGCCAATGCGGCCGCACCGAGCCAGAATACGAATTCCGGCACGTTGTCGAGCAGGACGCCGACGTGGAAGGGTTCCGCGCTGAACTTCTCGTCGCGCAGTGCCTGTGCGAGGGCCGCGCGTGCCGCCGATTCCCCCACCACCTGGTCCCACGTCCAGTCGCGGTCACGGGTTCGCAACCCCAGGCGTTGGTCCCCGCGTCGGTCGAGCAGCATGGCGGCTACATCGGTGCGGTCCGCACGCGGCGTCACGGTCGCATGATCCGGTACACGGGGTCCGGGCAATCGGTGCCCTCGGCAGAGAGTTGCCGTTTGAGGACCTTGAAGGTCTGGGTGTGTGGCAGCGCCGTTCCGACTCGCACGAAGGCGGGCCACTGCTTGGGGCCCAGATCGGCCTGGCTGCCGAGGAACTCGGTGAATGCTGCGGGGTCGAAGACGATGCCCTCCGGCACAACCAGTGCTGCCATCACCTGATCGCCCACTGACGGATCGGGAATCGGATATACCGCCGCCTCGGTGATTCCGGGATAGCGCATCAATATTCGCTCGATGGGCGCGGTGCCGAGGTTCTCCCCATCGACGCGCATCCAGTCACCCAGCCGGCCGGCGAAATAGGCGAACCCGGCCTCGTCCCGGTAGGCCAGGTCACCGCTGTGGTATACACCGCCGCTCATGCGTTCGCTCTCGGCATTGGGATCCTTGTAGTAGCCCCGGAACTGCCCGCGCCCTTCGGTGTTGACCAACTCGCCGATGACGCCCGGGGCGCACTCGGCGCCGCTGTCGACATCGATGATCGTCACCCCGTCCGCCAAAGGCCCCAACGCGCCCTCAGGGGTGTCGGGAGTGCGGGCGATGGCCACTCCACCCTCGCTGGAACCGAAACCGTCGACCACCATCACCGCGAACCGCCGCGCGAAGCGGCCCAGATCCCGCGGGGCGCCCTCGTTGCCGTAGGCGATTTTCAGCGGATTGTCGGAGTCGTCCGGACGCTCGGGAGTGGCCAGGATGTACGACAGCGGTTTCCCGACGTAATTGGCGTAGGTCGCGCCGAAACGGCGAACATCAGGAATGAACCGGGACGCGGAGAATTTGCGTCGCAACGCGATCGACCCGCCGGCGGCTACCGCCGGCGCCCATCCCGCCATGATCGCGTTGGAATGGAATAGCGGCATCGACAGGTAGAAGGTGTCAGTGGAGCTCAGATTGAGCCGCTGGGCGAGCATGGCTCCGGGGAACGCCACCTTCTCGTGGGTGCAGCGCACCGCCTTCGGGTCGCCGCTGGTGCCAGAGGTGAAGATCAACATGAACAGGTCGTCGGGATCGGCGCCGCGAAACTCGACCGGTGTTTGAGTGAAGCCGCTCAGTTCATCGGCGAATTGCCGGGATTCGGTGTCGAGGACGGGAGCGCTGCCCGATGCGGTGACTGGGTGGTCCACTGCCTCCGGGTCGTCGGCGAGCACCAGTTGGCAGTCGGCGTGTTCGATATCTCGCACCAGGGCTGCACCCCTGCGTGTCGGGTTCAGTCCGACGGGCACGATCCCGGACAGAGCGGCGGCGACCAGCACGGTGCAGAAGAAGGGGGTATTGCCGGCAAGCACGCCTACATGGGGAGGCCGACCGGGATCCAGTCGTGCCCGAAGCAATGCCGCGAGGTTGGCCCCGTCCTGAATGTGTTTGCGCCAACTGACGAATGACACCGTCGAGTCGGCGGTGTCGATCGCGTGCACGCCCCGGTCGTCGACGTCTACCAGGGGTGTCAGCAGACCTGTGACGGTCGGTAGGAGAGGGGCGGCCACTGCGGGGGACGATTCAGGCCGGTGTGTCGGCCAGTTCGCGACCGATCGCCAGCAGTGCACCGGTTGCGGCGCCCAACGCGAACTCGGACTGCTTGGCGACCAGGAAGTATCGGTGCACCGGGTGGTCGGTGTCGATTCCCACCCCACCATGCACGTGCACCGCCGTGTGCGCCACCCGGTGACCGGCTTCGGCCGCCCAGAACGCCGCAGAGCGGATATCCACATCGGCTGGTAGGTCCTCGGACAGTCGCCAGGCGGCCTGGGTCAGCGTCAACCGCAGTCCCTTGACGTCGATGTAGGCGTCTGCCAGGCGCGCCGACACGGCCTGGAAGCTGCCGATCGGCCTGTCGAACTGTTCGCGCTCGCGCGCGTAGAGCGCGGTGAGCTCCAGCGCTCGGTCCACCACTCCCAGTTGGAAGGCCGCGGCGCCCAGCAACTGGTGGCTGTCGAGCCAGCCGAGTACCGCAGACCCGGTCGAATCCGCATCGCCGCCGACCACCCGACTCTGGCCCACCTCGACGGCGCGCAGTTCGAGGTGCCCGACGCTGCCGAGTCCGGTGGTGCTCAATGGCGTGGCGGTAACTCCCGGATCCTCGGCGGAGATGACGAATACCTTGGTCCCCGAGTCGGTTTCGGCCGGCACCAGGAACGCATCCGCCGCCGGCCCGTAGGGAACCTGGGTCCGGGTGCCGGTCAGCCGGTATCCCGCCCCGCCGGCCCGAGCCTGGACCGGGCCGTCGCCCATCTCGCCGGCCAACGCCACGGTGAGGATCTTCTGACCGTTGACAGCGGGCACCGCCCATTGCTGCTGCAGCTCCGCGGAGCCGAACTCGGCCAACGCGCACGCAGCCACCATCACCGATTCCAGGTAAGGCACCGCGGCCAGTTGCCTGCCGAGCGCTTCAAGGACGGCCGTCTGCTCTAGTACGCCATATCCGCTGCCCCCCAACGACTCCGGGGCTGCCGCCGACAGCACATCGGCATCAATGAGCTTGGACCACAGATCGCGGTCGAAGCGGTTCTGGGCGCTGTCGAGCTCGCGCTGATGCTCTGGCGTGCACACCGCTTCGGTGATGGCGCGGACCAGTCCACTCAAGTCCTCTGACGCTTCTGGGTGTGAAAAGTCCATCGAAAGCCTCCTTGTGGGCTTCTTCTCTTACCTGTTGACCCGGGGCAGGCCGAGCGCGACCATCCCGATGATGTCTCTTTGGATCTCGTTGGTGCCGCCGCCGAAGGTAAGGATCAGGCAGGACCGGTGCATGCGTTCGATGCGCCCGCGCAACAGGGCGCCGGGCGAATCGGTACGCAGCGTCGCGGCGGTACCCAGCACCTCCATCAGCAGGCGGTAGGCCTCGGTGGCCAACTCGGTGCCATAGACCTTCGCCGCCGAGGCGTCAGCCGGTGACGGGGCGGCGTCACTGGATGCCAGCTCCCAGTTGATCAGCTTGAGGACCTCGGCCTTGGCGTGCACCCGGGCCAGGTTGAGCTGCACCCACTCTGAGTCGATCAGTCGCTTGCCGCACCCGTCTTTGGTGTTCTGCGCCCACTCGCGAACACCGCCCAACGCCGAGAAGATCGGTTGTGCCGAGACCAGAGCGACACGCTCATGGTTGAGCTGGTTGGTGACCAGCTTCCAGCCGGCGTTCTCCTCACCGACCAGGTTGCTGATCGGCACCCGCACGTCCTGGTAGTAGGTAGCGCTGGTGTCGACGCCCGACATCGTGTGCACCGGTGTCCACGAGAAGCCCTCGGCGGTGGTCGGCACGATCAGCATCGAGATGCCCCGGTGCTTCTTGGCTTCGGGGTTGGTGCGTACGGCGAGCCAGACATAGTCGGCGTAGGCGATCAGGCTGGTCCACATTTTCTGCCCGTTGATGATGTAGTCACCATCGCCGGAGCCGTCGCGGACGGCGGTGGTGCGCAGAGCCGCCAGGTCGGTACCGGCGCCGGGCTCGGAGTAGCCGATCGAGAAGTGCAGCTCACCTGCGGCGATCTTGGGCAGGAAGAACTTCTTCTGTTCCTCGGTGCCGAAAGCCATGATCGTGGGCGCGACGCTGTTGATGGTCAGGAACGGCACCGGGACGTTGGCGATGGAGGCTTCGTCGTTGAAGATCAGCCCGTCCATCGGTGGGCGGGCCTGGCCGCCGAACTGCTCGGGCCAGGACAGCGTCAGCCAACCGTCCTTGCCCATCTGTGCGACGGTGTCGCGGTAGACACTCCCGCGCCCCATCTCGCCGTCGTTGGATGCCAGCGCCTCGGTGCGCTCGGGCGTCATCAGCTTGGTGAAGTACGCACGCAGTTCGCGGCGCAACTCCTCCTGCTCGGTGGTGTAGCCGATTCGCATCGTGCTGTCCTCACTTCTCTGCGTCCCCTAATCTGGGCACGTAGGGGTAAATCTGGGCACCTAGGGATACCTCAGGCCCTTCCCGGTTGTAACACGTTCTAGTCTTGGGGTCCAGAGTGGTGTCACACTACGGGCAGGAGGATTTCATGCGAGTGCAAGTGGATCATGACCGTTGCGAGGGCAACGCGGTCTGTGTGGGAATAGCCCCGGACCTGTTCGACCTCGATGACGAGGACTATGCGGTGGTGAAGGCCGACCCGGTCCCCGCTGAGGAGGAGGCGGTGGCCGAACAAGCCATCGCTGAATGTCCGCGCGCCGCTCTGATCCGCCGCGACTAGAGGTATTCGTATCTTGACCCGTTTAGAAGACGCGAGCACTGAAGATCTGTCCGGGCACGTTGCCGTCGTCACCGGAGCCGCCGCAGGACTGGGCCGCGCGGAGGCCATCGGGCTGGCTCGCGCCGGAGCGGTGGTCGTCGTCAACGACATCGCCCCCGCACTGGACAGATCCGACGTTCTCGACGAGATCGCGGCGGCCGGTTCCAGGGCCGTCGCGGTGGCCGGCGACATCAGCGAACGGTCCACCGCAGATGAGTTGGTCGGGACCGCTGATCGGCTCGGCGGACTGAACATCGTCGTCAACAACGCGGGGATCACCCGCGACCGGATCCTGTTCAACATGACCGACGAAGAGTGGGACGCGGTCATCGCCGTGCACCTTCGCGGTCACTTTCTGCTGACGCGCAACGCCGCCACCTACTGGCGTTCGAAGGCCAAACAGGCCGGCGTCGGTGGGGCGAACGGCACGGTGTACGGCCGGATCATCAACACGTCCTCGGAGGCCGGCCTGTCCGGTCCCGTCGGGCAGCCCAACTATGGAGCGGCCAAGGCGGGCATCACTGCTTTGACGTTGTCTGCGGCCCGCGCGCTCGGACGCTTCGGTGTGCGCGCCAATGCGATCGCCCCGCGCGCCCGCACGGCGATGACGGCCGGGGTGTTCGGCGACGCACCCGAACTGCCCGAGGGTGCGGTGGATCCGTTGTCACCCGAGCACGTCGTCAAACTGGTGTGCTTCCTGGCATCCCC
>NZ_JBMYXC010000069.1:0-15127 GCF_049608025.1 Mycobacterium sp. | reverse complement strand
CCATGCATGCCTCCTCGTTGGTGTGTACGACCGTCGTGACCAGAAAATTGGCAGGGCCAGAAACGACGAACGCCCCGACACAGACAGGTCGGGGCGCAGATGCAAGCCTCGTCCTCCTGCGTGGGCCGTCCGGCAATCCGGACCTTCAACCGATTTCTCGGTGACCGACGGTCTTCGGTAGAACCGGGTCAGACTAGCGCGCTGCGGCCCGATCAGCCAAAACGCGCCTCCCCCCGTTCCCCGCGAGCGCGCGTGTTTGCGCCGCGGCACGCCGCCAAGGCTGTCATTTCGTGCGCGCTCGCGGCCGACGACAGCGCTCTACAGCACGCGGTCCCGCACCAGGGCCGCCGCACCGATCAGGCCGGCGTCTCCGCCGAGTTCGGCGGAGACCACCCGCAGATCCCGGATGAAGTCCAGACCCGCATAGGTGCTCAATGCCTCACGCAACGGATCGAAGAGCACCGCGCCCGCCCTGGCGACACCTCCGCCGACGACGACGAGGTCCAGATCGCAGACCGCTGCTACCGACGCGATCGTCGCCGCCACGGCTCCCGCACCGCGCCGAAACGCACGCACACCGACAGGGTCGCCACCGGCAGCGGCCTCGGCGAGGGCCTTCGCGTCGGCATCGGTGGGTGGCTGCCATCCGTGGGCGCACGCCCACTGCGCAAGATGCGGACCTGAGGCAACGGTTTCCACGCAGCCACGGCCTCCACATGTGCACGGCAGACCGTCGGGTTCGACCACGACGTGCCCGACGTGCCCGGCGTTGCCGGTACGCCCGTGATAGGGCATGCCATCGAGCACCAAACCGCCACCGATGCCGGTCGACACCACCATCCCGAGCATGAATTGCGCGCCGCGCCCGGCCCCGCACCACCACTCGCCCAGCGCCATGCACAGCCCGTCCCCGCCGAGACGCACCGGCACGCCGGTCACCCCCGCGACGCGCTGCACGATCGGGAAACCCTGCCAGGAAGTGATGTTGATAGGGCTGACCGTTCCTCCTGGGATGTCGACCGGCCCGGCCGACGCGACGCCCACCGCCACCTCCCTCCCGTCAGCCTCCGAGAGCATCTCGGCGAGCAAGGATTCGACGGCCGCCCACACCGCCACGGCATTCCCCTCCGGCGTCGGCCGCTGGCGACGGTGAACCAGGGTTCCGGCACGGTCGACCAGACCGGCGGCGATCTTCGTGCCCCCCACGTCGAGCGCCAGAATGAGGTCGGCCATCACACACTTCTCTTCATCGCGCACGCACTCATCAGTGCCGGTGAGTGTTGTCGGGCTGCCGGGGATCTCCGGGGTGCTCATATCCCGGGGCGAGCACCACGACTTCGGCGCATCGCGCGTCCAACCAACGACGGTACTCACGTCGTCGGGCGGCTGCCAGCAGATGCGCGGCGATGGCCGACGCCGCCTCGGCGAGGGAGGTATCGCCGCGCGCGTGGTGCCATTCCCCGCGCACAGTCGAACATGTAGCGAACTGCAACGGATTGCGGCAGTGGTAGTCCCGCACTTGTTCGGCACTGATCCGCACCGAACCGGTGACCCGCGCGAACACCGCACGGGCAGCGGGATCGGACAAGGTGGACGCCGCGACGCTGCCGATCTCGAGCCGGGCGACATTGTCAGGCAGCAGTTCCCGTTCGGACGGCGCGCCGTCGTCGGGCTCGCGAAGCGCCCCGGCTTCAGCAGCCACCACCCGCTCGGCCACGAGCACCTGGGTGATCCAGCGGCGCAGCTGTCGGGACTCGCTGGTCCCCGATCTCGGCAAGGCGTGAACTGAAACCCGTTCGCGCAGGTCGCGTTCGCATGCGTCAACGTCCTCAACGGTTACCGTCTCGTTCCCGACTACGGCCGCCACATCAACGTTCATGCCGCACCCGCACCGCGACCGCCGGCGAATACACCAGAGCCCCCGCGCACGCGACCCGGATCAACGCCCACCACCGGCCCGGCTCCGTCCATGCCGGCGGCGCGACGTCGAACTCCAGCTCGACAGTTCCCCGCGCCGGCACGACACCTCCGATGATGTTTGGGCCCAACCACTCCCAAGTTCCCCATGGCGAGATCACATGAGCTTCCACCGCGAGGTCGGCGTGCGCGTCGGTGCCGACGGTCACGCTCATCCGCGAGGTTTCACCCGCGACGAGGTCGACGGACCTCGGCTCGGCGACCATCCGCAGAATCTCATCGTCGTGAACCCCGACCGAGATCACGCAGACATCCTCAACAGTCTGGTGCCATGACGCAGGAATGGCGCCGCCCGTCGCCGCCAACTCGGCCCGCACCGGATACAGGCCGGGTGGCGCACCATCGGGCACAGTCACCTCGAGGCTGGACTCCAGATAGCCGCCGGGTGGCAGCACGAAGGGCAGTTCAGCCATTCCGAGATCCCACCCCGACGGAGCCACCAAACGCACCCTTCCGTGCAATGCGGCGTCGGTCGCGTCGCTGACCGCCGTCAGCCTGAGCGGGACCACCGCACCGTCCGCGGCATCGAGCCGGTGCGGATGCAGGTGCGCGACGGCCGGCAGCCCGCCGAGGGGGGCGGGTCCGCGGTTGTGCAGCCAGTATCTCGCGTACACCGGCTGAGCGGGTTCAGCGTCGGGAGCCAGTGTGACCTGGTCGGCCCCGAGAACCCTGGGGAGGTTGAGTTGCGTTCGCAGCGTGGCGATCTCATAGCCGTGTAGCAGCACGGCGTCGGCTTCGTCACCGAGCGGCTGTTCGATCAGGTCGAGACGCGTCGGAGAGGAGATGTTTCGCAGCCCAGACTGTACGGTCACCTCAGCGTGCCGGCCCAGCGTCTCGACGAGCCGAACGACGATGCCATCGACCGGGTTGATGTGGCGAGCGCTGCCACCGGCCGTCGGGTTGCCCTGAGCCTTGAGTGCACCGATGCGTGCGACGCGTTCCGGTTCGACCTGCAACAGCGATCCCGACCCGGGAAGCCCGCCGGCAGTCGGGTCGTGGCTGGCGATGACGGGCTCCAGCGGTTGGTTGAATTCTGCGCTACGGGAGGGCATGTCGATATCTCGCCAATCGCCTTCACCCGATGTCACGGCGTAGTCGAAGGTGTGAGTCCAATGCTGCTGCTGGAAGTTCGATCCGTCGGGAGCGGTGCGCCTGGGCGGGTCGATCCAGGTACCCGACGGCCATCCGGTACAGGATCGCAGCAGCGACGCATGCAGGGTGCCGTCGGTGTCGACGGCGAAGCCGGGCACCCCGCGGTTGATCAGCGCGATGGTTCGCGAGTCGAAGTGCTCCAGCCCTACCGGCGCGTCCTGGTCCACGACGATCTCCGCGTCGGCAAGGTCCTCGATCAGTGTGGCGACTGCGGCGGCCGGGTCCCCGACGGCGCCCACGACCAGGACCGGAAGCGCGCCCGGGTCACGCAGATCGGCGCCGGGCAGCCAGATATCGCGAAGCGGCCTGGCCGCCGCGATCCATTCCCGTTGCGACCCAGCTTCAGAGCCGAGAACCATTGCGGTAAAAGCATTTTCAGCTTTTCCGCCGATGGTGATTCGCACGTCCGGGAGATTGGAATCAACGGCGAGATCGCCGTAGCGAGGCCCGTCGGCGCTGGTGCAAGTTGCGGTGACCCCGGCACGGGCGAGTGCGCTCATCAGCTCGCGAATCAGCGTGTCGGTCACGGCATCGGTCCGGGCCGGGCTCACAACTTCGGCAACCGAGACGGCCCGCACCTCGCCGCCACGAAAACGCATCCGCACCGCGGAGGACAGCCCGAACCAGCCGTAGGCGGGGTTGTCCAGTGTGTACGGGAAGACCGCAGTGTCCACTGACTCTGTCGATCCAGGTTCGTGCAGCAGGCCGAACCCCCTACCGATCACGGCGTTTCCCACCTCGCTGACCGGCATTCCCCCCGACACCGGGCACGGCCAGCGCAGCCGCAGTAGGCGGTCCGCCCCGGTGAACTCGTCGATGGTGGTCCGGCAGTCGAGACGATCCACCCCACGCCACAACGTGAGGGTCTGCGTGTAGCGCAGCAGTCCGGGAATCTCACCGCTGACGATGAGACGTTCGCCCAACGCGCTGCGATACCCGAGCACCGACGTCGCCGGCAACTGCGACGAGCTGGTGACCGGCCCCCTGGGCAGCAGATGCCACGGCCCCTCCCCCGCGGTGGGATGCGCGGAGTACTCGTCGTAGACGGCCAACTCATTGCCCACCCGACCGGGGGTGATCAGTTCGCATCCCGCTGCGATCAGCGAGCTCACCCCGCCGCCTCGTGCCTCGTCGACCCGAAGGCGGTAGTGATCGTTGGCGATTTCGGGGAAGCTCCCGGCTGCGAACGGCTCCCAATCATCGGCGCGGACGCCGGGCACAATCCGATAGGAATTCCACCCCAGTGACGGCACATCGCGGGCCAGCCAGGTGACCGAGTGTCCCCCGTGTTCCGAGAGCGCGGGGACGTGGTGGCCGGCGCCGTCGATGACATGCCCCGACAGCGGTTCGTCCAAATGTAGCGTGACGACGTCGGAGCGACTGTGCGCCAGCGGGTTCCACACCACTACCGGGGCGTCGATCGCGGTGGAGATCAACGCGAGCGCGCAGTCCCGCGCCTCACTCCCCAGCTGCCATGCCTCCCGCCAGCCGGTGAGCAGGTCGAGGTAGACCTGGTCGGATTCTGATCCGGTGATCGCGTCATGGTGGGCGCCGTAGGCCAATTGCACCCAAGCCTTGGCCAGGGCCGCCTCGGGATAGGTGGCGCCGGTGAGCAACCCGGCAAATACTGCGAACACCTCCGCGTGCAGGACCGCGTTCTCGGCGGCGCGGTTGGCCTGTTTGGTGTCGATGTAGGACACGTCCTTGCCCGTGTAGATCGGGTTCATGTCGCGAGTCTGAGGCGACACCGTCGTCCCCCGCTCGTCCAGTTCGTCGCGCACCGCGGCGAAGAACTCGCGGGGCAGGGCACACACAAAGCGCGGCCACGTGTAGCGGGAGTTCCAGTCGCGGTGGATGTCGGTGACCCATTTGTTGGGCGGGGTGTAGTCGGTACCGACGGGCAGCAAGACATTTCGGGTCAGCGCGACCTTCTTCATCCTGATGAACAGCTCGTAGGTGGCTGCCTCGGCCTCCGAGAGCGAAGCCGACGAGTCCATCCACCACCCGGCCGCGTAGTGCGCGGGCATGTAGTGGGTCAACAGACCCCGCCCGGACGGTGCCATCCATTCGAACTCGCTCGCGAACTGCATGCGCTCTGGGTCACCGTCGCGTCCGTTCTCGGACGCCATGGGTCCCCATTGGTGGTGTGGACCACGCGCCCACGAACTCGACGTCAGGCCCGCATCCGCCGCCATTCCAGGGAATTGGGGGTCGTGACCGAACACATCGAGCTGCCATGCCGTTTCGGGGTCGGCGCCCATTACCTCCCGTTGGAAGCCGATGCCGTGCACAAAATTCCGGATGGTGGTCTCGGGACTGGTGAGGTTGGTATTGGGCTCGTTGTAGGTGCCGCCCATGATCTCCACGCGCCCCTGCGTGATCATCCTGCGCAGATCTGCGCGGTCCTCAGGGTGGGTGTCCCAGAACGGTTTGAGGTAGTCGACCTCGGCAAGCACGAACTTGTACTCCGGCTCGCGCCTGGCCATCTCGAGGTGGGCGCTGACCAGTTCGAAGCCGTTGGTCTGTCGGCATTGCCCGGGCGGGTCCTCGGTCCATTCGCTGGTATAGGCCGCCTGGGTGTTCCACCACACCGGGTCGTAGTGGAAGTGGCTGACCATGAACATCGTCCAGCCGGGCTCGGCAACGATGAAGTCGAAGTCGACGGCGCTCTCGGTGGCGACCGCACGTGCCCGCCGTCGCTGTCCGGCAACGGGGTCGGCGACACGGATCGCGACCTCGGCGAGGGCACCGCCGGGTTCCGCCGTCACGTCAGCGACGGTCTGCAATCCCGGCCCTTCGACGCGCAGCAGTGTCGGGATCGAACAGCCGCGGTAGGACACCCGGACGATCTGGAGCGGTTCTTCGAGCGGTCCGGTGAACAGCTCGGTGGACTCCGCCGCGAGCACCTCGATGGGCATTGCTCGAGACTACCGAGCCACACCCGCGATCCCGGCAGCTCAAGCGCTGTTCGGCGAGTGGCGCCTCCCGGCCCACCTGCTGGCGGATGTGACCGGATCCACAGGTTTTTTCACCCAACCGCAGACTTTGAGAGACTGCAGCTATGAGCACTACCCGCAAGTCACAGCACCGCGAGGGCGCCAAGCTGGACCGGGTGCCCCTACCGGTCGAGGCAGTACGCATCGGCGTGACGGGATGGCAGGTCACCCGCACCGGTGCCCGCGTCGCCACCAAGCTCGTCGGGCGCGGCTCCCTGCAACAGAAGATCGTCCGACAGATCCCGCGGACCTTCGCTGATCTGGGCCCGACCTACGTCAAATTCGGCCAGATCATCGCTTCCAGCCCGGGCGCATTCGGCGAGCCGATGTCTCAGGAGTTCCGCGGCCTGCTCGACCAGGTGCCGCCCGCAGATTCCGACGCCGTGCACCAACTGTTCCGCGAGGAGCTCGGCGACGAGCCGGCGAACCTGTTCAAGTCGTTCGACGAAAAGCCCTTCGCCTCGGCGTCGATCGCGCAGGTGCACTACGCCACGCTGCACTCTGGCGAGGAGGTCGTGGTGAAGATCCAGCGGCCGGGGATCCGCCGCCGGGTGGCCGCCGACCTGCAGATCCTCAAGCGGGGCGCCTGGCTGGTCGAGCGGGCCAAGCTCGGCCAGCGACTGTCGGCCCAGGACGTGGTCGCCGACTTCGCCGACAACCTCGCCGAGGAACTGGATTTTCGGTTGGAGGCCCAGTCGATGGACGCGTGGGTGGCCCACATGCACGCGTCTCCGCTGGGCAAGAACATCCGGGTACCTCAGGTTTATTGGAATCTGACCAGTGCTCGGGTGCTGACGATGGAGCGCGTCACCGGTATCCGCATCGACGACGACGCCGCGATCCGCAAGAAGGGCTTCGACGGCACCGAGCTGGTCAAGGCGCTGCTGTTCAGCCTCTTCGAGGGCGGCTTGCGCCACGGCCTGTTCCATGGCGATCTGCATGCGGGCAATCTCTACGTCGACGACGACGGCAAGATCGTGTTCTTCGACTTCGGGATCATGGGCCGCATCGACCCGCGCACCCGATGGCTACTGCGCGAGCTGGTGCATGCGCTACTGGTGAAGAAGGACCACGCGACCGCAGGCAAGATCGTCGTGATGATGGGCGCGGTCGGCACCGTCAAGCCCGAGGCGCAGGCCGCCAAAGACCTGGAGAAGTTCGCCACACCGCTGACCATGACGTCGCTCGGCGACCTGAGCTACGCCGAGATCGGCAGGCAACTCTCGACGCTGGCCGATGCCTACGACGTCAAGCTGCCCCGCGAGCTGGTCCTCATCGGGAAACAGTTCCTCTATGTCGAGCGCTATATGAAGCTGCTGGCCCCGCGCTGGCAGATGATGAGCGATCCGGAGCTCACCGGCTATTTCGCCAACTTCATGGTCGAGATCAGCCGCGAACATTCCGCCACCGACGGGGTCGAGGGCGGAGCGTGATCGTTCGCACTGGTACGGCCAGGTCCGGCCCTCCGCACAACCCGGTTGACATCCACTACGAGGACATGGGCGACCCGGCCGACCCCGCGGTCCTGCTGATCATGGGTCTGGGTGCCCAACTGTTGTTGTGGCGCACCGGGTTCTGCGAACAACTCATCAACCAGGGCCTGCGCGTCATCCGCTTCGACAACCGCGACGTCGGGCTGTCCACAAAATTGCCCGGCCAGCATTCGGGCGCGCCCCTGCTACCCCGGATGGCGAGGTCCTTCATCGGCAGGCCCAGTCCGGCCGCCTACACCTTGGAGGACATGGCCGACGACGCCGCCGCGCTGCTCGATCATCTTGAGATCGACCGGGCACACGTCGTCGGCGGCTCGATGGGCGGCATGATCGCGCAGGTCTTTGCCGCACGGCACCGGGTACGCACCAATGCCCTGGGCGTGATCTTTTCCAGTAACAACCAACCGGTGCTGCCGCCGCCGGGGCCACGCCAGCTTGCAGCCATCCTGCAGCGTCCCGCGGACACCACGCGCGAGGCTATCGTCGAGAACGCCATTCGGGTCCACAAGATCATCGGCAGCCCCGGCTACCCGGCGCCCGAGGACCGCGTCCGTGCCGACGCAATCGAGGGGTATGACCGTTCCTACTACCCGGCCGGGGTTGCCCGGCATTTCGCGGCGATCCTGGGCAGCGGCAGCCTCCTGCGCTACAACCGGCAGATCACCGTGCCTACCGTGGTCATCCACGGCAAGGCCGACAAGCTGATGAGGCCGATCGGTGGACGCGCGGTCGCCCGGGCGATCAAGGGTGCGCGGCTGGTGCTCTTCGACGGCATGGGCCACGAGCTTCCCGAACCGCTGTGGCCCGATATCGTCGGCGAACTGAAGACAACATTCGCAGCCGCGTCCTGACACGCGCGACCTTTCCGGCCCACACCGCACTACGCGTACGTCCAACCAGTTCACGCCGGAAAAGTAGCGGCGCACCAGACCTGGATTGGCTCGCCGGGCGGCCCAACAGCTATTCTCAACCCGTCAAGCGTGTGTTTGCAGAAAGTCGGGCCGCGCGTTCAGTACGGTCTCAAGATCGTCGGCATGAGAACAAGGAAGACATGTCTGATCAATCCACCGGCACGAAGGAACTGAAGCCTCACTTCGAGGATATCCAGGCTCATTACGACCTGTCAGACGACTTCTTCGGCGTGTTCCAGGATCCGACGCGCAAGTACAGTTGCGCGTATTTCACCGGCCCCAACGTCACGTTGTCCGAGGCGCAGATCGCCAACGTCGACCAGCACCTGGATCGACTGGATCTCCGGCCCGGGATGACGCTGCTCGAGGTCGGTTGCGGCTGGGGTCTGACACTGCAGCGCGCCATGGAGAAGTACGACGTCAACGTCATCGGCCTGACCCTGAGCAAGAACCAGCAGGCCTACTGCAGCCAATTGCTGGACAAGGTCGATTCCGAACGCACCTTCGATGTTCGCTTGGAGGGCTGGGAGCAGTTCCACAGCCCGGTCGACCGGATCGTGTCGATCGAGGCGTTCGAGCACTTCGGCAAGGACCGCTGGGACGACTTCTTCAAGACCTGCTACGAGATCCTGCCGGAAGACGGGCGGATGACCGTCCAGAGCAGCGTGGGCTATCACCCCTACGATCTCGCCGCGCGGGGCAAGAAGCTGACCTTCGAGCTCGCCCGGTTCGCGAAGTTCATGATCACCGAAATCTTCCCGGGGGGTCGCGTACCGACCACCCAGATGATGGTGGAGCACGGCCAAAAGGCCGGCTTTGTGGTGCCGGAGACGACGTCGCTGCGCAACCACTACATCAAGACGCTGGGCATCTGGTCGAGCCGATTGGAAGCAGCTAAGGAAGAAGCGATCGCGGCCACCGACGAGGAGAACTACAACCGGTACATGAAGTACCTGACCGGCTGCCAGTACTACTTCATCGACGAGTCCATCGACGTCAGCCTGGTCACCTACCTGAAGCAGGGTATCGCCGCCTGAGGACGCAGGACCGAGCCCGCCGCCACCCATTGCCGGATCGCCACCGCACTACGTGAAACCCGAGAAAATAGGCAATCAGCGGCTGAGAAACTATTTGCTGGCTAAATCGACTGGTTTGCCTGAAATCGCCCAATAGCGCCACCATCAGCAATGTACGGATGCTGAAACTGCAGGGAAGCCAGCGCATGGGGCATTATCGCGAGCGATAATCACAGATCACTACACCAATTCTTGTGTCGAGTGTAATGTTGCTGTGGGAGTGCTTCTCGGCCACCACATCGGAGTTAAATGGGGGATACGGCACCGATCTCTGGCCGTTTCGCCGAGCCATCGTTTCGTGGGGGGCGGTGGCGTCAGCCCGGCCCGATGTTTGCGGTGACCGAGGAGCGCTCCCAAAGACCTCGACTCCCAAAGACCTCGAAACTCCCAAAGACCTCGAAACGCGAGGAACCCCGCACCCTTCAGGCGCGGGGTTCTCTGCTATCCGGGCGCCTACGCCTCCGAACCCAATGGTCGGCTCCGGCTGGCGCCTACGCCTCCGAACCCAATGGTCGGCTCCGGCTGGCGCCTACGCCTCCGCGAAATTCTTGGTGAGCGATGGGTCCACCTGAATACCCGGTCCGGTGGTGGTGGAGACGACGATCTTCTTGAGATAACGCCCCTTCGAGGAGGAGGGCTTGACGCGCAGAATCTCGTCGAGCGCCGCACCGTAGTTCTCGGCCAGCGACTTCTCGTCGAACGACGCCTTGCCGATCACGAAATGCAGGTTAGCCTGCTTGTCGACCCGGAAGTTGATCTTGCCGCCCTTGATGTCGGATACGGCTTTGGCCACATCGGGGGTGACGGTGCCGGTCTTTGGATTGGGCATCAGACCACGCGGTCCGAGGATGCGCGCAATGCGACCGACCTTGGCCATCTGGTCCGGGGTGGCGATCGCAGCGTCGAAATCCAGGAACCCGCCCTGAATCTTCTCGATCAGGTCATCGCTGCCCACGATGTCTGCGCCCGCGGCTTCGGCGGCTTCGGCCTTGTCTCCGACGGCGAACACCGCGACCCGAGCGGTCTTGCCGGTCCCGTGCGGCAGATTGACCGTGCCGCGCACCATCTGGTCAGCCTTACGCGGATCGACACCGAGCCGGATCGCGACCTCCACGGTAGCGTCCTGCTTCTTCGACGAAGTCTCCTTGGCCAGCTTCGCGGCCTCGAGGGGCGTGTACAACCGAGCGCTCTCGATCTTCTCGGATGCTTCGCGGTATGCCTTGCTGTTCTTGCTCATGTACGTCTCCTGATCAGAGTTGTGGTTGGCGGGCCGCAGCTGGCCCTCCCACTGGTTGTTGCGTTGAGACTGCGCCGACGACTGCCCTTACCAGGACTTCGTCACCCTCAACGCAGACTCGATGCCGGACTTATTCGACGGTGATACCCATCGACCGAGCGGTGCCGGCGATGATCTTGGCCGCCGCATCGATGTCGTTGGCGTTGAGGTCTTCCTTCTTGGTCTCGGCAATCTCGCGCACCTGACCCCAGGTAACTTTGGCGACCTTGGTCGTGTGGGGCGTGCCGGAACCCTTTGCCACGCCAGCCGCCTTGAGCAGCAACTTTGCAGCCGGCGGGGTCTTCAGTGCGAAGGTGAAGGTGCGGTCCTCGTAGACGGTGATCTCCACGGGGATGACGTTTCCGCGCTGCGACTCGGTTGCAGCGTTGTACGCCTTGCAGAACTCCATGATGTTGACGCCGTGCTGGCCGAGCGCGGGACCGACCGGCGGGGCGGGGTTAGCCTGCCCGGCCTGGATCTGCAGCTTGATCAGCCCGACGGCCTTCTTCTTCTTCGGGGCCATTGGGTGTTCCTTTCTCGGGTTCTCTGCAACTTCGGCGTGCTTATCGTCGCTGACCGACGACGAGCACGCCGAAATCGCAGTTAGATCTTGGCGACCTGGGTAAAGGTCAGTTCGACAGGTGTCTCGCGGCCGAAGATGGACACCAGCACCTTGAGTTTCTGCTGTTCGGCATTGACCTCGCTGATCGACGCCGGCAGCGTCGCGAACGGGCCGTCCATGACGGTGACCGATTCGCCGACCTCGAAGTCGACCAGAATTTCCGGAGTTTCGAATCCGCTGGCCTCGGCGGCAGATGCGGTCGATGCCGCCTTTCCGGGCTTCTTCGCCGCGGCGGGTGGCAGCAGGAACTTCACGACGTCGTCGAGCGACAGCGGCGACGGTCGCGATGTCGCGCCGACGAAGCCCGTGACGCCAGGGGTGTTACGCACCGCACCCCAGGACTCGTCGTTGAGTTCCATGCGAACCAGGATGTAACCGGGCAGCACCTTGCGATTGACCTGCTTACGCTGGCCGTTCTTGATTTCGGTGACCTCTTCGGTCGGAACTTCGACCTGAAAGATGTAGTCACCGACGTCCAGGTTCTGCACGCGGGTCTCGAGGTTGGCCTTCACCTTGTTCTCGTAGCCGGCGTAGGAGTGGATGACGTACCACTCCCCCGGCTGCAGCCGCAGCTCTTTCTTCAGCGCGACGGCCGGGTCCTCGTCCTCATCGGCACCCACAGCAGCGTCAACCGGGCTGCCGGCCTCGTCGACCTCGATGGTGTCGACGGTGTCACCCGAAGGCGTTTCGCCGTCGAAGCTAGTCACGTGTAGTCCTCTCTGAATTTCACTGTCAGCGCTCGCCCACCCACCGGGATCAGCCGAACACCATCATCACGAGCTTGCCCACACCGAGGTCGGTGAACCCGATCAACGTCACCATGAACACCAGAAAAAGCAGCACGACGGTGGTGTAGGTGACCATCTGCTTGCGGTTCGGCCAGATGACCTTTCGCAGTTCGGCGATGACTTCCTGCAGGTAGTTCCAGACGAACATGAACGGGTTACGCGATGGCCCGTCCTTGCGCTTCTTGGCGGGCTTCCTCCGTTTCGCCGCCTTCTTGGACCCGCCGTCCTTCTCGTTGCCGTCGCCCTCGCCGCCCGAGCTCTCGATATCGGTCGAGGGCTCTGGCTCCACGCCGGTGGTCACGGCGTCGACCTCAGCCACCGCACCGCGCCGCGAACGCTTGCCCGTAGGCCGCAGCGGTCGTGCCACGCGCCCCGACTGGCCACCGCCGTCAGTGTGGGCGCCAGTGTCTGCGGGGTCGGCACCTTCGCGCTCGTCGCTCACCGCATGCCTTTCTCTGTCTGATCGGGTGTCTGGATGTGGGTTCACCTTCCAGTGTCCACGTTTGTCGAGTATTCAGTTGCAGGGGCGACAGGACTTGAACCTGCAACCTGCGGTTTTGGAGACCGCTGCTCTGCCAGTTGAGCTACGCCCCTTCATAGCGGGTCAGGGGCCACACAACACGCGCGCCACCCGATCGGTCGATCTAGGCCGACGGACAGCGCGCTGGACTGGGAAAACCCCGAGGTCCGAGTGTAGCGTGCACCCGGGTGGAGTTACTAATCCCACGATCCACCCGTTGCCGGCGGACGGTCACCCGTCGATGGACTTTCGGACCACCTGGCCCGTCTCCGCATCCCACCTCACCGATATCGAGTTGTCGCCCTCGTGGCCCATCAGCGTCGTGTAGGACTCCATCACGACCTCGCCGTCGGGCCTTGCCACCACGTTGCGGGTGGTGACGATATCGGCGCCGAAGCGCTCGTCCACCGTCTCGATGTACATGGTGCCGGTCAGCGTGTCACCGTCCTTGATCGCTTGGTGGAAGAAGAATTTCTGGTCCACCTGCACGATCTGCATCGTTTCCATGCCGACATCGACGTTTTGGAAGAAGTGCGTCTGGATCATCACCGCGAAGATCGACATGAAGGTCAGCGGCGCGACGATCCCGCTGTGCCCGAGCTCGGCAGCGGCATCCTCGTCGAGACTCGCGGGATCCTCAGCCTTGACCGACTTCGCGTATTGGCGAATCTGTTCACGCCCGACCACGAACGTGTCGGGGTACTTCCAGATCATCCCGCGGATATCTATTTTCAGAGCCATGTCACACCCACCTATGCCAGCTTGGCGTGGGCGACGGCGCGCCCGAAGATCTTCTTGCCGCCCGACGTCGCGCTGATGGCGATCACCACCGACTTCGCCTCTGGATCGACGGACTTGATGCGGCCGCTGAAGACGATTTCCGCACCTTTGCCGTCGTTGGGCACCGGCACCACCGCGGTGAACCGCACGTTGTATTCGGTGACCGCGCCCGGGTCACCGACCCAGGAGGTGACGTATCCGCCACCCAGCCCCATGGTCAGCATGCCGTGGGCGATCGCGGTGTCCAGGCCGACCTGCTTGGCGATCTCGTCATCCCAATGTATCGGGTTGAGGTCGCCGGACACCCCGGCATAGTTCACCAGATCTCCCCTGGTCAGAGGGATGGTTTTTGCTGGCAGCTCGTCGCCGACTTTGACTGAACTGAACTCACGCAGTGCCATTGCTGAAGCCACTCTCCCCGTCTTCTTCGCTACGCCCCGCAAGGGTGGTGTAGGTCTCCTGGACAACATCGCCGCTCTCGTTACTGATGATGTTCTTGGTGACGATGACATCGGTGCCGTGTGCCTTACGAATCGAATCAATCCACACGTCGCAGTACAGCTTGTCGCCGGCCTTGACGGGCTTGAGGAACTTCAGCACCTGGTCGACTTGGACGATCTTCTTGTCGGTGAGGGTGACGTCGGCGGCGGCGAACATCGCCGTCTGCGCCTGGTAACCGAACACCGAGATGAACGTCAGGGGTGCCAGCAGGGCCTCATGACCGAGCCCGGCGGCATCCGCCTCCTCGAAGAAGGCGGGGTCGTTGTTCTTGACCGCGACGGCGTATTCGCGGATCTTCTCGCGGCCGACGACATAGTGGTCGGGAAAGCGAAAATGCGACCCGACGAGACTATCGAGGAACGACACGAGTAGTGAACCTACCTACCTTGCAGGCCTCAGTAACCGCGAATCGGCGAGGGACCTGGATCGGGTCGCTTAGCGCGATTCCTTGTGGGCCTGGTGCTTGCCGCAGTTAGGGCAGAATTTCTTGATCTCGAGCCGGTCGGGATCGTTTCGACGGTTCTTCTTCGTGATGTAGTTGCGGTGCTTGCACACCTCGCACGCCAAAGTGATCTTCGGCCGCACATCTGTACTGGACGCCACGTCAGGTGCCTCTTTCTCAGTTCTCGAACACTCGGTTCCTGCAAACCTGTGCTTCTTGTCCTACTTGTAGCGGTGGGGGGGCTCGATCCCCCGACCTCACGATTATGAGTCGTGCGCTCTAACCAGCTGAGCTACACCGCCCCGGATGACACAGGCGGCTTGCTTCACAACTGAAGCTTCTGCTGTCGCTCCGCTCGCGCCGGTGTCTGCCGAGCCCCCTAACGGAATCGAACCGTTGACCTTTTCCTTACCATGGAAACGCTCTACCGACTGAGCTAAGGGGGCCTACTGCCATGCACGGCTCTCCGCCGAGCGATGAGCCCTAAAGAGGGTACATTCTCACCGTTTGCGGCGCCAAACCGCTGGTCATTGCGAAACTGAGGTGATGGGAGCGGCTGCCCAATTGTCCGGTCGGCCAGCTGTTCGAACCCT
>NZ_JBMYXC010000068.1:0-15182 GCF_049608025.1 Mycobacterium sp. | reverse complement strand
CGTCGGCGGCGGCATCGGCCGCAGCGTCATCGGCGGCGGCATCGTCGGCGGCGGCATCGTCGGCGGCGGCATCGGCCGCAGCGTCTTCGGCGGCGGCATCGTCGGCGGCGGCCTCAGCGGCTGCTTCGTCGGCGGCGCCATCCCCGTCCGAGGCCGATCCCGATCCCGATGACTCCGAACCAGTCGAGGAACCTGTCGATTCCCCGGCACTCGTCGACCCCGAGGAGTCCGACGAACCACCGCCGCCAGAGGATCCCTGCGACGAGGAACTCGACTCCCCCCCGGACGATGTCGAATCAGCCGACGCGACACCGTAGCCGGTCAGGACGGCCGTACCGACCCCGAATGCGACCGCGAGCCCACCAACACGACCTACATAGCTAGCAGCACTCACAGTTCCCCCCGGGGCAGACGAATGACGGGGCAAACTCTATCGCCGGGAGGCGCGCTCATATCGGCAAACGCGAAGAATCCGGGTCAGCGCGGACCTGGGCCGGGCTGACCCAGCAAGGGGTTGTTCGCTGCGGCGCCGCCCTGAGCAGCGTGCTGCCGCTGGTGCTGCTGCATTGCGTTCAGCAGCGGGTTGTTCTTCATCAGCTGAAGGCGGTCCTCCTCTGAGAGCTGATAGAACGTCCACATCCCCCATGCCGAAGGACGAACGTAGAGGGTGACCTTCTGTCGCTTGCGCGTGCTCTGCGGCAGCATCGCCGGAATCGGCACCACCCGGTCGGACGACACTGCGGTGACAAGTTCCTGGGCGAGCTTGTCGACGTCGGTCCCGACCTGGAGCTCGTAGACCGACGACTGATGACTGGCCTGCGCCGGACCTTGCAGGGCCAAAAACCAACCCATGACACGTCTCCTCTGCTCGTCGCGGACAGCGCCAGCGTAGAGGACGCCTCCAAGCGGCCGTCCGCGGCATCCCTCCTCGGCCGACCACCGACCCCGGCGGTGGCAAAGTCTGAATGGCTGGCCCTCGAGGCCGCAGAGGACCGGCGTGGCTGCACCCGCTGAGCTTCACCTGGATGTGCCAAAAGTCGTCCCCAGTGTTCGTCCCCGGCGACTCAACACCGACGATCAAGGTAACGACAACAGCCAGAATCCTCGATTGCATATCCATTGCGCTGGGCAAAGAAGACATGTCGATGCTAGGGTGCCGTTAGCTGGTACACGCGGTACCCGTACGAGTCGGGGTCACAGAGAATGAACTGGGGAATTTGCTGATGTCAAGCTTGGGCGATCCGGTGGCATCCGGTGCCGACGGCGATGACACGGCTTATGGCGCGGCCACGCAAAGAAACGTCACTGTGCACTCCTGCAACCGTCTCGGTCGGGTGGCCAATCCACCGGGATTCTCTCTCACCGACTGGTTCCGGTCGGGCCGCCAGCGCTGAACCGTTTTCTCAGGGCTGGCGCAGCCGACGCACCGTCACCACGATCACCAGCACGCCCACCCCGGCCAGCGAGATTGCCACCTGGGGTTTCTTGACGAAGCGCAGCACGCTGGCCTTGACGTCATCGGCGATCCTGCGCGGGTTGGCCCGGATCGCAAGCGAGTCGACGGTCAACGCCAGCTCCTCGCGCGCCCGGTCGATCTCTTGTTTGATGATGTCGGGATCCTGGTCCGCCACATCGCCCTCTCATCGGATAACTACCCTGCCTTGACGCATTACCCTAGATCAGCCGGCGCCCACCGCAGCGCCCGGCCAACACATGGAGCCGATCAATCGGAGGAGAATCGCACATGCCGCAAACACCGCGACTCGAAGTGGGCGAGAAAGCTCCTGCGTTCCGCCTCTCCGACGCCGACGGGAACACCGTCCAACTCTCGGACTACAGAGGCCGCAAGGTCATTGTGTACTTCTATCCGGCCGCATCCACGCCGGGCTGCACGAAAGAGGCCTGTGACTTCCGGGACAACCTCGGCGAGCTGAACGGAGCGGGCCTTGACGTCGTCGGTATCTCCCCCGACAAGCCGGCGAAGCTCGCCAAATTCCGCGACGCAGAAGAACTCACCTTCCCGTTGCTGTCGGACCCCGACCGCGAAGTCCTCAAAGCCTGGGGCGCCTTCGGCGAGAAGACGATGTACGGCAAGACCGTCCAGGGCGTGATCCGCTCGACCTTCGTGGTCGACGAGAACGGCAAGATCGCCCTCGCTCAGTACAACATTCGCGCCACCGGCCACGTGGCCAAGCTGCGCCGCGACATGTCGGTGTGAGCTAAGCGCGGCTACCCAGCAGCCCCAAAAACAGGGCCTCGGCGGTCGCCGCCCGTTCCAGGACGCCCAGGTGCAGACTCTCGTTGATGCTGTGCGCCTGGGTGTCCGGGTCCTCGACGCCGGTCACCAGAATCTTGGCCTCCGGAAGTTCGGCCGCGAACGCCGCGATGAACGGAATCGACCCCCCGACACCGGTGTCGACCGCATCGCAGCCCCAGGCCGCACGGAACGCCTCTCGCGCCACGTCGTAGACAGGGCCGGTGGCATCGATCGCATACGGCTCACCCAGGTCGCCGGGGGTGACTCTGACCCGCGCGCCCCACGGTGCGTGTTGCTCGAGGTGACGAGTCAGCGCGGCGAGATGCTGGGCAGCGTCACCACCAGGCGCCACCCGCATGCTGACCTTGGCTCGCGCCAACGGGATCAGGGTGTTGGAAGACTGCGCGATCGGCGTGGCGTCGATACCGACGACGGTAATCGCCGGCTTGGACCAAAGGCGTTGCGGCACCGAGTCCGAGCCGATTTCGCTTACACCGTCGAGCAGGCCGGTGTCCGAACGTAGCCGCTGCGGCGGGTAGTCGATCTCCGCAGCGCAGACTTCGCCAGTGTGGTGCAGGCCGGCGACCGCGACGTTGCCGTCATCGTCATGCAGGCTGGCCAGCAGGCGAACCAAAGCTGTCAGCGCGTCCGGCACCACCCCGCCCCACATCCCCGAATGCAGGCCATGATCGAGAGTGGCGACCTCGACGACACAGTCCGCGAGCCCGCGCAGCGACACCGTCAGCGACGGGATCTCGGTGCTCCAATTGTCCGCATCCGCTATCACGATCACATCGGCGGCCAGCAGGTCGCGGTGAGCCGCCAGTAACCGTGTCAGTGACGGCGAACCCGACTCCTCCTCTCCCTCGACAAAAACCGTGACACCGACCGGGGGGTTGCCACCATGAGCCCGGAATGCCGCCAAATGCGTTGCGATGCCGGCCTTGTCGTCAGCGGTACCACGTCCGTACAGCCGCCCGTTGCGCTCGGTCGGCTCGAACGGCGGCGACAGCCATTGCGTACGGTCCCCTTCCGGTTGCACGTCGTGGTGCGCGTAGAGCAGCACCGTCGGCGCCCCTGCCGGCGCGGGGTGCCGGGCGATCACCGCCGGGGCGCCACCCTCGGCGACTATCCGAACATCGCCGAAGCCGGCCTCCGACAACAGCGTCGATACCGCCTCGGCGCTGCGCTGTACCTCGGTGCGGCGGGCCGGGTCGGCCCAGACGGACTCGATGCGGACGAGATTCTCGAGGTCGGCCCGCACCGACGGCAGCACGTCGCGGACCCTGGCGGCCAGATCACCCATGCTCAGCGCTCCTCCAGCACCGCGACGGCGGCCGCGATATCCGCCTCATGGGTCAGCGACAGGTGAATGGTCACCTCTTTGAGGTGTTCGGCAATGGCACCCGAGAGACGGACGCGCGGCCGGCCCCACATGTCGGTGACGACCTCGATGTCGCGGTGAATCCCCTCGGGCAGCACAGGACGCTTCGAGAAGCGTGACCCCGACCAGGCCTTGATCACCGCCTCTTTGGCCGCCCACCTTGCCGCGAGGTGCCGAGCCGCCGAAGAACTCTTGTCCGCAGCGTCGCGCCGCTCACCGGGAGTGAACGTCTCGGCGAACACCGTGCCCGGCCGGTCCACCTGCTCGGCGAAGTCGGGGATGGAAACCAGATCAATGCCTATCCCGACAATGCCCACACCGCAGCACGCTATCTCACTCGAGCAACGCTCAGTACACGTCGTGCTGACCCAGCCGCGACGCCACGTCGAGCAGCATCGCCGCCTCCTGAGGTTTCTCCGGGTGCTCATGGTCGAAGCGACGGTCCGCCGGGCGCTCGTACATCGCCCGGCCACCGGCGATCGCCGACGCCAGCCTGCGCTGCCCGGCGACGCTGCGCTCCAATGCTTGAGCGGTGTAGTCCGCCCGCTGCCGGGGACTCAGGGTCGCCAGGAACGCCTGCGGGTGCACCAGGGCGATCAATCCCGAGACGTGACCGAAACCCAGGCTGGTCACCAGGCCGGCCTTGAGTGGGAACTTCTCGCCGAGTCGCAGGGTCTCCCGCGGCCAGACGAAGTGTCCCGACGTGGCCAACTCCTCGTCCACGCAGTCCAGACTCCGGTTCGCCGGGATCACACCGTCCCGCAGGATCTGGCACAGACCCATCATCTGGAATACCGCCGCACCGCCCTTGGCATGTCCGGTGAGGCTCTTCTGCGACACGATGAACAGCGGCGCGCCCTCGGAACGGCCGAGTGCGGCCGCCAATCTTTCGTGCAACTCCTGCTCATTGGGATCGTTGGCCAGCGTCGAGGTGTCGTGTTTGGAGATCACCGCAACGTCGTCGGCCCCGACGCCCAGCCTGGTCAGCGACTGAGCCAGCACCGACTCCCTGCCGCCGCGACCCGCACCGAGAGCGCCGAGCCCCGGGGCGGGAATCGAGGTGTGCACGCCGTCGCCGTAGGACTGTGCGTGGGCGACCACGGCCAGCACCGGCAACCCCATCCTGAGGGCCAGGTCGCCGCGCGCCAGCAGAATCGTGCCGCCGCCCTCGGCCTCGACGAAGCCGAGCCTGCGCCGGTCGTTGGCCCGGGAGAACCGCGCATCGCTGATCCCCTTGCCCCGCATCATCTCGGTGTCAGCGGTCGCGGCCATGTCCCCGAAGCCGATGACGGAATCCAGCGTGAGGTCGTCATAGCCGCCGGTGACGACGAGTTCGGCCTTGCCCAGCCGGATCTTGTCCACGCCCTCTTCGAGCGAAACGGCCGCGGTGGCACATGCCCCGACCGGGTGGATCATCGATCCATAGCTGCCCACATAACTCTGAATCACGTGGGCGGCAACGACGTTCGGCAGCGTCTCCTGAAGGATGTCGTTCGGCTTGTTCTTGTCCAGCAGATTGCCGTGGAACATGGTCTGCATCGAGGTCAGCCCGCCCATGCCGGTGCCCTGGGTGCTGGCGACCAGGCTGGGGTGCACCCAACGCATCAGCTCCGTCGGCGAGAACCCGGCGGACAGGAACGCATCGACGGTGGCGACAAGGTTCCACAACGCGACCCGGTCGATCGAATTCGCCATATCCGGGGTGATGCCCCAGACCTGGGGATCAAACCCGGTCGGGATCTGTGCGCCTACCTTGCGCGAGAGCTTTGACTTGCGCGGCACGCGAATCTCAGTGCCCGCCTTGCGAATGACTTTCCAGTCGGCGCTGTCGGGCACCGGGGTGATCAGCGTGTGCTCGGGGTCGAATTCGACGAACGCACGCGCATCGGCTTCCGACGACACCACGAAGGAGAAGTCCTTGTCCAGGAACACCGACACCAGCAGCGGCGCGCAGTGATCGGCATCGATCGCGCCGTCACCGACGAACTCGCGGATGCCCACGCGCTCGACGACCACATCGTGGTAGCGCTCGACCAGGTCCGCTTCATCAACCAGGTCCCCGGATTCGGTGTCGTACCAGCCTGGTTGAGGATCGTCCTCCCACTTGAGGAGACCGGTGGTCCAGGCAAGCTCGAGAACCCCAGCCGCGGACAGTTCGTTGTCGACCTCCATCTCGAAGCGGGTGCGCGACGATCCGTACGGGCCGAGTTCGGCGCCGCCGACGATGACCACCAGATCGGCAGGGTCGACGTCGAGGTCCTGCCACGGCGGCGGCGGCGCGGTGGTGACGGGACGCGGCGGCGACGGCAGCGCGGCGATCATGCGATCGTCGGTGGCACTGCTGTCGTCGTCGCTGAAATCGTCGCCCTCGTCGCCCTCGTCGACCGGACTGCCGGCAGCTTCCTCCCGCGCTTTGGCGGCCAATGCCGGCAGGTCCAGATCGACCTCGGCAAGCCCACCCGTCAGATCGGCCAGCACGGGTTCCCGCGCGGCAGCGACCTTGGTCTCGACGTCGCAGAGGTCCAGCAACATTCTCGCCATCTGCTCGGTCGAATAGGTGGTCACACCGGCTGCTTCCACCCCCTCCACGATGGCGTCGTTATGGCCCATCAGACCGGTACCGCGCGTCCAGCCGATCAGCGCGTGAGCCAGGCTGACACGCTGCGCCCACGACGTCTCGGAACTCCATCTCGATACCACCGCGTCCAGGGCCGACTTCGACTCTCCGTAGGCACCGTCGCCACCGAACATGCCGCGGTTCGGTGAGCCGGGCAGCACCACGTGCAGCCGCGCCGCGATGTCGCGTTCGGCCCCGATGTGGGACAGGCCCCCGATCAGCCGCTGGACTGCCCACAGCAGAACCTTCATCTCCATCTCGGAGCGAGAGCCGGCCTCGGACAGATCGCCACCCACCCGCGGAGCCGCGAACGGGAACAGCAGCGTCGGGGTGAGCGCGTCCTTGACGTGTATGGATTTCGGTCCGAGGGTCTCGGACTGCTCAGAGCCGACCCACTCCGCCAGCGCGTCGATGTCGTTGTAGGAAGCCATGTTCGCGGGCAGCACCCACAACCGCGCGCCGAAGCGGGCGTTGTCTCGGTACAGGCTGCGGTAGAACCCGAGCCTGCCGTCGTCGAGCCTGGACGTCGTCGCGACGACGGTGGCGCCCCCTTCCAGGAGCTGCGCCACCACGGAAGCCGCGATCGACCCCTTGGAGGCACCTGTCACGACCGCGACATCGTCGGCGTAGCGGCCCTTGCCCGGGTTCTCCGCCCCGGCTGCGGCGCGGGCGAATAGCGAAGCGTGAGTGTTCCGTCCGGCGGCCAGCGACTTGCCTTGCCAATAGCCGGCCTGGGTACTCACCACGTGGCCCGCGCCCTCGAACCTTTCGGCATAGCGAGCCCACTGTGGCTCGAGGTCGTCCTCGTCCATCAGCCAGATCCTGGCCAGATCCTCACGGGCACTGGCCCACCGGTCGTCGAAGACCACGGCCTTGCGACTGTCGAACGCCGGGGCCACCAAACGTGGCCAGTCCGAACCGAGTTCGGCGGTGATCAGGTCGATGAGCTCCCCGTCGGGAGGTGCCTCGAGGTAGCCGGGGGCACCGCCGAGCCCTAACTGGTCCAGGATCGTGCGGGCCGCCGAGGCAAGCACACCGTCGGGTCCGGTGACCCGATCGGCGAACTCGCCCAGCGCCGCGGAGTCGACCACGTCGCCGGCGGCACCGCCAGCGGACGGCAACGCCACCGGCACGCCGCGCCGCGCGGCCACCGCGGCCACCGCGGCGTCGATCGCCTTGTCGACGCTGGCCGCATCGCCCAGCGCGCCATCGTGCAGACCGCCGAGCGCGTCGCCGCGCACGCTGGATCCCTCGCGGGTGCCCAGCGCGACTTCCACGGTGACGTGCCTGGCCCAGCCGTCGCCGAGCTCCCAGGTCTTCTTGACCCGCTCGGTGATGTAGGCGGGACGCTTACCCGAGGGTCCCAGGACAGTACGCAGCTGATCGTTGATGGAGTCCGACAGCACCGGACCGAACGGTTTGTAGGTTCGGGCCAGCTTGGTCACCTGTGACTTCAGACCGGCCAGGTCGGCCTCGGCGGCACCGTCGATGGCACCGAGGTTCAGCTCCGAACCGAGATCGACGAGCATCTGGTTGCGGCGCGAGGACGCCCCGTCGGTGATGGACTCGATGGAATCCAAGGCCTCGATCTGGTCGATGCGGATCTTTGCCGACAGCGCGATCAGCGCCATGGTGGCATCAGAGGCGTCGAACGTCAGATCGTCGGGGCGTGCAGCGCCGCTGGGCGCGGCGGCTGGGGCCGGTGCGGCGGGCGCCGCCTCCACCGGAGCCTGGGCCGTCGGGGCTTCGGCAGTGTCGGGCTCGGAGTCCGCCGCGGAGTCCTCAAAATCCGGCTCGGGGTCGGTATCGGTGGCGAACAGCACCGCGGCGTCGCGCTCGGCGTTGAGGACCTCGGTGGTGTTGTGCGAGTACTCCGGCAGCTTGAGCGTGTTGCCGGCCAGGCCCGCGACGGTAGGCGCGGACTTCACGCCGATCTCGACGAACCGCTCGACGCCGAGCCCGCCGGCGGCCTCCTCGATGAAGAGCAGATCCTGGGTCTCGATCCAGCGCACCGGGCTGGCGAACTGCCAGGCCAGCAGCTCGATGACGATCTTGCGGCACAGTTCCCGCGGCTTCTCGTTCCGCCAGGTGTCGTAATCGGCGAGGATCTCGTCGAGCGGTTCAGCGGGCACCAGATCGCGGATCTCCTCGATGAAGTCGCGGTCCAGCGTGAACGGCCTGGGAACCAGGTTGGGGATGTACTTTCCGACGAGCAGCGCCGGATCGGCGTCGACGGGCATGACCCGTTCCAGCGAGCGCCGGAAGTCGGCGACGCCGATCCGCAGCACCGAGGAGTGGAAGGGCACGTCGATGCCGGGCACCAGAATGAAAGACCGCTTGCCGCCGCTGATCTCGCGGCGACGCTCGACCTCGTCCTCGAGCTCTTCCAAACCTCGGACGGTTCCGGCGATGGCATACTGCGAGCCGCGCAGGTTGTAGTTCACGATCTGAAGGAACTCACCCGTGCGCTCAGAGATCTCCTCGACGAAGCCGAGAACGTCATCGTCGTCGAGATCGATCTGGGAGGGGCGAATCGCGGCCAGCCGGTAATTCGAACGGCCCGCGGCATCCCTGGGCACGATGTCGTGCATCTTCGACCCGCGGTGGAACACCACCTCCAGCAGTGCTTCGAGCGGGTACACGCCGCTGACGCAGGCTATCGCGGTGTACTCACCGACCGAGTGTCCGCACGCCATGGCACCCTCGACGAACGCGCCCTGCTCACGCATTTCGGCGACCTGGGCAGCAGCCACCGTCGCCATCGCGACCTGGGTGAACTGCGTCAGATAGAGCACGCCCTCGGGATGGTAATAGTGCACACCGGAGGCGATGAGGCTGGTCGGATTGTCCCGAACCACGTGCAGCACCGAGAAGCCCAGGGTTTCGCGGGTGAACTTGTCCGCGGAGTCCCAGACCTGGCGTGCCGCCTTTGACCGGGAGCGCACGTCCATGCCCATCCCCTTGGACTGGATGCCCTGACCGGGAAACGCGTAGACCGTCTTGGGTGCGGCCAACTGCGCCGTCGCCGACATGACGAGTTCCGAGCCCACCCGCGCAGCCACCTCGATGATCTCTGCGCCGCGGTCGATACCGACGCGGTCTACCCGGAATTCGATCTCGTCGCCGGGCAGCACCATCCCCAGGAATCGGGAGGTCCAGCCCACCAGGCGGGGCGGCGGCGTGGCCTGGCCGTCGGTGGCGGCGACCGCGTGCTGAGCCGCTGCCGAAAGCCACATACCGTGCACGATCGGTGTTTTCAGACCGGCGAGCAGTGCGGCGGCCCGGTCGGTGTGGATCGGGTTGTGGTCGCCGGAGACGACCGCGAACGCGCTCATGTCGACCGGTGCGGTGACGACGACGTCGCGGCGCCGGCGGCGCGGGGTATCGGTGGCGTTGTCGGTGATGGCACCACCGGCCCGCGGCGGATCGGTCAGTTCGGCCGAACCGGTACGGCCGCGGATCGCGAAGCGCTCCTCCAGAGTGGCCAACACCACCGGACTGTGGGCACTGTCGGCGCCGCCGGCATCCTCAGCAGCATCGGCACCCTCGGCACTGGCCTGCCGGATCGTCACGGCCACCGGGACCACACGGCCGACCTCGGTGTCGGTTGCCGTCGAAGCGGTTGCGGTGACAGTTAATTCGGACTTGACCGCCGGCATCGCCTGGAGCAATCGCGCCGCGTGGTCGAGATGCACCAGACTCAGCAGGCCCTCGACAACGGGGAAGCCCTCGTCTGTGAGTGCCGACCCGATGACCGCGAACACCGCGGGCCAGCACAGCCCGACCAGCGCATCGGGCACCAGGGTGAGCCCGGGGGCCAGGGGCGCACCGAAAGTCGCTGTGACACCGGTGTGGTCGGCGACCTTCTCCGGATCCCATTCGACCGTCAGCGTCGTGGTGCCGTCCTCAACCGGCGGAAGCGCATCGGGCCCCTCGACGCCGGCGGCGATGGCCAGCACCGCACGCATGGCCGTGGACGCATCGTCGACGGTGACGATCGGCATACCTCCGTCGGCTGTGCAGGAAGGCAGGGTGAAGCGGATGTCGATCCAGATATCGGAGAGCGGGACACTCAACGTGACCGCAGCATCCTCAGGAACATCCCCAGTTCCTTTCGCTCCTGGCCCCCGGCCCGCATCCGTCGCCAGTTCCAGCCGGGCACCCGTGGACGGATGGGTGGCAGTGGGCTTTCCGGGCACGTCGTTGACCTGCCACTCCCCCGGCTCACCGATGCGGTGCACCGGGTTGATCGCGGTGCGCCCCGCCCACAGCACGTCGGGCGAGTCGAGGACCACGGCGAGCGGTCCGTTGATGTCGGCTCGGGCCTGACGGCGGGACACCACGTTGACCGGCTCGATACCTGAGCCGGTAACTCGGTCGATCATCTCCTGCTCGAAGCGATCCAGCAGTTCGCCGACCGGCTCGTCGACTCGGGTGATCCCGGCGACGGCCTCGGTGCCAGGGATGATGCACACCTGTTCGGCGCTGTAGCGGGCGTCATGCGCCTGCCACAACGAGTCACTGCGCCACCAGCGTCGGACGTCCTTGTCGATGACCGGCACGAAATTGACCGGCTTGCCGGGCTTCTTGCACAGCGTGACGAAGAAGGGCACGTCTGCCGGATGCAGCCGGACCGACTCGGCATCGGGATAGCGCTCCAACAGTGCAGCGATCGCCCGGTCGGGCTGTTCAAGCAGCTCTGGGCCTGCGGGGTCTTGGGTGCCGGGGCCAAACAGCGACTCGATCGGGCCGAAGTCCTTGTCGTGCAGACGCGACTCGGTGCGCTTGAGCATCTCCTCGAAGCGATCCCGCCAGGTATCGGCGAGCCAGGGACTGCCGGGCGCTGCGGTGTCGGCGGTGGTATCGCCCGCACCGATGGCCAACTCGAGATAGCGCCGCAGCCACTGCAGGTAGCTCATATCGTCGAGGTCGCCGAAGTAGGGCTTGGCGGTGTCCGCCATTGCGGCGATGATCTCGTCGCGGCGCTCCGCGACAGCGTCGACGTCGCCGGCGACCTCGTCGAGGAGGCGGCCGCAGCGCGAGGCGGTGTTGTCGATCTCGTGGATGTCGGCGCCGAGCTGACTGCGACCACTGGCCATGCCGTTGATGGCCTTGCCCGCGCCGACCCAGGAATCGGTACCGGTCGTCTCGACGAGCATCTGCTTGACAGCGGGCGAGGTCGTCGCCTCCTTGGCGGCCATCGCGGCGGTGCCGACCAGGATGCCGTCCACCGGCATGGAGGGGAATCCGTAATCCTTGGCCCAGTCGCCGGAAAGGTAGTCGGCCGCCCGCTCGGGAGTACCGATACCGCCGCCGACGCAGATCGTGACGTTGGAGTACTTGCGCAGCTCCCCGTAGGTCGCCAACAGCAGGTCGTCGAGGTCCTCCCACGAGTGGTGCCCGCCGGCCCGGCCCCCCTCGATGTGGACGATGACATCCCTATCGGGCACCTCGGCCGCGATCTTGAGGACGGACTTGATCTGGTCGACCGTGCCCGGCTTGAACGCTACGTAGCTGATGCCGGCGGTGTTGAGCTCCTCGATCAGCTCGACGGCCTCGTCGAGATCCGGGATGCCTGCCGAGACGACTACACCGTCGATCGGAGCGCCGGACTGGCGGGCTTTCTGCACCAGACGCTTACCGCCTACCTGCAGCTTCCACAAGTAGGGATCGAGGAATAGAGCGTTGAACTGCACGGCGCGACCCGGCTCCAAGAGCTCAACCAGCTCTTCCATCCGACCGTCGAAGATCTCTTCGGTGACCTGGCCGCCACCGGCCAGCTCGGCCCAGTGCCCGGCGTTGGCCGCGGCAGCGACAATCTTGGCGTCCACAGTCGTCGGGGTCATGCCTGCGAGCAGGATCGGCGACCTTCCGGTGAGCCGGGTGAACTTGGTCGACGCCTTGACCGAACCGTCGGGCAGCTTGATCGCCGAGGGCGCGTAGCTCGACCAGGCCGGGGCGACCTCCGGAGCGGCGCCGGCGGTGAACAGGCTGCGCTGGCCGGCGCGGGTGGCGGCGGGCACGATGCCGATGCCGAGCCCGCGGATCACCGGTGCGGTCAGCCGGGTCACGGTATCGCTGGGGCCCAGGTCGATGATCCACTTGGCACCCGCCGCTGCGAGGCCCTCCACCTCGGAGACCCAGTCCACCGGATTGACGAAGATGATCTCGCTGAGCCGGCGGGCCAGCTCGCGGTCCAGGCCGGTGCGCGCCGCCCACCCGGTCACCAGGTCGACGGCGCCGGCCAGCCGGGGCGTATGGAAGCCGACCTCGACATTGACCTGGCTGAACACCGGCTGGAATACCGCGCCGCCGCGCAACTTGTTCTTTCGTTCCGCTTCTTCTCTCTCGGTGACCTTCTCGCAGTAGAGCTCGAACCGGGCCAGTTGTTCGGGAGTGCCGGTGATGACCACCGAGCGCCTGCCATTGCGAATGGACAATGCGGGCGCCGCCACGGTGCGCACATCCTGAGCGAACCGGTCGAGGAGCTCGACCAAGCGAGCAGGGTCGACATTGGTGACCGACACCATCGGCGACTTGTCACCACGACTGACCATGCCGCAGCGACGCGACATGAGCGATCCCCCTGCACCGATCAACTGGCCGATGGCGAGCAACTCGACGTCGCGGGCTCCGTGCGCCTTGAGCGACTCCACGGCGGTGACGCCCTGGGAGTGCCCGGCGATGGCGACCGGAGGATAACCGGTGAGGTCGAGGCCCTGACGCTGGAGCGCGCGAATAGCCGCTATCTGGGTGAGCAGAATGCCGGGTGAGGAGATGGCCGCCGAGGTGAGGTCCTTCGCAGCGGGCAAAGGCTCGTCGGCGGCCAGCGCGCGGACCCACTGCATCGGCTCGAAGCCGATGGGACGAACCACGACCAGCTCGCGGGCCAGCGGTTCCAGCAGCAGCTCCGCCTCGCCGACCAACGCGGTGATCTCGGACTCGATGCCTGCTGAGTTGACCAGTTCCTCGAGGTTCTCCAGCCAGGAACCACCCTGGCCGCCGAAGGCCACCGCGTACGGTTCTCCGGCGTGCAGCCGATCGACGAGTGCGTGCGCCCCTGCCAGCGGTTCTGCGACCTGACCCGTTTCGGAGCCGTTGCCTGATGCGGTGGTGGCGCGGTGCTGGTCGTTGATCGTCACGTCGTGTCGTCTCCTCGGTCCATCATCGCTCTGCATCGCGCTTGGCCTGGTCGTCTCGGGCTGGTGTCGTCTCGGGCTGGTGTCGTCTCGGGCTGGGCGCTGGCCCGCGCTCCCGGCGGGGCCATTGCGACTCGGGGTCGAACCGGCTGGTCTCGGCTGGGCTAGTCAGCGACCTCAGCTCTCCTCGCGGGCCATGGCGGACACTCCAGCTGCACTAAGAGTGTCATAAGAAACGGCATGATTTTCGCCCCCGGAATCGTTACTGATGAGTTCTACGCACGGGTAACAGAGGTTGCATAACGCACGGTCTACGAGCACCCAAACTCTTCCCATACAAACGTCCTGCATGCAGGTGGTTACGGTCGAGTAGGAAAGAAGCGCAGATCAAAGCAGTATTGTTACATAATCGTTATCTGAATATTTCAGTTCGCACTATGCCGTCCGTTTTCTCCATGGGAGTCGACAACTTGTGCGCAACTGTCTTTTCACACCGCGGCGCGAAACCGCCACGTTTGCTGCATAAACTTACTAGTCAGTAAGTCTCAGTCCCACTGACCGAAGCGCGGCTTGAGAATGTGGTTAATGTCGACGCCCACACCGGCCACTTTGCGCTTGTCGATCTCCACCTGATGGAGGTGGGCGGCCTGGTGCGCGACGCGCCCCGGGGAGCCCCAGTTGTGCTGCCAGAAATACGACCCGAGCCCATCCTGAAGTGCCCACTCAATGGTCTTGGAGTTGGCATACACACCGACACGCTGGTGCCCCAGGACCCGCTCCCACCCCCGCAGATACGGCGCTACCTGGGCTTTGTACTGGTCGTAGGTCGGGTTGTCGTCGATAGATGTGTAGATGGGCGCACCGACGGGACCACCCGCGGCGGTGTGTAATTGCCAACCCCGCTGGGCGTGCTTGATTCCTGCGGGCTCACCGGCCAGCCAGTCTGCGGTGTCCTGCTTGCCGTATTGGTAGCAGGAGGCGATCTTCAGCCCACCCTGGTACAGATCACGCGCCTCGGCCAATTCGATCGGCTTACCGAGCATCCAGTCGCCGCCGGGCCGGCGATCCGATACGTACCGGATGGCCCCGAGGGCCCCCGAGGCCTTGATATCCGCAGCTTTGATGACGCCGGCCGCATAGTCGAGCAGGGTTCCGAGGGGCGCGGCCGACGCTTGAGGCGTCTGGGCGAGCGCACCCACGCCGAAGACGGCCGGCGTAGCTACGGCGGCGCATTTGAGGACATCACGGCGGGACACTGCCACGAGCGACAGGGTACGACAGTTACATCACTTTTTGCGTTATCGCCACCGGTCACAATTGCATGAAGACGCTCGGCCGCCCCTACCAAATCACCGGTTGCGGCTTGCTGAAGAGGTATCCCTGCGCACGATCTGCTCCCAGCTCGGCGAGCCTTTCCAGCACAGCCTCCGACTCGACCCCTTCGGCCACCGTCGTCAAGCCATACTCCCGCGCGATCAAGACGATGGTCTTCACGGCGCGTTCGTCGCCTCGATCGTCGAGGATGTTCTGGACAAAACTCTGATCTATCTTCAACGCGTCGAGATCGAGATTTCGCAGTTCGGTGAAAGCGCCGTAGCCGGTTCCGAAGTCATCCAGAGCGACCCGGCAGCCCAGATCGCGCATGCCCTGGGAAAACGTCTTGGCTATTGCAGGCGAAGCCAGCGCGATTGTTTCGGTGATCTCAAAGCTGATCTTTTCGGTTGCCTCAGGGCCCGCCGAGGTGAGTGCCTGCAAGATCTCCCCCATCGCCGCGCCATCCCCGAT
>NZ_JBMYXC010000067.1:0-15334 GCF_049608025.1 Mycobacterium sp. | reverse complement strand
GCGGGTCGTGTTTCTCATAGCCCAGGTGCTCAGTCATCTCCTCGTTCAGAGCGGTCTCGAGCACCGTCTTGGTCAACTGCTTGAGCAGCCCCTCAGGACCGGTCAGCGATAGCCCCTGTTCCTGAGCCAGCCGCACCAGCTCGACGGCCGCCTGCTGCTCAGCGGACTGCTCAACTGCCTTCTTCTTCGTCACGCCATCCAGTGTCGTCATCACGGCACCTTCCTCGCCGAGCACCGCTCAGCGTGTCAGGCCAGAAACACCGATAAATCCACAGTCCCGAAGACGAAAAGTTTGCAGAGAAGTACCGCCAATAGCATTTAGGAAACGGCCAGTAACTTGCAAGAGAGCGCCCGCAGGGAACGAACTGTCATAATTGAGGGTGTAGTCGGGGTTTGAATCCGCCGGTTTCCAGTAGTGATCTGGCGATGTAGTTGATGAGATTTCGAAATCCCAGGGCTGAGCCTCGGAGGTGTTCGAGGCGGCCGTTGATCGCCTCGGTCGGGCCGTTGGAGGTGCCAGGGCGGTCGAAGTAGGCCAGGACGTCGACGGCCCGCTTTTTGAGGGTGCGTCCGAGGGTGATCAGTTCCTGCAGAGGCTTGGGAACGCCGGCGCTGAGCGTGGTGATCAGCGCGGCCATCATGGTGCGTCCTTGCTTGCGGTCGGGCTCTCGGTAGGCGGCCACGGTGCGTTGATACATCGTCCAGGTGGCTTCAACCTCGGCATGGGCATCAACGCTGAATACAGCGTTCAGCCGGGCTTTCTGTTTGTCGGTGAGCAGGTCGGCCCCGGTGTGGCCGGTTCCCTTCCGCGCTTCGGCTCCTCTGGGCGTGGCGGGTGGGAGCCACGCAGGCGTAAGCAATTAACGCACAACGAAATTGGAGACAATTACCGTCGCTCCCGCGTCAAATGCCCTAGCTGAGCCCATGTCGCATCGAGGACCGTGCGCCTCGATGTCAGGGTCTGTCGAGTGGGAATATTGTTGGTAGGGAGGGTGGTTCGGGCCGCGTCGAGAATTTCGCCGGTGGGCATTGACGCTCTGAGGCCGTGACGCTCTGAAGCCGTGGCGCGTTGAGGCCCGATGGTTGAGCTTCGCCGACCCAAGGGCCATCTCATGCGGAGTCCAAGCTGGTCAGTTGGTGATACCGGCTGGCGGCGGGCCTTCTGTGATAACTGCTGGGCCGCCGATCGGGTGATCTTCGACGGAACTCGACCCAACTGACCCCGCTAGGGTTGAGCCGTGATCGACCACACCGATAACGCGGAGCTGGACCGGTCAGTTCCGGCGATTGTGGTGCGCGGAACAGATATCTCGGTCATCGAAGACGCCGTCGAAGGTATGCCGCTGGAAGCGGCACGACTCACCGGCAGCGGCGGCAGGGTCACCCTCGCAGGCTTGAGGCTGGGTGCTTTGTCGGCAAGCGTTGGTGCATTCGACTTCCCGGTGGCCACGTTCGGTGAGGCCACTTCAGGCACCGTGGTCATTGCTGTCCCGCTCACTCCAGCGCAGGGTTCGTGGAACGGTGTCGAACTCAATCCGCGTTCCCTGTGGCGTTACCCACCCGGATCCGAACACGGGGGCGCGGCCCGCCGGCCGCCAAATTTCGCTGCCATCACCATCCCCCACGACCGGACGGGTGCCGAACCAGCCGACGGCGTCACCGTGCGAGAAGGCGACGACGTCGCGCGGTTGGGTCTGTTGTTGAGGATGCTCTCCGAGAGACTTCTCGCCGGCAGCCTGACTCCGGAGTTGCTGCCGGCAGTAGAAGCCGATCTGCGAGCGACGCTGGACGACGCCCTCTCGGCACCGGCCGCCGGAGAACCCCGATTGACGGCGTCGGCTCAGATCGTCCGCTCCTGCCTCGACGCCGCGGAACAGATCGGCCCGAGTCCGCGGGTGGCCGCGTTGGCCGCCTCCCTGGATGTGACCGACCGGTGGATTCGGGCTGCGTTCGGCAGGGAGTTCGGCGTGTCGCCGTCGGTGTTCTTCCGGGCCCGCAACCTTCATCGCGCACGCCGCGACCTGCGACTGGCACACCCCGCGGACACCACCGTCACCGACGTAGCGCTACACCGCGGATTCTGGCACGCTGGCCGGTTTGCCGGGCTGTACCGTCAGGTCTTCGGAGAACCGCCCAACGAGACGTTGCAACGCGCCTGCTGAACACCTCGTTCCGAATCTGGATAGACGCCGTAGGGCAGGCCTGCCATGCTTGACGCCGCTGACCTGCTGGCCGTAGGAGAACACCTCTCTGCCCGGTCGCGGGTCACTTGTGCCCGCGCCTTTCGGCCCCAGAGGAGTACCAATGACCCAACCGAGCAATCCCTACGGCCGCCGGCCTGGTGGCGGCATCAGCCTGCCCGACTACTACCGCCCGATGACGTCGATCAATAACCGCAACTTCTATTCGCCGGGGACCGAGATACTGCCCGAGGGCGAGATGCGCATCAGCATCCTGGGCAGCACACCGTGGCCGCCGACCCGCACCCAGGCCGGCACCTGCATCCTCGTCGAATGCGGCAACGGCAAACCCCAACCGCGGCGGTTCTTCTTCGACATGGGCAACGGCAGCGTAAAGAACGCACTGGCCATGCAGGTGCCACCGATGTTCATCAACGACATCTTCATCAGTCACCTGCACGGTGATCATTACGCCGATCTGCCCTACATGTATCCGTTCACCGCCTGGGCGGGTCGCTGGCAGCCGCTGCGCCTGTACGGACCGTCCGGAGCAACACCAGAACTGGGCATCAAGCACATGGCCAAGCACATGCGCGAGATGCTGCGCTGGCACGAGGAGAACTTCCTGCACGCGACTATTTCGGCCGGCTACGAGATGGACGTCACCGAATTCGACTGGAAGGAAGAAAACGGCGTCTGCTACGACCAGGACGGCATCGTGGTGCGCCACTGGCCCCGTTCGCACGTGAAGGACGGGGCATCGGCCTACCGGCTGGACTGGGAGGACGCCGGCCTGTCGGTGGTGTGGACCGGGGATGGGCGCCCCGACGAGAAGACCGAGAAGTACTCCGCCGGCTGCGACGTGTTCATCACCGAGGGACAGTTGGACACTCCGGGCCTGTCGTCGCTGAAGTTCGGCGTCCCAGAGGAACTGATGAAGTACACGATCGATTCTTGGCACACGATGTACTACGCGGCGGGATATCTGATGGACAAGGTGCAGCCGCGAATGGGAATGATCGTTCATTATGAGGCGGGCGGGGCGGCACTGGACGCGGAGTCGGTCGCCGAGGTGCGGGCGAACTACAAGGGGCTGTTTCAGTTCGGCGGCCCCGACGTTCAGGTCGTCAACGTGACCAAGGACCGCATCTGGTCACGGGAGGCCGCGCTCCCGGACGGCGCAGCGATCCCGCCGTTGGACCCGCGGTGGCTGCTGCCATCGCCATTGCCCTCGGAGCTTGAGCTTCCGCGCCCAGAGTTGCCCCGCGAGCAGCAGCAGGAACAGTTCCTGCGGGACATGGAGATTGATCCGCACAAGTATTACCCGCCCGACGTCGAGCGTGAACCCGTCCAAACCTGGCCGGACGAGGGCTTCAAGATCGACCCACACGAGATGCTGCGCAGCCGGGGAATCGACCCCGATGCGCCATGAGGCGGCACCGGGGCTGGAACCGGAGGCATCCGTCCGCGTCGGTGCCGGCCCCATCCCGCTGACAATCCTCACCGGGTTTCTCGGAGCCGGTAAGACCACACTGTTGAACCGGTTACTCAACGGCGACCAACCCTTGCGGGCTGCCGTCCTGGTCAACGACTTTGGTTCAGTCAACATCGATGCCGAGCTTGTGGTCGGCGTCGAAGACGGCATGATCAGCATGGCCAATGGCTGCGTCTGCTGTGAGATACGCGACGATCTGCTCGCCGCGGTCGAGCGGCTCGTCACCTCGCCTGACCCCCCGGACCACATCGTCCTGGAAGCAAGTGGCGTCGCCGATCCGGCCAGCATTTGGGCAACCTTCGCGACCTCTCAGACGCCGGACTGGGTGCGACTGGACAGCGTCATCTGCGTGGTGGATACCGAGCAGATCTTCACCCACCTCGACGATGCCCCAGCACTGTTGATGCTCAAGGCCCGCCAGATCGGTTTCGCCGACCTGGTGATACTCAACAAGGTCGATCTCGCCTCACCTGATCACCTGGCGTGGGTTCGGAACTGGATAGCACAGACAATGGATCGGGTTCGTCTGGTGGAGGCAGTCCGCGCGCAGGTGCCCATGGAGATTCTCCTCGGCGCAACTCGATCAGGAACTGAGATCGACTGGGAGAATATCGGGGCCCACGACCACGGTGACCAATTCCGAACGTGGACCTATCGCACAGACGGGACCTTCGATCCGGACGCCTTGTCGGAGATGCTTCGGCGGGATCTCCCCGGGGACGTCTACCGCTGCAAGGGGTTCGTCGAGTTGTCCGGCAGCCCGCCTCGGCGGATGTTGTTGCAGGCCGTCGGGCGGCGCTCCGAACTGACGCCCGTAGGCCCGGGTCGCGCGGTGATGACCGGCAGCCAAATCGTCGTAATAGGTTCGAAAACTCTGGATCCGCACCAGCTGGGGCAGCTCTTCGAAACGTGCCTGGCAACTGCTCTCACATGACGTCATGCAGACTCGGTCAGAGCCACAGTCGAACCTCTCGGTATCAGCCGACTGACCCTGTGGGACGCTGCAATGGTGGTGGCAGTAAGCGGTAGGGCCCGCGCAACAGGTATCGCTGCGGGGGTCCTGGCCGACGCGATGTTCGGGGACCCCGGCCGCGGTCATCCGGTCGCTCTGTTCGGCAGCGGCGCAACGGCTGTGGAGCGATACAGCTATTCCGATGGTCGGTCTGCTGGCGTGCTGCACACCGCCGGACTGCTCGGCGCGGTCGCGATCATGGGTACCGCCGCCGAGAGGGCGGGCCGGCCCCGCGGGCAGTGGCGTGAGGGGATGTGTGTCGCAGCGGCGACGTTCATCGCGCTTGGCGGGACCTCGCTGTGCCGCACCGGCGAGAACATGTCGGACCTGTTGCAGCACGGCGATACCGCCGGCGCGCGCCGACTGCTGCCATCGCTGTGCGGACGTGACCCGGCGGTTCTCGACGTTGCGGGCCTCACCCGCGCGGCACTGGAGTCGATCGCTGAGAACACCTCCGATGCCCAGGTCAGTCCACTGGTATGGGCGGCGGTGGGAGGTGCCCCCGCAGTGCTCGTGTTCCGCGCGGCCAACACTCTGGATGCGATGATTGGCAACCGCTCGTCGCGATACGCTCGGTTCGGCTGGGCGGCAGCCCGTTTCGATGATCTCGTGAATCTCGCCGGAGCTCGGCTGACAGGTGTGCTCATCGCGATGTGCGCCCCGGTCGTCGGGGGGTCACCAATGGCGGCGATGCGGGCTTGGCGGCGCGATGCGCGCAGGCATCCAAGTCCTAACGCCGGGGTGGTGGAGGCTTCGTTCGCCGGGGCGCTGGGGGTCCGCCTCGGCGGGCCGACTCAGTACGAATACAACCTGGAGATCCGTCCTTCACTCGGCGATGGCCGAGCCCCCGAGGTCACTGACCTCACGCGGGCAGTGCGGTTGTCGCGGGCCGTTCAACTACTTGCCGCCGTTTTTTCAGTGGTTGTCAGCCTCGCGTGCCGTAGCGGCTGGCGAGTTTCTCTTCGGTAGTGAGCGGCGCGCCGGCATCGTGTCGGGCTGAGGCGGCGTCGGCAGCTGCCTTCTCGCGACGGCGCACCCGCAATTCGGCGAACACGAAATAGCCGACGCCGATCGGACCCAGGATGCCGAACGCGATCCATTGGATGCCATAGGAGAGGAACGGACCCGCGTCGAGGTGCGGCAGCGGGATTACGCCGAGGCCGCCGGGCTGATCGCGCATCAGTTGCAGGTAGGAGCCTGCCAGCGGGATGCCGGTCAGGGCGGCAATCTGATCGGTGTTGATGGAGTAGACCTGCTGGGTGCCGTCCGCCTCGAACGGAGCCTTGTCGCGGGCGAGCGCTTCTGGGTCACGCAGTCGGGCGGTGATGGTCACCGTGTCGGCGGGTGGCGCTTCGATCGGCGGTACCTGGGTACCCGCTACGGGCCGTACGTAGCCGCGGTCGACGAGCACGGTGGGTCCGCCCTCGACCGCGAACGGAACCAGCACTTCGAAAGCCGGTTCGCCGTCGACGAGCCGCAACCTGGCCAGAACCTGGCCCTGCGATAGGTAGCGCCCTGTCGCTGTGACTTGCTGCCACTGGTCCTGGGGCGCTGAGGAATCCTGCTGCGGCAGGAGGGTCGTGACCGGGACCGGAGGGGCGTCGAGCGAGCGGGCGATCTGCGCATTCTCCCGGGTCGTCGTCGAGTTTTTTCCCAGCTGCCACGGTGCCAGCACCGTGAAACAGAGGTAGGCGAACGCGATGACGACCACGTATAGCGCCAGCCACTGCGGCCGTAGCAGAAAGGCCCAGCGGCGAAGGGTCGAGACACTGCGGTTAGGCACCGAGCACCTCGCGAAGATCGTCGACACTGCTGACGTGGAGTAGTGCGTCGCCGCCGCCGTCGGTGAAGTCGTCGCGCCCGTAGCCCCAGCCGACCACGATCGTCCCGATGCCGTGGGCTGCGGCGCCCTCGACGTCGTGAGAGCGGTCACCGACCATCACGACACGCTCCGGCAGCGGTGCCAGTCGAGCGAGTGCGCTGGCCAGCACTTCGGCCTTGGATGAGCGGGTGCCGTCGACGAGGGCGCCGGCGATCACCTCGAAGCGACACTCGAGGCCGAAGTGGGCCAATATGCGCTGCGCGGTCGGCTCGGCCTTGGAGGTGGCTACCGCCAAGCGCACGCCGGCCAACTGCAGGTCGGCGAGCAGCGCGGGAATCCCGTCGAAGGGGCGGTTCATCGACCAACCGCGGCTGAGGTAATCGGCGCGGTAAGCGGCTACCGCGGCGTCGGCATGGTGGCCCAAACCCATCTCATGGAGCGTGACGTGCATCGGCGGGCCGACGATCCGGCCGGCCAGGTCGCCGTCTGGGACAGCCGCACCCACGGTCCGCAGCGCGTGCCGGAAGCTGGCGACGATGCCCTCCGCCGAATCGGTCAGCGTCCCGTCCAGATCGAAAACCACCAGATCGCCGCGGCCTGCCCGCGCGAAGTTCCTGGTGCTGTCCAGTGTGTCGGTCACCCCACCATCATCCCTGATGCTCGAGCAGGATGGGCCCGCGCACTAGTGTCGTGATGTGGCAAGTCCGGGAGTGCGGCGATGACGGTTCCACTCGCCGACATCATTGATGTGCTCGACGCGGCGTACCCCCCTGGGCTCGCCCAGGGCTGGGACTCGGTCGGGCTGGTGTGCGGAGACCCGTCAGAAGTGGTCGATACGGTGACGATCGCTGTGGATGCGACACCCGCAGTGGTGGCAGGGGTGCCCGACCGAGGTCTCCTGCTGGCACACCATCCATTGCTACTTCGTGGAGTGGACTCGGTGGCCGCCGATACGGCCAAGGGCTCCCTGATCCATTCGATGATCCGCACCGGTCGCGCTTTGTTCACCGCCCACACCAACGCCGACAGTGCATCACCGGGGGTATCGGATGCGCTGGCCGACGCGCTGGGTCTGGAGGTGTCCGACGTGCTCGCCCCGGTGCCGGCAGGCCCGGAGCTGGACAAGTGGGTGGTGTACGTACCCAGCGCTTCTTTAGATAATCCAGCCAACTCCAGGACCGCGGCGGTGATCCGCTCCGCGATGTTCTCGGCCGGCGCGGGCCAGATCGGTGATTACTCGCAGTGCAGTTGGAGCGTCGCGGGCATCGGACAGTTTCTTCCGCACGAGGGCGCGACGCCGGCGATCGGCACGGTCGGCTCCGTCGAACAGGTAGCCGAGGATCGAGTCGAGATGGTTGCCCCGCGGTCGCGGCGCGCCGCCGTACTCGCGGCCCTTAGGAGCGCGCACCCCTACGAGGAGCCCGCGTTCGACATCGTCGCGCTGCAGGCCCCGCCCGCAAACGTGGGTCTGGGGCGCATCGCGGCGCTACAGAGCCCAGAACCTCTTGCGGCATTCGTATCGCGAGTGCACGATGCGCTGCCCGCCACCTCGTGGGGCGTACGCGCCTGCGGAGATGCCGCGGCGTCGGTGTCGCGGGTCGCAGTGTGCGGCGGTTCGGGTGACTCGCTGCTTGCCGAGGTCGCGGCTTCCGGTGTGGACGCCTACGTCACCGCCGACTTGCGTCATCATCCCGCCGACGAACACCGCCGAGTGTCCCAGGCCGCACTCGTCGACGTCGCGCACTGGGCCAGCGAGTACCCGTGGTGCGCGCAGGCGGCGCAGCTTCTGCGCAATCACTTCGGTGCGTCGCTACCGGTCCTCGTGTCCGACGTGCGCACCGACCCATGGAATGTCGAGGGAGTTCGGAAATGAAAGCTGCAGTACCGCAACAGCGGTCGTTGCTCGAGTTGGCGGAACTCGACGCCGAGATAGGTCGGATCGAGCATCGGACCAAGAACCTCACCGAGCAGCGGGCTCTGGAGGAAGCGCAGGCTGGCCACCGGTCGGCAAACGACCAGCTGGCTGCGCTGCAGATCGCGCTGGCCGACATCGATGCCCAGATCGCGAAGTTCGAGAGCGAGATCGACAGTGTGCGCCAGCGGGAGGATCGCGACCGTGCGCTGCTGGACGGTGGAACGGTCGACCCCAAGCAACTCACCGAGCTCCAGCACGAGCTCGACACCCTGCAGCGACGTCAGACCAGCCTGGAGGACTCGTTGCTTGAAGTGATGGAACGGCGGGAAGAGGTTGCGGCCGATCAGGATCGCGCCCTGGCCGAAATCGACACCCTCGAAAGCTCGCTTAGCGAGGCGCAGAGCGCGTGCGACGAAGCCCGCACCCACCTGGCCCAGCTGCGCCACCAATCGCTCTCGCATCGCACGGATCTCGTCGCCCGTATCGACGAGGGGCTGGTAGCGCTCTATGAGCATCAGCGGGCCCGTGCGGGGGTAGGCGCGGGGCTGCTGCAGGGGCGACGCTGCGGGGCTTGCCGGATCGAAATCGACAAGGGGGAGTCGGCGCGGATCGCCGCCGCGGCCGATGACGACGTGCTGCGTTGCCCGGAATGTTCGGCAATCCTATTGCGGGTCAAGGCGTCTCAAGCGTGAAAGTTCTGGTCGAGGCCGACGGAGGGTCCCGCGGGAACCCTGGCCCCGCCGGTTACGGTGCGGTGGTGTGGTCGGCGGACCGGGCATCGGTTCTCGCTGAGGTGAAGTCGTCGATCGACCGGGCCACCAACAACGTCGCGGAGTACCGTGGCCTGATCGCCGGACTTGAGGAAGCGGCCAGCCTCGGCGCAGACGAGGTTGAGGCCCACTTGGATTCCAAGCTGGTGGTAGAGCAGATGGCGGGTCGCTGGCGGGTCAAGCACCCTGACCTCGCGGCGTTGCATCAGCAAGCCAGAGGTCTTGCGGGCACGTTCGATCGGGTCACCTATTCGTGGATACCGCGTGCAAAGAACAGCCACGCCGATCGGCTGGCCAACGAAGCCATGGATGCGGCCGTGGAGACGGGCGCATCGGTCGAGGCGCCGGCGCCGGTGAAGTTGGACCAGGCGTCCCCGGGAACCGAAGTCGTGACCAGTCCGGCCGGCTGGACCGGGGCAAGGGGAGCACCGACGCGGCTACTGCTGCTCCGTCACGGGCAAACCGAATTGTCGGCACAGCGCCGCTACTCGGGACAGGGAAACCCGGCCCTCACCGATCTCGGGGTCAGGCAGGCGGATGCCGCTGCGCAGTACCTCGGGGGCAGGTCCGGCGTCGCCGCGGTCGTTTCCTCCCCGCTGCGGCGGGCCTACGACACTGCCTCGGCGGCCGCCCGGGAGCTTGGCCTTGACGTCATTGTCGATGATGACCTGAGCGAAACCGATTTCGGTGCGTGGGAGGGACTGACGTTCGGTGAGGCGGCCGAGCGCGACGCTGATTTGCACCTGAGGTGGCTGCGTGACACCTCGGTACCGCCGCCGGCGGGTGAAAGCTTCGATGCCGTCGCGGCGCGGGTGAGCCGCGCTCAGCAGAGGATTCTCGGCGAATACGCGGGCCGCACGGTGCTGGTGGTGTCGCATGTGACCCCAATCAAGACGTTGCTGCGGATGGCCCTCGACGCAGGCCCGGCGATCCTGTACCGGCTGCACCTGGACCTCGCGTCGTTGTCGATCGCCGAGTTCTATCCCGACGGCGCGGCTTCGGTCCGGCTGGTGAATCAGACCGGCTACCTCTGATCCCGTGAGCCTGTTGCGGCGCCGTCGCCGATATTCCCCTGCGCGGCGAACTGGCTTGGCGTCATGGCCAACGGCGGGCAAGCTCGAGTCATGGAAACGGATTGGGAATGCCTGATCGTCGGTGGTGGTGCCGCGGGATTGAGCGCTGCGCTGGTGTTGGGCCGGGCGCGTCGGCGCACGTTGGTGGTCGACGTCGGCCGGCAGAGCAACCTTGCGGCGCACGGAATCGGCGGTTTGCTCGGCCACGACGGTCTTCCGCCGGCGCAGCTCTACCAGCAGAGCAGGAATGAGCTGCAGCGGTATCCGAGCATTGAGGTCCGCAGCGGCGAGGTGGTCGGCGCGGAGCGTCGCGACGGTGTATTCGAGGTCGAACTCGCCGGTGGCACCCGCGAGCGGGTGAAACGGGTGTTACTGGCCATGGGCATGCAATATCGCCCGCCGCGACTGCCAGGACTGGACGAGCTGTGGGGGAGTTCGGTATTCCACTGTCCGTTCTGCCACGGCTGGGAGGTCCGTGATCAGGCGCTGGGAGTGCTGGCCGACGGCGAACAGGCCGTCCATATGGCGTCGTTGTTGTGTGCGTGGAGCAACGATGTGGTGCTGCTGACCGGGGGTGCCGGCGCGCTGGAGGCCGAGCAGTTGGCGCGGCTGAGTGCCGCGGGGATCGCGGTTGATGACCGCGAGATCGCCAGGCTGGAATCCGAGCAGGGCGAGCTGAGTGCCGTGGTGTTCGCCGACGGTTCGCGGCTACCGCGACGCGGGCTGCTGGTGGCCACAACACTGCATCAGCGCACCGACCTCGCTACCCGACTTGGGGTGAGATTGACTTCGGTGGGACCGGTGTCGGAGGACGCGGTTGAGGTCGACGCGCTCTCGCGTACCTCGGTTGCCGGCGTGTTCGCAGCAGGAGACGTGTGTACGCAGATGCCTCAGATGGCGGCCGCGATTGCAGCCGGTTCGGCTGCAGCGGTCTCGGTGGTTGCGAGTTTGATGGAGGAACCATGACGACACCTGCGGCGGCAAGACCGGACTGCGCCTCATCGATTGGCGCTGGGATCTTCCTGGCACTCATTGAGTTTGGAGAACTTGAGTCCTCACAACGTCGCCGAGGGTCCATGTCTTGTCGAATAGCGGCTCTTCAGGGCCGTAGAGGCGGAAGATGAGGAAGAAGTCCTCGCCGGTCGGAATCCAGTTCGACTCGCGGCCCTGCGGCGCTGCCGGGGCGAAGTAGACGTCAACCGAACCGTCGCTGTTGGTCGCCATCGTCGCGATTTCCTGCGACGAGAGCCCTACGCGGTGGACATCCCGCACGAATCCCTTTGTCGTCAGGCTGTAGACGGTCACCGACCAGAAATCCCTTGCCGGGGTGTCAGAGGGGACGGTGAGCTGGTAGGTGTCCTTGCCGTTCATCAGCTCGCCGTCGCGGTCGCGAGTCCCGGTGAGGTAGAAGGAACCACCGCCGAGGACCTTGGGAAGGTAGGTCGCGAAGAAGTAGAACTGTGCGCGCTCATCGACCATCACGCGGTCGGCATCGACGAACGGGAAGCCGATTTCGGCCTGATCGGGTGGGAGGTTGAAGGTGCACCACTGCCGGTCTTTCCAGAACGACTTCAGGGCACCGCCTGCGGTGACGAACCTGTTTTGCAAGTAGTCATAGGCCCGCTCGAGTCCCTCCAGGAGCGCCGATACCGATTCCTCGTCGGGATCGAATTTCTCGCCTTTTCGAATTCCGATGGAGTAGAGCAGCGCCATCATGGCTTTGTCGCGCTCGAGCACTGGCTCGCGCTGCACGATCGCGTTCAGGTCGGTGAAGAATGTCATGTCATAGACCGGAAGAGTGTTCCAATCCATGTCATAGGCGTCGATAAAAGTCGTCGGGGGCGGATCGGCCTCCTGCGAGAGCGGGTAGACCTTGAGCGTCTGCGCATACGCCGATTGGTCGGCAGCGGTGCCGCCGTTCTTCGCGACGGGCCGGAATGCGAAGTGCACCCCGTAGGTCGCCGGTCGGTAGGTGCGATAGCCCGGCGGCACCTCGCCGCTGTAGCCAGGCGGCAAGAAGAGATATTTCGCACCTTGTCCCTTGTCGTCGCCGGGCGGGCCGACATCGGCGATCGGCGTCTGCCATCCATCGACGAAGGTGCCAAAGTAGCTGACCTTCAGGGCCTCCGGTGGAACCTCAACGACGAGCGGGCCGTCCTTCGTGGACTGGGCGCTGACCACGTACGGCGTCACGTTGTTCGCGGTGAGGAAGCCGTGACGCGACTCCATCGGCTTGCTGAAATAGACAACGTCGCCGAACTTTCCGCCGAGGTCCCGCTGGATGCCCAGCTCGATGTCATAAACACTCACGGCCGGCATCGCCCAGATGGCCGCTTCGGCGGCCCGTTGCACCTGCATCTCGTGATTGATCGTGGACACCTGTATCCCCCTCGGCAGCGCGATCCAGGCCGATTCAAAGCTGTGACTGAAAGCGTAACCCGCGGAACAATTTCCCGGGGCCGCGAGGCGGGCGCAGCACGGGCCAGGCCTACGGGGTCCGGATGGCCGCGGCGTGCATGATTTCGCTCGCAGTCACCCCACGGCGGCAACCTGGGCTATTCGACCAGCTCGGGGTCACCCGGCTTCCAGGTCTTGTCATAGAAGGGCTCCAGCGGTCCGTAGAGACGAAGAATGGTGTTCCACCCCTTGCTTGGGTCGGTCTGGATCCAGTTGTTCTCCTGGCCCTGGGGTGCCTTCGGTGCGAAGTAGACGTCGTAGGAGCCATCGGCGTTCTGCTTCAGGCCTTCCTTGTTGTTGTCGAGGCCTGGAAATCGCTGATCGGTCTGAAGCATGCCGCGGCTCTGGTTGTCGTAGAGCGTGAAGGACCAGAAATCCTTGGCCGGTACGTCTTTGGGCAAGTTGATCTTGTACGTCTTGGAGCCGTCGAGGGCGTTGCCGTCCTTGTCGAGATAGGCGATCGCGTACTGAGATCCCTTGCCCACGTTCTTCACTGCCATTGCCGGGGTGATCCCGGTGGCGTAGAAGTGCATGTAGATGCGCGAATCGAGAAGAGTAGCCCCGTCGTAGAGGAAGTCGTAGCGACCGTCGAGGAACGGGTTCGTCCAAACCCGTTCACCGGGGTAGAGGTAGAAGTGCTCGTTGTTCGGACGGGCGGCCAGGGCGCGCGCCGTTACGGAACCGATCGCGGCTGCGTCGGCGAGGATCTTCCTCATCCGCTCATCGGGCTTGAACTCTTTGCCCTGCCTGATGCCAATCGCGGCCAGCAATCCACGGATCTCAGGGTCGAGCCCTTCGATGGGCTCTGCCTGAATGGTCGAATTGACCTCCTCCCAGTAGCCGTAGTCCATGCGGTGAATGGTGCTGTCGAACTTGCCGGAGATATTGACGAAGCTCATCTGCGGCGGACTGTCTTTCTGGGACAGCGGATACATCCGGAAGAGCTTCTTGGTCGTCGCCACCGCAGGCCTCGGCGATCCGTCCACCTGGAATCCACGCCAGATGACCCAGTTGCCCAACGACGGTGTGCGCGCAACGTGGTAGCCGTCCGGGACCTCGCCCTCGTAACCAGGAGGCAGGATCAGGAACTTGCCGCCTTTGCCCTGGTCTGGGCCGGCGTTGCCGAAGTCCACGACATAGCGGAACCAGGCATCGTTGATGAACCCCAACACGTTGGGCGGAGTCTCGATCACCATGGGTTCATCAGCTAGCTCAAGCCAGGAGGCCATGTAGACCGAAGTGGTATTCGGAGTCAGCCACAGGGCCTTGGAGTCCATGAGTTCTTCAAAGAGAACCGCTGTGGTATTTGCTGGCCCGTGTTTGAGCAGGCCTTGCTTAAGTCCATACATCGAGGCGATCGGGATGCAGTTCAGGAAGGCCTCAGTGGCGCGATTGAGATCGAGGTTGTCATAGACCCTCTGCGTGGTCTCCGCGTCCGGGACGCCATCCACAGAGGTCAGGGTGCCGATGGAAGTCTCCAGCCGGTCGGGCGTTGCGATCCCGTCAGGGAGCGGTGTGGTCATCTTCATTTTGCTGAGATTCCTCGGTGATCGTGGCAGGTGTCCGCTTATCGGTTCACCTGGTTTCGGAGCCGGGTCGTGATGAATGCCGACTTAACTTGATCGCGCAGGCCAGCAGGGCGGGCCGGCGGCTGCGAAGCAATTCCTCCGACCTCAGATGAGTGTTGGCGGCCGGATCCAACTACTCGCTGTGTGCGTGTCGGGCTGAGGGAGTCGGTATGCCCAACAAGACTATGAATTCGGCTCCCATCCGTTCGGCAGCATTTCTTTCTCGAAGGATTTCCGCCCCTCGGTGTCAAACCTCTGACAAAGTTCCTGAACTTCTTCCTTGAAAAGAACCAGCTGCGAAAACCCGACCAGTTCATCACCTTGGTGAATCGGTGAAACGGTCACCAGGAGTGCGCGCATGCCTGGGGGGTGCGCTACATAGCGAACCGGCTCAGTCCGCCCCTTCTCGAACAGCCCAAACATGGCGTCTAACCGCGGGTTGGTAATTGCACGGCTATGCCGATTGCGTACGTCGTCATCTATGTAGCTGGGCTGACGATCCATGTATAGCGCTGCCCAGCGGTTGTAGTAGATGACGACTCCGTCGCGATCCAAGATCGTGACGCCTACGCCGGCCTCTTCCAGGATCCGATCGGCCCAGTTCGACAGTGCCCAATCTGGCCGGATCCGCTTCTCGCGGTATTCGGGTAATGCAAATTCTTGCAAATCTTCTGTAGCCATCGTTTTCCCATTGTCAATCGTGATGAAGTTATCGACGCAAACGGGTTATCGATGCCAACGGTGGTGTGTCGAAGCCTGGCCCTAAATCCAGCCGGACTCAAACTGTGCACCCCTTTCCCGTGCGGTTGCGTCCACCAAAAACGTTACTCGGCTGGTTCGTCGAATTCAGTCGCCGCCTGGGTGAGAACGATCACCAATGGGGGTCCTGCTTGGTCGTCCAGTCCGATGGCGTTTCTGGCCATCGATGTCGGACGTCGGGGGTAGCGTCGACAGTATGTTCGAAAGTATGTTCGATGTGGATGCTGGGGCGAGCGAGTCGCAGTTGCGGGCCCGGGTCGAGGAGTTCGAACAGATGAAGTCT
>NZ_JBMYXC010000066.1:0-15712 GCF_049608025.1 Mycobacterium sp. | reverse complement strand
AGTAAGGGTCGACTATCTAGCTGTTACCGATGGGTAAGTTCATACTGTGTTGATGAAGCCTGACTATGACGTCCTCATCATCGGTTCGGGGTTCGGCGGCAGCGTCAGCGCGCTGCGGCTAACCGAGAAGGGCTACCGGGTCGGCGTGCTGGAAGCAGGTCGCCGGTTCGCCGACGCGGACTTCGCCAAGACATCCTGGAACCTGCGCAAGTTCCTCTGGGCGCCCCAGTTCGGCATGTACGGCATCCAGCGCATTCACCTATTGCGCAACGTCATGATCCTCGCCGGTGCGGGCGTCGGCGGCGGATCGCTGAACTACGCCAACACGTTGTACGTCCCGCCGGAGGAGTTCTTCAACGACCCGCAGTGGCAGGGCATCACCGACTGGCGCGAAGAACTCATGCCGCACTACGACCAAGCGCAGCGGATGCTGGGGGTCGTCACCAACCCGACCTTCACCGATGCTGACCGGATCATGAAGGAGGTCGCCGACGACATGGGCGTCGGTGACACTTTCGTCGCCACGCCGGTCGGGGTGTTTTTCGGCGCCGACGGCGAAAAGGTGCCTGGCAAGTGCGTACCGGATCCATACTTTGGCGGCGCCGGACCCAGTCGCACTGGCTGCATCGAGTGCGGTTCCTGCATGACGGGGTGCCGATACGGTGCCAAGAACACTCTCGTGAAGAACTACCTCGGGCTGGCCGAATCCGCCGGAGCCCAGGTGCACCCGCTCACCATGGTCAAGGAGTTCGAGCAGCGCGCCGACGGGCTGTGGGAGGTGCACACGGCGCGCACCGGCAGCAAACTGCGCCGACGGCGCAAGACATTCACGGCGCGCCACGTCATCCTTGCGGCAGGAACCTACGGCACGCAGAAGCTGCTGTTCAAGATGCGAGACCAGGGCAAGCTACCGCAGTTGTCCGATCGACTCGGCCTGCTGACCCGGACCAACTCAGAGTCCATTGTCGGGGCGGCGCGCCTCAAGGTCGGCGACGATCTGGACCTGACGCACGGGGTGGCCATCACGTCATCGATCCACCCGACCGCCGATACACACGTCGAACCGGTCCGCTACGGCAGGGGCTCCAATGCGATGGGGTTGTTACAGACGCTGATGACCGACGGCGGCGGACCACAGGGCACCGACGTCCCGCGCTGGCAGCAACTGTTTCGAATTGCCAAGTCCGACCCGAAGGGCATGCTGCGGATGCTCAACCCGAGTCGGTGGAGTGAGCGCACCGTGATCGCGCTGGTCATGCAGCATTTGAACAACTCGATCACCACGTTCACCCGCAAGACCAAGTTCGGCTTCCGGATGTTGGACAGCAAGCAGGGGCACGGGGAACCGAACCCGACGTGGATTCCGGCAGGCAACGAAGTCACGCGGCGGATTGCCGAGAAGATCAACGGCGTTGCCGGTGGCACCTGGGGTGAATTGTTCAACATCCCGCTCACTGCGCACTTCCTGGGTGGCGCGGCGATCGGTGACAGTGCCGAGCACGGGGTCATCGATCCGTATCAGCGGGTGCATGGCTATCCCACGCTGTCGGTGATGGACGGCGCGGCGGTCTCGGCCAACCTCGGTGTAAACCCGTCGCTTTCGATCACCGCGCAGGCTGAGCGGGCGGCGGCGTTATGGCCGAACAAAGGCGAGGAAGACCTGCGTCCGGCGCAGGGCGAGCCCTATCAGCGGATCTCGCCCATCGCCCCGGCGCATCCAGCCGTGCCCGCCGAGGCGCCGGCCGCGCTGCGCAGAATCCCGATCGAGCCGGTCGGCTCGGCCGGGTAGGCCCCGCCGCCGGCCGGCCGCAGCAACACCCCCCACTAGACTGGCCAGGTGGAATCCGCAGCCCCCCGTCCGGTCTTGGTCGTCGACTTCGGCGCGCAGTACGCGCAGCTGATCGCGCGGCGGGTCCGCGAGGCGCGGGTGTATTCAGAGGTCATCCCGCACACGGCCAGTGTTGACGAGATCAAGGCCCGCAATCCCCGCGCCGTCGTGTTGTCCGGGGGGCCGGCCAGCGTCTACGCCGACGGAGCTCCGAAACTCGATCCCGCACTTTTCGGTCTGGATGTTCCGGTGTTCGGCATCTGCTACGGATTCCAGGCCATGGCGGAGGCGCTCGGCGGCACGGTAGCCCGCACCGGAACCAGGGAATATGGCCGTACTGAGTTGAAAGTCACTGGCGGACAACTGCATTCCGGCCTCCCCGACATGCAGCCGGTGTGGATGAGTCACGGCGACGCGGTGACCGCCGCGCCAACCGGCTTCGAAGTGGTCGCGACCAGCTCCGGAGCTCCGGTGGCGGCGTTCGAGAATCGGGCGCGTCGGCTGGCGGGGGTGCAGTATCACCCCGAGGTGATGCACACCCCGCACGGTCAGCAGGTGCTGAGCCGGTTCCTCCACGAGTTCGCGGGTATCGACGCCACGTGGACTCCGGCGAACATCGCCGACGCTCTCGTCGAGCAGGTGCACGCGCAGATCGGTGCGGGACGCGCGATCTGCGGGCTCTCGGGGGGCGTCGACTCGGCGGTTGCCGCCGCGCTGGTCCAGCGGGCCATCGGTGATCGGTTGACGTGTGTGTTCGTTGATCACGGGCTGCTGCGCGCGGGTGAGCGGGCGCAGGTGCAAAGCGATTTCGTCGCCGCGACTGGCGCCAACCTGGTCACCGTCGACGTGTCCGACCGGTTCCTCGAGGCGCTTGCCGGTGTCACCAACCCCGAGGGAAAGCGTAAGATCATCGGGCGCGAGTTCATCAGGGCATTCGAGGGTGCGGTGCGAGATGCGCTGCAGAACGACCGGGACAGTGCCTCCACGGATGTCGAGTTCCTGGTCCAGGGAACGCTTTATCCCGACGTGGTGGAGTCCGGAGGTGGAACCGGCGCGGCTAATATCAAGAGCCACCACAACGTCGGCGGGTTACCCGGTGACCTGAAGTTCAAGCTCGTCGAGCCCTTGCGTCTGCTGTTCAAGGATGAGGTGCGCGCGGTCGGACGGGAATTGGGTTTACCGGAAGAAATCGTTGCGCGCCAACCATTCCCCGGCCCCGGTCTGGGTATCCGGATCGTTGGCGAGGTCACCTCTGATCGCCTCGATACGCTACGGCGGGCCGACGCCATCGCGCGTGAAGAGCTGACGTCGGCCGGTTTGGACCACCAGATCTGGCAATGCCCGGTTGTGTTGCTGGCCGATGTGCGTTCGGTTGGCGTGCAAGGTGACGGCCGCACCTACGGGCACCCGATAGTGCTGCGTCCGGTTTCCAGCGAAGACGCGATGACGGCCGACTGGACGAGGGTGCCCTACGAAGTGCTGGAACGGATTTCGACGCGAATCACCAACGAGGTGCCTCAGGTGAACCGGGTGGTGTTGGACGTCACGAGCAAGCCGCCGGGCACCATCGAGTGGGAGTGAGAGGCTATTCGCCGCCGGTGTCGGCTTTCTTCTCCACGAGATCGCCGAGCAGCTGGGCCACCACCGTTTCGATCGTCGACTCGATCGAGAACGCCAGGGTGGCGGCCACCGCCTGCACTGCCTGGGTGCGAAATCGCACCAACGTGGTGATCAGTTCGGCCACTTCCACGTCATCCGGCATTGCCGCGCCCGGGTTGACCTTGTCGACGACCTCCTCGACGCCCGCCTGCACCAGGATCGCGCTGATCTGATCGAGCAGGGGTGCGATCTGTTCGTGCAGATCGATGAGTTTGTCAGTGGCAACGCCGTATTGGCGGAGCTCGTTGAACGCCGCGATCAGTTTCGGACGCACGACGAGGGCTTCTCCACCGGCGGCGCCATCCTCGAGGCGGATGATGCCCAGCCCGACCAGGCGGTCAAACCCGGGCTGGTCGTCCACCAGCTGCTTGGCTTCGGCGACAGACATTCGTTGCGGCTTCTCCGTCGCCCAGTTACCGGAGATTGCCGACTCCAGACCGAGCATGTCGCCGAGGTTCTTGCCCTGCTCCCACCCCGAGAGCATCTCGTGCACGTGGGCGATGGTGTAGCCGCGATCCAGCATCGAGGTGATGAGCCGCAGCCGCGTCAGGTGGGTGTCATTGAACAGAACGATGCGGCCGACCCGCAGTGGTGGGTGGAGCAGGCCACGGTCGCGGTAGACCCTGATGTTGCGCGTGGTGGTGCCCGCCAACCGAGCCAGCTCGTCGAGTCGGTACTCGCCGGATTGGGCGACACCGTGGGGCTGTACGGCCGCGTCGAACAGTTGCGAGACCGCGTTCTCGATCACATCTCGCGACCCTCGGCGGATCCGGCGCAGGATGGTCGGGATCGGGCCCGTCTGCGGCCTAGCCGGCGCGGCGGGATCCCTGGCCGGTGGCATGTCAGGCCGTCGAGGTGGCAACGCCGGTGCCGACCGCACGCGACTCGTCCCCACCAGATTGGCTCCTCGCTTTCGCGATGTAGTCCTCGATCTGAAACTTTCGCATCTGCCGAAGATACTGCGTGGCGAACCCCGGGTACATCGACGCGTTGAAGCCATCTGCGGTCAGATACCAGCTGTTGCAGCCCGACATCCATGTGGTGGTGTTCAGGCGCTTCTGGATTCCGAGGTTGTAGCGGTGTTGCGCGTCGGCTCGGACGTCGAGATAGCGCAGGTCGTTGTTCAGGATCGTCGTGATCCCGGTCACGGCATAATCCAGCTGTCCCTCGACATAGACGAGCAGGGAATTGTGGCCGGGGCCGGAGTTGGGCCCGGTCATGAAGAACAGGTTTGGGTAGCCGTGCGCGCTGGCGCTCTTGTACGCCTGGGCGTGACCGGCCCACTCTTGCTGTAGAGATCGGCCGCCGAGACCCGTCACGGGGAATGGTGGGCCGGACAGGTGCACGTCGTAGCCAGTGGCGAACACGATCGCGTCCAGGTGATGCTCGATGCCGTCGCTGGTGCGGATGCCGACCGGGCTCAAGGTGGCGATTGGCCAGTCGATCAGCTTGCAGTTGTCGCGCTGCAGGGCAGGGTAGTAGTCGCTGGACACCAGCATCCGCTTGCAGCCCGGCGTGAACTCCGGGGTGAGCTGGCGGCGCAGCCACCGGTCTTTGACCTGGCGGCGCAGGTGCGCTCGGCCCAATCGGGCGACGAGCCGGCTCATCGGTGTATTCCAAACCAACGCCGCCGCGCTGGCCTCATGTCCCCAGTAGAGCGCCTGCCGGGCGAGCTCCTGGGTTGCAGGCACCGCCGCGAACAGTGCTTGCACGGCGTCGGGCACTCGCGCGTCCAGGCGGGGCAGTACCCACCCCGGGGTGCGCTGGAATACTTTGACGAACTGGGCGGTCTTGACCAGTTCGGGCACGATCTGCACGGCGCTTGCCCCAGTGCCGATCACCGCGACTCGCTTGCCGGTGTAGTCGTAGTCCTCGTCCCACGCCGCGCTGTGAATCTTGTGGCCCCGGTAGGTGTCGATACCGCGGATGTCGGGCAGTACGTGATCTGCCAGCGGTCCGGCAGCCAGCACCACTGTGCGCGCCCGAAATGCTTTGCGCTGCTGTGTTGTCGCTGTCCAGACACCTGCGGACTCGTCGAAGGACAAACCGGTGATCTCGGTGTCGAACCGAATGAGCGGGCGCAGCCCGAACTGGTCGGTCATCTCCTCGATGTGCTGACAGATCTCGCTGCCGGTGGGGTAGGCGCGGGACCACGACGGGTTCTTGGCGAAAGAGAACGAATACAGCAGTGACGGGATGTCGCATGCCACGCCGGGGTAGACATTGTCGCGCCAGGTGCCGCCGACCCGTTTGGCGCGTTCGACCAGCACGATGTCATCGACGCCAGCGTTCCGCAGCTTGATCGCGGCGCCCAAGCCGGTGAACCCGGCACCGATGATGAGGGTGTCGTGGACATGGACAGGGGTCATGTCAGGCCGCCGGGTCATGGGTGATCTCCTTGAACCAGCTGGGGATGGGCCTCAGCAACTTCTTGGGATAGTAATCTGACGCCCAGACCATCGGGTTGGCCAGCCAGTGGTACGGGTTGTCGGGTTTGACCACCATGCGTGAGTGCAGTTTGAGAATCTGGTATGTCGGTACCCGCCAAGCATTTTCACTGCGTTCGCCGAGAGTCTTGAACCGTTTCATGGCGTTGTACAACTTCTCAGGCTGCAGACCCATGCCGACAATGTTGTTTCGCATCCGATTGAGCAGGGGTACATACATGATCGCGCCGATGATGACGCCCGGAGACGCGACGTTGCCGACGAATTGCACTAGGAGTCGGCGCGCGTCAGCCTGGCCGATCATGTCGAGAACTGCGAAATCAACTGCAATATGCCGGGATTCGTCGTTGTTTATCTTCTCGAATACCTGGTGACAGACCGGGTCGTGTACCTCCTCGAGGAGGAACTTCAGCAACGCCCCGTCCAGGGCGACCTCGAGCATGGGGATGACCGTGCCCAGGATCGACAGCGACATGTCGTCGGCGTAGGTGTCGAGCCAGTCGATTGCCAGTCGGATGTTGAGGTTGGGCTCGGGCATCTCGCCGTCATCGAGCATGCCCCAGCGCTTCATCAGTGCCAGTTCGGCATTGGCGTGCCGTTGCTCCTCGGCGTGGAAGTACCGGTAGATCTCGGCGATCGTCGGGGTGGGGGCCTTCTTGGCCAGTGCGGCAAAACCCCGCGCACCGATGTTCTCGATCCAGCACAGGTCGGCCATGAAAGATTTCAGCTTCGGCCGCATCTCATCGGTGATGGTCTCGGCACCCGGGGCGGTCCAGTCGATGTCGGCCAATGCCCATTGGCGATCCTTGATCTTCGCCAGCATCGCATCCATGTCGAGCTTCGACTTCGGGGCCATGATTCCTCCCTAGCGGGTCACGCGGGTGGTTAGACCGACAGCTTTGGTGAACACTGTCGGGGTGAAACGCTTTATGCTCCAGATGATCCGGGCGTCAGGCTGCGGCATGCAGTACAGGCCGCCGCGGTCGTTGGTGTCGAGGCACATCTGGGCTATGCGTTGTGGGGAGAAGCCCGTCCAGCGCATCAGGTGGTCGGCGATTTGGGTGGAGCTTGCCGAGATTCTTCCTGAGTCAACGATATTGGTCTTGACGAAGGTCGGGCACAACACCGTCACATTGACTCCGGTGCCGGCGAGTTCGGCGGCAAGGGTCTCCGAAATGGAGAGAGTGCCCGCCTTGCTGGCGTTGTAAGCGGCCATGCCAGGGACAGCGCCGAACGCGGCCGCGGAGGCGACGTTGATGATGCCGGCCGGTCGGCCTGCGTCGCGCAGGATCGGGGCGAAGACATGGCAGCCGTGGATTGGACCCCAAAGGTTGATGTTCAGCACCCAGGCCCAATCGGCGAGATCGGTGTCGCCGATCATGGATCCGCCGGCGCCCACACCCGCGTTGTTGATCACTAACGTCGGTGGTCGCTCGAACCAGCATTGTGCTTCCTTGGCGAGCAGGCGCACCTCATCGACGTCGGTGACATCGCAGCGCAATGCCAGAGCCTGCCCGTCCCCGTCGGTGACGATTTTCTCGGCGGTCTGTCGTGCTGCGCCCTCGTCGATGTCGCTGCACACGACGCGTCCGCCGCGGCGGGCCAGTTCGACGGCGAACGCGGCACCGATCCCGCTGCCGGCGCCGGTAATCACCGCGTCGGCGTGGTGGCTGCGTTTCGGTCCGAAAAGGCCCATGAAGTCAGCCCAGCTGCTTGATGCCGTGGGCGCGCAACGCATTCGGGATGGACGCCGCGATCTTGGGCAGCACGGAGATGCAGGATCGCGGCGAGCCACGATTCGGCGAGGAGCACGCCTGCTCACCATCGGGCACGTTTGAAGTACAGCACCAAATGGTGACATTTGTCAATGACACCATTTGCGGGCGTCATGTTTGGCCGAGGCCACGCTCTTTGGCCGGCGCGGGCCCATGCTGTGCCGACGGCGCACACTCGCGCCCTCGCCTCGTCGGCACGGCTTCAACGAAGGAAATTCTGTTGACGCTGTCGGGGGCGGGGTGTTTACTATGAATCGAACATACATTCGAATACAGCGATAAGAACGTTGCGGATCAGGCGGGTTGTGCGGGAGGTGCTGCTGTGACATTGGCAGTCGACGCGGTAGGCGCCGACAGTGCCCGCAGTGCCCGCAGTGCTCAAAGGGGTGCGTCGAACCGCGCTGAACGGGTAGAGCAGCTGCGCAGGCAGATGGCCTCGGTGTCCGAGAAGATGGCAGGGAAAGGGGGCGGAGCCGCCCCGGCGGCGACATTCGGGGGCGGAGCCGCCCCGGCGGCGACATTCGGGGGCGGAGCCGCCCCGGCGGCGGCGCCCGGTCCAGAGCTCTCAACTGGTCCTGATTCTTTGCTGCCGTTGCCCGATTCGTTGTCCGAGCTACTGCCCGGCGCGCTACCCCGCGGAACCGTGGCGGTGCTTTCGGGCGCCCGATCGCTGGAGCTGAGCATGGTCGCGGCGGTGACGGCGCAGGGTGGTCATGCCGCGATCATCGGCCAGCCCGATATCGGATTGCTCGCCGCGGTGGAGATGGGAGCAGACCTGAGCAGGGTCGCGGTCATTCCGGAACCGGGAGCCGACCCGGTCGAGGTGGCCGCGGTCCTGTTGGACGGGATGGACCTGGTGGTTCTCGGGCTGGGGGGCCGGTCGGTTTCGGCGACCCGCGCCAGGGCTGTGGTGGCACGCGCCCGGCAGCGGGGGTGCACGCTGCTCGTCACTGATGGGAACTGGCAGGGAGCCTCCGCCCGACTGGATGCGCACGTCAGCGGATACGAGATCGTCGGCGCCGGCCGCGGAGCTCCCACGCCGGGATGTGGGCGGATCAGCCGGGTGCGGCTGGCCATGTGTGCTCTGGGACGCTCGGTTGGCCCGGCCCGTGCCCTAGGCGGATGAGGTGGTTGCTTCCAGAGTATTGGCGCTCTGGTGCATGGACTGGCCTGCCGTCGCCGCGGCGGCAGCTGCCGGACTGCCCTCGACAGTGCCGATCGCGGTCACCCTGGCCAACCGGGTCATCGCGTGTTCTGCGGCAGCGCGTGCAGCGGGTGTGCGCCGAGGGCTGCGCCGTCGCGAGTCACAGGCCAGATGCCCGGAATTGCGGGTAGTCACCGCAGACCTTGCCCGCGATGCCCGGCACTTCGAGCATGTCACGGCCGCGGTGGACGACCTGGTGCCACGTGCTGAGGTGCTGCGTCCCGGGCTATTGGTGTTGTCGGTTCGCGGTGCGGCCCGGTATTTCGGATCCGAGCAGGCCGCGGCTGAACGGCTGGTCGACGCGGTGGCCGCGGCCGGTGCCGAATGCCAGGTAGGCGTCGCCGATCAGTTACCCACCGCGGTCTTCGCGGCGCGGGTGGGCAGGATCATCATTCCCGGCGAGGATGCGCTGTTTCTTTCCGATATGTCGATCCGGCAGCTGGCCGCAGAACCGAGCCTGGCACCCGCCAGTCGTGAGGAGCTGACAGATCTGTTGTGGCGTATGGGGGTCCGAAGAATCGGGCAGTTCGCCGACCTTCCCCGAAGCGACGTGGCCTCCCGTTTCGGAGCTGATGCGATAGCCGCACACCGCCTTGCTCGCGGTGAACCCACGCGTGGTCCGTCGGGGAGCGAGCCCGAAGGTGAGCTTGACGCAGTGATGAACTGTGATCCGCCCATCGATCGGGTGGACGCGGCAGCGTTCGCCGGACGCTCACTAGCCAGTGAGCTGCATCGCACCCTAGAGGCTGCGGGAGTGGGATGCACCAGGCTGGCCATTCAGGCTATAACCGCCAATGGTCAAGAGCTAGAGCGTGTCTGGCGATGCGCCGAACCGCTGACCGCCGATGCCACCGCCGATCGGGTGCGCTGGCAGCTAGACGGCTGGCTGAATCGCCGCACAGAGATACGGCGGTCTGCGGGGGAAGGGAACGGACGCCCTGGCGCGCCGATCACCGTTCTGCGACTGCGCCCGGTGGAGGTGGTGTCGGCCGAGGCCTTGCAACTGCCGCTCTGGGGTGGGGTCGGCGAGGAGGACAGACTGCGCGCGCGGCGGGCGCTGGTGCGGGTACAGGGGCTACTCGGCCCAGACGCCGTGCAGGTTCCGGTGCTCAGCGGAGGACGAGGTCCGGCCGAATGCATCACCCTCGCCCAGCTTGGGGATGAACTTGTGCCACAGGAGAATCCAGATCATCCATGGCCGGGGCGGCTCCCCAATCCCGCGCCCACCGTGCTGCTCGACGATCTGGTCGAACTGTTCGATGCCGAGGGAAACCCGGTGCGGGTCACCGCGCGGGGGCTGTTCTCCGCAGATCCTTTCCGGCTGGACGCGCCCGGCCGCACCGGTCGGTTGTCCTGGTGGGCTGGACCCTGGTCCGTTGATGAACGGTGGTGGGAGGACGCGAGGAGTGGTCGCACGGCCCGCGCGCAGGTGCTGCTGGGCGGTGACCAGGCCCGGGGTCCGGTACAGGCTCTGCTGCTCTGCTACCGGCAGCGGCGGTGGTACCTCGAGGGCGTTTACGACTGATCGAGCCGTTTGGCGAATGCCCCGACGCGGGCAATGAACCGGTCGAAGAACGCCGCAGGGTCGACGCCGACACCGATGAGCGCGTTGGGTTCTCGCCCCCACCGTCGACTCCAGTCGGCAATGGTCATGCCGCGCGTCAGCGTGCCGGTCAACTCGACATCGATCGGGGCCGCGCGGTAGCGCACCAACTCGGTGTCCAGTGCGACCGCGGCGGCCAACGGGTCGTGCAGGTGGGCCAGATAGCCCTCACCCTGGTCGTGGTGAAACTCGAAGTAGAACCTCATCGCGTCCTCGAGGACTCGGATCAGCGGATTGGAAGCCGTCGACAGGGTGCCGCGATCGTCGTGCACGGTCATCGGGGTTGAGGAGGACCCGGCGGACAGTGCCAGCCGGCTCAACGAATCAGGAGTCATCGCGACATTCTCGGTGAGGTTGAGCCCCAACATGATCGGAAGATTCTTTGAATTCCCGGACCCGTGGCGGTCCCACGCCGCGAACACCTCTGCCACCGATTCCGGATCGACGCTGACGTTCCATTCGGCAACCGGCGTGGTATTGCCCTGGTAGCCGAAGGCGCCGCCCATGATCACCAGCCGATTCAACAGACCGGGCAGAGACGGGTCGGCGCGCAGCGCCAGTGCCAAGTTGGTCAGCGGTCCGGTCACCACCCCGATCAGCTCACCGGGGTGAGCATGGGCGGCCCGCACCCACGCCTCGGCGGCGTCGTAGGCGGCAAGGTCTGTACTCGGCACATGTAGACGGGCGTAGCCGAGACCTTGGGGCCCGTGGGTGTCCTCCGCCGTCCGCAGCGGAGCGCTGAGCGGACTCTCCGAACCCATCGACACCGGCACGCCGGTCGTCCCGCACAGCTCCAGCAGAGCAAGATTGTTCTGGCACACTTGGCGCACCGGAACGTTGCCCGCAGTTGAGGCGATGCCGACGAGTTCGACCTCGGGACTGCCCAGCAGATACACCAGGGCCATAGCGTCATCGACGCCGGTGTCGACGTCGATGAAGATCGGATGCCGCGCCGCGGTCACCAGTGCACGCCCGGGACCAATCGCACCGCCCTCTTGACCGTGCGAGGAACCCGAAGTGCGGGCCTCGGTCTCGCCGGACGTCTGGGTGGTCGCGCCGGTGCCGGTGGGCTGTCCTCAGCGACACCGCGCGCCGCCGACGAATCGGGGTAGCCCAGATACAACTGGTGTAACACGCGACGGGACAGCTTCGGGGTGAAGTACATGCCCAGATCGGAGAGCGTTCCGACCGGTGTGTCGATGCGTGCGGGCTTCTCCACCAAGCCCCGCACCACCATGGCGGCTGCGTGTTCGGCCGAGATCGGTGGCATCGGGTTGAGCCTACGTGAGGGTGCGATCATCGGCGTCTCGACCAGCGGCATGTGAATATTGGTGAACGTGATGTGATCCGAAAGTGTCTCGGCACCAACGACTTCAGCGAATGCATCTAGGGCGGCTTTGCTGGGAATGTAGGCGCTGTACTTCGGACTGCTGGCCTGGACCCCGGCGCTGGAGACGTTGACCACGTGGCCGAACTGCCGTTCGCGCCAGTGCGGAAGCAGTGCCAGCACCATGCGGACCGGGCCGAAGTAGTTGACCGCCATCACACGTTCGTAGTCGTGCAGGCGGTCGGTGGATGCGATCACCGACCGCCGAATCGACCGTCCGGCATTGTTGACCAGGTAGTCGACGTGTCCGAAGCTGCTCAGAATGTCCTTGATGGTGTGCTCCACGGCCGCCGAGTCGGTGACGTCGCAGGTGAATGCGTGGGCTTGGCCTCCGGCCTTGCGGATCTCGGTGATCAGACCGTCGAGCGCTTCGCCGTTGCGTGCCAACGCGAAAACCGTTGCACCGCGGGCGGCTACCGCGATCGCCGAGGCCCGGCCGATGCCGCTGGAAGCGCCGGTGATGATCACCTGCCTGCCCGTCAGAGGTCCGTCGGGACCATCCCTTCGGGCTCGGGTGGGGTCGAGGTGCTCGGCCCAGTAGCGCCACAGCTGCGGTGCGTAGGAGGCGAACTGCGGAACCGCGATTCCGGTGCCGTGTAGAGCCTCTTGGGTGCGCTCGCAGGTGAACGTCGGGGCGAGGTCGACGACATCGAGAATTTCGCTGGGGATGCCGAGTTGGGTGGCTGCCATGTTGCGCAGGATTTTTGCGCGCCCGGTCACCTGGAGGAACGGGGCGGCCGCGGCGCGGGGCAGGGATCCGACCAGGGGGGGTAACCCGGCCGCCGGGGCGATTGCGCGATAGATGCCCCGGAGCCCGATCGTCTTGGGTGCGGTCAGGTGGAACGTCTGGCCGTCGCGCCCGTCGGCGTGCATGAGTTTGACGGTGGCTTCAACGACGAAGTCCACCGGCACGATGTTCGTGCGTCCGGTGTCTGGCAGCACCATCGGCGTGAACTTTGGAAGCATTGCGAACGCGGACAATATCCCGAAGAAATAGTAGGGGCCGTCGACTTTGTCCATCGCCCCGGTCTTGGAGTCGCCGACCACCACGGCGGGCCGGTAGATCCGGTACCGCAGCCCGGTCGCGGACCGCACCAGCAGTTCGGCCTCGAACTTGGTCTGGTGGTAGGGCGTAGGAAGTTCCTGTCCGACGTCGAAGTCGTCTTCGGTGAAGACCCCACGGTAGGTTCCGGCGACCGCAATCGAGGACACATGATGCAACGTCGCGTCCAGCTGTCTCGCCAACGCGATCACAGCCCGGGTGCCGTCCACGTTGGCGGCGCGCTGCCGGTCCGCCGAGGCGGCGATGTCGTAGACCGCGGCGCAGTGCACGACGTGGTCGACCCGGAAGTCGGGGGCTTCGAGGACGTCGTCGGTGAGGCCGAGATCGGGAGCGGTCACGTCGCCGACGAGTGGCTGCACGCGGTCGTCCCAGCGCTGGGCGATCTGCTCGAACTTGGCGAGTGACTCCCGGCGCACCAGCACATGTACCGCGGAGGTATCGGGGAGAGCTGACACGCGGTCTATCAGACGCTGTCCAATAAACCCGGTACCGCCGGTAACGACATAGCGCATGGGGTTCATGGTCACGCCTGGCCAGACAAAGGTCAACACCAGATACTCTCTGGTCCTATGCCGATCGATCCGAACGCCATTGGCGCTACGACGCCACCGCAGATCTTCGAGTGGACCGACCGCGACACGTTGTTGTATGCGCTGGGCGTGGGGGCGGGCACCAACGATCTTGCATTCACCACCGAGAACAGTCACGGCGTCGACCAGCAGGTACTGCCTACTTACGCGGTGATCTGTTGCTCGGCATTCGCCGCGGGCGCCAGGATCGGATCTTTCAACTTCAGCCGACTGCTGCACGGATCCCAGGGCGTTCGGGTGTTTGCGCCGCTACCGCCGGCGGGCAGGCTCAGTGTCGTGTGCGAAGTAAGCGACATTCAGGACAAGGGCGAGGGCAAGAACGCGGTCGTGATGTTCAAGGCCACCGGCAGCGACCCAGATACGGGTCAGCGAGTCGCCGAAACATCCACCACCGTGGTGATTCGCGGGGAGGGGGGTTTCGGCGGACAGCCTGGACAGCGTCCGGCGGCACCGGACATTCCCGAGCGGGACCCCGATGCCCGGGTAGCGCTGCCCACCCGCGAGGACCAGGCGCTTCTGTACCGGTTGTCCGGGGATCGCAACCCGCTGCACAGCGACCCGTGGTTCGCCCGCGAGCTGGCGGGATTCCCCAGGCCGATCCTGCACGGCCTGTGTAGCTATGGGGTCGCCGGGCGGGCGCTGGTCGCCGAGCTGGGCGGCGGTGACGCCGCGAAGATCACGGCGATCTCGGCTCGCTTCACTTCGCCGGTCTTCCCTGGCGACGTTTTGACGACGTCGATCTGGCGCCTGGAATCGGGTCGGGCCGTGTTCCACACCGAGGCCGCGAATCCGGATGGTTCGGAGGCTCGTCTGGTGCTCCAGGACGGCGTGGCCGAACACGCTGAGTGAGGTGGCGCCGAGCACACCCTGTGAAATCGTTTTCGCTGCTGGTAGCTTCGGTTGTGCGGGCGGTTGATCTTGTTCGGGAACCCGGGGTGACGAATGTTTGATGGTTTGCGGAGGTCCCCCGCTGTGTCGATAGGCGCATCGCTGCGGCGAGCCGACCACTACTACTGGATCACTGCGCTGCTCAGCGCGCGGAGTATGCAGGCGCGGGCCTGCCGTTTGGTCGCGGTGTGTTTCGTGGCTCTCGGGCTGGCGCCCGTTGTGCTGATGTCCAGCCTCCTAGGCCCTCATAGCCTGCCGTCGCGGATCGCGGCCTGGGCCGTCTTCGGCTGTTGTCTGGCGATGTCTGTGTTGTGGTTGCGCCACCATTGGCCCACCCGGGCACAGTCACTGATCTGCGCCATTGGCGGATCGTTGGCCATCGGCGTTTCCGCCCTCATCGTCTCCAGCCCGGTCATCGGGTTCGTGGGTGCCGCGAACTTTGTTGTGCTGACGGCGTTCGTGGTGTTCTTCCACGCCCCGCGGCTGCTGGTGGTGACCTGGACCGTCACCGCGGTGGTGGTCGGGGTGCTGTTTGCGCGCTTGGCGCCGATGGACCTGGCGCTGGCGGTGTGCGCGGTGGGGATGACAGTCCTGCTCAACGTATTTGTTGCCTTCGCCGGCTGGGGGATGATCAGGCTGATCCAACCGGACAGCGATCGCGGCGACGTGGAGCAACTCACCGGCCTGTTGAATCGCGAGGCGTTCTACCGCCGCGCTGCCAACTTGCTGGCGTCGCGGAGTCGCAGCCAGGACCAGTATCTGGTCATGGTCGCGGTGAACATCGACAGCATCTCGGTGCAACTCGGGATGTCGGGATCGCGGGCGGGTGACCGGGCGCGGGTGGCGGTGTCGCAGGCGCTGCGCGATACGGTTCGGCAGAACGCGGTCGCCGCCCACGTCGCCGATGACGATTTCCTGGTCGCCGACACGTTCACCACCGCCGATGCCTCGCCGCTGGTGGAGCGGATTCGCGGTGCGATCGCCAGCACACCACAACGGCTGACGGCCAGCATCGGAGTCGTGTCCACGCAGCTGTTACCGCTGGTCACCGAGCCTCCCGACGAGGTAGTCGACAAGCTCATCGCGATCGCCGGCGCGGCGATCGAGCAGGCGCGGATTGCCGGCGGCGACCAGGTTCGATACGTGCTGCGGCCGATGCTGGCAGAGGACAAGACCGACTGACGTCCTGGGAGATGACAGCAAGACCGACTAAGTGTCATCTCCCAAGACATCGGTGACAGTTCTGCATCAGGACATTGGTGACACTT
>NZ_JBMYXC010000065.1:0-17362 GCF_049608025.1 Mycobacterium sp. | reverse complement strand
GTTGGGCGTGGTGTAACTGAAGTTGATGCCCACACCCAACGACCAGGGGAAACCCACCTGATAACCCAGCTCGATCGTGCCCTCGAAATCGTCGGCACCCTCGCCATCCACCAGGTAAGTGGCCTTGCCCGAATGGAACCACTCGCGAGTCAACCGGTTGCGGTCAAGGGGAAACACACCGTTCAAATGCGTGTCCCACTGCTGAATGGTCAGCGTCCGCCCCTGACCGTCGACCAGACTCAGCTCATTATCCAGCCCTGCGTGAGAGGTACCAGTGCTCACGAACACAGCCGCCACGGCCGCAACCATCGCGATCAGCACCCGACTGATTGCCTTCATGATCTCCCTAGATCTATAGATCTGTAGCTGGAACCCCGGGCGGGGGTACCTAGTTGCTCATGCCTGGACTAGCCGTCGAAAAACACACACATCGCAAGTCCAACATGTGAGTGGAATTAAAAAAACCACCCGTCGGCCTTACGTTTCGCTCATCGTTGCCATGAGGAACATAACGGGGACGCACCGTACCGGCAACGCGAACGCACGCTGCCGACTATCAGAGGGCAAGGTTAGCGCAGTTTGCTGACGTCGCTCAGCGCGCACACCACACTCCTGACAGCGACGACGGGGTGCTCCTAATGGGACAACGTCGCAGTTTCTGGCCCCGCATCAGAGTGTTCGCTTCGGCAGCCGGCATCGTTACAGGTGCGCTTTGGGAGGTTACGGCGAAACCACAGTTCAGTCGTGGTGGGGCGGAACATTCTCATTCAGCCACCGGTCATGACCGGCATCATCTTCCGGCGATGATCTGTCGCGCTCGTCAAAAGGTATCTCCGGCAAGGTATCTCCGAAGATTTCGTCGACCACATTCTTGGGGCGCTTTGGACGGCGCATCATCGGCGCAATTCAGTGTGGCGAACATCACATTCGACGGCCAGTGGCCGTTCACCTGCGGTTAACCTTGCGGCAGCTGCGTCGCGACGGGCCGGCGACGGCACACCGGCGCCCAGCCCCCGGTGCATTGAGGGACACGCACAGCCGTGGAAGGCCAAAATCCTCAGATCTCCAAGCTGGAGAGCTGCGCGATGATCTGGGCCGCCAGCGGCCCCAGGGTCGCCATGCCGTCGCGGACCGCGGCACGCGATCCGGCGAGATTCACCACGAGGGTGCTGCCGGAGATACCGGCAAGCCCACGCGAGAGTCCTGCGTCGGCGATACCTGCCGACAGGCCCGAACCCCGAAGCGCCTCGGCTATTCCCAAGAGTTCCCTATCGAGGAGGTCGACGGTCGACTCGGGGGTGACGTCCCGGGGCGCCACCCCGGTCCCCCCAACGGACACCACCAAGTCGACGCCGCCGATGACAGCGGTATTCAACGCGTTGCGGATCTCGACCTCATCAGAGGACACCACCACAACGCCGTCGACCACGAAGCCCGCCTCGCCGAGCAGTTCAGCGACCAGAGGTCCGCTGTGGTCCGCCCCGTCGCCGTGGGCAGTGCGGTCGTCGACTACCACCACCAGCGCGCGGCCCGTCAACGCATGAGGCTGTTCCATGCGCTCAACCGTATATCTCGGCTCGGACATCAATGCAGCCACTCTGAGGTCCGGGCGCGTCGGGGCGCCGACCAGCTTCACGGACCAGCCTTACCGAGCGTGACCTCCACCGTCTTCGGCTTGCCGGCGGAATCCACGTAAGTCAATGTCACCGTCTCGCCGGGCGCCTTCGACCGCACGGCCGCGACCAACGCGTCAGCGCTGTCGATCACCCGGTCGTTGAGCTTGGTGACCAGGACTCCATCTGGCAGACCCGCAGTCGCGGCGGCTCCTCCCGAGGTGACCTCGACGATCTTGGCACCGTCCACGCCCGCTTCATTGCCGACCTGGACACCCAGCGACGCCCGAGAAGCGGATCCCGTCTGGATCAACTCGTCGGCGATCCGCTTGGCCTGGTCCACCGGGATCGCGAAGCCCAAACCGATGGACCCGCCCCGTGGTCCGCCCGCGTCCGCGCCCATGGTGGCGATCGCAGAGTTGATACCCACGAGTTCACCACTCATGTTCACCAGCGCACCGCCGGAGTTCCCCGGGTTGATCGCCGCATCGGTCTGAATGGCGTCAAGAACAGTGTTCTGATTCTTCGCGTCACCGCCGGCAGCCACGGGACGGTTCAGCGCGCTGATGATGCCGGTGGTCACCGTGCCTTCAAGTCCGAGCGGGGATCCAATAGCCACCACATCCTGGCCAACCCGCAAATCCGCCGACGAACCCACCGCGATCGGCGTCAGGCCCGTGACGTTCTTGGCCTGAACCACCGCAATATCGCTGCCGGGGTCCGTGCCAACCACGGTGAACGATGTCGTTCTGCCATTCGCGAGCGTCACCTTGGTCCGGGGACCATCAGCTCCACCGGAACCGTCCGCAGCGCCGGCAACCACGTGGTTGTTCGTCAGGATCAATCCATCCGTGGACAGGACCACACCGGAGCCCTCTTCAGATTGTCGTCCGATATCGACTTCCAGTTTCACCACGCTGGGCAGCACCCTGGCCGCCACCTGTTCGACAGAGCCGACCGGCGCGCTGGCGGCCGGGATGCTGGGAGCTGCGCCGGAAGCGCTGGCCCCGCCGGCACCGTGGTCGGGGTGGGCCAGCATCGCGACGCCGCCGCCGATACCCGCTGAAACGATCGCAATTGCGACCGCGCCTGCCGTCACCCCCGCGCCGCGGGAGCGTCGCTGGGGCTGGGGAACCGCCGGCATCTCCGGTCGCGGGTACTGGCCCGGCCGCGCCGGCATGGGAGCACCTCGATAAGGGTCGTAGTGCGCGCGAAAAGCTTGCCGCTGTTGCTCTGTCGCGTAGCGCCAATCGTAGGGCTGCTGCTCGTAGCCGCCCGGCCGTTGCGGACCGGGTGGTACCTGTCCATGATTGCCGGATTGACGACCTGTCGGCGGGGTCGGCGAGTACCTCGGGTGGTTCGTCAATGTCGCTCCGATGCTCTTCCTGGATAAGTTCCGTCGCCTGGATCAACGAAGGACGAGCCCCCAGAATGCCCAAATGTGCTGAGAATCCCCTTAGAGGTCAACTGACAAAGCGATAACATCGGCACTGTTCGGGCACCCCAGGAGCCGTACCACCATCCTCGCCTGTGAGTGAGCTCACCGCAGCGATCAGGACCCGTGTGTCGCGACTTCTCGCACCGCCTCGTCCTCATCGGCGGGTGCAGCGGAAGGACGGCCCGGCAGCACCACATGCATCGACGTACCGGGGGGCTGGCCACCGGGTACCGTCTCGCGGACTTGCAGAGTGCCGCCGTGCTTGAGTACCACCTGTTTGACGATCGCAAGACCCAGACCTGAGCCGGGCATCGCTCTTGCTGCGGTTGACCTGAAGAACCGTTCGAAGACGAGACCCCTTTCCTGCGCGGGGATTCCGGGGCCGTAATCGGATACCACCAGCTCCGCGTGGATAGCGTCGACTGGGGCGAGCCTGACCTCGACCCGGCCGTCGGGGGGACTCCATTTAGCGGCGTTGTCCAGAAGGTTGAGCACCGCGCGGGCGATACCGGCCCCATCGCCGTACACCTGCCACGGTGTGACCGATAGGTCGAACTCGATGTCATTGCGACGCCTGCGAACTCGCTCCAGCGACCTATCGATGACCTCAGCCAACTCGACCGTCTCGTGGATGACGCCGCCGGCCTCCTCACGGGTGAGGTCAACCAGATCGCCAACCAGTGTCGACAATTCCTCGATCTGGGCGATGACATCGGCCCGGAGCCCGGACATCTCCTCTTCGGGCAGGCGTGGCGCACCCGGCGCCATGGATGCCATCAGAAGCTCCACATTGGTGCGCAACGAGGTCAAGGGTGTGCGCAACTCGTGCCCGGCATCGGTGACCAACCGCGCCTGCCGCTCACGGGATTCGGCCAACGCCCGCAGCATCATGTTGAAGGCCTCGGTGAGGCGGGCGAGTTCATCGCTGCCATGCACCGGGATCGGACGCAGGTCATCGGTTCGAGCGACCCGCTCGGCAGCCTCGGTGAGCCGGGCCACCGGACGCAGTCCGGCGCGCGCCACCATTCCACCGGAGATGGCGGCCACGACCACTCCTATACCGCCAACCAGGAGTAGAACCGTGCCTAACCGTTTGAGTACCTGCCCGGTCGGTTTGAGGCTCTTGGAGATCAGCAGCGCGCTGCCATTGCTGAGGTGCAAAGCGAGCACTCGCTGGTGGCTGACCGTGCGCAGGGACATCAGTAATTTGCCCTGGATGACGTCCTTCTCGGGCCCGCCGAGTGGCAACGTCTGCCCCCGTTGGTTGGCGGTGTAGATCGCCCGGGGAGTGAACAGCATGGCGTTGACCTCGGAGTAGGCGGTGCCCTCGATGGCCTTGCCGGGATCGGCTGCCAACGATCCGCTCTCGATGAGCAACTCGGAGCGGCTGCGCAGTTGAGTGTCGATATCGTCGTAGAGCGCTCGAGACACGACCGCGTAGACGGCCACGCCCATCAACACCACGACCATCGCCACCATCGACATAGCCAGCAACATCACGCGCCACCGCAGTGACACCGAACTGACCGTCTGCGGTGCGGGCGTCGGGTGGCCCGACCCCGGGCCGGGCTGCTGCATACCCATCAGGGCGGTGTCTCGCGCAGCACGTAACCCACCCCTCGCACGGTGTGGATCAGCCGCGGCTCGCCTTCGGCCTCGGTCTTACGCCGCAGGTAGCCGACATAGACCTCGAGTGCGTTTCCCGACGTCGGGAAGTCGAAGCCCCACACCTCCTCGAGGATCCGGCTGCGGGTCAGGACCCGGCGCGGGTTGGCGATCAGCATCTCGAGCAGCGAGAACTCGGTGCGGGTGAGACTGATCGGCCGGTCGCCGCGGGTGACCTCCCGGGTGACCGGATCCAGCGACAGATCCGAAAAGCTCATCGCCGCCGATTCGTTTCCGTCTTCGGGATTGGTGCGACGCAGCAGTGCGCGCATCCGCGCCAGCAGTTCTTCCAATGCGAACGGCTTGGGCAGGTAGTCGTCGGCTCCCGCGTCCAGGCCGGCGACCCGTTCGGACACCGAGTCGCGCGCGGTCAGAACCAGGATTGGGAGGTCGTCGCCGGTGCTCCTTAGCTGGCGACAGACCTCGAGCCCGTCCAACCTCGGCATCATGACATCGAGCACCAGGGCGTCTGGTCGGCTGCTGTCGATCAGATCGAGAGCTTCCCGGCCGTCCTGGGCCAACTCAACCGAGTAACCGTTGAAGGAGAGGGACCGTCGTAGGGATTCGCGCACCGCGCGATCGTCGTCAACGACAAGTATGCGCACTGACACAGTGTCGACCCCGTGTCTGAGAGTGACCTGAGAGGCGCGCCGGGGAGGCGGTCACTTCCTGCAAATTAGCGGCGGTCGAGGTCGATCAGTCCGAGCCGCGCGGCCTTGAGCAGCCGGCGCGGGACCTTGTGGTGCTGACCCGCGACGGTGACGCCGACAAGTTCGGTGCGGGTCGCCTTCCACTGCGCGCGCCTGCTGCGGGTGTTCGCACGCGACATCCTGCGCTTGGGCACAGCCATGATCGAGCTCTCCATCTATTGGGGTGGTAATCCTGGGGTGGTAATGCGTGTTAGCACTGCCCGCCAGCTGTGGACCTACCTGGCGCCGACAATTGCTGTTCAGGATAGCCGGTGAGCTGCACGGGTTCAAAACTCCACCGGTCACAGCGCAGGGCCGGGAACCCCTCGGGCGGATGATCGCGAGCATCGCGGTTATTCGACCGTGCCGGCTACCTACAGGTCGGGGACTTGACTCAGTACCGACGGTACCCAGTAACCTACCGGTTGGTTGGTCGACGGTTCGACGACGACAGGAGCGCCAGTGACGTCCTCGGGTATCGATTCGACACGCACCCCGGTCCGCATCGGAAACTGCTCGGGCTTCTACGGGGATCGCCTCTCCGCCATGCGCGAGATGCTGACCGGTGGCGAGCTCGACTACCTGACCGGCGACTACCTGGCGGAGCTGACGATGCTCATCCTGGGCCGGGACCGGATGAAAAACCCGGACAAGGGCTACGCGAAGACGTTCCTGCGCCAACTCGAGGAATGCCTGGGCATCGCCAGCGACCGGGGCGTCCGGATCGTCACCAATGCCGGCGGCCTGAACCCGGCAGGGCTGGCAGCGGCGGTCCGCGCGTTGGCCGACAAACTCGGCATCGGGGTCTCTGTCGCCCACGTCGAAGGCGATGACGTGCTGGCGCGGGCCGACGAGTTCGGTTTTGCGGGCCCGCCTCTGACAGCCAACGTGTATCTGGGCGCCTGGGGCATAGTCGACTGTCTCGGCTCCGGTGCCGACATCGTCGTCACCGGTCGGGTCACCGACGCATCGGTCATCGTGGGTCCTGCGGCGGCACACTTCGGTTGGAGCCGGGACGACCACACCGCGATCGCCGGAGCGATCGCGGCAGGACACATCATCGAATGCGGCACCCAGGCCACCGGCGGGAACTACTCCTTCTTCACTCGCGATTTCCCCGATCTGACGGCCTTGATGCATCCAGGGTTTCCGATCGCCGAGATCAACGCAGATGGATCCTCGGTGATCACCAAGCATCCGGGGACGGATGGTGCGGTGACCAGCGATACCGTGACCGCGCAGTTGCTCTACGAAATCTCGGGCGCCCGCTATGCCAATCCTGATGCGACCCTTCGGGTGGACTCGATCGAGTTGTCGGAGGAAGGTTCGGATCGGGTGCGGGTCTTCGGGGTCATCGGCGAGCCGCCCCCGCCCACACTGAAGGTGTCGCTGAACAGCATCGGCGGTTTCCGCAACGAGATGACCTTCATCCTCACCGGGCTGGACATCGAGGCCAAGGCCGAACTGGTGCGCCGGCAACTCGAGGCGAGCCTGACCGTCACGCCGTCAGAGCTGGAATGGACGCTGGCCCGCACCGACCATCCCGACGCCGACACCGAACAGGCGGCCAGCGCGTTGCTCCGATGCGTGGCGCGCGATTCCGACCCCAGCACGGTAGGGCGTCAGTTCTCCTCGGCTGCAGTCCAATTGGCGCTGGCCAGCTATCCCGGCTTCACCAGCACGACGCCGCCCGGCGACGGTCAGGTATACGGTGTGTTCACCGCGGCCTACCTCCCCGCCGATCAGGTCGACCACATCGCGGTGCATCCCGACGGCACCCGCAAGGTCATTTCGCCCGCCGGCCAGACGATGGAACTGGACTCGGTGTCCATCAACGGCCTGCCCAAACCCCTTCCGGCCGGCCCGACGCGGCGGGTACCGCTGGGCACCATCGCGGGGGCGCGCAGCGGAGACAAGGGCGGCAGCGCCAACATCGGCGTGTGGATCCGCGCCCGGGCGAGCGGAGCGACGGGAGAAGACACCCGGGCGAGCGGAGCGACGGGAGAAGACACCCGGGCGAGCGGAGCGACGGGAAGCACGGCTGACGATCAGTGGCGATGGCTGGCACACACTCTGACCGTTGCGAAGCTACGTGAGCTGCTGCCTGAAACAGCTGATCTTCCCGTCACCCGACATGTCCTGCCCAAACTGCGTGCCGTCAACTTCGTGATCGATGACATCCTCGGCAAGGGCGTGGCTTACCAGGCGAGGTTCGATCCGCAAGCCAAAGGACTGGGCGAGTGGCTGCGCAGTCGCCTCATCGACATACCGGAGGAACTCCTCTCATGAATATCTGGACGACACCCGAGCGAAGCGCGCTGCGAAAGACGGTGCGCGCATTCGCCGACCGCGAGGTGCTGCCCTACGCTGACGAGTGGGAGAAAGCCGGAGAGCTGCCCCGCGACCTGCATCGCAAGGCGGCCGCAGCCGGATTGCTCGGTGCGGGATTTCCCGAGTCGGTCGGCGGCGGGGGCGGCGACGGGGCCGACGCGGTGGTCATCTGCGAGGAAATGCACCAGTCGGGGGCCCCCGGCGGCGTGTTCGCTTCGCTGTTCACCTGTGGCATCGCCGTACCCCACATGGTCGCTTCGGAGGACCAACGACTCATTGACACCTACGTGCGGCCAACACTGCAAGGAGAGAAGATCGGGGCGTTGGCGATCACCGAACCCGGCGGGGGCTCCGACGTCGGCCACCTCACAACGCGCGCTGATCGAGATGGCGACTCTTACATCCTCAACGGCGCCAAGACCTACATCACCTCGGGGGTGCGGGCCGACTACGTCGTCACCGCGGTGCGCACCGGGGGCGCCGGGGCCGGGGGCGTCTCGCTGATCGCGGTGGACAAAGGCACACCGGGATTCGAGGTCAGCCGCAAGCTGGACAAGATGGGCTGGCGCTCATCGGATACCGCGGAGCTGTCCTACACCGACGTTCGGGTGCCCGCCGCCAACCTGATTGGCGCCGAGAACACCGGTTTCCTGCAGATTGCCGCGGCGTTCGTCTCCGAACGTGTGGGGCTTGCGGCGCAGGCGTATTCGAGCGCGCAGCGCTGTCTGGTCCTCACCCTGGACTGGTGCCGGAATCGCGAGACCTTCGGCAAGCCGCTCATCGCCCGCCAGCCTGTACAGAACACGTTGGCCGAGATGGCGCGGCGCATCGACGTGGCCCGCGTCTACACTCACAACATCGTCGAGCGTGAGCTTTCCGGCGAGAGCAACCTCATCACTGAGGTCTGCTTCGCCAAAAACACTGCAGTCGAAGCCGGTGAGTGGGTGGCCAACCAGGCGGTCCAGTTGTTCGGCGGCATGGGTTACATGGCCGAGTCAGAAGTCGAACGCCAATACCGTGACATGCGAATCCTCGGCATCGGCGGCGGCACCACCGAGATCCTGACCACGCTGGCCGCCAAGACGCTCGGATACCAGTCATGACACTGCGATCGGTTCTCGACACCCGCTCCCCCGGCTACACCGAGGCTGCCGACACCATGGCGGGCAAGCTCGCCGAGTTTGAGGCCGAACATGCCAAGGCTCTGGCGGGCGGCGGCGAGAAGTATGTGTCGCGACACCACGCCCGCGGCAAGATGACGGCGCGCGAACGGGTGGAGGCACTGCTCGACCCGGATTCGCCCTTCCTGGAACTCAGTCCCCTTGCCGCCTGGGGCACCAACTTCACTGTCGGCGCCAGCGTCGTCGTAGGAATCGGTGCAGTCAGCGGGGTGCAATGCCTGATTGTCGCCAATGACCCGACGGTCAAGGGCGGCACCAGCAACCCGTGGACGCTGCGCAAGATCCTGCGGGCCAATCAGATCGCCCGCGAGAATCGGCTTCCGGTGATCTCCCTGGTGGAGTCCGGCGGTGCCGATCTGCCCACCCAGAAGGAGATCTTCATCCCCGGTGGGCAGATGTTCCGCGACCTCACCCGGCTGTCGGCGGCGGGCATCCCGACCGTCGCGCTGGTGTTCGGCAACTCCACCGCAGGCGGGGCATACATACCCGGGATGTCGGATCACGTGGTGATGGTCAAGGAACGCTCGAAGGTGTTCCTGGCGGGGCCCCCCTTGGTGAAGATGGCCACCGGCGAGGAATCCGACGATGAATCGCTCGGGGGTGCCGAGATGCACTCTCGGACTTCGGGTCTGGCCGACTACTTTGCCATCGACGAGCTCGATGCCATTCGTATCGGGCGCAGAATCGTTGCCCGGCTGAATTGGCATAGGCAAGGTCCACAGCCGGGGCGCGTGCGCGCACCGTTGTTCGATGAGAACGAACTGATCGGCGTCGTACCGCCGGACCTACGGATCCCGTTCGATCCACGAGAGGTCATCGCGCGCGTTGCCGACGGTTCGGAGTTCGACGAGTTCAAGCCACTCTACGGCGGATCGTTGGTGACCGGTTGGGTGACACTGCACGGGTACCCACTCGGCATTCTGGCCAACGCGAGGGGCGTGTTGTTCAGCGAGGAGTCCCAGAAGGCCACCCAATTCATCCAGTTGGCCAACCGATCGCACACGCCATTGTTGTTCCTGCACAACACCACCGGATACATGGTGGGCAAGGACTACGAGGAAGGCGGGATGATCAAGCACGGGTCCATGATGATCAACGCAGTGTCGAACTCGACCGTGCCGCACATCTCGCTCCTGATCGGCGCATCCTACGGCGCCGGCCACTACGGCATGTGCGGCCGAGCCTTCGATCCTCGTTTCCTGTTCGCGTGGCCGAGCGCCAAGTCCGCGGTGATGGGTGGCGCGCAATTGGCCGGTGTGTTGTCGATCGTCAACCGCGCCGCCACTGAAGCCCGGGGGCAACAGGTTGACGACGCCGCGGATGCAGCCATGCGTGCCGCCATCGAGGGGCAGATCGACGCCGAGTCGCTGCCGATGGTGCTCTCGGGCATGCTCTACGACGACGGCGTCATCGACCCACGCGACACCCGGACCGTACTGGGAATGTGCCTGTCCGCCATCGCCAATGGTCCGATAGAGGGGACGTCGAACTTCGGCGTCTTCCGGATGTGAGGCCGCTCGTGTCCGCGATTTCGGCGTGCTTTTCGTCGGTGAGCGAACGAAACCACGCCGAATTCGCTGGGAGAAAGACATGATTACTCGAGTTCTCGTGGCCAACCGCGGCGAGATCGCCCGCCGGGTGTTCGCCACCTGTCGGCGCTTGGGCATCGGCACCGTTGCGGTCTACACAGATCCCGACGCCGAGGCCCCCCACGTCGCCGAGGCCGATGCCCGGGTACGTCTCGACGGCACCCGCGGTTATCTTGATTCTGCCCAGCTGATCGCCGCTGCCCTCGCGGCCGACGCCGACGCCATCCATCCCGGCTACGGATTCCTCTCGGAGAACCCCGAGTTCGCCGCCGCCGTGCAAGATGCGGGCCTGACCTGGATCGGACCGCCGGTAGCCGCCGTGGCAGCGATGGGTTCCAAGATCGAGGCGAAGAAGATCATGGCTGCTGCGGGCGTGCCGGTGCTCGACGAGCTCGATCCGAACACCGTGACCGCAGCCATGCTGCCCGTCCTGATCAAGGCATCAGCCGGCGGCGGCGGCCGCGGCATGCGAGTGGTGCGCGACCTCAACGACCTGCCCACGCAGGTGGAGGGTGCGCGCCGCGAGGCCCAGTCTGCGTTCGGCGATCCGACCGTCTTCTGCGAGCGCTACCTCGAGGCCGGCCACCACGTCGAAGTCCAGGTGATGGCCGACACCCACGGCATCGTCTGGGCGGTCGGCGAGCGGGAGTGCTCGATTCAGCGCCGCCACCAGAAGATCATCGAAGAGGCTCCGTCGCCTCTGGTCGAACGGACCGCGGGCATGCGGGACAAGCTCTTGGAGGCCGCGAAGCTGGCAGCGACGGCGATCGGATATACCGGCGCCGGGACGGTCGAGTTCATGGCCTCCCGAGACGCTGATTCCGCCGGCGAGTTCTACTTCCTCGAGATGAACACGCGCCTGCAGGTGGAGCACCCAGTCACCGAGCTCACTTCCGGAGTGGACCTCGTCGAACTGCAGCTGTCGGTCGCCGACGGCGCGCCACTGGGCTCCGCACCACCGCCCCCACGGGGCTCATCGATCGAAGCCAGGTTGTACGCCGAGAATCCGGCCAAGAACTGGCAACCGCAGGCCGGGGAGGTGCACCACTTCAGTGTGCCGAACGCGGCCGTGGAGTTCGGCCCCATCAACAAAAGCGGAGTGCGTCTGGACTCGGGCATAGCTGACGGATCGGTGATCTCGGTCTTCTACGACCCGATGATCGCCAAGGTCATCTCCTACGCAGCGACGCGGCGGCAGGCCGCCGGCTTGCTCGCCGACGCCCTCGCCCGGGCCCGAATCCACGGCGTCAGCACCAACCGCGACCTGCTCGTCAATGTGCTGCGCCACCCGGCCTTCCTCGATGGATCGACCGACACAGCGTTCTTCGACACCCACGGTCTTCCAGCGCTCGCCGCCCCCAGCGGAGACAGCCGCGCACCAGAACTGGCCGCCGTCGCGGCGGCACTGGCAGATGCAGCGTACAACCGCAGCACTGCAACAGTTTTCGGCGGTGTGCCCAGCGGGTGGCGCAATCTCCCGTCGGGATATCAAACCAAGTGTTACCAAGACGCCAACGGTGAGAGCCATGAGGTTCGGTACCGCTTCACCCGCGCCGGTGTGCATATCGCAGATCATGATGAGATCACGTTGACCTCTGCCACACCCGCACACGTCGTCCTCACGGTCGCTGGGGTGGATCACCCGTTCGACGTTGCGCGCTACACCGGAAACGGTTCTCAGCAGGTTTTCGTCGATTTCCCCGGCGGCGCAGTGCACCTCGACGCGCTACCCCGATTTCCGGACCCCGACAACGCACTCGCTCACGGTTCACTGCTTGCGCCGATGCCGGGATCGGTTCTGCGGGTGGGAGCCGCGGTCGGCGACGCGGTGACCGCTGGGCAGCCGTTGATCTGGCTGGAGGCGATGAAGATGGAGCACACCATCACCGCGCCGGCAGACGGTGTGCTCGTCGAACTCAACGTCGAACCCGGCCGCCAGGTCGAGGTCGGCGCCATCCTCGCCCGAGTGGATGACGCGGACAGCCAACCGGATCACGTGACCGATTAGGAGAAGGACACCAATGCTCAACGGCTTTGTCGAGACCGAGGAACAGCGAGCGCTGCGCAAGGCGGTGGCCGCAATGACCGCCAACTACGGACAGGACTACTACCTGGAGAAGGCCCGCGCGGGACAGCACACCGATGAATTGTGGACCGAGGCAGGAAAGCTCGGCTTCATCGGGGTGAACTTGCCCTTGGAGTATGGCGGTGGCGGGGCAGGTATGTACGAGTTGAGCCTGGTGATGGAGGAGATGGCCGCTGGTGGCTCAGCGTTGCTCATGATGGTGGTGTCCCCGGCCATCAATGGCACCATCATTTCGAAGTTTGGCACCGAGGAGCAGAAGAAACGCTGGGTCCCCGGAATCGCCGATGGCTCGATCACCATGGCGTTCGCCATCACCGAGCCCGATGCCGGGTCGAACTCCCACAAGATCACCACGACCGCGCGCCGTGACGGCAGCGACTGGATTCTCTCCGGGCAGAAGGTCTACATCTCCGGGGTTGACCAGGCGCAGGCGGTGCTCGTTGTCAGCCGAGCTGTCCAATCGAATGGAGCAGCGAAGTCCGAATCGTTGCGCCCCGCACTGTTCGTAGTGCCCACCGACACACCGGGTTTCACGTTCACCAAGATCCCGATGGAGATCGTCAGCCCTGAGTTTCAGTTTCAGGTATTCATGGATGAGGTGCGGCTGCCCGCAGATGCGCTGGTCGGCGCCGAGGATGCGGCGATCGCACAGCTGTTCGCGGGGTTGAACCCTGAGCGCATCATGGGCGCCGCCAGCGCGGTCGGAATGGGCCGCTTCGCGATCGACAAAGCGGTCGACTACGTAAAGACCCGTCAAGTGTGGAAGACGCCCATCGGGGCGCATCAGGGGCTCTCGCACCCGCTGGCGCAGAACCACATCGAGATCGAGCTGGCCAAGTTGATGATGCAGAAGGCAGCCAGCCTCTATGACCTAGGCGACGACGGAGGCTCGGCAGAAGCCGCGAACATGGCGAAATACGCCGCCGGCGAAGCGTCGGTGCGTGCCGTCGACCAGGCGGTTCAGTGTTTGGGGGGCAACGGCCTGACCAAGGAGTACGGCATCGCCTCAGTCCTGACCGCGTCCCGGCTGGCACGGATCGCACCGGTCAGCCGCGAGATGGTCCTCAACTTCGTGGCGCAGACGTCCCTGGGCCTCCCGCGGTCGTACTGATGGACACCCTGGTCCAGTTCACCGTCGAGGGCCCGATTGCCCGGCTCACCCTGAATTCGCCGCGCAATCGCAATGCGCTTTCCACTGCGCTGGTCGAACAGCTGCACCAGGGATTCACCTGGGCGTCAGAAGAGCCGGGCGTGCGGGTTGTCGTTCTCGGTCACACCGGCGGAACGTTCTGCGCCGGCGCTGATCTCAGCCAGGCAGCAACGGACGGTGCGACCCAGGATCCCGCCGAACTGGTCGCCGAACGGGCGCGAGAATTGACCCGCCTACTGCGCAGGATCCTCGAGTTACCGCTGCCCGTCATCGCGGCGATCGACGGGCACGTCCGGGCCGGCGGCTTGGGCTTGGTCGGCGCGTGCGATATCGCCGTTGCCGGGGATTCCAGCACCTTCGCGCTCAGCGAGGCCCGCATCGGAGTCGCACCGTCGATCATCTCGCTGACTCTGTTGCCGAAGATGACGGCGCGCGCCGCTGGCCGCTACTTCGTCACCGGCGAAAGGTTCGGCACCACTGCGGCTGCCGAGATGGGGCTCATCACCGTCGCCTCCGATGACGTGGCGGCAACCGTCACGAAGTTGGCGTCCGAGATCGCCCTGGGTTCACCGCAGGGCCTTGCCGAATCGAAGGCCCTGACGACGGCATCCATCTTGGAGGACTTCGATCGCCACGCAGAGCGCTTGACTCGACACTCGGGGACGCTGTTCGTCTCCGACGAGGCGCGGGAGGGAATGCTGGCATTCCTGCAGAAGCGCCCCCCCAACTGGGCCGGGTGACCTACACCGTGTCCGGATAAGACTTACGGTTTCGTCAAGTCACTTGCCTGTGCCGACGTTCGTCGTACGCTCGTAGGTGATGTGCGTTTGCGCAAGGATGAGAAGGCCGAAGTGAACGACCCCGCGTCGCGGCACGGCTCGATGCAGGCCGCCGATACCGACCGAATTCAGATTGCGCAACTACTGTCTGATGCCGCGGCGTCGGGCACGCTGCAACTCAATGAGTACGAGGATCGGCTGACCAGGGCTTACGCTGCGCAAACCTACGACGAACTCGACCGGCTGTCGGCCGATCTTCCCGGAGCAGTCACGCAGGGTCGCGGTGGAATGTGCCATCCGGCGCCGTCGACGTTACTGCTGGCGATCCTGACCGGCTTTGAACGCCGGGGCCGTTGGAACGTGCCCCGGCGGTTGACCACTTTCGCCTTATGGGGTGGCGGGGTACTCGACCTGCGCTACGCCGACTTCACCTCGCCTGACGTCGAAATCCGCTCATATTCGATCATGGGCGGGCAGACCATCGTCGTACCGCCCGAGATCAATCTCGATCTGAAGGGGGTCGGTGTGATGGGAAGCTTCGACCAGAAAGTTGACGGCGAAGGTTCGCCCGGCGCGCCATGCGTGCGGATTCGCGGTTTCTCGGTGTGGGGCAGTGTCAATGTGAAACGCAGGAAGCGCACCGACACCGCCTGAGCTGGGCGTTTTGGCGAGCGGCGACGTTTCGGATTGTTCAGCGGCGACGTTTGGCACTCAGGTAGTCACCGACCACCGCGGCACCCAGTCCGTCCAGGTCAGGCACCACCACCCGCCCACCGACCCGGCGGGCAACCTGGTCGATGAATCGCGCCAGACCGGGATCGCTGCCGAGCCGGAAGATCGTCACCTGCGCCCCCAGCCTGGCGATCTCGTCGAAGCCCTTGACTGTGTACCCGATGGTCCGAGGGTGCGGCGGGTAGTCAAAAAACACCGAACTCCCGGTACCGTCCCAGTCCTCCAGGTGCGCAGTCGGCTCGCCGTCGGTGACGACGAGGACCACCGGTTGAGCGTTGGGGTGACGCCGCAGATGCCGGCTGGCCAGCGCCAGCGCGTGGTGCAGGTTGGTGCCCTGCTCGTAGGCGCCCTCCATTCCGGTCAGCTCGGTGGCGGTCACGGTGCGGGCATACCGGCCGAAAGCAACGATCTGTAGCGAGTCCGACCGAAATCGGGTGCTGACCAGGTGACTGAGCGCCAGCGCTGTGCGCTTCATCGGTAGCCAGCGGTTCTCCATCACCATCGAGAAGGACGTGTCGACCAACAACACCACCGCTGCCTGGGTGCGAGTCTCGGTCTCGGAGATCTCGACGTCCTCGACCTTCATCCGGATGTGTGGGCTCAAACCGTCCGCGGGGCTCCCCGACTCACGCACCACCGAATTGGTGAGGGTGCGGGTGACGTTCCACGGTTCGGTGTCGCCGAACTGCCAGGGTCGAGTGGCACCCGTCAACTCGCCCGCGGCACCGGCCCGACGGGTGTCACGCTCACCGTGGCGTCCCGAGAGTTGTTGCGCCACATCACGTAATGCCGCCTGGCCGAGTTGACGCATCGCTTTGGGGGACAGTCGCCACTGCCCGTCTGATCCCCGATCCAGGAAGCCCTGGCTCATCAACGCCCGCTCCATCTCGGCGAGGGTGCGAGCGTTGAGAGCGGCTTCGTCCCCGAGTTGGCGGGCCAGCATGTCAAGATCAACGTCATCCATGGTGGCCCCGGCATAGCTCTGCGAGAGCTGCTCGGCCAGCTGCTCGAGTTCGGCGATATCGGCCAGCGCCTGCGCACCCTCCCCCATACCCAGCGGGTCACCCCCGGAGAAGCGCTGCGAGCCCGTCCAATCCTCCCCCGGCCGCGCTGCCTGCAGGTGACCGTCAAGGCGATTCAATGCGCTCATCAACGATGGCGACCCGAACGCCTGCTGTGCCAACGCATCCAGTTCCGCGCGCTGCTGTTCGGACAGGCTGTTGCGGAACCGCTGGGCAGCCGCGGCGCGGTTGGCCAACGAGTCGAGCAACTCTTCGATATTCTTCGGATTCTCGGGAAAGAACTCACCGTGCTTGGCCATGAACTCTTGAAAATCCTGTGGCGAGTCCTCACCCCTGGCGTGCTTGTCGAGCAGGTCATTGAGGTCGTCGAGCATGTCGCTCACCCGCTGGCGGTCCTCGTCGGTGGCGTTCTCCATCGCCTGTTTCATGCCGGCGAACCTCTGGTCGAGCATCTCGCGGCCGAGCAAATCCCTGATCTGCTCGTACTTCTCGCGCGCCTCCTGCGAACGCCAGTCGTACTCGGAGAGCTCCTGAACGGCCTTGGCCGGAGACGGCGATAGGGATTCCAGTTGCAACTCCCCGAATCGGGCATCGTCATCGAGAGCGCGCGCCAACTCCTTGCGCTCGGCCAGCACCGCTTCGTCGAGCAGTTCCTTGATGTCAGCCAGGGTGCCGTCGAGGTTGTTGCGCTGCAACAGCTCCCGTCTGCGCCGATTGGCCTCTGCAGCCAGTTTGTCGGCGCCCGGCATGTTCGGCGATCCGCGCCTGAGCAATTCCGACAGAGCCCGACGCGGAGAGGTGCCTTCCATGACATCCTGCCCGATCGCCTCGAGCGCCTCGCGCAAGTCGACCGGGGGCGCCAGCGGATCGGGACCGCCGGTGTAGGGGGAATAACGCGTCGTGCGCCTAACCATTTCGGTCGCGCTCCTCAACGCTGCTCGTCCCTCGCTGCTTGATCGTCGCGCTTCTAGCCATTTCGGTCGCGCTCCTCAACGCTGCTCGTCCCTCGCTGCTTGATCGTCGCGCTTCTAGCCATTTCGGTCGCGCTCCTCAACGCTGCTCGTCCCTCGCTGCTTGATCGTCGCGC
>NZ_JBMYXC010000064.1:0-17745 GCF_049608025.1 Mycobacterium sp. | reverse complement strand
AGAAGGTTCTCGGGGCGATCGCGCAGCCGTGCTCGGTGAGCACGCGGCACATCGGAGCGACCCCGAACCGAGCCCGATGCTCGGCGATGAACGCACAGATCAACGGTGTCGCGGGTCGCTCTCCCGCACGAAGAAACTTGTTGCTGCTTTCAGGATTTCGATAGTTTCCTCAAGCTCACGATTCTTGCGTTTGAGCTCTTTGTTCTCCCGTGCGATATCGGTGGACACTCCGTCACGCTGGCCGGTGTCCACCTCGGCCTGGTTGGCCCAGCGGCGCAGCGATTCGTAGGACACTCCCAACCGCTTGGCCACCACGGTGATGCAGGCTGTACGGCTGTCGTACTCCTCGGCATGGTCAGTGACCAACCGCACCGCCCGGGCCTTGAACTCGTCGTCGTATTTCTTCGCCATGATGCGAACAACCTTCCCTCGAAGAAGGTGTGCACCAAACCCGGGGTGGTTCACCTGGCAGGGCCACTACGCTGAGCGAGTGTCCGAACTTGTACTGACTCGGGTCGATGACCGCGTCGCTCTCATCACCGTCAACGATCCCGACCGGCGCAATGCGGTGACCGCGGAGAGTTCAGCGGCGCTGCGCGCGGCGGTCGACTCCGCCGAGGCAGACCCCGGTGTCCACGCGGTGATCCTGACCGGCGCGGGCAAAGCATTCTGCGCGGGCGCCGACTTGACCGCTCTGGGCGAGGCGACCGAAGAAGGACTGCGGGTGATCTACGACGGCTTCCTCGCCGTGGCACAGTGCACACTGCCGACGATTGCAGCGGTCAACGGGCCCGCAGTAGGCGCCGGCCTGAACCTGGCACTGGCAGCCGACGTACGGATCGCCGGTCCCTCCGCGATGTTCGACCCACGCTTCCAGAAGCTCGGCATTCACCCCGGCGGCGGCGCAACATGGATGCTGCAGCGTGCGATCGGGCCCCAGGCGGCACGGGCTGCACTGCTGTTCGGCATGCGCTTCGACGCGCACGCGGCCGTTCGGCACGGACTCGCACTGGAAGTCGCCGAGGACGCGGTGGCTGCTGCCCGCGCGCTTGCCGCCGGGCCTGCCTCCGCACCTCGGGACGTGGTCGTGGCGACCAAGGCCTCGATGCGGGCCACCGTGAGCCCGGGCACCGTGGACCTCGATCAGCACCGCCTCGCCGTCGATGTCGAGATCGGCCCTCAGGCCGTGTCGATCGAATCACCCGAGTTCGCAGCCAGATTGGCTGCCGCCAAGCGCCGCTGAATCAGCCGCTGCTGTTCGGGGCCATTGCCACGATCCGCTCGGCGCGCCGCAGCACCGGCATATCGACCATCTGACCCTCGAACTGAAACACCCCGCGTTCGGCATTCGCTCTGTCAAGAACGTTCCTCGCCCAATCGATCTGCTCGTCGGTAGGCGCGTAACCCGCGCGGATGACTGCCACTTGCGTCGGATGGATGGCGACCTTGGCGTCGAACCCGACCGCAACCGCATCATCGGTTTCGGCACGCAGGCCTTCAAGATCCCTGATGTCGAGGTAGACCGAGTCGAGCGCCATCAGCCCAAAGGCTTTGGCGGCCAGCAGGCTCTGCGACCGCACATGCTTGGCGACATCACGATAGCTGCCGTCTGGCCAGCGATTTGCGGTGCCGCCCGTGGCGGCGAAGAGGTCCTCGGCGCCCCACATCACGGCGCACGCGTTCTCGACCCGCACAATCTCGCCCAGGGACAGCGCCCCGAGCGGGGTTTCGACCAAAACGACCACATCGAGCGGCGCCAGTGACGCAACCTGCTCAGCGGTCTCGGACTTGGCCAGCATCACCGTGTTGTAGCGGGTGGCCCTGAGCGCCTGGATATCCAGCACATGGTCGGGCGTCGACACCGGGTTAACGCGGACCACCGTCCGGGTCGGGTCCAGCGGCTTATCGACAAGTGCCTTACGCGCGGCTTCCCGGTCCTTCTCCGCGACGCCGTCTTCCAGGTCGATGATGACCACATCAGCTGCGGCAGCGGCTTTTTCAAATCGCTCAGGGCGGTCGGCAGGGCAAAACAGCCAGCCAGGACCGCTGTTGCTCAGGTTGTTTCGCCCTTCGCGCATGGGAGCCATCAGCGCTCCGCCTCGGGGCGTAAACGCATCATGGTCTTTCGCGACGCGGTCGCGACGACATCACCGTGTTGATTACGGCCAGTGTGCAGGAAGGTGACGATGCCCTCGCCGGGACGACTCTTGGACTCGCGCTTGTCGCTGATCTCCGTCTCGGCATAGAGCGTGTCACCGTGGAACAGCGGTTTGGGGAAGGCGACGTCGCTGAATCCCAGATTGCCCACGATGGTGCCCTGGGTGAGCTGTGCGACCGACAGCCCCACCAGCGTGGAGAGCGTGAACATCGAGTTGACCAGTCGCTGGTTGAAGGGTGGCAGCGCATCGGCGAACGCGGCATCCAAGTGCAGGGCCTGGGTGTTCATGGTCAGCGTCGTGAACAGGACGTTGTCAGCCTCAGTGATGGTGCGTCCGGGCCGGTGCAGGTATCGCACACCGATCTCGAACTCCTCGAACCACAGCCCCCGCTGGACGACTGCCTTCTGGCCGCCCTGGCTCGCGGTGCTCACAGACCTAGCTCCCTCGCGATCAGCATCAGTTGGACTTCTGTTGTCCCCTCGCCGATTTCGAGGATTTTACTGTCGCGATAGTGCCGGGCGACCGGGTATTCGTTCATGAATCCGTAGCCACCGAATATCTGCGTGGCGTCGCGAGCGTTGTCCATGGCAGCCTCGCTGGCCACCAGCTTGGCGACTGCGGCCTGCTTCTTGAACGGCTTACCCGCCAGCATCAGTGCTGCCGCGTCGTAGTACGCGGCACGGGCTACCTGGGCTCTGACCTCCATCCGGGCGATCTTGAACGCGATCGCCTGGTTGGTTCCGATCGCCCGACCGAAGGCGTGTCGCTCCTTGGAGTACTTGACGCTCTCGTCGACACAACCCTGTGCCGCGCCGACCGATACTGCGGCAATCGCGATGCGACCCTCGTCCAGGATCTGCAGGAAGTTGGCGTATCCGCGCCCCCGCTCACCCAGCAGGTTCTCCTGCGGCACCCGCACGTCGTCGAAACTCAACGGGTGGGTATCCGAGGCGTTCCAGCCCACCTTGTTGTAGGCCGGCTCTGCGGTAAAGCCCGCCGTCGGGACCGGCACCAGGATCGATGAAATCTCTTTCTTGCCATTCGATTCCCCGGTGACTGCGGTGACCGTTACCAGCTTGGTGATGTCGGTGCCTGAGTTGGTGATGAACTGCTTGCTGCCATTGATCAGCCAAGTTGATCCATCCGACTTCGCGGTGGTCTTGGTCGCTCCGGCGTCGCTACCGCCACCCGCCTCGGTGAGCCCGAATGCACCGAGCGCCTTGCCGCCGGCCAGCAGCGGCAACCACTCCTGCTTCTGCTCCTCGTTACCGAAGCGGTAGACGGGCATCGCGCCCAGGGACACTCCAGCTTCCAGCGTGATGGCGACACTCTGGTCGACCTTGCCGAGTTCCTCGAGAGCCAGGCAGAGCGCGAAGTAGTCGCCGCCCATTCCGCCGTACTCCTCGGGGAAAGGAAGGCCGAAGAGCCCCATATCGGCCATGCCCGCGACCACCTCGTAGGGGAACGAGTGCTCTTCGTCGTGTTTGGCCGCCACCGGAGCCACCACGCTCTGAGCGAAATCGCGCACTGTCTTGGCCAACTGCTCGTAGTGCTCTGGCAACATGCCGGTGGCCAGAACGTCGGTCCCCTGATTAGTTGTCCCCTGAGTAGTTGTCCCCTGAGTAGTTGTCACAGTTGCGGCTCCTCGGTTGCCGTTATCCGGGCCAGGACCTGGCCCACCTTCACTTGATCGCCCGCCCTGACGATCAGTTCCACCACGCCGTCCACCGGCGCGGTGAGTGCGTGCTCCATCTTCATGGCCTCGACAGTGACCACGGCCGTTCCCGCCTCGACACTGTCGCCGTCCGCGACAGCGACAGCGACAACCGACCCGGGCATCGGGCTGGTCAACTCCGCGTCGCCACCGTGTTCGTCCTCGGGGCGCACAGGCGCCTCGCGCACTTCTTCGACCAGCACCACGCGACCCGCCCGGGACAGCCATACCTGATCGCCTACCGCGGCGGCCAGGTAGCCAGTGCGCAGGCCGTCGATAGTAACCACGAGCCGGTTGTCTTCCAAAGTTGCACGCAGCGTGCGGGTTTCGCCGTCCTCAACGCTGACAGTCGCATGCTCGGGCGAACCGGTCAGTGCGACGTGGTCTGTTCTGTCTTCTGCGCGCAACCGGACCGTCGTCGGCCCGTACCCGGCGATCCGCCAGCCCGACGGCACGTCCCACGGACTGGCGGGGGCTACCGGCCAGGACTCGATCCACCGGTACGCCGCCGCCGCGATCAACTCGTCGTCCCCGGGCGGCACGGGTGCGAACTCAGGTGTGCGCCGATCCAGCAGCCCGGTGTCGAGGCGCCCGGCGGCCACGTCAGGATCTGCCAGCAAGAACCGTAAGAACTCGATGTTGGTGGTCAGCCCGAGAACCGCGGTATCGGACAGCGCCGCGTCGAGTTCGCGCAGCGCCGTCGGCCGGTCCGCGGCGTGAGCGATGACCTTGGCCAGCATCGGGTCGTAATCGCTGCCGACCACGGTGCCGTCAGCCAATCCGGAATCGACCCTGATCCCCGGTCCCGAGGGCTCCCGGAGTGCGATGACGTCACCGCCGGTCGGCAGGAATCCCCGGGCGGGATCCTCGGCGTACACGCGGGCCTCGACGGCGTGGCCGTCAATCCGGACGGCGTCCTGGGCGATCGGTAGCTGCTCCCCCGCGGCGATCCTCACCTGCAGTTCGACCAGGTCCAGGCCGGTGATCATCTCGGTGACCGGATGTTCCACCTGCAGGCGGGTATTCATCTCCATGAAGAAGAACTCGTCGGGCCGGTCGGCGGAGACGATGAACTCGACGGTGCCCGCACCGGTGTAGTCCACACTGCGCGCGGTGTCACACGCCGCCGCACCGATGCGAGCCCGGGTAGAAGCGTCCAGCAGCGGCGACGGCGCCTCTTCGATCACCTTCTGATGGCGTCGCTGCAGACTGCATTCACGTTCTCCGAGATGCACAACAGCGCCGTGGTTGTCGGCCAACACCTGCACCTCGATGTGCCGGGGGTTGAGGACGAACCGCTCGAGGAACAACGTGTCATCTCCGAAGGCCGAAGCCGACTCCCGTCGTGCGCTTTCCAGCGCCGCGGGGAGATCGGCCGCGTCATGGACGACGCGCATGCCCTTGCCACCGCCACCCGCCGACGGTTTCACCAGCACCGGGTACCCGACATCGCCGGCGCCACCAATCAGATCCGCATCCGTTAGCCCAGGTCGCGAAATCCCCGGCACGACAGGCACGCCAAAGGCTGACACCGCCGCCTTCGCCGAGATCTTGTCCCCCATGGTCCTGATCGCCCCTACCGGGGGCCCGATGAACACCACACCCGCAGAACTCAGGGCTTCGGCGAATTGTGCGTTCTCCGAGAGAAATCCGTAGCCCGGGTGTACCGCCTGCGCGCCCGTGCGGTCGATCGCCGACAACAGCGCATCGATCGACAAGTAGCTCTGCCGGGCGGGCGCCGGGCCGATGCGGACAGCGATGTCTGCCTCACCAACGTGGCGCGCTCCCGCGTCGGCGTCGCTGAATACCGCCACCGAGCGAATCCCCATGGATCGCAACGTGCGAATGACCCGGACTGCGATCTCCCCGCGGTTGGCGACGAGAACGGTGTCAAACGCCTTGCCCGAACTTTTTTTCATTTCTGGTCACATCCGAAATACGCCGTAGGAAACGGGTTCGAGCGGCGCCTGCCCGACAACCGAAAGTGCCAATCCGACTACGGTTCTGGTATCAGCGGGGTCGATGACCCCGTCGTCCCAGAGTCGCGCGGTCGAGTAGTAGGGATTGCCTTGATCCTCGTACTGGGCGCGGATCGGGGCTTTGAACGCCTCTTCTTCGTCCGCGGTCATCTCGCCGCGGACCGTGGCCAGTACCGAGGCCGCTTGCTCGCCGCCCATTACCGAGATCCGCGCATTCGGCCACATCCACAGGAAGCGAGGCGAATAGGCCCTGCCACACATCGAGTAGTTGCCCGCGCCATAGGAACCCCCGATCACAACGGTCAGCTTGGGGACCCGCGCGCAGGCCACCGCCGTGACCATCTTGGCGCCGTGTTTGGCAATGCCCGCTGCCTCATAGTCACGACCGACCATGAACCCCGAGATGTTCTGCAGGAAGAGCAATGGCGTGACCCGCTTGTCACACAGCTCGATGAAGTGCGCACCCTTGACCGCCGACTCGCCGAACAACACGCCGTTGTTGGCGACAATGCCGACCGGGTGGCCGTGGATGCGCGCGAACCCGGTCACCAGCGTGGTGCCGTAGTCGGCTTTGAATTCCGCGAATTCGCCGCCATCGACGATCCTGGTGATCACCTCGTGCACGTCGTAGGCCACCCGTGAGTCCACGGGGACGACATCGTAGAGCTCGGCCTGGTCGGCAATCGGATCGACCGTCGGCGCCACCTCCCAGGGCGGCTTGTGTCGCGGCGCCAAGGTGCCCACTATCCGTCGCACGATCTGCAGCGCGTCGCGATCGTCGTGAGCGAGATGGTCGGTGACGCCGGAGACTTTGGAGTGCAGATCGCCGCCACCGAGCTCCTCGGCGGTGACGACCTCGCCGGTGGCGGCTTTCACCAGTGGCGGACCACCGAGAAAGATGGTGCCCTGATTGCGCACGATGACGGCTTCGTCGCTCATGGCCGGAACGTAGGCCCCGCCGGCCGTACACGAACCGAGCACCGCCGCGATCTGGGCAATTCCGTTGGCGCTCATCGTCGCCTGGTTGTAGAAGATGCGTCCGAAGTGCTCGCGATCGGGGAAGACCTCGTCCTGCCGGGGCAGGAACGCACCCCCGGAGTCCACCAGATAGAGACATGGCAACCGGTTCTGCGCCGCGATCTCCTGGGCCCGCAGGTGCTTCTTGACCGTAATCGGGTAGTAAGTACCGCCTTTGACCGTCGCATCGTTGGCCACGATCATGCATTCTCGGCCCGACACCCGACCGATCCCGGCGATCATTCCCGCTCCGGGGCACTCCTCGTCGTACATTCCGTCGGCGGCTAACGCAGCCAGCTCGAGGAAGGGGCTACCGGGGTCCAGGAGGCCGTCGACGCGGTCTCGCGGCAGCAACTTGCCTCTGCTGACGTGCCGCTCACGAGCGCGCTCCGAACCACCGAGAGCCGCGGCGGCGAGCTTGCTCCGCAGCTGCTCGACCAGCGCCACATGATCGTCATGATGTGCTGCCTGCGCTGCCATCGCTGAATCCGCCTCAGTTGAGTTAATCGAGACTAACCGGTGCTATGTTAATCCCCATTAACTCTCGGTGTCCACTATCGGCAGGAGGTTGCGGCGTGAGAGCGCAGAGTCCGCCGTCAGCGGCGCCCCAGATCCCCTCCCGCCGCAGCCGGGCCAAATCCGACAGACGCAACCAGCTGATCACTGCAGCAGAACGATTGATGGCCCAGCACGGCTATCTCGCGGTGCGACTGGAGGACATCGGCGCGGCAGCCGGGGTCAGCGGGCCGGCGATCTACCGGCACTTTCCCAACAAGGAAGCATTGTTGGTGGAGTTGCTCGTCGGTATCAGCACCCGACTGCTCACCGGAGCGAACGAGGTGGCCAATGGCGCCGATGATGCCGAAGCCGCCCTGGAGGCATTGATCGATTTCCATCTGGACTTCGCGCTGGCCGAGTCCGAGCTGATCCGCATTCAGGACCGTGACCTGGGAAACCTGCCGCCTGCGGCCAAACGGCAGGTGCGCCGCAAGCAGCGGCAGTATGTCGAGATCTGGGTCGACGTGTTGCGCCGGCGAAACCCCACCCTGACCGAGACAGATGCGAGACTGACAGCCCATGCCACCTTCGGATTGCTGAACTCCACCTCGCACAGTGTGAAACCCAACGCGAAACTGCACGCTGCGAATCCGGCCGAGATCAGACCGCGAGCCGTTCTGAGAGCGATGACGGTTGCTGCTGTGAACTCGGCCGGGCGCCTTCATGATTAAGTGCGACTACCAAACGTTCTGGCCGCCGATCGGGCGGCCTCGATTTCTGTGCGTCGAAAATCTGCGCGTCGAACAGTCGGCCGGCTACTGACTGGGCTGCGGAATGTGGCAATCGGTGACTTTTGGATTGGCCCCCACATAGTTCAGCGGTCCGGCGACCACCGTCAGCGCGATGGTTCCCGCTGTGGCGCAGTTGGCTTCACCACCTTTGAAGTAGTCCCGTTGATAGGCGGCGGCGACGCCGATCACCAACCAAACAAGCACTATGACGCCGAGTACTCCTCGCATGCCGTGCCTCCTACGTCTACACGTCGAACTGACGCGCGCCCCAACAGGTCTACCCGACAAACATTTTCGATAAACCTCTAACGGCAGGTCAGCCGACAGGATCCGCAGCAAAGGCCTCGCCGAGCCAGGCGGTCATGGCTTTCAGCAGGACCGCTCGATTCTCCCGCTTGTCGATCTCGTGGCCGTCGTCGTCGAACAGCACCAGTTCTGCGCGCCGACCAAGCGCGTTGAGCGCTTCACACATCTGCACTGACTCGCTGGGCGGCACGTTGGTGTCATTGAGGCCGTGCACCAACAGAAGTGGCGCGGTCATCGCGTGGACGCGCGGGAGGGGAGACAGTTGTTCCAGTAGTTCGCGATCGCTGATCGGATGACCGTACTTGGGGTAAGCCGCCGCGGCGATCCACGGCTCGGTGTTGTGGTACCAGGTGTTCAGGTCGCTCATGCCGCAGATACTGATGCCTGCCGCGAACTCGTCGGGGTGAAAGGCCAGTGCCGCCTGCGTCAGGTAGCCACCGTAGGACCATCCGCAACAGGCGACCCGCCCCACCGGAGCGTGACCGTTGTCGATGAGGAATCTGGCCGCATCGGCGACATCGTCGATGGCGGCGAAGCGCCGCTCACGGTCGTCGGCGTGCATGAACGTACGACCAAAGCCCCCCGAGCCGCGGACATTGGGTAGGAATACGCAAATTCCGGCCTGCAGCAATGCCGGGAAGAACTCGTTGTAGCCGGGCCTGCCCTGACCCTCGGGTCCGCCGTGTAAGAACAGCATGGCACCGATGGTCTCGACACCGGCCGGGGGCTGGAACAGCCATCCGGTGAACTGCAACCCGTCTCGCGCGACGACAAGCTCCAGCGTGGGGTCGGCGGCCAGCGGCCCGATGCTGGGCTCACGGCCTACCTGCTCCCATTCGCCGGTCCTCGGGTCGACCAGCTCGACCGTCGGCGGATTCGACGGCCCCTCGACCGTCACCGCCAGCATCGACCCACCCGCGCTGATACTCAACTCGCCGGCAACCATGCCCGGCAGCGGGATCGGGTCGTGCAGCGTTTTGTCGGCGTACTCGAGTATCTGCAACTCGCTGGCGCCGTCGATGTTCCACAGGATCGCCACGGTCGAGAGATCGTCGCTGACGGTGAACTCGTCGATTTCATGATCCGGCCGCTCGGCCAGCACCTGGTAAGACACCCCGTCAGCGGTCGACGCCACCTCGAGCAGCCGGGCGTACTCGGCGCCGTTCTCGCTGCGCACCAGAGCACGCACATAGCCTTCGGTGCTGTTGAGCCCGTATCCCTTCGCCGGTTGATAAAGCTTGAGATCCTCGCCCTCCGGACCCGAACGCAGCCTGCGCGGGCCTTGATCGTCGAGGATGACGCCGGTGTCTGTGGTAGAGCCGGGATCAAAAGGCAGCAGCGCGGTTTCGGTGAGACCCCGCAGCATGATCAGATCGCGGTAGCCACGCGGGCCGACCCGCACCAACGAGGCTCCCGCCCAGGCATCCACCAATCTTCCACCGGAGCGCCGGTCCAGCACCGTCGTGGTTCCCGCCGACGGATCCATCAGGCAGGAGCTGCCCACGCCGTCGTCGCCGGTCAGGATTGCTGCCACCAGCGTGCCGTCCCAACTGATCAACTCGGCGGTGCCCTCCGCCTCGGAAGCCCAATGGTCGATTCTGCGGGCATCACGGTCATCGGGGTCGGTTGTCACTACCCAGATCTGGCTGCGCGTGCCACCCTCGGGCGCGACTTGGCAGGCCAACCATGACCCGTCGGCCGAGTGCAGTACCCGCGTGACGGGGCCCTGGACCGGCAACTCGACGTCACGCAGGGAACTCGCCCGCCAACCGCTCAGAAAACGCTGCACCGCGCGCGGATATCCACCGTCATCGACGAGGTGTGCGAACGCGGTGGCGTCCGGCGACACCGAAGCGCCGTACACCCTGCGAACCTGCTGTCCCACGATGCTTGATTCTGCATGGTCTGCGAGCCCGCCGTGCTCCGGGCCGGAGAACGGCGCGCTCAGCGGCCGCACAGGTACCCTGCAGCCATGAGGTGCGCATGACGGACCGCGGACGCGAGGAGCAATGGAGCTCCGGCACCGGGGACGAGCCGACCCAACAACTCGGCTATGGCCAGCCGGGATATAGCCAACCCGGATATTCCGACCCGGCTTACGCGAGCCAAACGCAGTACGGTTCGCCGTATCAGGCGCCGCCATCGCACCCCACCGAAGGCATGCCCGCGTATTCAAGCTATGGCTACGACCCAGCCGCACCGGGGCAGTACGGACCGCAGTACCCGCCCGGGGAAGACGAGGAGCAACCGCCGCCCGATGGCCCGAAGTCGCCACGCTGGCTGTGGATCGTCACCGCGGTCGCGGTGCTCACCGTCGTCGGCCTGGTCATCGCTCTGGTGATCGTCAGCAGCTCCAAGCAGGAGACGGTGATGGCCCCGCTGCCCTCTGGGCCCGAACCCACCCTCGCCGCTCCCACCACTGTTCCGCGGACCCCGCCGACGACCCCACGGACACCGCCGACGACGTCACGGACTCCCTCCACACCTTTGCTGCCCCTGCCGACTTCGCCGACAGCGCCATCCCGCACTACTCCCACCGAAGCACCCTCCCGCGGCGCGACCGACAGCGTTGTCTACACCGTCGAGGGCAGCGGCCGAGTCATCAACATCACCTACGTCGACTCCGGTGGCCTGCTGCAGACCGAATTCAACGTGATGCTGCCCTGGAGCAAGCAGGTCTCGTTGTCCGCCGGCGGTGCGGCCAGCATCAGCATCATCAACGTCGGGCGCGAGTTGGCGTGCTCTATCACCGTGAATGGCGCTCAGGTGGAGCAGCGAACCGGCGTCGGCCTGACGATCTGCGCCACGACCGGCTAGGGGGACGAGCCGCGTCGAGGAGCGCGGAAATTAGACCGAGAGCTTGGGTTCGCCGCGTGAATGCGGCGCCTTTACCGCCAGCATCGCCAGCAATCCCAGCAGCAGGACGGTCATCAAGCCGCCCATCCCGGCCCGGTCGCTGTCGAAGACATCGATGAATAGCGCGAACAACGCCGGCGCCAGGAAGGTCGCGGCGCGACCCGCCATCGTGTACAGGCCGAATGAGACACCTTCCTTGCCGTGGGCGGCCATCCGCAGCATCAACGTCCGTGCCGACGACAGCGTGGGTCCGATGAACACACACAGCATCAGCCCGCATATCCAGAAGGCGGCCTGACCCCGGCCTGCCATCATGGCGAGGCCGGCGGCGATCATCGCCATCAGTGAGACGACGATCACCCGTTTGGAACCGATCCGGTCATCGACGTGACCGCCCGCTACCGCGCCCAGCGCCGCGACCACGCTGGCGGCGACCCCGAAGAGCAGCACGTCGGCCTGAGACACCCCGTAGACGTTGACACCGATCACCGCACCGAACGTGAAGACACCGGCCAGCCCGTCCCGGAACACCGCGCTGGCGCCCAGGTAGTAGACAACGTTGCGGTCTCGATGCCACTGCTCCCGCACCTCGGTCCACACCCGGCGATAGGCGGCCAGCAGACCGACGCGTTCCCGGGATTGCTCTGACTTGACGCTTGGGACCGTGATGAGCAGCGGCAGGGCGAACAGCCCGAACCAGGCGGCGATCAACAGCATGGCCGCCCGCACATTCTGGCCGTCGGCCGCGGGCAGGTCGAGCAGACCGCGGGTATCCCCGCTGCCGGAGATGAAACCCAGGTACACCACGAGCAGCGCCAGGACGCTGCCGAAATACCCCAATCCGAGACCCAGTCCGGAAATCCGGCCGGAGGTTGCCGGTGTCGAGAGCTGGCGCAGCATCGCGTTGTACGGCACGGTGGCCAGCTCGCTGCATGCGGCTGTGCACGCGAGCAGCACCAGTCCCGGCCACATGTACCGATGGTCGTCGCGGATCAGGCTCATCGACGCGGTCAGCAACACCACCAGCCCGGTCAGCACGGCCAGTACCCGACGCCGGCGCGCCGGTGCTTCGACCCAGATCCCGGTCACCGGTGCCATCAGTGCGACGACCAGCCCGGCCAGTGCCAGCGCACGACCCAGCCAGCTGGCGGGACTGGTGTCCCCGGGCAGGTCGTCGCCAACAGTGTTGGTCAGGTACACGGAGAACACGAATGTCACGACGATCGCGTTCACCGCTGTGGCGCCGAAGTCCCACAGCGCCCATGCCAGTACGCGAGACCGCGTCGCGGCGACCATGGGCGGCCGGACCGGAGGCGGCAACTCGCTCATGGATGCCCACGATATAGTCCCGCCCATGCCAGTACCCGCCCCCAGCGCCGATGCCCGGGCTGTCGTCACCGGTGCGTCGCAGAACATTGGCGAGGCGCTGGCCGTCGAGCTTGCTGCCCGCGGCCACAGCTTGATCATCACGGCTCGACGCGAGGAGGTGCTGACCGCGCTGGCCGAACGGCTGCGCGAGCGCTACGGGGTGACGGTGGAGGTGCGCGCCGTCGACCTCGCCGACCCAGCGGAACGCGACACATTGTGCGAAGAACTCGCCGCCCGAAACATCTCGATCCTGTGCGCGAACGCGGGCACCGCGACATTCGGAACCGTGGCTTCGCTCGACCCGGCCGACGAACGCAAGCAGGTTCAGCTCAACGTGATTGGGGTTCACGACCTCGTGCTGGCGGTACTGCCCGGCATGGTGGCCCGGGGAGCCGGCGGAATACTGATCTCCGGTTCAGCAGCGGGTAACTCACCGATTCCGAACAATGCGACCTATGCGGCGACCAAGGCGTTCGTCAACACCTTCAGCGAATCCCTACGGGGCGAACTGAAATCAGCCGGTGTGCACGTGACGGTGCTGGCACCGGGCCCAGTACGCACCGAACTACCCAACCCCGACGAGCAGTCACTGGTTGAGCGATTGATCCCCGACTTTCTCTGGATCTCGACCGAGCACACCGCGAAGGTCTCGCTGGACGGCCTGGAACGAAACAAGATGCGCGTGGTTCCCGGCGTCACGTCCAAGGCGATGTCGGCGGCCAGCGGATACGCGCCACGCTCGATCGTCGCGCCCATCGTCGGCGCCGTCTATAAGAAACTCGGCGGCGACTAGCGTTTCCGCCGGCGCCTGCCGGTGCCGAAGATGCTGCGGGTGATCTCACGACCGATCACCGTCCCCGCTGAGCGCATCGCGCTCTTGAACGCGGGGCTGTCCATCATCTTGTCCAAGAAGCCCGGTTCCGCCGGCGCAGGCATCGGGGGCAATTCGATGGGCGGCGGCACTGGCGTCTGCGGCTCGGGAGCAGACTCGATCACCAGTGGCGGCGGCGCAAGGGTGGCGAGCAGCCGCTCGTAGGCCGAATCCCGGTCGATGGACTGCCCGTACGCCGCCTGCAGCGGGCTGGCCGAGGCGGCCGCGGCGATGGCCTCGGAGCCGATGGTGTCCATCAGCGAGCGCGGCGCACGCATTCTGGTCCACGCCACCGGCGTAGGGGCTCCCTTCTCGGAGAGCACGGTGACCACGGCCTCGCCGATGCCCAGCGATGTCAGCGCCGACTCCAGGTCGTAAACGTCGGTTTTCGGGTACGTGCGCACCGTCTTCGACAGTGCCTTCTGGTCATCGGGGGTGAAGGCACGCAGCGCGTGCTGAATACGGGCGCCCAGCTGGCTCAGCACGTCGTTGGGCACGTCGGTCGGCAGCTGGGTGCAGAAGAACACGCCGACCCCTTTGGAACGGATCAGCTTGACTGTCTGCTCGACCTGCTGCAGGAACGCCTTGGATGCGTCGGCGAACAACAGGTGCGCCTCGTCGAAGAAGAAGACCAGCTTGGGCTTGTCGAGGTCGCCCACCTCGGGCAGCGTCGTGAACAGATCGGCGAGCACCCACATCAGGAAGGTGGAGAACATCACCGGTCGAGCGGCCTGGCTTCCGAACTCGAGCAGCGTGATGATGCCGCGTCCGGACGCATCGAGGCGCATCAGGTCCGCGGGCTCGAGCTCGGGTTCGCCGAAGAACGTGTCGGCGCCCTCGGCCTCGAGATTCACCAGCGCGCGCAGGATCACCCCGGCAGTCCTCGACGAGACCGCTCCGAGCGCTTTGAGCTGCGGCTTGCCTTCGTCGCTGGTCAGGTACTGAATTACCGAACGCAGGTCTTTCAGGTCAAGCAGCGGCAACCCCTGCTGGTCGGCCCAGTGGAAAATGAGACCCAGCGTGGATTCCTGCGTTTTGTTGAGCCCCAACACCTTCGACAGCAAAATCGGCCCGAAGCTGGTGATGGTCGCGCGGACCGGCACCCCGATACCGGAAGTGCCAAGCGACAGGAACTCCACCGGATACCCCGTCGGCGTCCAGGTATCGCCGGTGTCGGCGGACCTTTGGGTGATCTTCTCGCCCGCCTCACCCGGCTTGGAAAGACCGGACAGGTCACCCTTGACGTCAGCCATCAGCACCGGCACTCCGGCTGCGGACAATTGCTCGGCCAGCACCTGCAGCGTCTTCGTCTTCCCGGTGCCCGTTGCACCCGCGACCAGCCCGTGCCGATTGATCATCGCCAGGGGAATGCGCACCTGCGCCCCCGGGTCGCACACCCCCTCGACAACCACAGCGCCGAGTTCCAGCGCGGCACCGTCAGCGCTGTAACCGGAGGCGATCTGCTGTGCGGGGGAAGCCGTTTGCTCCGAGGTCATGCGTGGCACCCTACTGGGCAGGCAACGCCGGGAGGTGGGGGTAGGCAGCCTTGGGGTTCCGTGGGGCCTACTGTTGAGCGCTGTGCGAGACGAACTGGTGTGGATCGACTGCGAGATGACCGGCCTGGACCTCAAATCCGACCTGCTCATCGAAATCGCGGTGCTGGTGACCGACTCTGAGCTCAACGTCCTCGGCGATGGGCTCGACGTGGTCATCCATGCCGGCGACGATGCGCTGTCGTCGATGGTCGATGTGGTGGCGCGCATGCATGCGAAATCAGGCCTGGTCGAGGAGGTGCGTGCCTCGACCACCGACGTGGCCACCGCGGAGTCGCTGGTGCTGGACTACGTCCGCACGCACATACCCCAGGCCAAGACCGCACCGTTGGCCGGCAATTCCATCGCGACGGACCGGGGGTTCATCGCCAGGGACATGCCCAAGCTCGACGACTACCTGCACTACCGGATGATCGACGTGAGCTCGATCAAGGAGCTGTGTCGCCGCTGGTATCCGCGGATCTATTTCGGTCAGCCCGCGAAAGGACTCGCACATCGCGCACTGGCTGACATTCACGAGTCGATCCGTGAGTTGCGCTACTACCGCGAAACGGCGTTCGTGGCGCCACCGGGTCCGTCGACCAGCGATATCGCGGCCATCTCCGCTGAAATCGAGCCGCCACCGGCTCCCTCCACCACAGGCGAGCCGAAAAATTCGGCTCCCGAGGGCTCCAGCGGCTAGTATCGACGACGCCGCTACGGCGGCGATGGTGGCTGTAGTTCAGCTGGTAGAGCACCAGGTTGTGATCCTGGAAGTCGCGGGTTCGAGCCCCGTCAGCCACCCCACTGCCGAGAACGCCGCCTACTTGCGTAGGCGGCGTTTTTCGGCAGGTGAGATGAAAGTCACGTCATCCGACGTTGGCGTTGCCGGCTTTCCACTGGGCCCAAGGGATGTTCCAGTCGCCGAGACCGTCGCCACCGGGCAGCGTCGATCCGACCGTATTGACGATTTCGACGACGTCACCGCGCTTGGAGTTGTTGTAGAACCACTGGCCGTTGCTGTTGCTCACGTTGATGCAACCGTGGCTGACATTGCTGTAACCCTGGCTACCCACCGACCAGGGCGCGCCGTGGACATAGATGCCGCTGTAGGAGATCTGCGTGGCCCAATCGACCTCGGTGCGATACCCATTGGGCGAGTTCACCGGCACCCCGTAGGTCGAGGAGTCCATCACCATCTCGGCACGACGGTCGCCGACGATGTAGATGCCGTTGTCGGTCGGGGTGCTGTTCTTGCCCATCGACACCGGCATGCTCTTGATGACCTCGCCGTTGCGACGCACCGTCAGGGTCTTGGTGCTGTCGTCGACGGACGAGATCACCGCGTCGCCGATGGTGAAGCGCGTCGAGACGTTGTCCTGCCCGAACAACCCGTCGCCCATATCCACGCCGTAGGCGTTGACCGTTACGTCGACCGTCGTCCCCGGCTTCCAGTATTCGGCTGGCCGCCAACGAACTTCGCGGTTGTTCAGCCAGTAGAAGGCGCCGTCGACGGGCGGTTCGGTCTTGACGGTGATGGCCCGCTGCGCGGCGAGCCGGTTGGGGATGTTCTCATCGAAGCGGATGGCCACGGGCTGGCCGACACCGACAACTTCGCCTTCGTTCGGCAGCACGTAGGGCATGGTCAGGTTCTCTGGCGAGTGCGTCTCGAAGGTCATCTGACGGCTGGTCGCGCCGCCGAGACCAAGCGACTGCGCGGTCAACGTGTAGCGCTTGTTGTAGCCGAGTGGCTCCGCGGTCTCCCACGTCAGACCATCCTTGGACAGCTGGCCTTCCACCGACTTGCCGCTCTCGTTGACCATCGTGACCGCACCCAGGACACCCAACTCGGCGCTGACGGTGACCGGCGTGTCCACGCTCACACCCACCGCGCCATCCTGAACCGAGGAGGTGAGCTTGGGCACCAGCAGATCCCCGAACGGAGTGCCCTTATCGGTGATCACCTGGGGCTGAGCCTGTTCGGAGCTTCCACCGCAGGCAGACAGGGCCAGTGCAATCGCGGGAACGAGCGCGGCCGCTACCAACCGGCCTCGGTTCCGTCGTAATCGGCTCACCGTGTTGACCTGCCACATAGTTCGCTCCACCTCACAGACAGCATTGCTCCACCCACAAATCGTTGGCGCTCAGTCTACGGCCATTTCACGTGGCAGCGCGACAACGTCGTCGCTCCCCGGAATCTCGCCGAAGCGGCGATTTCTCACTGCGCCGACGGGCCTGTATTGTCTCACCCGCGCGCCGTTAGCTCAGTTGGTAGAGCAGCTGACTCTTAATCAGCGGGTCCGGGGTTCGAAACCCTGACGGCGCACCACCCGAATACCCGGTGACTTCGAACACGCCGCTTGGGACTTGTCGTCGACTCAGACACGACTCAAAGGGGCCGAATGACCCGCCTACTGCTCGCCGTCGCAGCCGCAGCGCTCGCTATCGCCGCAGGCCGCCGTAATCAGCTCCGCCGCCAGACGGGCCGTAAATCGGTGATGGACACCTTCACGTTGACCCCTCGGGACCAACCGAAGCCCGATCGCGATGACGATGGTGAAGCCAGCAGAAACTGACGCTTAATCCGCGCATCCGGGTATCGAAAATCCGGATGCGCGGATCAGCTGTTCCTCGGTAGGAGCGTCAGCCGCAGC
>NZ_JBMYXC010000063.1:0-18283 GCF_049608025.1 Mycobacterium sp. | reverse complement strand
GCGCGACCATCGCTGATGCCACCGCGGTCGGCACCATCACCAACGACGATGTGGCCGCCCCGCAGTTGCCCAGTGTGTCGATTGGGGATGCTGCCGGTGTTGAGGGTGATAGTGGGACTTCGGATTTGGGTTTCACGGTGTCGTTGTCGGATGCTTCGGTCGATGCGGTGAGCGTGGGCTATACCACCGCTGATGGCACCGCGGTGGCCGGTGGTGACTATGTCGGCGAGTCGGGCACGGTGACCTTTGCTCCCGGGGTGACTTCGCAACTGGTCACCGTCGCTGTGCTGGGTGACGGCGTCGTGGAAGCCAACGAAACCCTCACCGTGACGTTGTCGGGTCCCTCGGGCGCGACCATCGCTGATGGCACCGCGGTCGGCACCATCACCAACGATGATGTGGCCACTCCCGCGCCTGGTGTTAATTCGGTGGTGCATGAGGTGACCGACGATTGGGGGTCGGGTCACGTCGCGGAGATCACGGTGACCGCGGGAGCGGGTATCGATGGTTGGACGCTGGAGTTCGATTCGCCGGCGGAGATCACCAATGTTTGGAACGCCGAGATGGTGTCCAGCGCAGCTGGTCACTATGTGCTGCGTAATGCGGCGTGGAACGGTGTGGTTGGTGCTGGTAGCAGTGTGGTGCTGGGCTATCAGGCGACCCCGGGCGGGGCGGCGGCTACGGTGAGCAACTTCAAAGTCAACGGAGTTGCTGTCGGTACTCCGGTGCCGGTGCCGCAGCTGCCCAGTGTGTCGATTGGGGATGCGGTTGGGGCTGAGGGTGATAGCGGTTCTTCGAGTCTTGGTTTCGCGGTGTCGCTGTCGGAGGCGTCGAGCAGTCCGGTGACGGTGGGTTATGCGACCGCCAATGGCACTGCTGTTGCCGGTGCGGATTTCACCGCCGAGTCGGGCACGGTCACGTTCGCGCCCGGGGTGACCTCCCAGCAGGTTGACATCGCCGTCGTCGGTGATGCGGTGGTCGAGCAGAACGAAACGTTGACCGTCACTTTGTCGAATCCGTCCGGCGCGACCATCGCTGATGCCACCGCGGTCGGCACCATCACCAACGACGATGTGGCGAATCCGGCGAACCTGTCACTGAGCATCTCCGACGCCTCTGCCACCGAGGGCGCACCCGGAACCGGCGTCGCGCCCGGCTGGTTCGAGACTTCGGGCAACCAGATCGTCGATTCGGCGGGCAACCCCGTGCAAATCGCCGGCGTCAACTGGTTCGGCCTCGAAAGCGACATCTATTCGCCGCACGGCCTGTGGACGCGCAGCTACCAGGACATGATGGACCAGATGGTCGATCTGGATTTCAACACCATTCGGCTGCCGTACTCCAGCCAGATGCTGCACACCACCGCAGCGCCCAGCGGCATCGACTTTTTCCAGAATCCCGAGCTGGTAGGCCTGTCCTCGCTCGAGGTCATGGATGAGATCGTCCGCTATGCAGGCGAGGTCGGACTACGAGTCATCCTCGATCATCACCGCAGCGGCGCCGGAGCGGGCGCCAGCGAGAACGGGCTCTGGTACGACAGCCAGTACACCGAGGCAGAGTGGGTCAACGATTGGCAGATGCTGGCGCAGCGCTACGGGAACGACCCGACCGTGATCGGCGCTGACCTGCACAACGAGCCACACAACGGGACCTGGGGTGGCGGAGGAGTCAACGACTGGGCAGCGGCAGCCGAGCGGGCGGGCAACGCCATTCTCGAAGTGAACTCCAACTGGCTGATCTTCGTCGAGGGTGTGGCGGAGTATCAGGGCGAGAACTATTGGTGGGGTGGCAATCTGATGGGGGTTGCGGACCGTCCGATCGTGCTCGACGTGCCCAACCGGGTCGTCTACTCGCCGCACGATTACCCGAACTCGGTGTGGCCACAGCCGTGGTTCCAAAGTGCTGACTTCGGTGAGCATCTTCCGGCGAAGTTCGAGCAGATGTGGGGCTACATCTACGAGCAGAACATCGCGCCGATCTATCTGGGCGAGTTCGGCACGAATCTCACTGACCCCAAGGACGTCATCTGGTATGAGGCGATCACGTCCTACCTCTCCGGCGACTTCGACAACGACGGCACGATCGACATCGCCGAGGGGACGCAGGACATGTCCTGGACGTTCTGGTCCTGGAACCCCAATTCCGGTGACACCGGCGGGATTCTGGCCAACGACTGGAACACCGTCAACCAGAACAAGGTGGCCTACCTGGACGCCATCCAGTTCGACTTCGACGAGGGCAACTCCGGCGTGCTTGCGCAGTTCGTAGTCTCCCTGGCCGCCCCGTCGGACCAGACGGTGACGGTGCAGTACGCGACGTCGAACGGCACGGCCACCGGTGGCAGCGATTACGCCGCCACCGCCGGCACTCTCACGTTCCTGCCGGGCGAGACCACCAAGTCCGTCGGCGTGGTGGTGTTTGGCGACTCCGTGATGGAAGGCAATGAGAGCTTCATCGTGACGCTGTCCAGCCCCAACGGGGCGACGATCGGCGATGCGACCGGCACCGGCACCATCATCGATGGAGCTGCTGCCGTCTAAAGGCGGACGTAAAGGAGTGGCGCGAACGCCGTGAGCAGTGGGTGAAGTTAAGGTCTGGTATTGGCCGCGGTGGTTGCGAACAGGCGCCAGCCGGATGAGCGGTTCGCCGATGTGATCGCGGCGGCCGCGCACGCTCACCGTTTCGACTCGCACACCCGAAACCCCGGTGACTTCTCGGGGTTGGAAGAGCTGGTCAGGGTCATCCCGATCTGAGGCGGCGGCGACGAGGTGCTCGTCGATCAAGACTGGGCACTGTCGCCCCGACGGAGTGCCGCACGGGCCAACGCCTCACGCCGAACTGTCCTCCATTGTGAGGCCGTGTTTTCCTCGCGGTCACCACTGTGCAATCGAGGTGGAATGCCCTGGCAGTACACCTAGGACGAGCCTGAACAGCGTCGTTCCTCTCCGAGGCCCATCGTGGCCTGGCTCAACCGTGTGAAGCAGCAGGAAACGCATCGGTCCCCCAGCACAGGAGACATCATGACTGTTACGAACAGCGCATCGACCGAACCTGTCGCGGCAGCGGCACCTCCGGCGCCGCCACGCCAGCACGGCAAGCACTGGATCGATGACTGGCGCCCGGAGGACCCGGAATTCTGGGCCAAGACCGGGAAACCGGTGGCCCGCCGCAACCTGATCTTCTCCATCTTTGCCGAACACATCGGATTCTCGGTGTGGCTGCTGTGGAGCATCGTCGTCGTCCAGATGACTGCGGCCGCCGACGGTACCCCGGCCGCATCAGGCTGGGCGCTCACCACTACCCAGGCATTGTGGCTGGTCGCGGTCCCCAGTGGGGTGGGAGCGTTCCTCAGGTTGCCGTACACGTTCGCGGTCCCGGTATTCGGCGGACGCAATTGGACGGTGATCTCGGCGCTGCTGCTGTTGATACCGTGCCTGGGTCTGGCTTGGGTGGTCAGCGATCCCAGCATCTCGTTCGGGCTGTTGCTGGCGGTTGCTGCCACCGCCGGCTTCGGCGGTGGGAACTTCGCATCGTCGATGGCCAACATCTCGTTCTTCTACCCGGAGAAAGAGAAGGGTTGGGCACTCGGACTCAACGCAGCGGGCGGCAACATCGGAGTTGCCGCTGCGCAGAAGGTAATTCCGGTCGTCGTCACCATCGGCGGCGGTGTGACACTGTCACTGGCCGGGTTGTTCTACGTGCCCTTCGCGGTGGCCGCGGCTGTCTGCGCGTTCCTGTTCATGAACAACCTGAGTGAGGCCAAGGCCGACGTGAAGCCGGTCTGGCAGTCACTGCGGCACGCCGACACCTGGATCATGTCCCTGCTCTACATCGGCACCTTCGGCTCCTTCATCGGCTACTCCGCGGCATTCCCAACGCTGTTGAAAGCGGTTTTCGACCGAGGCGATATCGCGCTGGCCTACGCATTCCTCGGGGCCGGTATCGGCTCGATCGCCCGACCGCTCGGCGGCAAGCTCGCAGATCAGATCGGTGGGGCGCGCATCACCGCGATCAGCTTCGTCATGCTGGCGGTAGGCGCATCGGGCGCGCTGTGGTCAGTACAGGCCGTGAACATGCCGGTGTTCTTTACATCCTTCATGTTCCTGTTCATCGCCACCGGCATCGGCAACGGTTCCACCTACCGAATGATCTCCAAGATCTTCCGGATCAAGGGCGAAGACGCCGGTGGAGATCCACTGACCATGCTGCACATGCGGCGGCAGGCCGCCGGGGCATTGGGCATCATCTCCTCGGTAGGCGCGTTCGGCGGGTTCATCGTTCCGCTGGCATACGCGTGGTCGAAGTCCCAGTTCGGCAACATCGAGCCTGCACTGCAGTTCTACGTGGCGTTCTTCTTGCTTCTGCTGGGGGTCACCTGGTTCTTCTACCTGCGCAAGAACACGCGGATGGGGCAGGTCGGTGTGTAATCACCTGAATGCCTCGGCTAACGCCTACGGAACAAGAACGCAACACAGTTCGTGCACGATGACGCGATGGAAGTCGTCGGCCAGCCCGGGATGCTGACCCGGACCGCCTGCTCCTATTGCGGGGTCGGTTGCGGGATGTCCGTGGAGACCCGCGCCGACCCTGACACAGGGGTTCCGGTGATCGCCAAGGTTTCCGGGGACAAACTGCACCCCGCCAACTTCGGACGCCTGTGCACGAAGGGCGCCACCCACGCTGAGATGATGGCGGCCACCGACGGTCGGCTGACGACGGCCCTGCTACGGCCGTCCCGAGACGACGACCCGGTGGTCGCCGACATCGATGATGCGTTGGCCGAGGCAGGCCGGCGGCTGCGTGCGATCGTCGACGAACACGGCCCGGATGCAGTGGCGTTCTACGTCTCGGGACAGATGTCGATCGAGGCTCAGTATCTTGCCACCAAGCTCGCCAAAGGCTTCCTGCGCACCATGCACATCGAGTCCAACTCACGGCTGTGCATGGCCAGTGCAGGCACCGGCTTCAAGCAGTCACTGGGCGCAGATGGACCACCGGGTTCATACGCCGATTTCGACTGCGCGAACCTGTTCTTTGTCATCGGCTCGAACATGGCCGACTGCCATCCGATTCTCTACCTTCGGATGGCGGACCGGCTCAAAGCCGGTGCCGAGTTGATCGTCGTCGATCCGCGTCGAACCACCACCGCCGAAAAGGCCGACCTGTACCTCCAGATCCGGCCCGGCACCGATCTGGCACTGCTGAACGGAATCTTGCATCAGTTGGTTCGGGACGGAGCGATCGACGAGGACTTCATCGCCGAACACACCCAAGGCTGGGAGGCGATGCCGGATTTTCTGGCTGACTACACTCCGGATCGGGTTGCCGCCATCACCGGCCTGGACGAGGCCGATATCCGCACCGCAGCCGCAATGATCGCCGCGGCTGGTGACTGGATGACCTGCTGGACAATGGGATTGAACCAGAGCACCCACGGCACCCGGAACACCAACGCGATCTGTAATCTGCATCTGGCTACCGGAGCCATATGCCGGCCGGGCAGCGGCCCCATGTCACTGACCGGTCAGCCCAATGCCATGGGTGGCCGCGAAATGGGTTATCTGGGTCCAGGTCTGCCGGGCCAGCGGGCCGTGCAATCCTCCGACGACCGGGCATTCGTCGAACAGCAGTGGGACCTGGAACCGGGCACCATTCGCACCGACGTCGGACCGGGAACTGTCGAGATGTTCCGGCAACTGGGCAGCGGACAGATCAAAGCCGTGTGGATCATCTGCACGAATCCCGTTGCCAGCATGCCTAATCGAGACACCACGATCACCGGGCTGAAGTCCGCGGACCTGGTGATCACCCAGGACGCCTACGTCGACACCGCAACGAATCATTACGCCGACATCATGCTGCCGGCAACGCTGTGGGCCGAAGCCGACGCTGTCATGGTCAACTCCGAACGCAACCTCACGCTTCTGCAGCAGTCCATCCCACCGGTTGGGGACGCCCGGCCCGACTGGGAGCTGATCTGTGGCGTGGCCCAGCATCTCGGGTTCGGGGATGAGTTCGCCTATAAATCCAGTGAGCAGATCTTCAACGAGATCCGCCGATTCCATAATCCCCGAACCGGATACGATCTGCGGGGCGTCAGCTACGAACGGCTTCGCGAAACCCCGGTGCAGTGGCCGTGCCCGCCGGAGGTGAATCCCGACGGGCGCCCGCGCAGCTTTGCCGACCGCAACCCGATCCGATACCTCAACGACGGTGTATCGCAGGATCTCTATACCGATGTTGACGGACATCAGCCCCGGTTGGCGTTCGCCACCGCGTCCCGGCGGGCGGTGTTTCACCGGTGTCCGCACCAGGATGCCGCCGAGTTACCCGACCCGGTTTCGGGTGACTATCCGTTCATCCTCAACACCGGCCGTTTGCAACATCAGTGGCACACCATGACCAAGACCGGGAAGGTGGACAAGCTCAACAAACTCAACGGCGCGCCATCCGTCGAGATCCATCCCGACGATGCCGGCACCCTGGGGGTCGCCGAAGGCAGTGACGTGGAGGTGGTCTCACGGCGGGGCCGCGCCGTGTTGCCCGCTGTCATCACCGACCGGGTGCGGCCCGGTAATGTCTGGGCGCCTTTTCACTGGAACGACGAACACGGCCAGAACCTGACCATCAATGCGGTGACCAACGATGCCGTTGATCCAGACTCGTTGCAGCCGGAGTTCAAGGTGTGCGCGGTGCGGCTGGTTCCGGTTCCGGTCCGGCCGGCGCTACTGATCCCCCCGGACGGACCCGAACTCTCCGAGAGCGAAACACTCTATCTGACGGGGTTTTTCGCTGGGGTCGAACAAGGCGTGCCAGGTGTTCCCGTGCTGCCCGCATCCGCGCCGATCGGTGCCCGCACTCGACTGTGGACGGACGGACTGCTGGCGGGTCAGTTCTCCCGGCTGCCGTCCGGCGCGCCGGCCGCCGAGCCGCTCGCGCAAATGGCGGTCGAGGAGGGGCCGTTGGTTCTGTGGGCCTCGCAGACCGGTTATGCCGAGGAAGTCGCGAGCAAGCTGGGTGAACGGCTCGGTGGTGCACGGCTTCGGGCGATGGACGCCATCGCGTTATCTGATATCGCGGGGGAGAGTTGGGTCGTCCTCATTACCAGCACCTTCGGTGACGGCGGACCACCGGACAACGGTGCGGACTTCTGGGAGCGGCTGCAGGCGCCGCAGGCGCCCTCACTGAAGGGCGTGCGTTTCATGGTGCTGGGTATCGGTGACCGCTCCTACGACAACTTCTGCGGATACGCGAAATCACTCGATGCCCGGTTGGCGGAACTGGGCGGCATCAGATTGCTGGACCGCGCCGAATGCGAGGCCCACGAAGGTCAACCGCTCGCGATGTGGGCGGACTCGGTCGCCGAGGTGATGGCCGCACCCTCCCAGCAACCCGATCGCGCGCCCTTGGCTTCCGTGCCGGTGTCGGCGCCCGCGGCAGCGCCCACGACTTCGCCCGTCACCACACCCACACCGTTCACCCGCGGCTTCCCGATTACCGCGCCGCTGTGCCGCAACACCAGTCTCACACCGGCCGCGGCGACCAAAGACGTGCGGCAGTTCGGGTTCGACATCAGTGACCAGCACGTGACGTACTCCGCCGGCGACTCATTAGGCGTGTACGTGACCAACTCCGGGCAGGTTGTCGAGAGTTGGCTCGCGGCAACCGGTCTGAGTGGCGACGAGTCGATCGTCGTCGACGGAGCGGCCATCCCGCTGCGGCACGCACTGGCGTCGCACTACGACGTCTGCAAGGTGACGCCGAATTTGATCGGCTTCGTCGCCGAACATTGTTCGGATGCCAGGTTTGCCAAGCGGCTGCGTAAGGACCGCGGCCGCCTCGACAAGTGGTTGGTGAACCGCAACGGACTCGACCTGGTCACCGAATTCACCGTGCGCGCCAGTCCGCAACTATGGCAAGAGGTGTTGGTGCGGTTGACGCCTCGGCAGTACTCGATCTCATCCAGTCCGCTCGTCAGCCCACACGAAATCCAGTTGACCGTGTCTGTGGTGCGCTACCGCAGTGCCGGCGGGGCGCCGCGCGGCGGCGTCGCCTCGACCTATCTGGCCGAGTTGGCCGAGCGCACCACGGTGCCCGTGTTCCTCCAGCGCTCGCCGCACTTCCGTCCCCCAGGGGACGCCCAGACCCCGATGATCATGGTCGGGCCCGGTACCGGGGTTGCTCCGTTTCGCGGCTTTCTCCAGGAACGCCGCGCGCTCGGTCACACCGGCCCCAACTGGTTGTTCTTCGGCGACCGACACCGCGCTCACAACTTTTACTATCGCGACGATCTGGCCGATATGGTCGATGATGGCTTCCTGAACCGCCTGGATCTCGCCTTCTCCCGCGACCAGAACCAGCGGGTGTACGTTCAGCACAAGATGCTCGACTACGGCGCCGACGTGTGGCGCTGGCTCGAGGGTGGGGCGCATTTCTACGTGTGCGGCGACGCCGGCCGGATGGCCAGGGAAGTCGACGAAGCCCTGACGGAGATCATTCGGTCCCACGGCGGAATGAACATGGAGTCGGCCCGAGACTACAAGCGCGAGTTGGTTGCCGAGAAACGCTATGTGCGCGATGTCTACTGACGATCACGGTCAGGCTGCTGTTCCTTTAGGGTCAGCCGGTGCGGATGAACCCGACGAACTGTCGGTGGCCCCGTGGCGCGGACGGATGGCGACCAGTAGTGCGCCTCCGAACAGGAGCGCCACCGCCACTAGCGGTGGTCGGCCATCGGGAGCGAAGCCGCCCGCAGAGATGAGACCAAGGGACAGCGCGCAGGCGGCCGTTCCGACATAGAGCGTGGCCATTGCGATGTTGTCGCGCAACGGCGTTGCGAAAGTCGGTATCGGCGAGGCGAACAGTCGTCGTTGCCACGACAAGAAGCTCAGCAAGACCACGGTGACAATCGCCAGCACCAGTTCCCACTCCAGGCGGGCCAGCCACCATGCGCCTGTGCCGAGTGGGGGCTGCGGAAGCAGTCCTGTCGGGTATCCGACCAGTGTGACGACGATGACGGGCATCATGTGCCACAGGTACAGCGCCATGACGTTGTTGTTGGCTGTCGAGATCACGCGCGGCCACCTGCCCCGTGCCAGCGCGCGGTTCAACGCGGGCACTACCGCGAACAGCAGCCCGATCTGCACGCTCCCCAACGCCAACAGGGCAACCGAAGGGGGAGCGCTGTTCTCCACCCGGACACCCGGAACGCCGATCATCGCGATGGGGTAAGGGCCCCAGGTCACCAGCAGTGGGAGAGCTATCGCGGCGACGACCGCCATCGCAACCAGCAGGCGCTTTCCCAGACGTCCACCGTGCCAGGCAATCCCGAGCTGATAGATCGCCGCCCAACAGAAGAAGTAATTCGCCATTCGGATCTCGGGATGCCCGGTGCCGATTCCCGCCGCGTCGACCACGATCACACAGGCAGCGAGTACCGCCGGCACCGCGAGGCCCCAGCGCCGGTGTGCGGCCACGGCTACCGGCGTCAGCGCGACCACCATCAGATACACAGCCAGAAACCACAGATGCATGGCGACCGCCCAGCCGCCCAACTCCAAGACCGTTCCGTCGACACCGGCCAGCATGAGCACCGTGATCACGGCGAGGACGAATACGGCGTAGATCGCGGTGGGCCCGAGCGTGCGAGCCACGCGGCGGCGTATCCAGTCCTGCCGCGACCTGGCGTCATCGGCGCGCAGTCGCGCCCACGACACGGCGCTTGCGTAGCCGGCGACTGCGAAGAACACCGGAACAACTTGGAAGAACCACGTGAGCCATTGGGTCCAGGGCATCAGGACCAGCGGATTGTCCCGGCCGAACTCGCCGTTGCGGTACGTCATCACAGAAAGTAGCCAGTGGCCGATGACGACGAGCATCACCGCCATTGCCCGGTACAGGTCGAGCGCGATCGCCCGTGGCGGTGACGAGGCTCTCGAATCGTCCATCGGTTGCCTTTTGGTTTGTGGTGTCCGAGGGGGGACTTGAACCCCCACGCCCGTTAATAGGGCACTAGCACCTCAAGCTAGCGCGTCTGCCATTCCGCCACTCGGACCAGTTCGAAAGCAACTTAGGCTATCGGATCGGCGTGTCCGGGCCAAACCCGCGAGAGCCGGGAACTCTCGCAACAGGCTCGGAGAAGGATGGTAGGAAAGTGACTGTGAGTTCCGCACCGACGCCCAGCGACGAGGTCGTCGGCCTTGTGAGCGCGCTGATCCGTTTCGACACCTCCAACACCGGTGAGCCGGCCACCACCAAGGGGGAGGCCGACTGCGCACGCTGGGTGGTAGGCCAACTCGAGGAAGTCGGGTTCACCACCGAGTACGTCGAGGCGGGCGCGCCAGGTCGGGCCAACGTGTTCGCCCGGCTCAAAGGTGCAGACCCGTCCCGCGGCGCACTGATGCTGCACGGCCATCTCGACGTGGTGCCCGCCGAGGCGTCCGACTGGAGCGTGCACCCGTTCTCCGGGGCCGTCGAGAACGGATACGTGTGGGGCCGCGGCGCGGTCGATATGAAGGACATGGTCGGGATGATGATCGCCGTCGCCCGGCACTTCAAGCGCTCGGGCATCGTTCCGCCTCGCGACCTGGTGTTCGCCTTCGTCTCCGACGAGGAGGCAGGCGGCAACTTCGGGTGCAAATGGCTGGTGGAGAATCGTCCCGATCTCTTCGATGGTGTCAGCGAGGCGGTCGGCGAGGTCGGCGGATTCTCGCTGACCGTGCCGCGTCGCGAAGGCGGCGACCGTCGGCTCTACCTCATCGAGACTGCCGAGAAGGCGATGATGTGGATGCGGTTGTCGGCGCGCGGCCGGGCGGGCCACGGGTCGATGGTGCACGACGACAACGCCGTCACCGCGGTGGCCGAGGCCGTCACAAAGTTGGGCCGCCACCAGTTCCCGATCGTGCTCACCGAATCGGTGCAGCAGTTCTTGGCAGCGGTGAGCGAGGAAACGGGATACAGCTTCGATGCCGACTCGGCCGATCTTGACGGTGCGGTCGCCAAGCTCGGGCCCATCGCCAAGATCGTGGGTGCCACACTGCGCGACACCGCCAACCCGACGATGCTCAAGGCCGGGTACAAGGCCAACGTCATCCCCGCCACCGCCGAGGCCGTTGTCGACTGCCGCGTCCTGCCGGGCCGACTGGCCGAGTTCGAGCGTGAGGTCGACGAGGTCATCGGGCCCGACATAATCCGTGAGTGGATCACCGAACTTCCTTCCTACGAGACCTCGTTCGACGGCGATCTGCTCGAAGCGATGAACGCTGCGATTCTGTACGCCGATAGCGACGCGCGCATTGTGCCCTATATGCTCTCCGGGGGAACTGATGCAAAACACTTTGCCCGCTTGGGAATTCGGTGCTTCGGTTTCGCACCATTGCGGCTGCCGGCTGATCTGGATTTTGCCGCGTTGTTCCACGGCGTCGACGAGCGGGTACCGGTTGACGCGTTGACCTTTGGGGCGCGGGTGCTCGAACATTTTCTCCTGCACTGCTGAACACCCGACCGATGACGAGAGGATTGGCCGACAGTGTCTTTTCCGTACAACCCTTACGATTTCCTGCCCGAGCTACCGACCTTCACGGTGACCTCGGAATCTTTCACCGATGGACAATCGCTGGCCAATGACCAGGTCAGCGGCATCATGGGAGCTGGCGGGTCAGACATATCGCCGCAGCTGAGCTGGTCGGGCTTCCCCGAAACCACCCGCAGTTTCGCCGTCACCGTCTATGACCCCGACGCACCCACTGCTTCGGGGTTCTGGCACTGGGCGGTGTTCAACCTGCCGGCTACGGTTACCGAGCTGCCCGCCGGTGTCGGTGACGGCAGTGACAGCGGATTTCCCGGTGACGCAGTCACTTTGGCCAATGACGCTGGGCTGAAACGATTCATCGGGGCAGCTCCGCCGGCCGGGCACGGGCCGCACCGCTACATCGTCGCCGTGCACGCCGTCGGCGTCGAGAAGCTCGACGTTCCCGCGGAGGGCACCCCGGCCTACCTGGGCTTCAACCTCTTCGGTCACGCTATCGCCCGGGCGCTCATCCACGGCACCTACGAACAGAAGTAGTGATTTCGGCGTGGTTGTCTTCGCCAGCCGTCGACAACCACGCCGAAGTCACCGAGTTGCGGATCCGACAGCGTCGGCAAGGCTGCGGAAGCGGTTCTCGTGCAGGCGGCGCGCGAGCCCGTCATGGATCGTCTTCGCCCACAGCCCGCCGCCGTAGACGAACCCGGTGTAACCCTGCAGCAGCGAAGCGCCCGATACGATGCGCTCCCATGCGTCCTGCGGGGTCTCGATGCCGCCGACGCTGATCAGCACCAGTCGGTCGCCCACTCTGCGGTACAGCCGGCGGAGCACCTGCGCGGAGCGCCGGGCCACCGGGGGGCCGGAGATGCCGCCGGGGCCCAGTTCATCGACCCGGGGCGTCCTCAGGCCGTCGCGGGACACTGTCGTGTTGGTGGCGACGATCCCGGCGAGGCCGAGTTCGACTGCCAGATCAGCGATGTCGTCGATATCGCCGTCGGCGAGGTCGGGTGCGATCTTGACCAGCACCGGCGTCGACGTCTCGGCGAGCACCGCCGCGAGAATCGGCCGCAGCGCATCGACCGATTGCAGGTCACGCAAGCCCGGGGTGTTCGGTGAGCTGACGTTGACGACCAGGTAGTCCGCCAGCGGCCCCAGCAGCCGGGCGCTCTCGGCGTAGTCCTGGGCTGCCCGTTCGGGCGGGGTGACCTTGGTCTTGCCGATGTTGACCCCGATCGGAAAATCGGGGCTGCGCCGCGTGAGCTGCATTGCCAGCGCCCCGGCGCCCTGGTTGTTGAATCCCATCCGGTTGAGCAGTGCGCGGTCGGCGGGCAACCGGAACATCCTCGGCCGCGGATTGCCTGGCTGCGGTTGCGCCGTGACGGTGCCCACTTCGGCGTGCCCGAAGCCCAGCGCGCCCCAGGTGCGCACACCGAGCCCGTCCTTGTCGAACCCGGCCGCCAGCCCCATTGGGCCCCGAAAGCCGATGCCGAACACGGTGCTGGACAGCACCGGGTCCACCGGAGTCAGGCGGCGCGCCAGTCCGCGGCGCAGCGCGGCGGGCCGGGTGGCGGCGCGTAGGCCCGCGAAGACCCAGGTGTGGATCCATTCTGGGGGGGCCAGGAACAGCGCCCGCCGCAACATTTGGTATGTCAAAGCCGGTCCCTCTACAGCGCGGGCTGGTCAGGGTGGCGTGCCGTGTCGGCGCGTTTTCTGCGCTTCAGCAGTACCCGTCTACTGCCGTCGGTGTACAGCCGAACCCGGGTCAACTCCCAACCTCGGTACTCGGCCTCGATCGACAACCGGATGGATGCGCTGACGCGGGTCACCTCGGGTGGCAGCCGCAACGGAATCCACTCGTAATCGCCCGAGTGGTCGTCGGAGACCACCTTGTTCCAGGCCGCGGGCATCGGGCCTCGGGCGGGGGGGCTCACTTCGGCACTCCGGCGGAGGTGATCACCTGGATGCCGGCTCCCGCGCCGGACACCACGTAGAGGGTTGCGGACGCATTGTCGAAGGCCAGCGAGTTGGGTTGCTGCACGGTTTGATATCGCACCTTCTCGACGGGGATCCCGGTCGCCAGATCGTAACCAACGACGGTGTTGGTCGCCGTCTGGGCGACCCAGGCAAGCCCTGTCGGGTTCTCGGACACTGCGAGGCCGTAGGGCGAGTCCGGCACCGGGAAGCGCTGGCGCAGGATGAGCGGATCGACGCCGTACACCAGCAACTCGCCCCCGCGGGTGTCGGTGACCAGTACCAGTCCCGCGGAGTCCGCGGCCATGGTGGTGGCGCCCTCGCCGGCCCGCAGCGCCTGTTCGGCCTTCGTGCCCTCGGAGTTCAGGCTGGTGATCGAGGTCTGGCCGCGGTCCAGCACGACGGCGGTATCGCCCTGCATGACGATGCTGTCCACCCGCGCGAAGATCTTCAGTCGTGCACTGACTGTGGTGTCAGAAGCCAGCGTGTAGACCGCACCGTCGGCGCTGCCCAGAACGAGCCGGCCGTCGGTACGCCGGGCGATGGCGGTGATGTCGACCTCGTCGAGACCCTGCACGCCGATTCTCGTCGCGGTGCCCGACGCGATGTCGAACCGGAAGTAACCGCCTTTCGTTGACAGGAACAGCCGGCCCTCGTCATCGCCGGCCAGCGCCGTCGCGGTGCCCTCGAGGCGGGTCGCAGCGGCCGCACCTGACGCAGAGAAGACCGTCAGGACCGACCCCTCATCGGCGCCGCCCCCCAGGACCACCAGCGAGCCGGTCCCGGTATCGAAGGTCGCCGCCTGCGCGGGACCGGGCAGTGGGCGCACCACTCCCGCAGGAGTGGCGTTAACCGGCGGCGACGCGGCCGCTGACGCGGCATCGATGGTGGGCGGGGTCGTGTCCGCAAGTTTGGACGAACACCCGGTGAAAAGCGCCGCCGTCAGGGCCATCGTCAGTATCGCAACGGTGTGGCGGACCAGTTGAGCTGGTAGGTCAATGCGACGGGGCAACGGGAAACTCTCGATTGTGGACGGAACCTGACCGGATCAGTGTATTCAAATTCAAGGGCCCGAATCGCCGGCATCGCAGCGTCAATTGGCGCCGGCGACGGTATGGTAAACGCCATGAATCTCGCGGCGGACAGCGACGTGACCGATCGAGAATTCGCAGTTGAGGACATCACCACCGGGGTGCATGCCAGCGGGTTTGGCCAGGTGGGCGACGGGAGAGCGTTCTCCTTCCACATTGAGCGGCAGGCGCTGGTCGTGGAGATTTACCGGCCGCGGCTGCGTGATCTGGTCCCGCAGTCCGAAGACATCGTCGCGGTGGCCACCCGCAAACTGACCGAAATCGATTTGTCCGACGAGCGCAGCCTTGCTGCCGCGGTCCGCGATGCGGTGGCCGAAGCTCAGCCGGTGCCCCGCCATAGCCGCTGAAGGCCGCTAACCCCACGTCACGGTACGGTCGTCGTCGTGACGGACGTGCCTGCGATGTCGTGGCTTCAGGTCGCCGTCCTCTCGGTACTGCAGGGTCTCACCGAGTTTCTGCCGGTGTCTTCATCAGGGCACCTGGCGATCGCATCGCGGGTGTTCTTCGATGAGGACGCCGGTGCCTCGTTCACCGCCGTCAGTCAGCTCGGCACCGAAGCGGCCGTGCTGGTCTACTTCGCCCGCGATATCGTGCGGATCGTCAAGGCGTGGTTCAGCGGCCTGTTCGTGGCCGCCCACCGCACCGTCGATTACTGGCTGGGGTGGTGGGTGATCATCGGCTCGATACCGATCGGCGTGGTCGGGCTGCTGTTCAAGGACGAGATTCGCACCGGCGCACGAAATCTGTGGCTGGTGGCGACCGCGCTCGTAGTCTTTTCCCTGGTCATCGCGGCGGCTGAGTACTTCGGTCGGCAAACGCGTCAAGTTGAGCAGCTCACCTGGAAGGACAGCGTTATCGTCGGCCTCGCGCAGTGCCTGGCGCTGGTGCCGGGGGTTTCGCGGTCGGGTGCGACGATCAGCGCGGGGCTGTTCCGGGGCCTCGATCGTGAGCTTGCAGCACGCTTCGGCTTCCTGCTGGCGATACCGGCGGTGTTCGCCTCGGGCCTGTTCTCGTTGCCCGACGCGTTCAACCCGGCCGGGGAAGGCATGAGCGCCAGCGGTGCCCAGTTGCTGGTTGCCACCGTCATCGCGTTCGTCGTCGGGTTTGCCGCGGTGTCCTGGTTCCTGCGTTTCCTGGTCCGGCACAGCATGTACTGGTTCGTCGGTTACCGCATTGTGCTGGGCGTCGTCGTGCTGATTCTGTTGGGGACCGGAGTGGTGGCCGCGACATGACCGTTCTGCTACTGCGCCACGGCCGTTCGACATCGAACACGGCCCACACTTTGGCCGGTCGCTCCTCGGGCATCGACCTCGACGATCGAGGTCGCGAGCAGGCCGGGGCGCTCGTCGAGCGGATCGGGGTGCTGCCGATCCGCGCCATCGTTCGCTCACCGTTGCTGCGGTGTGAGCGAACGGTGGCACCGCTGGCCTCGGCGCTGAGCCTGGACCCCCTCATCGATGAGCGAATCTCCGAGGTCGACTACGGCTCGTGGACCGGCCGCAAAATCGGTGAACTGGTGAAGGAACCGCTGTGGGGGGTCGTCCAGCAACATCCCAGCGCAGCAGTGTTTCCCGATGGGGAGGGGCTGGCGGGCGTCCAGGCCCGCGCGGTGGCGGCGGTACGCGAGCACGACCGCAGGTTGGCCCAGGAGCACAGCGGTGACGTGTTGTGGGTGGCATGTACCCACGGCGACGTGATCAAGGCGGTGCTGGCCGATGCGCTCGGCTCGCACCTGGACAGTTTCCAGCGCATCAATGCCGACCCGGCTTCGGTGAGCGTCATCCGCTACACGACGGCGCGGCCATTCGTGATCCATGTCAATCACACGGGCTCCGCGCTGAACGCCGCGCTGTCTGCCCCATCCGCCGTCGAGAAGTCTCAGGAACCCGTACAAGACAGTGAAGTACCCGCAGGTGACGGTGTGGTGGGCGGATCGACCGGATGAGTGCGACGCCGCACAATTACGGCTGAAGTGGCATTGCCGGTATTTTGGACCTTGCCATGGCTCGCGAAATCCACGTCTTCCGCACACCCGACCGATTCGTGGCCGGGACTGTCGGCCAACCGGGGAATCGAACCTTCTATCTGCAGGCGGTCCACGACACCCGGGTGATCTCGGTGATCCTGGAGAAACAGCAGGTGGAGGTGCTTGCCGAACGGATCGCCGCGCTGTTGTTGGAGATCAATCGTCGTTTCGGCACACCGGTCCCGCCCGACACCGGTGATGTCGAAGATCTGAGCCCACTGGTCACCCCGGTGGATGCCGAGTTCCGGGTCGGCACCATGGGCCTGGGTTGGGACTCGGAGGCCGAGACCGTCGTGGTCGAACTCCTGGCGGTCTCCGACGTCGAGTTCGATGCGTCGGTCGTCCTCGACGACGCCGAAGAGGGTCCCGACGCGGTACGGGTATTCCTGACCCCTGACTCGGCCCGGGAGTTCGCGGCCCGCTCCAATCGGGTCATCTCGGCTGGACGCCCGCCCTGCCCACTCTGCGATGAACCGCTGGATCCCGAAGGGCACATCTGCGTCCGCACCAACGGCTACCGGCGCGGCGCGCTGGCCGGGTCCGACGATGTCGACGACACCTGAGCAGGCGCTTCAGCGCGGTGAGCTGACCGTCATCGGCCGGATTCGTTCTGCGAGCAACGCGACCTTCCTGTGCGAGGCGAAACTGGACGATCGCGTTCAGCACTGTGTGTACAAACCGGTGCGGGGTGAGGCGCCGCTGTGGGACTTCCCGGAGGGCACGCTGGCCGGGCGTGAACTCTGCAGCTATCTGGTTTCAGCGACGCTGGGCTGGAATATCGTGCCCTACACCATCATTGGCGATGGGCCGGCGGGCCCGGGAATGTTGCAGCGCTGGGTCGACCAGCCCGCCGACGACGAAGCCGGCGAGGATGGCAATGCTGCCGCCGGCGATGCGGGGCCGGACCTCATCGATCTGGTGCCCTCAGGCGGCATTCCGGCCGGTTACCTGCCGGTTCTGCAGGCCTACGACTACGCCGGTGCCGAGGTCACACTGGTGCACGCCGACGATGACCGCCTGCGCCGGGTGGCGGTGTTCGACATTCTGATCAACAACGCCGACCGCAAGGGCGGACACCTCCTCTCCGGTGTGGACGGGCAGGTCTACGGCGTCGACCACGGTGTCTCCCTGCACGTCGAGGACAAGCTGCGAACCGTGCTGTGGGGCTGGGCGGGAGAGCCCGTCGATGATGACACCCTCGCGGCGGTCGGCCGTCTCGATGAGGCACTCGGCGACGAACTCGGCGCGCAACTGGGCAGCCACATCACCCCGCGGGAGGTGGCTGCCCTACGAGCCAGAGTCGTTGCGCTGCTGAGAGATCCGGTGATGCCGATGCCCGATCGGCGGCGGCCGATACCGTGGCCGGCGTTCTGACCGGATTCTTGGGCGCGAGCCTCGGACTTGAAGTCCGGGGTGAGCAACCGCCCGATTTGTCGGCGGGCGTAGCCCGGCGTTTAGAGTGGTCGGCCTCGCCGTTGAACTCGACCAACTCGGCACACACCTCGGCCATGGTGTGCTCGCAGAAGGTGAGCATGGCGTCGGTGAACACTTTCCGGCGGTATTTCGTCACGAACACCAGATGGGCGTGCAGCAGCGACATGCTGTGGCGGGCAAGTCGGTTGGTCGTTGTTGTCAGTGGCCACCTCTACGGTTGCGGTATGCAGATGCGTT
>NZ_JBMYXC010000062.1:4385-18461 GCF_049608025.1 Mycobacterium sp. | reverse complement strand
CCCCGTCGGCATCTATCAGGTCGGCATCTATCAGGTCGGCATCCATCAGGTCGGCATCCATCAGGTCGAGGATGTCCGCGGGCACCGCCTTGGCGGCCAACTCATCGAGCGACTCGACGCCGATCGTGCTCAGCAGCGTGTCGACCGCACGGGCATCCGGCCCGATGTGCCGGTCGGCGAAGCTGAGTTCAGAGGTTTCTTTGGGGGTACCGGACCTGGAATCCGACATACTGGAATCCGACATAACAGACATCTCCCGACGATTGCCGCGGGCGCGAGGAGCGCAGGCGCACTGAGCTCCTCCCCCTCTGTCGTCAACCCAATCGGGTGCCTGAGAGATTCAGCCAGCCCGGCTGATGGCATCAGCCGACAGAGCCTTTCCCCATGGGCGGGTGAACCAGCCCCGGGTTTACCCAGCTTGTCCAACTAGTCCAGTTGTCCAACTAGTCCAGGGGCGTGCGCACCACTTTCCAGAGGCATCGGGGCCTCGCGCGGTCCTGGTTGCCTGAGAGGTTGACGGAGAGGTGTTGCTCCTTCGGCGCCCGTGGCTGGCGGCCACGGAACTCTCCCGCGCAAGGGCGATGCGTCACCCACTCTACCGGCGCGCGGCACCTGGAGGTCGATCAGCTCCCTTACGGCTTGCTCGGGTCAGCCGATCTTGCGGTCGCGATGTTTGCGCCGCGACGCCAACTCGTCTTCCGGTGCGGAGATCGATTCGCCGCCATCGGCCCGCTCACCAGGGAAATCGGCGATCGCGCCGGTCAGTTCCCGCATTGCGCCCGATACTGCGATACCGAACACGCCCTGCCCACCCTGAAGTAGATCGACGACCTCCTCGGCGGAGGTGCACTCGTACACGGTGGTGCCGTCCGAGAACAGGGTGATGTTGGCCAGATCCTGGACGCCGCGCTGTCGCAGATGGTCCACCGCGACGCGGATGTTGTGCAGCGAGATGCCGGTATCGAGCAGACGCTTGACGATCTTGAGGACCAGAATGTCCTTGAACGAGTACAGCCGCTGGCTGCCGGACCCTGCCGCACCCCGGATTGAGGGCACGACCAGCGAGGTGCGGGCCCAGTAGTCGAGCTGGCGATAGGTGATTCCGGCGATCTGGCAGGCGCTGGGCCCGCGATATCCGACGAGTTCGTCGGGCACTGAATCGTCGGGGAAGAGGCCGCCCTGGACGGGCTCAGCGGCCACCCGAGGAGGAGTGTCCGCCTGCGGGGCACCGGTGGTCAGGTCCAGTTCTTCCTGGCCTGGCGTGTCTCCCACTTGTCGAATCCCTTCGCCTTGAAGCGCTCTCGATTCCGCGTCCAGACTTAAGTGGCGCACGTTCACCTCGGCCCGAATTGTGTAGATCATACTCTCGACGGCCTGCTGTGACTGCCGGTCGCGAACAAGTATGGCTGCCTAATTCGGTGGGGGGCATACGCGCCGCGCGTGTCGAGCCTGACGAGACTCATCCGTGACCAACGTTCTCGGCGGGAACGCGGCCCGCCGTCAGGTTGCTTTGAAGTCAGGTTGCCTTGAAATCGTCGGGTGACACGCTGTCGAGGAACTCTTTGAATTTTTCGACCTCGTCCTCGCGTACGGCGCCGGTCGCCTCGTCGTCCTTCTCGTCGGGGATGAGCAGTCCCGCCTCGGCGAGGACGGCCTCCTCGACATAAATCGGCACCCCCAGGCGGAGTGCGATGGCCACCGAGTCCGACGGGCGGGCGGACACTTTGATGTCGCGATCGAAGATCAGATCCGCGAAAAAGGTGCCTTCCTGAAGGTCGACGATGCGCACCTCTTTGAGTGAATGACCAAGGGCAGCAATGAGATCGCGGATAAGGTCGTGGGTCAGCGGACGGGCCGGCTCGACCCCCTGCTGTTCCAGTGCGATGGCGGCTGCCTCCGACTGGCCGATCCAGATGGGCAGATAGCGGTCACCGTCGGACTCGCGCAGCAACAGGACGGGCTGGTTCTGGGGCTGCTCAACTCGAATGCCGACCACGCGAACCTCACCCATCTGTGCCTGCCCTTCGCACCGGTGTATTGCTCAATTCGATCCGGGTGGAAAAAACGCCCGGATGCCACCACATTGCCGTCGAGAACCCGGCACCGCGAGTCTAGTACTCAGCGATCGAGAACGTCGCGTACGGCCGACTTGATCAACGACGTGTGCAATGTGATCGCCAGTGCGGCCACTTCGCGGGCCAGGTCGTCGGCACGGTCCCGCGCTCCCGCTTTGCCCGCCTTGACCACCGGCCCGGCGATCTGGGCGATGAGGTCGGATTGCCGGTCGGCAGCAGACCGGAAAGCCCGCAGGTGACGGGGTTCGACGCCGTAGTCGGCGAGCGCGTGGGCGCATTGGGCAATGACGACGGAGTGATCGTCGAACAGGACCGTCCCGCCGCCTTTGAAGATCGGGGTGATGACGCCGGCCTTGATCAGCGAGGTGAGCAGCTCGTCCTTGACGCCGGAACGTTCGAGCAGGTCCTCCCGGCTCAAACGCACCTGGGCGGGCAGGCCCGCGGATGTGGCTGGGTAACCGGTCTGGCCCGGGTGGTCTGCGTTGTTGTCGGCGACCGTCACCAGACGCGGTGCACCATACGCCGATTCGGTTTGCGGAAGTTCCCCGTCGGGGTGCGCATCCAGCTCGGCCTTGATGACTTTGAGCGGAAGGTACTTGTCGCGCTGAGCGGTGAGGATGAATCGGAGGCGGGCACAGTCGTAGGCAGTGAACCGCCGGTAACCCGATGGAGTGCGCTCGGGGGTGACCAGGCCCTCTGCCTCCAGGAAGCGAATCTTGGAGATGGTTACGTCGGGGAAGTCACGGCGCAGCAGATCGAGGACCACCCCGATGGACATCCCGCTGGGCCCGGGTGCGTCGGGTTGTGTCATCTGGCCGTTGGCGCTGGCGCTGATGGTGTCGTGTGGTCGTCGGCGACACTCAGCTCGCGGCGCCGTCGCCCTTCGGGCCGGCCAGGAACACCAGGCGGAACTTGCCGATCTGGACCTCGTCGCCGTTGGCGAGCACGGCGGAATCGACCGGTTCGCGATTGACGTATGTGCCGTTCAGGCTGCCCACATCGACGACCTGGAACTCGCCGCCCTCAAGCCGGAACTCGGCGTGCCGCCGGCTCACGGTGACGTCGTCGAGGAAGATGTCACTGTCGGGATGGCGACCGGCCGAGGTCGTGGGCTGGTCGAGTAGGAAGCGCGACCCGGCGTTGGGTCCGCGCTTGACAACCAGCAGAGCTGATCCGACGGGTAGTCCTTCGACGCCGGAAACCGAGCTCTCGCCGGCCTGGGCCGGTGGCGCGTCCAGTTCGTTGAGGAAGTCTGCGCGGAACACCGATGTCGTCTCCACGGTGACCTCATCAGAGTCAGCCCCAGAATTGAAGTCCTTGTCCGTCACCCGCTGCTCCTCACTGGCTGCTGTGGCGATCTCAGGCTGGAAGCCCAGCTGTCACGCCGATGGTGTCGACCGTACCGCGCAGTGGACCCGATTGTGTCCACCAACGCCGGATTCGCGCGTTGCGATCCGGTCTGCATGACCCTAACAAGCCCTTCAGTCGGTCACGTGGCTGCGGTAGCCGTCCGCGTCCAGCAGTTTGGCCAGGCTGTCGTTCAGCGCATCCGCCTCGACCTGCAGTTCGACCAGCCAGCCCGCGCCGTAGGGGTCGGAGTTGACCAGTTGCGGCTCCCCGTCCAGATCACCGTTCACCGCAACGACTTTCGCAGAGACAGGCGCATACAGGTCAGACACCGACTTTGTGGACTCCACCTCGCCGAACGACTCTCCGGCGGCCACCTCCGCGCCGACATCGGGAAGCTGGATGAACACCACGTCTCCCAGTGCGGACTGCGCGAAGTCGGTGATGCCGATGCGCAGCGTGCCGTCGCCGGTCCGCTGTACCCATTCGTGTTCGGCGGTGTAGTTCAGCTCGGCGGGAATATCGGTCACGGCGCTCCTCTGTCTCGGGTGGTATCTCTGGTCGTATGTCGGGCTGATCGGATTCGGCAGCCGACGGTATTGGTCACTTGACGGGCTGAGCGTATTGGCGAGGTTTCGGTTGCCGCAAGGCGGTGACGTCGACCCGGTCGGATTGTTGCACCACCACGGTGCCGCCAACGCGCTCGATGCCGTCCTTCGCTCCGCCCGGGATATTCATCGCTGCGGCCAGCGTGGGCGGATCCCCAATCGCGAGAACCGAATACGCTGGATTCAGCGTCGTGCCATCGGCGATCAGCGCCCCCGGGACACCGGTGATCCAGGTGTCGACCCCTACCCGCACCGAGACCTGCTCACCATCCTGGCCGCCGCGGATCTCCATCGACTCGGCGCCCGCCGCGCGCAACTCGTTGATCACGTCGAGCATGGTCTCCGCCGAAACGCCCTGCACCGGGTCCTCGATGGTCAGCGTTATGCCGGGGCCGGTCGCCGGGACGGTGCCGATCAGTATCGACAACGCCGCCAGTCGCGCTCTGGCGTTCTCGATCGCCACCTGATCGCTGCTGCCGGAGGCCTCCAGTCGGGCCAGCGTGCGCTCCAGGTCGGCAACCTCGGTATTGAGCGCCGCTTCACGCTGTTGCAGCGAGTCGAGCAATACCAGCAGGTCGGCGGGTCGCGCCGTGTCCAGCGAGTCGCCGGACCCGGTCTGTTGGACCTGGGCGGCGAGTGCGACGCCCAGCAGGAGGCACAGCAGCACAGCCAGCACCCCGAAGACGGCCTGGGACCGTCCCCCAGAATCCGGACCTGTCACCTCGCTCGAGCGCGGCTCTGCGTTCGCCGACGGTTCGTGGTTGCCCTGGGGTGGCTCGGCGCTCATCGCCATCCTCTGCTCTTCGCGCAAGCGCTCATCTCGGTTTTCTGCTCTTCGCGCAAGCGCTCATCGCTACGCCCCGAAGAGCCTGCGCCGCAACGCGGCCGCGTTTCCGAATATCCGAATTCCGAGCACCACGATGATCGCCGTCGACAGCTGAGTGCCAACGCCCAGTTGATCGCCGACGTAGACGATCAGCGCGGCCACCAGCACGTTGAAGACGAAAGAGATGACGAACACCTTGGAGTCGAAGATTCTTTCCAGGTATGCCCGCAGACCGCCGAACACCGAATCGAGGGCTGCAACCACCGCAATCGGCAGGTAGGGCTGGACCAACTCGGGGACGCTGGGATGGAGGACGACACCGAGCACGATGCCGACGACGAGTGCGAGGATTCCGATCAATTGGGCCCGATCTGCTTGGCGAAGCTGACTTTGCGAACGGACCCTGCGGGCAGGATCAGCCCTTCGCCGGCGGCGACCGCGACGCCCACCCGGTAGGACGCCTCCAGCAGTCGCAGGCGCCGCAGACCCGCACTTCGGGCGAAGGCATCCTGCATTGCGTGCGGCGGACCGACCGCTTGTATGACAAAGGGACTGGTGATCGGTTGATTGTCGGCCAGCATGCCTCCCCCGGCCTGGCGGATCGTCACGTTCGGGCCGACGCGCACCCCGCCCACCGAGACGGCTTCGGCTCCACTGGCCCACAACGAGTTGACGACCAGTCGTAGGTCTCGGTCCAGGATTACCTGCCTGCTGCCGGCCACGCGCTGCTTGGACACGTCGGTGAGATCGGGCGCAGTCCCGGGATCGGTGACGGTGACGGTAAGGCCGGGCCCGATCAATGAGATGGCTGCGGCCGCGGAGATGGCCTGCTCCAGGTCGTCGAGCAGCTGTTGGCCAGTGGCGTCGCCCGCGAGACGGCTGCGTCGTTGGGCGTTCACCTCCCCAGCCACCCGGTCACGGCGGGCAGCGAGATCTGCCGCGCTCGCCTCGGTGGACCGCACACTTGCGGCCAGCAGCTGCTGCGATTCGCGCACCCTGGGCGCGGTGGATTGCGCCTGCGCCCAGGCCAGTGCGAACACCGCCGTCACCAAGACCGCAGCGAGGATCTGCCAGGTCCACTCCGCAGGCCGTGCCCGCTGCTCCTGCGCCTTCGCCGCCGCGGCGTAACCGGGGTCGAGGTGGTCGGAGAGCAACGCTCGCAGCAATGACGGCACCGGTATCAGCGTCGGACCGCCGGTCTCGTTCGCGTTGCTTCCGGCCTCGAAACCGCCCAAAGTGCTCACCGGTGACTAGTCGCTGTCAGGGGCGGTGTGGGATTTGGCAGGGGGCATCGTGCGCATCACCATGACCACCTGGATCAGGTAGAGGACCGCGGACCACAGGTACATGGCGAGGCCCCAGATCAGAAAGCCCCACCCGACCGCCAACACCACCCGGGCCCAGGTCGCGTCGTGCTGTCCCAGCAGCACCAGCGGAAGGCCCGACATCAGCGCGAATGTCGCCGCCTTACCGACGTAGGTGACGGGGAGCGCCGACAGCCCGCGTGTGCGAAGCAGCGGCAACGTCGCGGCCAGCACCACGTCGCGCCCGAGTAGCAGCACCACGGTCCACCACGGGATCACGCCGGCTATTGCCATCGCGACGGGTACCACGACCATGTAGATCCGGTCGACCGCGGGGTCGAGCAACGCGCCTAGCCGCGAGGACTGGTTGTCGAACAGGCGCGCGATCTTGCCGTCTGCCCAGTCGGACACCCCACTGAACATCAGCACGGCGACCGCCCAACCCGTCGCACCGGCGATCAGCAGCAGATAGAGGAAGACCGGTACGAGAACCAGGCGGATGATTGACAGCACATTCGGCACCGTCAGAACCCGGTCCTGCGGTTCCGATCCCGGGGTCGCAGCGTTCCCGTCCGCCGCCTTGACCATGCAGTAGAACCTAGCGGAACACGCCGGGCAGGCTGAGTCCCGACATGGTGTCGTCGGCCAGCGGATTGTCGTGAACCATGTACGTCCACGTCGAGGTTGGCCGGGCCAGCTTGGACAGATCAAGACCCAGCTCGTCCTCGATCGACGTCGCGGTGTCGAAGGTCTGCTGGGCCGCTTCAATGGCGTCGGCGGCTAGCGAGGCGAAGGCGTCGACTGCCATCCGATGGAATTCGTCGAGCGGATTCTGCCGACCCAGGGCGCGCAGGTGGATGCTCTCCCGGATGTCGGCAAGGTATGCCAGATGCTCGGTCCAGCCGCGGTCCAGGTGGTAGAGCATGATCAGCCTGCAGATCCTTTCCAGCTTCTCTTCAGCTTCCTCGCCAAGCTGCTCGACCAGTTCCTGGTAGCGCGTCGGCGACAACTCTGCCAGCTCCTCGCGCGCCGTCGCGGTGCGCAGCAACGTGTCGCGCCGCTCGACGAGAATCCCGCGTTGCTGGGCGATCAGCAGGTTGTAACGCCAGGTGGTGGCGTGAACTTCGAGCAGTCGGCCGTCGGCGATCCGCTGCGCGTCCTCGAGCAGATTGGCCGCTTTGGGGCTCACCACCCGGCCGTCCTCGTCACAATCGACCGGCAGTTTGTCGGAGTCGAGATAGGCGACCACGACGTCGTCCTCCCAGCTGGAGAAGAACAACGACGATCCAGGGTCGCCCTGCCGACCGGCGCGGCCGCGAAGCTGGTTGTCCAGCCGCTCGGTGTGGTGGCGGCCGGTGCCGATGACATGCAGTCCCCCGAGTTCGGCCACTCGCTTCTTTTCGGCGGCGTTATCGCTTACGTCGGACCCCCCCAGCCGGATATCGGTGCCGCGGCCGGCCATCTGGGTGGATACCGTGACCGCGTTCAGCGCGCCCGCCTCGGCGATGACAGCCGCCTCCTCGGCGTCGTTCTTGGCGTTGAGCACGGCCGCCGGCACGCCGGCCTTGACCAGTCGCTCATGCAGATCTTCGGATTCGGCCACGTCGCGGGTGCCCACCAGAACCGGCTGGCCGGTCTTGTGAACGGCGGCGATGTGTTCGACGATGCCGTCGTTCTTGGCAGCGACGGTGACATACACCCGGTCTGCCTCGTCCTCGCGGATGTTCGGGGTGTTGGGCGCGATCGGCGAGACGCCGAGCTTGTAGAACTGACGAAGTTGTTCACCGGCGGCCAGCGCGGTGCCGGTCATCCCGCAGACTCGCGGGTACCGGTTGATCAACGCCTGCACGGTGATGGTGTCGAGCACCTCCCCGGTCTCGGTGGTCTCGATTCCCTCTTTGGCTTCGACGGCGGCCTGCAAACCGTCGGGCCACCGCTGCAGGGTCGCGATGCGGCCGCGGGAAGCGTTGATCAGATGCACCGCATTGTCCCGCACGATGTAGTGCACGTCGCGTTGCAGCAGCGCGTATGCGTGCAGGGCGACGTTGATCTCGGTGAGCGTGGTGGCGACGTGCTCCTCGGAGTACAGGTCGATGCCACCCAGTGCCGCCTCGACTTTGACGGCGCCCGCCTCGGTGAGGTGTACGTTGCGGCTGTCGGTGTCCGCGGCGAAGTCCTTGCCCTCGACGAGCTCGCCGACGAGTCGGATCAGCTCGACGCGCGGGGTCTCCCGATGGCTGGTTCCCGCCAGCACCAACGGCACCAGCGCCTCGTCGACAAGGACCGAGTCGGCCTCGTCGATCAACGCCACGTCGGGATTCGGGGAGACGAGGTTCTCGACATCGGTCACCAACTGGTCGCGCAGCACGTCGAAACCGATCTCGTTGACCGACGCGTACGTGACGTCGCATTGGTAGGCCTCGCGGCGCTGGGCAGCGGTGGATTCCGCGGTGATCCAGCCGACAGTGAGTCCCATCGCTTCGATCAGCGGAGCCATCCATTCGGCATCACGGCGCGCCAGGTAATCGTTGATCGTGATGACGTGCACACTGCGACCCCCGAGCGCGTAGCCGGCCGCCGCAATCGCGCCGGCGAGCGTCTTGCCCTCGCCGGTGGCCATCTCGACAACGTCGCCGGCCAGCATCCGCAGTGCGGCGTGCAGCTGTACGTCAAAGGGACGCAGGTCGGTCGTCTTTTCCGCCGCCGCACGGGCGATCGCCAGGAACTGGGGTATGTCGGCGGAGTCGGCCAGGTCTTCGAGCTCGAGTAGGCGGGCTGCCGCGCGCACCTGCTCGTCGTCGAGCTCAGCAACCTTGGCATCGAATTCGGCAGACTGATCGACCAGCTCTGTCGACAGCGTCTGGTCCTTGTCCGCGCTTGCGCCGAGCAGCTTCCAGAAACGGTTGGAGATCCGCCCCGGTTTGGGTTTCGCCGAAGTCTTCGAAGAGTTGCGAGCCACACAGTCACGGTACGCGGCGCGGGTCGCACCCCAACCTGTAGGCCGAGCGGGCCAGAAGTCGCGCTGGTGCGGGCATGGGCCGACTCGCCCCATCGGCCTGGCCTCCTCCAATACCCCGCCGGCAGATTGTCGCGGTACCTTGCCCGAATGGAATTGTTCACCCCCACTCTGGACTGGACCGGCGAGATCTGGACCTCGCTGTGGTGGATCGCCCAGGGCTGGGGTTACGCAGCGGTGGCCACTTTCGTGGCTCTCGTGTTGATCGTGCGCTACACCACCTGGGGGAAGCAGTTCTGGCGTGTCACCCGGGGTTATTTCACCGGCCCCGAAAGCGTGGTCGTGTGGGTGTGGCTGGCGGGAATCCTGCTACTGGTCATCGCGAGCGTCCGCCTGTCGGTGCTCTTCAGCTTCCAGGGCAACGACATGATGACCAGCTTCCAGGTCATCGCGTCCGGAGTCGGTGCCGGTGACGACGCTGTCCGGGAGTCGGGCCGTGACGGCTTCTGGCTGTCCATGGGGGTCTTCTCGGTCCTGGCGGTCATCAACGTCGCCCTCATCATGCTCAATCTCTTTGTCACCCAGCGGTTCATGCTGCGATGGCGTACCTGGCTCACCGACCAGTTGACCGGCGACTGGCTCGACGGCAAGGCTTTTTACCGGACGCGATTCATCGACGACACTATCGACAACCCCGACCAGCGCATCCAGGCCGACATCGACATCTTCACCGCCGGTGTCGGCGCACTGCCCAACACACCGAACAACACCGCTAGTTCGACGCTGCTGTTCGGTGCCGTCTCGTCGATCGCGGCGATGATCTCGTTCACCGCGATCCTGTGGAATTTGTCGGGGCCGGTAACCCTGCCGCTGATCGACATCGAATTGCCCAAGGCGATGTTCTGGATCGGCATCGTCTACATCTTGTTCGCGACAGTCGTCGCTTTCTGGATCGGCCGCCCGATCATCACGTTGTCCTTCAACAACGAGAAGTTCAACGCGGTATTCCGGTACGCGCTGGTGCGACTGCGCGACGCGTCGGAGGCGGTCGCGTTCTACCGCGGCGAGCTCGCCGAGCGCACCGGGCTGCGCCGCCGGTTCGCCCCGATCGTGGCGAACTACAAGAAGTACGTGAACCGGCTGGCGGCGTTCCTGGGCTGGAACCTCTCGATCAGCCAGGCGCAGGAGCTGATTCCCTATATCGTGCAGTTCTCCCGTTTCTACAATGGCGAGATCACCTTGGGTCAGCTCTCGCAGACGGCAAGTGCCTTCCGGGAGATCCTGAGTGGATTGTCGTTCTTCCGAAACGCCTACGACAACTTCGCCGGCTACCGCGCCGCGATCATCCGGCTGCACGGCCTGGTGATCGCCAACGAGGAGGGTCGGGCGTTGCCCTCCCTCACCGCCGAGGACTCCACCGATGGCCGCGTGGTGCTCGACGACGTCGAGGTGCGGACCCCCGCGGGTCGTCAGCTGATAGACCCACTGGATCTCTCGCTGCAACGGGGAGATGCATTGGTGATCACCGGCGCTTCCGGCACTGGAAAGACCACGCTGCTGCGCAGCCTCGGACGGCTGTGGCCGTTCGCCTCGGGTTCCATCAAATACCCGATCGAAGAGAACGCGACGATGTTCCTCTCGCAGATGCCCTATGTGCCACTCGGCGATCTACGCACCGTTGTGTCGTATCCGAACGAGAGCGGTGCCATCACCGACGAGGACCTTCGCGCGGTGCTCAACGAGGTCGCGTTACCCCACCTGACCGACCGGCTGGACGAAGAGCAAGACTGGGCCAAAGTGCTGTCGCCAGGCGAACAACAACGCATTGCGTTCGCTCGGATCCTGCTCACCAAGCCCCAAGCGGTGTTCCTCGACGAATCGACCTCGGCACTCGACGAGGGTCTGGAGTTGATGCTCTACCGGCTTGTTCGCACCCAACTGCCGGATACCATCCTGGTCAGCGTCAGCCATCGATCCACCGTCGAACAGCACCACACCCAAGAGCTGCAACTGCTCGGTGACGGCGGCTGGTACCTCGGTGCGGTCGGCGACGAACCCGCGCGCGTTTAAGCGATCTGATCGGCCATGTCGTCTCAGGCCATGTCGTCTCAGAACATGTCGTCTCAGACCATGTCGTCTCAGAACATGTCGTCTCAGACCATGTCGTCAACGACGACCGACGCGTAACCCATTCCGATGTAGGTGATTACGAAGCCGATCATGAGGACGGCGAGTGCGATGTCCGCGGCCGTCTTGCGCAGGAACAGCCCAACAACCCCCCCGGCCACGATAAGGCCCTGAAAAAGCAGGTCCAAGTCCCAGCTCTGCTCGCCGATGAGGGTGTCGTGCAGCAGGTTGACCGCAATGAAAAAGATCAGCACCCCGAAGAAGATCGGTCGAACCCGGGCGAAGGCCACCGAACGCGAGAGGGTGCCATCGTTTTCCACAGCTGGATTCGAAGGCGGCAACAGGACGGACATGACGAGGATTCCGGCTGGCACGATGAGATACGCGACTAATTCGAGGATGGTTGTATGCGTCAAGGTTTCTCGGTAATACGTCGACGCCAGCCACACCTCGATGACCAACACCAGCAGGAAGATCTGCCATAGCATCGCAGGCACGAACGGGCGGCGCTGCGGCTCCCAGCACCAATCCCGCACTGTGACAGTGAGTTGGCTTATCAGTTGGCCGAAGGCGATGCCCAGGATCACCGTGTAGAACCACCACATCCGAACATGCTCGCACGCGATTCTTCGTGCCAGGCTATCGATGTCGTGGCCGCCGCCTTCGTGCACCTTGAACTTCGACTAAGCGCGCGCGGCGTCTTCGCCTACGCGCCGGGCTGCGTGCTCGCCGGCCCGCCGCCCGAAGAACGAACCCTCGCCCAGTTGCGTGCCGCTGGCATAGCCCTTGCCGTCCTGGGCGATGTTGCATGCGCACGCGCCCGCTGCGTAGAGCCCGGGGACCGCGCCGCCGTCCCGGTCCAGCACCTCACCGTCAATCGATACCGTCAACCCGCCCATCGTGAACCCGGAGTACATCGCGCGGCCCAACGACAGGTCGAAGGCCGCCCATGGGCCGGTGTCCTGGGCCGCAACGTATTCCGGCTGTTTGTGAAAGTCCGGGTCTTCGCCGTTGGCTGCGTTCGCGTTGTAGCGGTCCAGTGTTGCCGCCAGGTTGCCCGCCGGGATCCCCAGCGCGGTCTCCATCTCGGCGACCGTCTCCCAGCCGTCGATGAACCGGATCAGCGGCATCTCGGGCATCCGCATGTGGTCTTCGTCGACGATGAGGTACGCCGACTGATCGGGCTGCTCGAGCACGAAAGCCGAGGTGCGCGAATGGTAGGAGTCCTCGGCGACGATTCGCTGACCGTCCTTGTTGACGACGACGCCGGTGAGCAGGATCTCGGGCGGGTAGGCAGCGGCGGTGATGAACAGCTGATCCATGTTGTCGGTGACGCCACCAGCGGAGACGCCCAGTCGGATGCCCAGGCCGTCGTCGTTGGGGTTGCCCAGGATGTAAGGAGCCACCATCCCGTGGTGTTTGGTCTTGCGCTCCTGGCTGAGCGTGGGCGTGTATTCGGCCACCATCTCGGCGTTCATCGCGAAGCCGCCGGCGGCAATGATGACCGCCTTGGCCCTGACCTCCCCGGTTTCGCCGAAGTGCTTCCAGCGCACGCCGACCACCGCGTGGTTCTCGTCCACCACCAGCCCTGTTGCGCCGGTTTCATAGCGGAACTGCACACCCAGTTCCGCAGCGCGCTTGAGCAGCAGATCGATCACCATCGCCGCGCCGCCCAACTCGCCCGGTACCGGCACGGAGTGGCCGCGGGGCGCCGGCTCAGCCTGCTCGCAGAACGGCCACACCTTCTCGTTGCCGGTGTAGGAAAGTCCCTCGGTGCCCGGCGGTACGACGATCTTGCCGGGGTAGAAGCTGCGCTCGAATTGAAAGCCAAGCGCCTCAAGCCAATTGAAGTGCTCCACGCTGCCGTCGCAATAGGCGCGGATCTTGTCGCGTTCGGGTTCACGGGACACCGCGATCAGGTACTTGTACATCTCCTCGGGTGAATCCGGGTGGCCGGTCGCCTGCTGTACAGCGGTCCCACCGCCGAGATAAAAGTGGCCGCCGGCCATCGAAGTGGTCCCGCCGGCGGCCGCGGCCTTCTCCAGCACCAGTACGCGGGCCCCAGCCGCCGCAGCGCTGACGGCCGCGCATCCGCCTGCGATTCCGAATCCGAGGACCACCACGTCGGCATCTTCGGACCACGAGGTGACCTCATCCTCGTTCACGGTTTCCGGGATGTGCCGCATGGTCACTGCTGCTCCTGCTTCATAGTGTCTCCTGCTTTATCTGGTCGAAGAAGGCGTGGATTTCGGTTGGAATGCAGGCGATCTCGATGTAGGGAACGCCTGAGCTCTCGGCCGAGACATAGGCGAACCGCATCCCGCCCGGCATTGTGCCGGCCATGACAACGGGTAGGTCCTCGCGCTGGGCGTCACGGACTGCGGCGTCGAAATGGGCGGCATCGTCGGCCTCGATGCAGATGTGGTGCAGTCCTGGCCCGCTCTGCTCGAGGAACTCGGTGTAGATGTTGCGGCCCGACACCGGAGCGATCAGTTCCAACTGGGTATCACCGGCGTAGCTGAGCGAGATATCGGCGACGAAGTCGGCGGGTTGGCCGCGGTAGGTGCACGCTTCCGGGCCGAAATGAACACCGGGCATGCGAACCCATTTCTTGGCGCCCAGCAGTGCGGTCAGAACCGATTCCGTGGCTGCGAGGTCCCGGGTAACCCAGGCAATCTGGACAGGTGTCTGGTCAAGCATTCCCATGAGAATATCGCCAGCGCTGCCGCCTGGCTAGAACGTGTTCTAATCCTGGCGTTTCCCGGGTGCGCAACCGCGCCGGCCGACCTGTGGTGTCAGCGGCCGACGGTGATTTCGAGGTCGGTCGACGGTG
>NZ_JBMYXC010000062.1:0-4287 GCF_049608025.1 Mycobacterium sp. | reverse complement strand
ACGACCCAACAGACGCAGACCCAACAGACGCAGACCCAACAGGCATAGCGCCCCCTTCGCTCTTCCCGCCCTGACGGCGTGTGGCTTGTGTAACAGGCACATCGCGATCGGGAAAAGGGGCGTTACATATGACCCATCAAGGACAGTCGGGAGCGTTCTGCAGGGTCGGATCAGTCGAACAGCTCAGGAATAATCTCAGGAATCGAAGCCCAGGCCGAGGGCATCGAGTGCCCGCAACAGCATGTTGCGACGTCCGGCGGAGTGGTCGGCGCGGTCCAGCGACCACCTCGTGGCCTGAATCCCGATGCTGGCGATTGGCTCTGGTGGGAACGGCAGCGGCTTCTTGCGAACCATCTCCAATTGGCTACGGGGCGTCTCGGCGCCATCCAGCAGATCAAGGCACACATCGGCCGCGAACCGGGCGGCGCCGACGCCGAGCCCGGTGAATCCGTTCACGTAGGCCACCCGGCCCTCGCGGGCCAGTCCCCAGTGCGCGCAGAACCGAGTGTTGGTATCGATGGCGCCGGCCCAACGATGGGAGAACCGGACGTCATCGAGCTGTGGGAAGGTGATGAAGAAATGCGCTGCCAGCCGACGGTAGCTCTGTTGGCGGTTCTCGTAGGCGGAGTTGACGCGCCGGCCGAAGTGGTAGATCGCGTCGTAGCCGCCCCACACGATCCGGTTGTCCATCGACACCCGGTAGTAGTGAAACTGGTTGGCAGCGTCGCTGACTCCCTGCCGGCGCTGCCATCCGATGCGATCGAGTTGGGCGTCGGTGAGTGGCTCGGTGGCTAGCACATAGTCATACACAGGAATGGTGAAAAGGCGGTTGCGCTTCAGCAGACTGGGAAACACGTTGGTTGCCAACACGACCTCGCGGCAGGTGACTGTGGGCCCGTCGGTGTGTACGAGCAGAGCGGCGCCGCCGGAGTCGATCCGGGTGGCTGTGGTGTGCTCGAAGACCTCGACGCCCAAACCGCGACAGGCCCGCGCCAACTCGAGTGCCAGTTTGGCGGGATTGACTATCGCACACGTGTCGGGGGTGTACAGACCTGCCAGGTACGTCGGTGAGTGGACTTCGTCGCGGACTTGTCCCTGGTCGAGCAATTGCCCTTGGTTCTCGGCCGCAGCCTGTTCCAGCCAGTCCACCTGATGCGCCTCGGTAGCCACCGACAGCATCCCGGTGCGCTGCCATTCGGTGTCCAAACCGAGTTCGGCGATCTCGGCCTGCATGCCGTCGAGGTTTTCGATTCCCAATGCCTCGAGGGTGTCGATCTCGTTGGGCCAGCGCGACTTACCGTTCTCGAGTCCGTGCGTCAGGCTCGCATCGACGAAGCCGCCGTTGCGACCGGAAGCGGCCCATCCGATGCGATCGGCCTCGACCAGCACAATGCGCCGGTCGGGGTGGCGGCGAGCGGCATGCAGAGCAGTCCACAGCCCGACGTAGCCGCCGCCGATCACCAGCAGGTCGCAAGTCACAGGACCGGACGGCGGGCCAAAGTCTGGACGCGGCATGTCCAGCCAGACCGATCCGAAGCTGCTCCCTGCCAGCGAGCGATCTATCTGCGCGGGATCGACATGCGCGTCGAAGACAGTCTCCACACTGCGCAGACTACGGTCTGTCTGAAGGCGCCGGTGTCGTTAGGGGCCGGTCGTTAGTACGCCCGCGCGGGGTCGTCGATTCTCGGAGCGCCCGTCGGCGCCCAGCCGGGTGGGCCGAAAATGAAGCCCAGTTTTTCCCGCACGCCCCGGGCAGCGCGCACATCACGGCCGATCGCGGCGTATTCGCGGGTTTGCAGTGTCCAGATGTTGAACGTGTCGACAGGCTTGGTCAATCCATAGTGCGGCCGGAACCGCTCGGGCTGGAACGTGCCGAATAGACGGTCCCACACGATCAGGATCCCGCCGTAGTTCTTGTCCAAGTACTCGGGGTCCATACCATGGTGCACCCGATGGTGAGATGGCGTATTGAAGACGAATTCTATTGGCCACCATAGCTTGTCGATATGCTCGGTATGAACCCAGAACTGATAGACCAGATTGACCGAGAATCCGGCGAACACCATCCAGGGCGGGACGCCCAACAATGGCAACGGGATCCAGATCAGGATCTCCCCGCTGTTATTCCATTTCTGCCGTAGAGCGGTCGCGAAGTTGAAGTACTGGCTGGAGTGATGGGCCTGATGGGTAGCCCAGATCAGCCGTACTCGGTGCGCGGTGCGGTGATATGCGTAGAACAGTAGGTCGACACCAATGATCGCAATCAGCCATGTGTACCACTGGTCCGCGGGCAGATGCCACGGGGCAACATAGGTGTAGATCGCCGCATAACCCAACAGCGCCAAGAACTTCCATGCCGCCAGCGTGAAAATCGATACCAAGCCCATCGAGATGCTGGCCAAGGAGTCGGGCGTGAGGTAGGCGCCCCGCCTCGGGCGAGCGGCGTCCGCAGGGTTTTCAAGGCGCTCAAGCTTGCGTGCTGCCGTCCATTCGATGATCAGCAGAAGCAGAAAGAACGGAATGGCGAAGAGAACGGGGTCGAGCATCTGCGGCGGCAAGAACTCCACGGCGGCACCTCCGAGGGATATCTACGGTCGTTACAGGAAGCTGAGGACCTCGTCGCCCCAAGCGCGGCGCACCTCGGCATCGAGGTCGTCGACCACCGAATCCTTCTTGTCGATGACCAGGGTGGGGCGGTCTTCGGCATCGTAGGGGCGCCACGTCGGTTCGCCGCTCAGCCCGGCTGGGTCGCCGCGTTTCGCGAAGTTGGTCCACCTGCTGCGCACTCGCTGGGACACCGCCGCACCGAGCTTGCGGCCACCCAGGGCGAACATCGGGTCCCGGGGTATGGCGCCGAGATTGCCCCACACGAAGGGAAGCTCGGTGGCATGCGCGGCATGCAGACGTAATACCCGCAGCATCGGGGTGGCGAAGTCGAAACGATAGAGGTAGACCGGCGCGACCGTGCGATGGCCGTCGGCGAACCAAATCGAAGGCATACGGAAGCCGAGGTCGCTGGCCACACCCATATGCCTGACCTTGCCGCGACCGCGGTAGGTGCCGCCCAGCTCGGCCTCGCTGGGCAACTGCAGGCTCGGCTGTTCGGCCGCGATCTCAGCGAACATTGCCTTGATGCTTTCGGGCTTGATGGGCATCAGCGGTGATTTCATCCATCGGAACAGCGCCGCTTCGTTTCTGTTGGTGCCGATGATCAGCGGCACCGGATGGGTCAAGCCCTGTCTGGCCAGGGTTACCGGGTAGTCCGGGACGATGTCTGCGTCAACGATCGGCGCGAAGGCCAGCCTGCCCGGGCTGCGCAAAGGTACCTCGTCGAACACCGTCCTGGATGCTTCCACGATCGCTTCGATCGGTAGGCCGGCCAGGCGTCCGAGATCCTGGGGTCCGATCTCGAGCACTTCGAGGAAGCGCTCGGCTACCCGGCGGCCACCGTCTGCGTGGTACGAGGACGTGACCGGCGAACTCTGAGCGATCGCGGCGCTGAACAGCCCAGCCGCTGCGGGGCTGCCCAGCAGCGCGGTCACCACGCCCGCACCGGCCGACTCACCGAAAAGCGTGACTCGGCCCGGGTCTCCACCGAACGCGGCGATGTTGTCGCGCACCCAGCGCAGCGCCGCGATCACGTCGCGGAGGCCGACATTGGTCGCGAACTGATCGGTGTCGGCGCCCAGCGTGGCTAGTTCCAGAAAACCCAGGGCGCCGAGTCGATAGTTGATCGTCACGACCACGACATCGCCATCGGCGGCCAATGCGCCCCCGTGGTAGAGCGGCTGGCTGGCCGACCCCAGGATGTAGGCGCCGCCGTGTACCCAAACCATCACCGCTTTGTTGGCGCCTGGCTGGCTGTCGGAGGGCGCCCATACGTTGAGCGTGAGGAAGTCGTCGCCTTGCGGGGCTCCGAGATCGATCGGGATTCCGGGGTCGGTCGGCTGCGGGCATACCGGACCCACCTGCCCGGCATCGGCGGGCTCTGTCCATGCTTTCGGCGGCTCGGGCGCCCGCCACCGTAGATCCCCGACCGGGGCTGCGGCGTAACGAACCGCCTTCCAGACCTTGATGGTTCCGTCGTCGACGCCGCGGACGGGACCGTGGGTAGTGTCCACCACGGGTCGTCCACCTGCACTTTTGCGGGTCGTCGCCTCCGCAGTCATGCCGAGCTCCTTCGGTCGGGCCTGGTACGGCAGGGTACCACGATGTCAGTCCCCTAGTTGCGAGGTGGGTCGGGGTCGCCGCGTAGGAGTTCGTCGGGGTGGTGGGCGTGGTTGATCT
>NZ_JBMYXC010000061.1:0-18729 GCF_049608025.1 Mycobacterium sp. | reverse complement strand
TGTGCAGCGCAGCGCTTCCGGTGGCCGGCGTACTGCAAGTCGAAACACGCATCGGTTGTGGTGGCCACGGTGCTGACACCCCAGTCGATACCGATACCGCCACGGGCATTAGGCAGCGGGGATGTTTCGCGGCGCACAACAAACGAGGCATACCAATGCCCCAACGAGTCCCGGTAGACGTTGACCGAAGTCGGCTCGCTGGGCAGATCGCGCGACCACACTTCCAGAGCCGCCCCAGCTCCGGCTCCAGGCCGCAGACGGTAGGTGTACCGGGTCTCTCGGGCGGTATTCGATGAATTGATGGTCTCGGCACGCCGGTCGGCGTCGAGCCTGGGCCGGGCCGATCGGGAACGTCTACTCGAGTGGGACCGGCTACGGCAACGGGTAGAGGTGCTCCAGATTGACCACTATTGCCTCCTGCGTGGTGCGGGCGATCACCACTTCAGCAGTTTCACCGGGATCCGGATTCTCCTCGCGGTGCGGCAGGTAGGGCGGCACGAAGATGTAGTCACCGGGCTCGGTAATGATGCGGATTTCCCGCTCACCGTCGTGGTAGACGAACTGGGGGTGACCTTTGCGGATGAAGATGGCGGTCTCGGACTCGCCATGGTGGTGATTATCGGAGGCCATGGCCGGGCCGACGTGCGTCTCGCCCATCCAGAGCTTGCCGGACCCGACGGTGCTGCCACTGATGGCGGCAAACCGGCGCATGCCTTCGGTCTGCGCGGTGCCGGCGTCGAGTTCGGCGGCGCGCACGTGATGAACCCGGGTGGGCGTCTGAGCAGCATCGGTCAGATCGGGGTGAAACGCGTCGTCTGCCATCTCTGCCCTACATCTGCCTACTAGCTCTTGGGTGCACCACCGACCGACTGCAACCCATGATCAAAACGGGTGATCACTTGGTCCTTCTGCGACGGACGAGAAGGATCGTGATGAACAGGGCCGCGGAGGTCTGCTGTGGGGACGTCACCATGTAGCCGAGGTCCTCAAAGATGCTCAGCTCGAGCGGGCTGAGAGTCCTGACCCCCAGCCCTGTGCTGCTGATGGCGTTCATCAAGAGGGTATTCGCTCCGCTGAAGGTCGAGTCGTCCAGGTGTGTCACCGAACTGCCGGACTTCCAGGGGCTCGGTGTGTAGAGCGGAACGGGTCCGCCGTATTCGGCGACGGCGTTGGCCCCTCCGAAGTACAGGCCCCCGTTGCCTCCGGCCAGATTCGCGTCGTAGGCACTGTTCCATCTGAAATCGGGGCCGATCACATTCACATTGCCGCTGTTCACGAGGAAGCTGTCGTATGCGGTCCAGTCTCGAGCGGTGTTCGATCCGGCGCGATCCACGTTGGAAATGAGGCCGAAGGTATGGAGCAACTCGTGTATGGCAGTGGCTTGGAAGTCGTACTGGAAGAAGCCTACCGAGTTACCCAGGCCCCAGGAGCGCCCGAAGTTGAAGTTGATCTTGCCGTCGGCGACCGCGCCATTGGCGTCGACTCCCGACTGAATTTTCTCTTGGACCACGGTATTGGAAAAGCCGGAGCCAGTACCGGAGAGGGCGCTCGAGGCCCAGGCCAACGTCGAACTGAACGGCGAATTCTCCCCGCTGACGTTATAGGTGAGGGTCACTGGGGATGTGACGACGAAATAAGAGGAAAGTGACTCCGCCGCCGCCTCCAGAGCATTTCGTGCTGCGCTCGACCAGTGCTGCGCACCGGTCCCATAGATGAAATCGAAGGCCAGAGTGGGAAGCACCGGTGCCGGCGGCTGATTCGAGAAGGGAGCTCCGACGTTGCCGGCCCGACCGTCGGTTCCGAACAATCCACCACTGCCGCCGCTACCACCCTGGCCGGGAGCGTCCGCCGGACCCAGCGCCGCTCCACCGACGCCCCCATCGCCACCTGAGCCGAAGACCAGGCCGCCATTGCCGCCATTGCCACCATTGCCGCCGGGAACACCCGCCCCGCCGTCACCGCCGTTGCCGAACCAGCCGGCAGAACCGCCGTTGCCGCCGTTATAGCCGTCACCGCCATTGCCCCCCCAGAGCCCGGCGCTGCCTCCATGGCAGGCGCTGCTGCCGGTGCATGAGCTCGCATCCCAACTAAACCCACTGCCGAACAGCACCCCGCCGTTGGGTTGCGCGGCGGTGCCGTTTCCAAACAGCCGAAACGCATCAGCCTCGGCGCTGGCGGCCGCATCCGCCACGGGCGATTCCGCCGGAGGCGCCGTGTGGTGCGCCCGGTGAACATCGTGAAGGTGAACGCCGCCGGCGCTCTCCGCATCCGAAGTCGCCGAACCAGCAGGCACCGGCTCACTTCTTGGTGCCGCACCCGTTGCGCCGACCGCAGAGGTTTCGCCAACATCGTGGGCCTGGGCGTGGCTGCGTAGAGAATCCGCGGTCGTAGTTCCGGAACCATCATCGGAAATCTGTTCCGCCGACCCCCCGGTTGAGCCGGGGTCTGACACGGCTAGCGGAGCGGCGCCATCCAAGCCCGAACTGTCCGAAGCCCCGGTATCAGGATTCGTGTCGGCCAGATCATCGTCGGCCAGATCATCGTCGGCCAGATCATCGTCGATGTCTGCGTCGTCGATGTCTGCGTCGTCGATGTCTGCGTCGTCGATGTCTGCGTCGTCGATGTCTGGGGCTACGTCGGCATCCGGGCTCGCGTCTGATTCGGCGTCGCTGTCCTGGGTAGAGGACGAGTCAACTGGCGAAGCCGATGAATCCGACGCCGCGGAATCACCTGAACCGTCCCCCGACGCTCCCGCCTGTGAAGACGAACTCGAACCTGCCGAACCGCCCGAACCTGTCGTGTCGGCGGACGCTACCGCCGGCATCGACGCTATCGCAACGCCCACGCCCAGGGCGACCGCGAGCGCGGCCACCCGTCCCACATAGCTGGAGTGCGCCGACGGCGGCCCCGTGGGCACCGCCCGAGCGCCGCACTGGATCGGAAGAAGCCCGACCCCATCGGTAGTCACCGAACGCCGGCGACCCGACTTCTCTGCATGACCATTGGCGGAAGTGCTCCGCGCCGCGTACCTCGGACTCATCTCGGGCCCCTCACCGGCTCGCCGACAGGACTCCCAGCAACTCTTCAACAGGACTCCCGGTAATCATTCAGTATGCGATCAAAAATCGACAAAGTTGCCGCTTTCGCAGAAGTTTTACCCAGTTTCGCGCCAGCCATCGCAGGCGCGCCGGCAAACTCGACATTGGTGCAGCAGGTCATGCCACCACGCCCGCCCCCGGCAGGCGCACCAACGCGAGAGCGGCGCCCACACGGGTGTGACGGTGCACGGATCCTCCTCGTGAGGCGAAGCGTAGCCTGCTGGCCCTGATCAGTTGCCACAGCGATGGTACAGCGGGCGCGGGCCGACACCTCCCCGGCGAAATGGCGCCTCACCCGCCCGCGGGACTACTGTTCTCCGCCATGCGGAAGAAAAGTTCGGGGTCGCGATGAACGCCCTAGCGTTGTCCGGTGCCGCTGTGGCAATCACCGGAGGCGCCCGGGGCATCGGGTACGCGACAGCGAAGGCATTCATCGATGAAGGCGCCCAAGTCTTCATCGGTGACCTCGATGCTGAGCTCGCCAAGACCGCTGCCGATGAACTGGGTTGCCGCGGGGTCGGTTTGGACGTCCGGTCGCGAGAATCCTTCGCCGAGTTCCTGGCAGCCGTCGATGGCCCGCTCCGCGTGCTCGTGAACAACGCCGGCATCATGCCGGCGGGCCGCTACGTCGAAGAGTTGGATGCGGTCACCGACTCGATAGTCGATGTCAACCTCAACGGTGTGTTGCGCGGGACGAAGCTGGCACTGCCCGGCATGCTCGAGCACGGTTCCGGCCACATCGTGAACGTGGCGTCCTATCTGGGGGTGGTGCCCGCCGCGGGGCTGGCCACCTACTGCGCAACCAAACATGCGGTGGTCGGTTTCAGTGAGTCCCTACGCGACGAGCTCGCCGGCACCGGTGTGACGGTTACCGTGGTACTGCCGTCGGCGGTGCGGACGGACCTGGTATCCGGTGTCAAACTCGGCGGAGTGCTGCCTACCGTGGATCCCAAGGAGATCGCGGACGCCGTTGTCGCGTCCTGCAGGAGCCGCCCCGCGGTCGTCGCTGTGCCGGGGTGGATGCGCAGCTATGAAACCGCCGCCGCGTTGGTTCCTGACCGGCTGCTCGGCGCTATCCGCGGCCGGCTCACCCGCCACCGCGTTCTACAAGCCCTCGACACCGATGCCCGCGCCGCATACGACGCACGGGTTCGCCGCGACGCCGAGTAACACCTGCTCGTGCCACCTCGAGGCCGGAAACCCCGGGGGATGTGTTGGCTGCGCGGTTTCCCGAGGCCGCGGACTCCCCCGGGGTGCTACGCCGGGGTGGAGGTTTCCTCGACCTTCGGTTCGGAGCGGCGCTGAGTGCGAACGCGCCACAGAAGGGCTCCGGCGACCAGAATCGCGACGATTCCCACCAGCGGCCACGCCCCCAGGTCATCGACGCGCGCGGATAGCCAGCCCTGTATCGCACCCGCCGCTTCGATAATCGGATCGTCGGCGCTACCGCCTGCGAAGAACAACCGGATTTCGTAGTAGCCGTAATAGACCACGTATAGCCCGGTGAGCAGCACGAGGGTGCCGCCGATCCGGTTGATGTAGGGAAGGATGCGACGGATCGTGCCGGTGGCCGAGGATCCCAGCAGTGCCACCGCCATGGCGGCGACACCCACCGTCAACGCCATGCCCACCGCGTAGGCCAGGAAGGCCAGGATGCCGGTGAGCACCTCGCCCCGTCGAAACGTGGTGCTGATCATCGCAAGAAACGGAGCGATGGTGCACGACAGCGACGCCACCGCGTAGGCGACTCCGTAGCCATACATCGAGCGCAGCCGAGCGGTCGGTGTGCCCCCGGAGATCTTGGGCATGATCACGGCGATGTCCCGGCCGGAGAGCAACCACAACCCGAGCGCGATGAGCAGCACGCCGATGACCACCGTGGCGAACGGCAGATAGCGCTGTGCAGAGGCGATCAGCGGCGAGACCACCAAGCCGAAGAGCCCGAACACCGTGACGAAGCCGGCGGCCATGGCCACGGTGGCGGCTCCGGCACGGGCCAGTGCCGCCGACCGGGTGCTGGGCTGCCCCTCGCCGACGATTACCAAGCCGAGATAGCCTGGCAGGAAGGCGAATCCGCACGGATTGAGCGCGGCGACCAGACCCGCGCCCAGGGCGAAACCCAGGGCCGCGCCGTCAATCATGGGTTGGCCAGGGCCTGCACCCGCTCTGTCAACTCCGACTCGGGCAGCGTGCCCTTGACCACGTCCACGGTGCCGTCGGCGGTGACGAAGGCGAAAGCGGGTTGTTTGGTAACGCCGAATTTCATCCAAACGTCGCCGTCGGTGTCAGCGATTTGTGTGAACTTGTCGACCGCGTACTTATCGACGAACTCCTTCATGGCCGGGACCTCGTCGAGTCCTGCCACACCCAGGAAGGTGACGTCGGGGTTCGCGGCGGAGACCTGACCCACCATGGGGGCTTCTCGTTGGCAGGTCGGGCACCAGGGCGCCCAAAACCACAACACGGCCGGCTTGCCGGCCAGCGTCTCCCCGGAGAACGGCTCACCGCTGAGGGTTGTGCTGGTGAACTGCAACTGGGCCGGAACCGCGGGCTGACTATCGGCTGGCGCGGTGGTCGCAGCTGCCGCCGACGTGGTGGTAGCTGCCGACGGGGCCGGCTCCGCGGTCGAGTCGTTCTCGCTGCTGGAACTACAAGCGGTGGCGACGATGGCGGTGGCGGCAAGAACGGCAATCGTGGTGCGGTTCAAAGCGGGTTCCCTTCAATCGAGACCGGTGCGCACTTTGCGCCCCTGCCAGGTAAGGACGCAACTGGTCCCGTCTTGATTGCATTCGACAATCAGAATCAGGTGAACGTGAGTATGCCCTATCGCCCGACCTGCTTGGGCGACCGATGGCCAGGCTGTTGACCTGCGTCGGCCCGGGCCGGCGGGATGAGCGGGATTGTCTGCGATGGGAGCTGAAACCGGTCCCAGACACTAGGCTTAGCCCACGGCCAGATCGCGACGGCCGTCCCCGCAGGCCTTGAGAGGTGTCGCCGGTGAGCAGTCAACGGACGCCTACTCGGCGACAGCTCCTCATCGGAGCGGGCGCCGTCGTAGGCGCTGGGTCGCTGGGCGCGGCGGGTCTGCTGCGTTGGCGCGCCGGCAACGGATCTGGGGCTGCGCCGGAAGCTCCCAGCAAGGTGCCGGGCACAGCAGATGCGGAGTTGGACGCGCTCGCGGGCGCGGTGATGTCGGGTGGGCCGGGCAAGGACGGCATTCCACCCATCGATCGACCTCGCTTCGTGCCGGCACGCGATGTCGACTACCTCGAGAACGATGCGCCGGTATTCGCACTGGATCACCGGGGCGAATTCAAGGCCTATCCCCAGTCGATATTGGTCTGGCATGAAATCGTCAACGACACGGTCGCCGGTGTTCCTCTCACCGTTACCTACTGTCCGCTGACCGGCACCGCCGTCGGCTTCGCGAGCCCGCCCGGTGAGTCCTGGACGTTCGGCACCACCGGAATGCTGGTCAATTCGAATCTGCTCATGTACGACCGCCAAACCGAGTCCGAGTGGCCTCAGATCCTCGGCACGGCGATCAGCGGCCCCCGCAAAGGCACCGCGCTGCAACCCGTACCCCTGGTCTGGACCACCTGGCGGGCATGGCGGGCGGCCCATCCCGACTCACCGGTACTGTCCCCGGAAACCGGTGCACTCCGTAGTTACGGCCGCGACCCCTACGGTTCCTACACTCCCCCGTCGGGCTACTACGTCGAACCGGGCACATATTTTCCGGTCCGGCACAGTGACGACCGCCTCGGCGACAAGGATGTTGTGGTCGGAATCCGTTCCGGCCCAGATTATCTCGCGATCCGCAAACGCCGCATCTTCGAGGATCGCCAGATGCAGGTGGAGGTGGGGGGAATCACCTGGCGTGCGCAATGGGACGACGACCTGGCTGCGGCGACGGTAGTCCACTCCGGCACCGGGGAGCCCGCCGATTTTCTGGACGCGATGTGGTTCGCCTGGTTCGCCTACTACCCGCAGACGCGATTGCTGGTATGAGGCGCCTGCTGACCGGCCTGGGAATGCTCGGCGCGGCGGTGGAACATATGTTCGCCGCGCTGCGCAGCACACCGAGGCAGGTAGGTCAGGCCATCACCCAACGGCGTCCGCGCCGGTTCGCCACCGGAGCCGCACTCGCCGTCCTGCTGATCTATCTGCTGGCCATCGGCGACATCGCCATATCCGCTTCCGGGGAAGCAGGCTTCGGCCCGCCCGTGCAGTTCGCGTTCGACAATGTCTTCCGCGCCAAGGCGGCTTATCTTTTCGAGCCGGTGCTCGCCATCCGGGCCAACGGCCACTTGACTCTGTTCCTCAGCCCGGTAAACCTGGCGTTGGGTGCCGCGGTCGCGGGACTGGCCGCAGCCAACGTCGCGCTCGCCATGCAGGAGACACAGCGTGCGGCGTGTCGCCGGAGCGCGATTGGACCGCTTGTGGGGGTGTTGCCCACGCTCGGAATCGGATTCGCCTGCTGCGCGCCCACCCTGCTGGTTGCGCTCGGCGCCGGCATGGGCGCGGCGCTGCTACCGGTGGTGCTCATGGTGCGGCCGGTCTTGTACCCGCTCACCATCGGCCTGCTTTCCGTGGCCCTGGTGTGGCGCTGCTACCGGGTGAGAGATTCGTCGGCCTGTGAGGTCGGCCCCTTGTGACGGCACCGCCCATCAAGCACCGTCTACTAATGAGGTGTCGCATGGTTTCGATCGCCGGGCAGGTGCCCGCCGCAGGCGTGACTATCGCCCACCCCGACGCCCACCCCGATTTCCGGGAGCAGTTCGGGGCCGGCGTCCCCGCACAAGGGGTGGTCCTGTGACAATGCCCTGCAAGGCCGGGAACCTCACCTCCTCGCTGGAGAGGGCGTGAGCGTGGATCAGATGCAACCAAAAGAAAGCGGCATTGACGAGGCCGTTCCCAGGGGCAGGATCTTTCTGCTGGGCCTGCTGGGCGGGATGCAGATGCTCGATCCCACCGTCGCGAACACGGCCATCGTCGACGCGGGCAGGGCGTTGAGCTTCACCGCCGCCGATCGGGCGCTTGGCGCCAGCATCTCCACACTTGCGGTGGCAGCCACTGTTCTTGCCTCCGGCCTGGCTGCGGACCGACTCGGCCGGCGCCGTGTCCTGATCGGCGCCGCCGTCCTGGCAATCATCGGCAACATGACCGTCGCAGCAGCACCGGCGGCCGAGGTCTACCTGGCGGGTCGCGGCATCGCCGGAATTGGCCTCGGGGCGACACTCGCGGCGACCTTCGCCTACGTCCGCTTTGTCACACCCGGCCCGAAATTGAGTGTTGGCCTAGGCCTTTGGGCTGCCGTCATGATCAGCGTGGTCATAGTCGGGTTGCCGATCGGCGGCGCGCTCGCCGCCGAATCCTGGCGCGCTGCGATGCTTTTGGTGCCGGCGGCCCTCATCGGTCTGGTCGGTTTCATCCCGCGGGTTCTGCCCGTGATGCCCCGGTCTGGCGACGGGCCGATCGACTATGCCGGACTGGTTCTGATCGGAGCCTCGACAGCGTCGCTGCTCTACGGACTCAGTGAGGCGGCGACCTCGTTCACTTCGCCACAGTTCTACGGTCCCATCGCTGCTGGGATCATCGGTTACGCAGCATTCGTCCTCGTCGAGATCCGGAGTCAATCCGCGGCATTCCCGATCAAGCTGTTCACCAACGGGATCTTCGTGGCAGCGGTCATCGCAGGCGTGGCGTTCAACTTCACTGAAGCGGTCGTCATGCTCTCGACGAGCAACCTGTGGCAGTACACGAAGGCGGCCTCACCGCTGGAGGTGACCCTCCTGCAGGCCCCGCTGCTGCTCGTTCTGCTCGCAACATCGCTGCTGGTCGGCAGGTACCTGTCGAATCACGGCGATAGGCTGCGCCAGATTCTGGGAGTGGGTTTCACCGCCTGCGTGCTCGGACTGATATTGATGGCCGCCGCCAAACAAAGCTCACCAGCGTGGGTAGTCGTCCCGGGGATCGCCGTCGTCGGCATCGGCCTCGCGCTTGTTTCGGTCCCGCAGTCGGCGATGTTCGTCTCGCAGGCCCCGGCGAAATTCATCGGCCCGGTGACATCCTTCCGCACGACCGTCGGACAGATCGGCTATGCGATCGGTCTGACGCTGAGCGTGGTCCTCGTCGAGGGTTTTGGCCACGCGCGTTTCGCCGGGGCTCTCGAGGAGGCAGGGCTTGCCACGCCGTCACAGGTAGCGGCCGGGATCGACGATGTGCGGGCGTTCACCAACGACCGGGTGGAGCCCACCACCGCCGCCGGAAAAGCAGCCGTGGAAGCTGCCGGGAAGGCTTACACCCAGGGCTTCGACGCCACCATGGTGCTCTGCGCGGCGCTTATCGCGCTGATGGGCTTGATCACGCTTTTCGCCATCGATGCCCGCGGCACCATTGACCGATTCCAGCGCCGGATCCGACCGGCCTCCACCCGACTCCGCGACGTCCCAGATCGCGACAACACCGAGTGATTCGGGCAGCACCCCCGCTGCTCTCCCACAGCGCTAGATCAGGCGTGACACTGCGAAAGCGGCTGCCTCACCGGTCATTCCGTTGAACGGATACTGACCGTGCCCATCGATGGCCCCGGGAGCGGGTGGACTCATACACACCGGGTCGCCGGGCGCACACAACCGGATGGTCTTGGCCGCGAACACCGGGCCCACGACCACAGCCGGGGCGCCGTACTTGAGCGCGGATGGACCAGAAGGTGTTCCGAACAACGCGACCGCGGCGACATGGTCGGCGGCCTCCGGCGGCAGCGGGGCGGGAACCGACTCCGCGGGTAGCCCCGCGGGTGCGACCGCGGAGGTGGCGAAGCCGGCCACGACCGCGCCCTGGGAATACCCGCCGAGCACGATCTTGGTGGTCGGGCAGGCGGCGGCCATGAACTCCACGCGCACGCCGGCGTCTCTGACTCCATCGACGACGGTTCTGGTGAACGCCGGGCCGCCACCGAAGTCGCTGCTCGCGGGATAGTTGACCGGATACACCCCAACCGACCTGCCGTACAACTGCCAGCGCAGGGCATCGACGAACGCCTGACCGACATTCCCGACCCCCGGTGGCTCGCCGGTACCCCGAGCGAACACCACTTCCACATCGGGGCACGGCTGCGCCGACGCCGAGTGCAGGGGCACGTTCAGCAGCATCGTGGCTGCCCCCGCCACCGCGGCAGCCAGGACACCAGCGCGCGATCTCGACGCCCGGAACACACGCCGGTGGCCGCCTGCCATGGGTGAGTTCGACCTACCTGACAACGGCTTAACCGGCTTCAATGGCGGCCACAACTGCGGCGGCTTCGAGTCCACACATCGGCTGCAGATCCACCGGGCCGGCCAGCACCAGATCATCGACGCGGCGTTTGAGGTCACCCGAGGCGATGTGGGCGTGCAGGTTGGCGCCCGGGCACGAGGTGGAGGCGTAATCCTGATGGCCCGCCAACGATGCGGTCGCGACCCCGAAGTTCTGTGCCGCCCACGCGAACGCAACCGCAGCGCCCTGCAACTGGGCCTCGCTCACGGCCTCTTGGTCGAAGTCTCCTTCGCAGACCACCAGGAAATGACCCCTCGGGTCGTAGCTCGTGGCGGTGTCACCGGCGAGGTCGGGCGTGCGCAGTTCGAAGATGTTGCCGTCGCGGTCCACGCCGAGGTGATAGGCGATGTCGATCCAGCCCTGGTGATCCTGGTGGTAGGCCTGATGCTGGCGGAGCCGTGAAGTGATGTTGCTGTTGTCGCCCAGCACCACGGCGGTGTGATGCAGCGTCATCCGGGAGATGGTGTGCGGGGTGCCGCCGGGACGGGCTGGACGCGCGCCCCAGCCATCTCGGCACACCAGACCCGCCGATGTGGTGGTCGGGGCCGGCGTTGGCGCGACCACGGGCACCTGCTCCGGTAGCGGCTTGGCCGGCGCGCCGGGGCTCGGTACCGAGGCCGACCCCGAACCGGCGGTGGGTGTGGCCACGGACCGGGTCGTGCAGGCCACAGCGGCGACCGCCACACCGGCGGCGCCGGCCGCCTGAAACAGTCGGCGGCGGCTCAACAGCTCGCCGGGTCCGTCCGGCGGGGGTACGCCCATGACGGTAACGATACGGAGCTTTGGGCGCTATTAGCGCAACGGTATCGAATACGGGAATACCCTGGTCCGCGTGAACCCGCCTGTGAGCCGACGCGACATGCTCAAATACGCCCTGGCGGCCACCCCGGTTCTCGCGGCCGGCGCCACCGTGGCGACAACAGTTGCTGCGCCGAGAGCGTCCGCCGAGGGCCTGCGGTTGCACAACGCCGCCGGCGGCCCTGATCTGGCCCCCATATTCTTCAGCGTCGACGGGGACATCGGATCCGACACCTGGGACAGCACCGCGGTCCAGTGGTTTCGCGGGATCAACGCTGTGCTGGGTGTCCAGCGCACGGGGATCTACGGCGGTGCACGCCAGTGCAGATGGGCGATAGCGGATGACGTGATCGGGCACTCGACGGTGAGCCGCTCTCGGCCAACTCCGCTGACCGGCAGCGGCTTGGGCAGGGTGCCGGCGTGAACGCATTGCTGAATCAGGTGATGGCTGCCAGCGGGGGCAGGGACCGCTGGCAGCAGGCCACGACAATTCGGGCACGTGTGCGCAGCGGTGGCCTGCTGGTCCGTACCCGCGTGCCGGGCAATCGATTCAGCGACTATCGAGTCACCGTAGACACCCAGGAACCCCGGACGGTCATAGATCCGTTCCCGCGTGACGGACTGCGCGGGGTCTTCGACCACGGGTCGGTACGCATCGAGAACGGCCGGGGCGACATCATCAGTTCCCGTACCCATCCGCGTTCACTGTTCTTTGGAACAGCTGGCGTGCGACGCAACATTCGTTGGGATGCACTGGATTCCGTCTATTTCGGTGGTTACGCAATGTGGTGCTATCTCACCACGCCCTATCTGCTCACCCGCAACGGCGTGCGGGTCGAAGAGGGCGATCCCTGGCAGGAGGATGGACACACATGGCGCCGACTGCACGCCGAGTTCTCACCGGAAATCGATACTCACTCGCCCCGTCAGACCTTCTACTTCGATGCAGACGGTCTGCTGCGTCGCCACGACTATGTCGCGCTGGTGGTCGGCCAGTGGGCCAAGGCTGCTCATTACTGCGCCGACCCGGTTGAGGCCGGCGGATTCACTTTCGCCACCCGCAGATGGGTCCGTCCGATAGGCCCTGGAAACCGACCCCTACCGTTCCCCACCCTGGTATCGCTGCAGCTGAGTGACCTGACCGTCGAGACCAGGTGACGGTCGGCGGTCCGGCCGGCAACCTCATACCACTTCTAGCCTGAAGGGCCACGCACCGATGACCGATCAGCCATCCGCCTTCTTCGACGATGTGGCAGTCACCTTGCTGGCCCAACCCGGGGTGTCGCCGGGCACCATGATGGGTTTCCCATGCCTGCGCATCGACGGGGAGTTCTTCACCTCCTGTGATCACCGCACCGGCGACCTCATCGTCAAGCTGCCGCGTGATCGCGTCCAAGAACTCATTGACAGCGGCCTCGGTAAACCTTTTGCCCCCGCCGGACGGACCTTTCGGGAGTGGGTCCTGGTCGAAGACCGTGATGCGACCAGATGGGCGGCGCTGATGACCGAAGCTCGCCTCTTCGTGAGCGGGCACCGATGACCTTGCAATCGTCAGCACCGGCCGTCAGAGGCCACTTACCCGGGAATGGGGTCAATGATGAGGCGCAATCCGTTACTGGGTGAATGCTCCGGAGAGTTCTTCGGAACCATGATCCTCATATTGTTCGGCGTGGGGGTCGTGGCCCAGGTGGTCACTGGCGGATTCCCGGCGACCACCGGAGCCACCGGCGACTACAACTCGATCGCGTGGGGCTGGGGCTTGGGCGTAACGATGGCGATCTACGTCGCCGGAAGGCTCAGTGGCGCCCACCTGAACCCGGCAGTGACCATCGCGCTGGCGGCGTTCAAGGGTTTCAGCCGCCGCAAGGTCCTGCCCTACATCGGAGCACAGATGGCAGGCGCGTTCGTCGGGGCACTCTTGGTCCGGTGGTCGTATTCGTCGGCCATCAACCGGGTCGATCCGGGGCATTCCAAGGCCACCCAGGGCATTTTTTCCACGTCCCCGGACGTGGGTGTTTCGATCCCCGCCGCGTTTCTCGATCAGGTCATCGGCACTGCGATCCTGGTGATGGTGATCTTCGCGTTGACCAGTGCGGTCAACAATCCCCCACTGGGAAACACCGCTCCGCTGTTCATCGGGCTGCTGGTCGTCGGAATCGGGCTGGGGTGGGGAGCCAACGCCGGCTACGCGATAAATCCGGCCCGCGACTTTGCTCCCCGGGTGGTGTCCTGGATGACCGGCTATCAGGATGCGATGTATTCGGCCAACGGCCCCGAACTCTACTTCTGGTTACCTATGGTCGCGCCGTTGATCGGGGGCCTGATCGGTGGAGCGCTGTTTGTCTTCGGCATCGAACGGTTCCTGCCCGCGGCAATCACCGAGCCCGCCGAGATCGGTGTGGTGGAACCGACACCACTGCGCAGTGAGTGAGTCGATCGCCCCCGAACGGCGCCGGCGGCGCGCTGCGTATTATCTGCGCGGGTACCCGCACCCGAGTCATCTGCGCGGGTAGCCGCATCAGAGGGCAGTCTCGAGGAACGGAATCATATGAACACGAATGTCGAACAGCTGGAGTTCCAGGCCGAGGCACGCCAGCTGCTGGACCTGATGGTCCACTCGATCTACTCGAACAAGGATTCGTTTCTGCGGGAGCTGATCTCGAATGCCTCCGACGCTCTGGACAAGTTGCGGATCGAAGCATTCCGGAACAAAGACCTCGACGTCGACACCTCCGACCTGCACATCGAGATCTCGATCGACCAGGATTCGCGCACGCTGACCGTTCGGGACAACGGCATCGGCATGACGCACGACGAAGTCGTGGATCTGATTGGCACGCTCGCCAAATCCGGGACCGCCGAGCTCCGCGAGCAGTTGCGCGAAGCCCAGAACGCGGCCGCCTCCCAGGAACTGATCGGCCAGTTCGGTATCGGGTTCTACTCGACGTTCATGGCCGCCGACCAGGTTGAACTGCTTACCCGAAAGGCCGGCGAGAGCGAGGCCACCCGCTGGAAGTCCAGCGGTGAGGGCACCTACACCATCGAAACCGTCGATGACGCACCGCAAGGCACCGCGGTCACGCTGCACCTCAAGCCCGAAGACGCCGAGGACGAACTCCACGACTACACCTCGGAGTCGAAGATCAAGCACCTGGTCAAGAAGTACTCGGACTTCATCGCCTGGCCCATCCGGATGGATGTCGAGCGAAGGACACCGCCCGAAGAAGAAGGCGGCGAAGAGGTCGTAACCACTGAAACCGAGACTCTCAACTCGATGAAGGCGCTCTGGGCCAAGCCCAAAGACGAGGTCTCCGACGAGGAGTACAAGGAGTTCTACAAGCACATTGCCCACGCCTGGGACGACCCGCTCGAAATCATCCCGATGAAGGCCGAAGGCACCTTCGAATACCAGGCGCTGCTCTTCATCCCCTCGCACGCCCCCGTGGACCTGTTCAACCGCGATACCAACGGGATACAGCTGTATGTCAAACGCGTCTTCATCATGGGCGACTGCGATCAGCTCATGCCCGAGTACCTGCGCTTCATCAAGGGTGTCGTCGACGCGCAGGACATGTCGCTCAACGTTTCCCGCGAGATCCTGCAGCAGGACCGGCAGGTCAACGCGATCCGCCGCCGTCTGACCAAAAAGGTGCTCTCCACGATCAAGGAGCTGCAGTCCGAGCGGCCGCAGGACTACCGCACGTTCTGGACCCAGTTCGGACGGGTACTCAAAGAGGGTCTGCTCTCCGATTTCGACAACCAGGACACCCTGCTGCGTATCTCGTCGTTTGCCTCGACACACAGCGAGGAGGAACCCACCACCCTCGCCGAGTACGTCGAGCGCATGAAGGATGGCCAGAAGCAGATCTACTACGCCACTGGCGAGACACGGCAGCAACTCCTGAATTCGCCGCACCTGGAGGCGTTCAAGGCCAAAGGCTACGAGGTGCTGCTGCTCACCGACCCGGTCGACGAGGTCTGGGTGGGAACGATAACCGAGTTCGACGGCACGCCGCTTCAGTCGGTGGCCCGGGGCGAGGTGGATCTCGATTCCGAAGAGGACACGACCAAGGCCGAACGCGAGGAGCAGGAGAAGGAGTTCGCCGACCTGTTGGCTTGGCTGCAGCAGACCTTGGCCGATCACGTCAAGGAGGTGCGACTGTCCACCCGTCTGACCTCCTCGCCGGCCTGCCTGATCACCGACACCTTCGGCATCACGCCGGCACTGGCGCGTATCTACCAGGCCTCTGGACAGGAAATTCCGGCCGGGAAGCGGATTCTCGAACTCAACCCGGATCATCCGCTCGTCACCGGCCTGCGCCAGGCTCACAAGGATCACGCCGATGACCACTCGCTGGTCGAGACCGCCGAGTTGCTCTACGGCACAGCACTTCTTGCAGAAGGTGGCACTCCCGATGATCCGGCGAAGTTCGCCACACTGCTCGTGGACAGGCTGACGCGCACGGTGTGATGCAGTTGGGCCCTACGGAGTGAGGAACGAAATTGGTTCTGCTGGAAACAAATCCCCGTTTATGTTGCCAATCAGGGAGTAGTTGTCCTCGACCGGGACCGCCCGGATACCTGAGCCTGGGTTGAAGTTCAGATGATTGAGGTTGACCCAGACGATGTTGGGGCTGAGGGTGGATTCGAAGTAGTACACCTTGTTTGTCGAATCGGCGATCGTACGCCAGTACGTCGGTGAGATGTTGGGATGCTCCGGGTCGCCCACACCCCACGGCACCGACGTATTGCGGATGACACTCAGCACGCCTGCCACGGCTTGCCGTTCATTGGTTGTCTCGGGGAGTCTGCTCAGGTAGTAGCTGGCACGGACGAAGCGGTCTTTGGACTGGATCGATCCGGGGAGGTTCTTCGTGAGATCTTGCCCCTGCCACACCGCATTGAGTTGGAGTTGCTCGTCGTAGGTTGGGCTGTTGGTCATGACTTGGTACTCGCGGCCATGGTGAATGACGGGTGTCCCGTCGAGATACTCAATGATGGCCGAATCGCCACTGGCATCACTGACCGACAGGTGAACTGTCGGCTCAGCCGAACGGGTAGGTCCGAATTTGATCGGGACGATATAGATCGACGGATCGGTGAAGGCTTCCACGACCTCATTGACCGTCGCGAAACTGGATAGCACGTACTGCACCCATCCCGCGAACGAGAGGCGCGGCCGGTCATCGGCGGGGGCTTGCCCAAAGTCTGCTTCTCCCAGATACAGCAGATTGGCCACCAGTCCGGCTTCATTCATGCCGTCGAACACGCCGTCCACGGGGCCGTTGGGATCGGTGGTGCCCGCGATCTCAACTGCGCCATACTTGCTGGTCCACGTCAGCGAGTTGACGCCGCCGCCACCGTCCTGCGGGAAGCCGCGCGGAATGACATACAGATGCGAATTGAACGAGTAAGGCCAATCCATCGACCGGCCTGTGATGACAATGCCGTCCGGTCCGAGCCAGGTTACTCGAGTGCAGGCCTGCGCTGTGATCGCGCTTGTGAACGCAAACAGTCCTGCGCACAGTGCGATGAGAAATCGCCGGACAACGCGCCGTTGCATTCTGCCTCCGATGTCGGTCGTATCAGGTGGATGGTACGTAGGAACTCTCCGGTGTCAGGCCGGGTCGGACAGACGGAGCCACCGTCATTTTCACCAACCAGCCTTTCGGGAAGTCCACACCGAGCCGGGCTCGCGGTGAGATCGTAGTTCCGGGTCACCTCACCTGAACACGGGTTACCTCACCTGAACAAAGGACGTCGCCGCATGCTCGAAGTATCCGAAGTCGGCAACAAGATCAGCAAGGCGGATTACCAGGCGGCCATCCCCGAACTTCGCGTCGGACTCATCAACGCCCAGTACGACCTGCGCGATGCCGACTTTCCGGTGATCATCTGGATCGCCGGTGACGATCGGCTCGGCGCCAACGCCCTGGTCAATCGGCTCAATGAGTGGATGGATTCGCGCTATGCGGATACCCGGGTCTTCGCCGAGCCCACGGAGGAGGAGTCGCAGCGACCCCAGCTCTGGCGGCTCTGGCGATCGTTACCCCCCAAAGGCCGCGCGTCGTTCTTCATCGGCGGATTGATGCGCGCTGCCAGCATGCGTGCCCAGGAAGAAATCGACGAACCGGAGTTTTCCATCTGGCTCCGCCATATCACCAACATGCAGCACGCTCTGGTGGCCGACGGCGCCTTGATCCTGAAGTTTTTCCTGCACACACCGGCCAAAGAGCAGAAGAAGAATCTGAAGAAAGCCGAGAAACACCCGGAACTCGGCTGGCAGGTGGATCAGCGCGACTGGGCTGCTCTCGACACGATGGGTCCGGTACTGCCCATTGCGGAACGGATGTTGAGGGAGACCAGCGGGCCGGGGGCGCCCTGGAGCATCGTGGAGGCCACCGATGACCGCTACCGCGATCTCACGGTCGCCCGGACGATCTTGGCGGCCCTCACCACCCGCCTGGCTCAGGAGTCCCGGGCCCCGGCAACATCGTTGCCGGTATCGGTGTTCGGGGACATCGACGCCGCGGCAGATGTGCTCTCCGGCGTAGATCTGTCCCGAACCCTGGACAAGGAGAAGTACCGCGCCAAGTTGGCCAAACAACAGGCCAGGCTGCACGGACTGGCCTCCGAGGCCCAGCAGCGCGGATTGAGTACGGTACTGGCCTTCGAGGGTTGGGACGCCGCCGGAAAGGGTGGCGTCATCCGCCGCATCACCGGCGCTCTGGAAGCCGGCGACTATCGGGTGATCCCGGTTGCCGCTCCCTCCGAGGAGGAACGGCGATACAACTATCTGTGGCGCTTTTGGCGCGATCTGCCCCGGGCCGGCAAATTCGTGATCTTCGACCGCACCTGGTACGGCCGGGTGTTGGTAGAGCGACTGGAGGGCTTCGCCGATCCGGCGGAGTGGCAGCGGGCCTACGACGAGATCAACGACTTCGAGAGCCAGTTGGTCGAGCGCGGATTGTTCGTCGCGAAGTTCTGGTTGCACGTGTCGCCCGAAGAGCAGCTCGCCCGATTCAAGGAGCGCGAGAACACCCCGTACAAGTCCCACAAGATCACCGCCGAGGACTATCGCAACCGCGAGCGATGGGACGAGTACGTCAAGGCCGTCGATCAGATGATTCTGCGGACCACCTCAGATGGCGCCCGCTGGAACGTGATCCCCGCTGACGACAAGCGCTACGCCCGAGTGGCCGCGCTCAAAGCGATCAATAAGGGCTTGGCGCGCACGCTGCGCGAGAACTGACGCCACCGGTCACTCAACGGCCACTCGTCACTCAACGGCCACTCGTCACTCAACGGCCACTCGTCACTCAACGGCTCGGCCTGGTGGTGACGTGCACGTGGTCGTAGTGGCCGTATCCCGATCCCTGCGGACCGCTTGGCGTGTAGTACGTGTTGCGCCAGATCGCGTCCTGCAAACCGAATCGGGCCGAGTTGCTCAGCACGAACGCGAGAATTGCGTCTCCGAGCGCGATGCCCTCGGAGCTGGTGGGATTTGGAATCA
>NZ_JBMYXC010000060.1:0-19093 GCF_049608025.1 Mycobacterium sp. | reverse complement strand
AAGGTCTCACGTTGCTCAGCAGTCCAAGCGGGTGCTGGGACTCCCCTATTCGATGCGACCCATTTTTCCTCCTTTGCAGCAAGTTCGTTTGAGACCGCGAGCCACTCATCGCATACAGGGTCCTTCTCCCGCAGCAACCCGACTGTCCGATCGACGCCATCGCCAGCAGCAGGAGGGGCAATACCAGCAGCGTTGCGCGTCGACATTCCGTTCCACACCAACGACCCAACGACGACTGCTACGACGACCGCAAAAGAGACACCCAGCACGATCCAGCGTCGGCGATGGGCACGGTCCGAAGGCGCTCCAGGCGACGGCGATGGATTCGGCGACCAAGGAGGACCAGCCCCAGGCGGCATATTCATTGGCTCACCTCCACCAACCGCCGATCACACCACACGGTTTGCGATGCTACCGGGCCGCTCTGCTCTCTCCCCGCGCCAAATTGAATAGCCAGGGGACCCGAAGCCGTCTGACAGCCAACCGAACTGCCTCGAGCACGGTCCGGCAGCGCCCCGTATCGACTCTGTCCCTCGTATTTCAGAGTGGCAACCGCGAAAGTGAATCCAGCGCTGCAGATTTCCCCGGATTGCGACCCTGGCTTCACTCTCGACCAGCGGCGGCTTCACTCTCGACCGGCGGCGGCTTCACTCTCGACCAGCGGCAGCCGAACGGATCAACTGAGCAGGATGGAATCCCCCTGCACTGTAATAGCTTCCGCGTTCAACGGTCGCGTCGCCGGACCGTTGAGCACCTCGCCATCGAGGCTGAATTTGCTGCCGTGGCACGGGCAATTGATCGTCCCGTCAGCCACCTCGTTGATCAGGCAGCCGGTGTGCGTGCACACCGCCGAGAAGCCTTTGAAGTCCCCTTCTTCGGGCTGGGTCACCACCACGTCGCCGACGATGACACCCGATCCGACGGGCACATCGGCCGTCGTCGTGAGAACCTCAGGCGCTGCGGACCCCTCGCCGGAACCCGAACCCCCGCCACTCGAGCAGGCCGACAGCGCGACGGCCGCCACCCCGACTCCCGCGCCGGCGATCACCGTCTTGCGGGGAACCCGCACGTCATCGATATTCATTGCGACCTTTCTCTGACGACATCAACAATCAGCCCGGCAGCACCGGTAGCGCGCCCGCGACCATCAGCGGCCCCACCTCGGTCCACCCTGGATCGCCCTCAGCGGCCGAACCGGAGAGTTGCAGCACACCACGGCCGTCTGCGACATAGACCGCCGACGGGTTGGCCACCACCGTCGTCACCGGCATCAGCAGACTTTGGCTCGGGCCATCAGAGTTCACACCATCGAGGTTGACATAGGACACCGGATTCTGGACGTCAGTGCGGCTCACGACAATGTCATCGCCGGTGCGCCAGGACAGCGACACCACCGTGTCACCCAGCCCGAAACCCAACCGCCGGGGAAAGGTCAGCGCATAACCGCCGCCTTCGGTCTGCTCGACCCCGGCCAGGATCACCCGGCCCTCGATCACCATGGCCGCGCGGGTGCCGTCGCGGGAGAGTTGCAGTTCGGTGATCTCGCCGGGGAATCGGGTTGACACCGCGATGGAGTCGACCGGAATGCGGGCGGGCTGGCCCGAGGCGTCCTGGATGACACGCACCACGTTGATGCCATCGATGACCACCCAGATCGCGTCGTCCAGCGACCAGGTGGGCCGGGTCAGGCTACGTCCATCGATGGCCTGGGATGCCTCGCCGCCCAACGGTCCTGCCCACAGGGACGACGACATATCGGGCGCGTCGGGGCGCAGCGTAACGATCGAGGCGACCATCTGGCCGGTACGCGACAGCGCCGCGGCCGTCTGCCCGGGCATCTGCCCGAACGACCCCACCACCCGGAGGGACCGCAGACCGTCCAGCTTCACCAGCGAGCCGTCGACGAGTGCGTGCAGACCCGCTGCGGCGCCATCGGCAGCACCGGGATCGGTCGCGGCCACATCGGCGGTATCCCACCCCGCGGCGAACCGGTCGTCGAGCGCCGCGCCGTCGGCGTTGATCACATAGGGCCCGTTCACGCCAGCCCGGGAAAGCGTCCAGATGAGCTGTGCGGCAAGTAGTTGTCTGCTGTGGGGATCTGTGGTGGACAGGTCGTCCAGGTCGATGCGGGCGCCGCCGTAGCCGCGCCCGACCCCGGTCTTTCCGCCGTCGGCACGCGTCACCGGTCCGCGCAACTTCAACGGCGGCTCAAGCAGATTTCGCACCGTCTCGACCATCTCCGGCCGCGGACCCGCGATCAGCTTGCTGACCAGTTCGGTGGGAAGCTGATCGGGGTCAGACGTCGCGATGTAACGCGGGTCGGGCACCACCGTCTTGCCCGTCGGATCGGCGAAGTAGAGGGTGGTGCGCTTGTAAGTGGACTGGAACTGCTCCCAGTCCAGGAAGACCCCGTTGGGTAGACGGTCGATGCGCCAGCCGTCCGAGGTCTTCACCAGTTCGATCTCGCCGGTGTCGGGTAACGCACCTTCGCCCGTCTCGAACACCCCGATATCCGACAGCGAGCCCAGTATGTCGGCGCGCATGGATACCGACACCCTGTCCGCTGTCCTGGTCTCGACGAACACCACGTTGTCGATCAGCAGCGCACTACCGGCGTCATCCCACGTGTTGGAAGCAGACTCGGTGAGGAATTGCCGGGCGGCGAGATGGCGGTTGGCGGGATCGGCTGTTGCCTTGAGGAATTCACGCAGCAGTACATCGGGGTCCATTCCCGGTGTGGGCTCGGGCAGGCTAGGCGGCGCCGGCCGCTCGACAGTGCCGATCGCCTGCGGCGACGAGGAGTGTGGCACCCCGGCACAACCGGCGAGAGCCAGCACGACGACCGACAGCCACACGCCCGCCAAGAAGCGTGTCACACCGTCTCCTCTGCCGGTTCAGGGTCGCGCATCGGTTTACGGCCCGGCCCATTCCCCTCCTCCTCGAACGGTTTGACCGGCAGCGGGCTGCTGGTGACCTTGTGCCCGCGGATCAGCGGCAGCGTCAACCGGAAGCAGGCACCCTCGCCCGGCTCACCCCACGCCTCGAGTCTGCCTTGATGCAACCGGGCGTCCTCGATGCTGATCGCCAAACCGAGTCCAGTTCCACCGGAGCGGCGGACCCGTGAGGGATCCGCCCGCCAGAAGCGGCTGAACACCAGTTTCTCCTCGCCTGGACGTAAGCCCACGCCGTGGTCCCGGACCGTGACGGCCACAGTGTCCTCGTCGGCGGCCATCCGGATGCGTACCTCTTTGTGCTCGGCATGGTCGATCGCGTTGGCGATCAAGTTGCGCAGAATCCGCTCCACCCGGCGCGCGTCGACCTCGGCGACGACCTCGTCGGCGGGCAGGTCGACGACCACCTCCACATTAGCGCTCTCGGCAAGGTGCCCTACATTGCCCAGTGCGCTGGTCACGATGGAGCGCAGGTCGACGGCTTCGACGGCCAGTTCCGCGACACCGGCATCGTGGCGGGAGATCTCGAGCAGATCGCTGAGCAGCGACTCGAACCGGTCGAGTTCGTTGACCATGAGCTCCGTCGAGCGCCGCAGCGCGGGGTCGAGATCTTCGACGTGGTCGTGGATCAGGTCGGCGGCCATTCGCACGGTCGTCAGCGGCGTGCGAAGTTCGTGGCTGACGTCGGAGGTGAATCGGCGTTGCAGATTGCCGAACTCCTCGAGTTGGGCGATCTGGCGCTGCAGGCTCTCGGCCATGTCGTTGAACGACACCGCCAGGCGCGCCATGTCGTCCTCACCGCGCACCGACATGCGTTCTGCCAGGTGACCTTCGGCGAACCGCTCGGCGATCCGCGACGCCGAACGCACCGGCAGCACGATCTGCCGTACTACCAGCAGCGCGATCGCGGCCAGCAGACCGAGCAGCACCACCGCGCCGGTAGCCAGCGTTCCGCGCATCAGCGCGATCGTGGATTCCTCGCTGTTGAGCGGGAAGATCAGGTAGAGCTCCAGGTTGGCCACCGGCGACGGCGTCGGGCTGCCGATGATCAGCGCCGGCCCGGAGAAGCCGTCGGTGTGCACCGTCGAGTACTGGTAGCTGACCTGTCCCGCGTTGACGAAGTCGCGCAACGTGTTGGGAATCTGGTCGACCGGACCCGCGGAAGTGGCCGCGCGCGGACCGTCACCGGGAACGATGAGCACCGCGTCAAATGCCCCGGCCAGGCCGGCGCCGGCATCTGACTTACGGTCGACCAACGTGTTGCGGGCCAGCTGCAGGCTGCTGTCCAGCGAGCGGGTTTCCTCACCACCGACGATTCCGCTGACCGTGGGGCGGGCGCGTTCGATCTCCTCGTTCGCGGCGTTCACTTTGACTTCCAAGATGCGATCGGTGATCTGGCTCGTCAACACGAACCCGAGCACCATGATGACCGCAAGCGACAAGCCCAGCGTCATCGTGACCACACGCAGCTGCAGCGAACGCCGCCACGCCAGTCCTATCGTTCGGCCCAGCGCACTCAGGCCGCGAATCAGTGGTGCAGACCGCCGGTGGATACGCCGTCTTGAGCCGAAGATCACGACCACCGCCGAGCGGTGCGGATCACGGAGGTCCGGCCTTGTATCCCACTCCTCGAACGGTGAGCACCACCTGCGGGTTCTCCGGGTCTTTCTCGACTTTGGCCCGCAGACGCTGGACGTGCACGTTCACCAAACGGGTGTCAGCGGGGTGGCGATAACCCCATACCTGTTCGAGCAGCACATCACGAGTAAACACCTGGCGGGGTTTGCGTGCCAACGCCACCAGTAGATCGAACTCCAGCGGGGTCAGCGAGATTTGTTCACCCAGCCGGGTGACCTTGTGGGCGGGGACGTCGATGTCCACGTCGGCGATCGAGAGCATCTCGGCGGGCTCGTCTTCGTTGCGACGCAGCCGGGCGCGTACTCGCGCGACCAATTCCTTGGGTTTGAACGGCTTCATCACGTAGTCGTCGGCACCGGATTCCAAGCCGAGCACCACGTCGACGGTGTCGGTCTTGGCGGTCAACATCACGATGGGCACACCGGAGTCTCCGCGCAGCACCCGACACACGTCGATGCCGTTCATGCCGGGCAGCATGAGATCGAGCAGCACCAGATCGGGGCGCAACTCACGTACGGCCGTCAGCGCCTGAGTGCCGTCACCGACGACCGCGGTGTCGAAGCCCTCCCCGCGCAGCACGATGGTGAGCATCTCGGCGAGCGAAGGGTCGTCATCGACGACCAGAATCCTTTGCCTCATGGTGTCCATGGTGTCACCAGATTGCGATAATGCTCGGATACCACACCGGGCGATTTGCGTGTTCACCGGCTCCCGGCCGGGATTTACCCGCTCGTCGGGGGCATCTCGGCGCCACCCAGGGACATCACGGAGGGAATTTCTGCATGCCGAGCCGCGCGTATTCGGCGCCGATCTGCTCGATCTGGGCTCCGATGGTGTTGAGTTCCCCGTGGGTTTTCGACAGGACCGCGCGAAGCTGACCCAGGCCCTTGGACACGATCAACATGATCTGCCCCTCGGCCTGGTTGCTCGGCACCGAGGACGCGGCGTTGACAACCCGGTCGCGAACGTCATCGAGTTCGGCGCGCCCGCGGGTGATGACCCGAGCGGACTTGTCGATCTCGGCGGCCAGCCTGACGTCGAGATCAGCCAGCTTCCCGAACACCTGCGCGTGTGCCGTGTTGGCCGCGGCGTAGGCGGTCGCCGCGCCGCCCTGCCAGTGGCGTCCCGGTGCAGCGGATTCGACGTCGGCCTGCAGTTTCCGCAGGTTAGCGCTGCCGTCGAGGTGCGATCCGCCGGCGGGCACGCCCTGACCGAAGGTCTGACGCGCCTGCGACCAGGTCGTCAAGAATCCCTGTAGCGGCCCCACGGCTTCGAAGGTACTTACACCGCGTCAACGATGTCGCGGATGTCACGCTGTTGCCTGATCGGCCGGACCACCCCCGCTGTGCAGCGATGTCGGCGTTACTGCAGTCTGGCTGCGAGTTCACCGGCGTCGACGTCAGGCCGGGCCACCGCCCACCGGCCACCCCAGTTGGCGGCGGCCAGCTCGGCGTAGACGGCGGAGGTACGGCGTTGCAGACCGTCGTCGCGTTCGTAGGCATCGCGGGCGCGATCGGCCTCGGTGGCGGCCCGGTCGACCGCGCGCTGTGCGGCCAACTCCGTCGGCACGTCGAGCAGCACCTGCCAATCCGGCGCGGGCAGCTTCAGCCGTCCATATTCGAGGTCGCCCACCCAGGCCACCGCATCTTCATCGGCACGCTGGTGCAGCCGGGCCGCGCTGTAGGCCGCGTTGGACGCGACGTAGCGGTCCAGGATGACCACCGAGTAGGCGGCCCTGAGGTGCTCGATCTCGTCCTTGGCGCCGGCACGGTCCATCGCGAACAGCACCGCCATCGCATACACCGATTCGGCCAGGTCGCCGTGGCTGCCGTGCAGAGCCTCAGCTGCCAGGTCGGCGGGCACGGACGCTCCGTAGCGCGGAAACGCAAGGTTGGCCACGGAGCGGCCGCCGGCCTCGAACGCCGAGCGCAGACCGTTGGTCAACGTCCGCTTGCCGGCGCCGTCGACCCCCTCGATGACGATGAGCACTCTGCGAGCCTAATCCGCTAGAACTGGCCGCAGGCCGAGGCCGTCGGCAACCCGTTGCAGCGGTCGGCGAGCCACCGTGGCCGCATCAGTAGCGATAGTGCTCCGGCTTGTATGGACCGTCCACGTCAACGCCGATGTACTCGGCCTGCTCCTTGGTCAGTTTGGTCAGCGTGCCGCCCAGCGCCTCGACGTGGATCTTGGCGACCTTCTCGTCGAGGTGCTTGGCCAGCCGGTAGACCTCGTTGTCGTACTCGTCGTTCTTGGTCCACAGCTCGATCTGCGCGATCACCTGGTTGGAGAAGCTGTTGCTCATCACGAACGACGGGTGGCCGGTGGCGTTGCCCAGATTGAGCAGCCGGCCCTCGCTCAGCACGATGATGGAGTGGCCGTCGGTGAAGATGAACTCGTCGACCTGCGGCTTGATGTTGATTCGACGAATGTTGGGATCCCGCTCAAGACGGGCCATCTCGATCTCGTTGTCGAAGTGACCGATGTTGCCGAGGATCGCCTGGTGCTTCATCGACTTCATGTGGTCGAGGGTGATGATGTCCTGGTTGCCGGTGGCGGTGATGATGATGTCCGCCCACCCGATGGCCTGTTCGACAGTCTTGATCTCGAAGCCGTCCATCAGCGCCTGCAGCGCGTTGATCGGGTCGATCTCGGTGACCGCGACGCGGGCACCCTGAGCTTTGAGCGCCTCCGCGCAGCCCTTGCCGACGTCACCGTAGCCGCAGACCAGCGCTGCCTTGCCACCGATCAGCACGTCGGTGCCGCGGTTGATGCCGTCGATCAGCGAGTGCCGGGTGCCGTACTTGTTGTCGAACTTGCTCTTGGTTACCGAGTCGTTGACGTTGATGGCCGGGAAGCACAGCTCGCCGGCGGCGGCGAACTGGTAGAGCCGCAGCACGCCGGTGGTGGTCTCCTCGGTGACGCCCTTAACGGCTTCGGCGATCTTGGTCCACTTGGATTTGTCGGTCTCGAAGCGCTTGCGGATCAACGCCAGGAACACCTTGTACTCGTCGGAGGCATCGTCCTCGGTGGGCGGCACGACGCCGGCTTTTTCGAACTGCGCGCCGCGCAGCACCAGCATCGTGGCGTCACCGCCGTCGTCGAGGATCATGTTGGCCGGCTGGTCGGGCCAGGTGAGCATCTGCTCTGCTGCCCACCAGTAATCCTCGAGCGACTCGCCCTTCCAGGCGAAGACCGGAATGCCGGTGGGCTCGGCGGGGGTGCCGTGTGGGCCGACGACGGTGGCCGCCGCGGCGTGGTCCTGGGTGGAGAAAATGTTGCACGACGCCCATCGGACCTCAGCGCCCAGCGCTACCAGAGTCTCGATGAGCACCGCGGTCTGAACGGTCATGTGCAGCGAACCCGAAATACGTGCACCCTTGAGCGGCAGCACATCGGCGTATTCGCGGCGCAATGCCATCAGCCCGGGCATCTCGTGTTCGGCCAGCCGGATCTCCTTGCGGCCGAATTCGGCCAGTTCCAGGTCGGCGACCTTGAAGTCGATGCCATTGCGGACATCGGCGGTCAGCGTCGGTGCAGTCATGTAGAGCCCCTCTTTACGTTCGGCATTCTTCGGTCGGCATTGCCGGTGAGGCATTGCCGGTGGGCGCATGGTTGTGCTCGCGGCGAAAACCGCTGGCGACACCCATGCGGATACCTGTGCGATATCGGTGCAGGCACCAGTGCAGATACCCATGCAATACCCGTAGCCTGCGGGCTCGCGGGACAGGCGCTTGTAGCGCTCTGCCGGCTAAAGGGTATCCACCACACCGTAGCGTTCAGCGAACGGAGACATCAATCGGGCCAGGTCTTGAGCCACATCGTGGTCGGCCTCCGGCGGCATCGAGACGTAGCTCATGGCCAGCCGGACGATGGCCCTGGCCAGCACTCCGGCGTCCTCCCGGCTGGTAGCTACCCAGCCCTCCATGAATGATTCGGTCAGCCGGGCCGAACACCGGGAGATGATCGGCGCACTGTCGGTCGTGATGATCTGCAGCAGATCGGGCTTCGATGAACCGGACAGCAGCGAGATCACCAAGGGATCTGCGGCAGACTCGGCGAAGAAGTCGCGAAACCCCTGCAGGAAGGCAGCGTAGATGTCGCCGACGTTGTCTTTGATGGCGCCGTTGATCTGGTCGACCAATCGATCGGCCAACCGTAGTGCGTAGCCCTGGGCCAGGCCCTGTCGCGAACCGAACTCGTTGTAGATCGTTTGACGGCTGATGCCGGCGGCCTTGGCGACGTCGGACAGGGTGATCGAAGACCAGTCGCGGACCAGCAGCAACTCGCGCATGCCGTCGAGAATGGAGTCGCGCAGCAGAACCCGCGACGCCTCGGCGTACGGGATCCGTTGCGCGATCCTTCTGTCGTTGGCGCGGCCCACGCGGCCGACACTATCGCTTTCGGTGGGAGCGCCCGCCCAAGCTGTCCTGATCACCGTGCGCCTCCCCCGAGCGGCCCCGTCCCGGATCGGCCCCCGAGCGGCCCCGTCCCGCGAGCGTGCGTGTCTGCACGCCACCACTCGGCGCGTCGCGTACAACTGCGCACGCTCGCGGGGGATGACTGTGCGGTCATACCGGGGACACCTCGACCATCTCGAAATCCGATTTCGCGGCGCCGCAATCAGGGCAGCTCCAGTCCTCGGGGATGTCGTCCCAACGGGTTCCGGGCGCAATGCCGTCCTCGGGCCAGCCCTTGGATTCGTCGTATTCGAAGCCACACTGCACGCAAACGAACAACTTGTAGTCGGCGGCTGTCTGCTCTTCACTCATGTGCTTGCACCCATCTCTTCGAAGTCGACCTTTTCTCGTACCGAACAATCCGGGCAGCACCACTCATCGGGAATGTCGCTCCACGCGGTGCCGGCCGGGAATCCCTCTCGCGGTGACCCTTTCGCCTCGTCGTAGACGTAGTCACAGCCGGGGCAGCGATAGCCGGTCATGCATCGGCTCCGGCCCGATCGTCGGTGCCCGAGTGCTCCTCGGGCGCGTGGGTGCCGTACTTGGCCAGCACCTTGGCCCGCATCCGCGGGTGAATATTGACCCGGGTGATGTCGCCGTTGTAGTGCTCGAGCACCCGATGGTCCATGATCTTGCGCCACAGCGGCGGGAAGTACGTCAGCGAGATCATCGACGCATACCCACTGGGCAGGTTCGGGGCGCCTTCCATGCTGCGCAGCGTCTGGTAGCGGCGCGTCGGGTTGGCGTGATGATCGCTGTGCCGCTGCAGGTGATAGAGGAACAGGTTGGTCACCAAATGGTCGGAGTTCCAGCTGTGTTCAGGTGCGCACCGCTCGTAGCGACCGCTGGCCGTCTTCTGACGCATCAGGCCGTAGTGTTCGAGATAGTTGACCGTCTCCAGCAACGCGAAACCGAACACCGCCGAGATCACGATGAAGGGGATCAGCGCCAGCCCGAAGACAGCGATCAGGATGCCGTAGAGCACGACTGACATCGCCCAGGCGTTGAGCACGTCGTTGGACCAGTGCCAGGGACTCTTGCCCTGCCGACGCAACCGCGCGGCCTCCAGTTCCCACGACGACTTCATCGAGCCCCACACGCTGCGCGGCAGGAACTCCCAGAATGTCTCGCCGAATCGGGCCGACGCGGGGTCCTCGGGCGTGGCGACCCGGACGTGGTGTCCGCGATTGTGCTCGATGTAGAAGTGGCCGTAGCCGGTCTGGGCGAGGGTGATCTTGGCCAGCCAGCGTTCCAGGTCGTCCTTTTTATGGCCCATCTCATGGGCGGTGTTGATGCCGACGCCTCCGAGCACGCCCACCGTCAACGCCAACCCGATCTTGGCCGGCCAGCCCAGGGAGCCGTCGAATCCAAGCCAGCTCAGGTTGGAAGCGGTGAACAGGTAGGCGCCGAAGATCACACTGGCGTACTGGAACGGGATGAAGATGTAAGTGCAGTAGCGGTAGTACTTGTCGTTCTCCAGTCGCGCCATCACCTCATCGGGTGGGTTCTGGCCGTCAGGGCCGAAGCGCAAATCTAGAGCAGGCAGCACCAGGTACAGCAGGATCGGACCGATCCAGAACGGCACCTGCGCGGCCGCGTGCCAACCCAATTGGTTGAGCGCCCACACCAACGGGATCATCACGAACAATGCCGTCGGCACGATCAGACCCATCAGCCAGAGGTAGCGCTTCTTGTCACGCCACTGCTCAACGTCGATCTCGGACTCTGCCGACATTCCTGTGGTCACCCCAATGCCTCCTTGATGTGAGTACAGTCACCGTTCAGAGTTGACTATATACGCCATTTTGTCGCGTGTCTAGACACAGGTATCTGTTTTGTAAAGCGGCGCTGTCGCGGGTGAGCCTGTCGGCGTCAGGGCGGGTGGGCGTGCTGGCGTCATCACCGGTCGGCATGTTGCGTTGAGATGCGCACCCTCATCAGCCATGAGCGCGCGCAAAATGCCGGCGATAGCGGCGCGTCGGCGTGCAGACACGCGCTCTCGCCGAGGTTGGGCGACCCCGAGGTTGGGCGACCCCGAGGTTGGGCGACCCCGACGGTCAGTCCCCGACGGTCACGCGAAACAACCGGGTCGACTCCTGGGCCTCCAGCCTGATAGGGCCGTCGTCGGCGGCCACCCAGGCCGCCGCGCCGCGCTCGAGCAACACCTCACCCGTCTTGGCGTACAGCGTGGCTGCACCCTCGGTACACAGCAGAATCTGCGGGCCGTCGTGTCGGGTCGGTGCGTCGATCTCGTGCCCCAGTTGCTCTCCGTCGACCTTGAGCACCGACACCGCGAACTCCGGTGCCGGGGTCTCGTAAACCAGTTCGGCTCCGTCCCTTCGAGATTCGGGGTGTACCACGACGTTGCTGGCCGGGCTGAAATCGAGAACTCGCAGTAGCTCGGCGACGTCGACGTGTTTGGGTGTGAGCCCGCCACGTAACACGTTGTCGGAGTTGGCCATCACCTCGATGCCGATACCTGCCAGGTAGGCATGCAGGTTCCCCGCGGGCAGGTAGATACCTTCGCCTGGAGCGAGTCTCACCCTGTTCAACAACATCGAGGCAAGGACGCCGGCATCGCCGGGATAGCGCTCGCCGAGTTCGAGCACGGTCCTGGCCTCGGCGGCGAATTCCCGCTCGCTGGAGCGCACGTAGTTGATGGCACCATCGATCACGGCGGGCACCAACTGCTCGAGGCCGCGCTGGGGGTAGGTGATCCAGGTTGTGAACAGCGCCCGCAGCCCGTCAGCATCGGACTCCCACGACAGCAAGTTGATGAACGGCTCCAGCACACCCGGGGCGATCGCCTGCATCAACTCGACAGTGCGCGCGGCAGGCCGAAACCCGGCCAGCGCCTCGAAAGGACTCAGCGCCACCAGGAGTTCGGGCTTGTGGCTGCGGTCGCGATAATTGCGGATGGGCGCATTCACTGGAATGCCCAACCGCTCCTCGCGGGCGAACCCCTCCACCGCCTGCTGCATGCTCGGGTGCGCCTGCAACGACAGCGGCTCGTCGGCGGCGAGAACCTTCACCAGAAAGGGCAGCGTGTCACCGAACCGTCCCCGCACCGCCGCGCCGAGTTCGCCGCCCGGGTCCTCGCGCAGTGCATCGAGCAAAGATCGCTCACCGTTGTCGGTCTGCAACCACGCCGGGTCCCCCGGATGAGCACCGAACCACAGCTCGGCTTCGGGGTGGGCGGCCGGGCTTGGCGCACCGGTGAACTCAGCAATCGCGGTCCTCGAACCCCACGCGTAGGTCCGCACCGCTCCCCTCAGCAGATGCACTTATCTCAACCTCGAACCAACCGCTGGTAGACCGCCGCCATCTCGATACGGACCGCCAACAGCGCCAGCTGCTGTTCAGTACGCCGATTCTCGGAACCTGGCACAAGGCCTGGCTTCCCCTGATCTTGTTCTGCGGCAACAGTGTCCGGGGAGTCTGGCACGTCGTTGGAATTGACCACATGGACGTCATCGAAACCTGTCAGTCGCGCGGTGACAGCGGGCCGTTCGGCATCGGTAGTCAGCACGAGGGTGCGGGTGCGTTGCGGTAACGGACCATCGATCTCCTCGTCGTGAAAGATCGAGGCCTCGCTGGAGCCGGTCGCATCACGGCCCCAGCCCGTGCCGATCGCGACCAGCGCGTCAGCCAACCCGACGGCGGCCACGGCCTTGTGCGCGACGCGCAGCATGACCGTGCACGCGTGCCGGGCCAGCGCCAGCAGCGCCGCGGTGTCGCCCGCGAATACGACCTCACGGCCGGCCATCCACTCGGCCAGGCCCTTGGCCGGATTGGTGAACAGCTCATGCCCGGCGCTGTTTCGGAATGCCTCGGCATCCAACTCGTCGGCCAGCGCCGTAAGGTCCACGCGGTTGCCCGGGGCGATCACCTCCATGGTGGCCAGCCCGGCAGCCAGGTAGTGGGTCAGGGTGAAGTCTTCGGGCACCGGCAGTCTCGGCGCCAACACGACCGAACGGCCGGCGGTGGCGTCCCGCAGCGGACCCTCGTAGGGGGCCACCACGATGACGCGGGCGCCGCGTCGCACACCCATCGCCGCGGCTGACACCAGAAGCGGATCGCCGGGGTCGTCACCGGCGACGACCAGGACATCGAGCGCACCGATCCACGGCGGCGCCTCGGATGCCACGACGAAAGGGGTGCCGACCGACCCGCCCAGCGCTGCGGCGAGCATCGCTCCCGCGTTCTCTGCGGGGCCGCGCCCGGCCACCCACACCAGCGTGCGGGGTGGAGCGTCGGAGCGAACCGCGTCCAGCTCGCCCTCCTCCAGTGCCGCCGCGATGGCGCGCACCTGGGCACCGGCCATCGAGGCCGCACGGAGCAAACCCATTCGGTCGGCTGCCAGCAATCCCTCGGTATCGTCGAGATCGACAACTGCGGCCGACGCCGGGCTGGTGTTCACGTCAGTTCCTTTGCGCCCGCGGCAATATGACCGGCGACCTCGTCGACGATCTGCTTCACCGACTCGGGCGTGCGGGCTTCTACGTTGAGGCGCAGCAAAGGCTCCGTATTGGACATCCGCATGTTGAACCAGCTGCCGTCACCGAGGTCGACGGTCACCCCGTCGAGGTGATCGAGGGCCTGCACGCGATTGCCGTAGGCCTGCAGCACCGCATCCACGGTGCCCGGGGCGTCGGTGACGGTGAAGTTGATTTCACCGGAGGCTTCGTACCGCTGGTAGTCGGCCATCATCTCCGAAAGCGGGCGATCCTGCTCGCCCAGCGCGGCCAGCACGTGCAGAGCGGCCAGCATCCCGGAATCCGCGCCCCAGAAGTCACGGAAGTAGTAGTGCGCGGAGTGTTCGCCGCCGAAGATCGCTCCGGTCTCGGCCATCAGTCCCTTGATATAGGAATGTCCGACTCGGGACCGTACCGGCGTGCCCCCACGCTCGACGATCAGCTCGGGTACCGCGCGCGAGGTGATGAGGTTGTGGATGACGGTCGCCCCGATCTCGCGGGTCAGTTCCCGCGCGGCGACCAGCCCGGTCACCGCCGACGGCGACACCGCCTGGCCCTTCTCGTCGACGACGAAGCACCGGTCGGCGTCACCATCGAAGGCCAGGCCGATGTCAGCACCAGTCTCCAAGACGTAGGCCTGCAGGTCGACGAGGTTGGCCGGGTCCAGCGGGTTGGCCTCATGGTTGGGGAACGTGCCGTCGAGTTCGAAGAACAGCGGCGACACGGTGACCGACGAGATCGGGCCCAGTACCGCGGGCGCGGTGTGGCCGGCCATGCCGTTGCCTGCATCGACGGCGACCCGCAGCGGACGCTGCCCGCCGATGTCGACCAGGCTTCGAAGGAACTCTCCGTAATCGGCGAGGACGTCTCGCTCACTGGCCGTGCCGCGCGGGCCGTCGAACTCGGGTACGCCGGCGATGACCTCGTCACTGACCGTCGTCAGCCCGGTGTCCTTGCCGACCGGCTTGGCACCGGCGCGACACAGCTTGATCCCGTTGTAGGCGGCGGGGTTGTGGCTGGCGGTGAACATCGCGCCCGGGCAGTCCAGCAGGCCGGAGGCGAAGTAGAGCTGATCGGTGGATGCGAGACCGATGTGCACCACATCGAGTCCCTGGGCCAGCACGCCCTCGGCGAACGCCTTGGCCAGCGGCGGCGAACTGGCCCGCATATCGTGGCCGATGACTATCCGCCCGCCCTCGCGGACCAACCTGGCAAACGCGGCACCGACTTCGGAGACGAACTGCTCATCGATCTCCTCGCCCACGAGTCCACGCACGTCATAGGCCTTGATGACGCTGTGTACCACCGCAGCGGGCCGAGACATAGAGCTCCTTGGGACAGGTGGGTGTTGCAGCCAGCCTAGCCGTCACGCGCAGTCTCTACGGCGCTCTCTTGCGCCGAAACTGCATTTCAGCAGGGAAGGCTCGAGAGCCGAACTTCCGGAATGCCATTTCGGCGAAGGTCGGGCTCTAGTCGGCGGGGTCGGGCAACACGCGCAGATGCCCGCGACGGCGGCCGTTGGTTTCGGGCCGCGGGGCCGGCGGGGCCATCAGAGCGCCACCCTTCGCGCCGGTGACCGGATCGCTGAAACCCGCGGTGAAGCTACCTACCGACGCGCCGAGACTGGAACCCTCGCTGCCCTCGCGCACCGCATCGGCAAGAGCCACCAGGTCATCGTCATCGGGGTGTGGCGGCAGCGAACCGGCATGGCGAACCAGTTCCCAGCCACGCGGGGCGGTGATGCGGCCGGCATGCAGGACACACAGATCCCAGGAGTGCGGCTCGGACACGGTGGCCAACGGACCCACTACGGCCGTCGAGTCGGAATAGACGAAGGTGAGCGTCGCGACTGCGTAGTGAGGGCACCCAGGCCTGCAGCAGCGACGGGGAACATTCACAGCGGAAGGTTAGCGCGCATAATCGCCCGTATGGCGCCGGACACGCGCAGTCGCGGGGCCCCCGATCCCCAACCGTTACGATCATTTTTGTGACCGGGCTCAATTTCCGGGGCTCCCGGCGGGGCCGGGAGATGCGCGGAACCCTGCTCCCGCGGACCGTTCCGGGCTGGCGCAGTCGCGCCGAGCGTTTCGATATGGCCGTGCTGGAGGCCTACGAACCGATCGAGCGGCGCTGGCGGGAGCGGGTGTCGACGCTGGACGTGGCAGTCGACGAGATACCCCGGATATCCCCGAAGGATCCAGGCAGTGTGCAGTGGCCACCGGAGGTGGTGGCCGACGGGCCCATCGCGCTGGCCCGGCTCATTGCGGCCGGTGTTGACGTCCGCGGTAACTCCACGCGGGCGCGAATTGTGTTGTTTCGCAAGCCGATCGAGCGACGCGCCAAGGACACCGTCGAGTTGATCGAATTGTTGCACGAGTTGTTGGTGGCGCAGGTGGCCACCTATCTGGGCGTCGAACCGTCCGTGATCGACCCGACGCTGGGTGAGCAGTAGAGGTCTGGCTCCCGAGGAGCCTCAGATTGCGATGAGCGCTTGCGCGCAGAGATTCAGATGATGCCGCGCTTGATCCGCCGACGCTCTCGCTCCGACAGGCCGCCCCAGATACCGAAGCGTTCGTCGTTGGCCAGCGCGTAATCGAGACACTCGTCGCGAACCTCGCAGCCCAAACAAATCCGCTTGGCCTCGCGTGTCGAACCACCCTTTTCGGGGAAGAACGCCTCGGGATCGGTCTGAGCGCACAGGGCGCGCTCTTGCCATTGGTCTTCTTCGGCGAGAGCTGGGTCGTCGCCGAGTGGATCACCGCGGTCGGGCACCAAGCTCAACTGGGGGCGCTCGCCTCCCGCGATCGGTGCCGGTCCGGTCTGGATGTGCGGAGCACTTCCGACCGTGCCCAGGAGCGTAAAGTCGAACGGGACCGAATTGTCGAAATCGGCCTGTTCAAAAGCCATGTTCCCCTCCTTGCTGGTTTCGTAATTCCGTGTGTGTCGGCCCCACGATCGCGAAGCGTGACCAACCTAATTCGAACAAGTGATCGAATCTCGGTCTGCGACACCGGAACCGGCTGGCCAACCGCGAAATGACACTGGTGTGATTACACACGCGTTGGCTGCCACGGTCAAGCATTTCAACCGAATTCCATACCATTCCGTGATCCAAATTCGGCGCGTCGTGTTGTGGTGTGTCTATCACTCTCCCGCGCGGCGCCTCATCAGTCCCATCTTCACCATTGGTTCACTCTCCTTCCGACTACCCGGTCGGACGAACGCCTTGGAGCCCAACGGCCTACTCTCGGTCGGTGTGAAGGTCACGGTTCTGGTCGGCGGCGTCGGCGGTGCACGATTCCTCTTGGGAGTGCAACACCTGTTGGGCTTGGGCCAGTTCGGCGTCAAGAATCAGGGCGGGCCGAATCAGGACGCGCACGAATTGACCGCAGTCGTCAATGTCGGAGACGACGCGTGGATGTTCGGGGTGCGCATCTGCCCCGACCTCGACACCTGCATGTACACCCTGGGCGGGGGCATCGACTCTGCGCGTGGTTGGGGGCATCGCAATGAAACCTGGCACGCGAAGGAGGAACTCGCCGCCTACGGCGTTCAGCCGGATTGGTTCGGCTTGGGCGACCGCGACCTGGCCACCCATCTGGTGCGCAGCCAGATGCTGCGGGCGGGCTACCCGCTGTCGGCGGTGACCGAAGCGTTGTGCGGCCGCTGGTCGCCCGGTGCACGACTGCTTCCCGCCAGCGACGACCGCAGCGAGACCCACGTCGTGATCACCGATCCCGGCCCCGGCGAGCAGGCCGGCGACAAGCGAGCCGTCCACTTTCAGGAGTGGTGGGTCCGGTATCGGGCCAAGGTGCCCACGGATAGTTTCGCGTTCGTGGGTGCCGACACTGCGACCGCGGGCCCCGGTGTCACCGAGGCGATCACCGGCGCCGACGTCGTGTTGATCGCCCCGTCCAACCCGGTGGTCAGCGTCGGCGCGATCCTGGCGATCGGCGGTGTCCGGGGTGCCTTACGCACGACGTCGGCGCCGGTCATCGGCTACTCCCCCATCATTGCCGGAAAGCCGTTGCGCGGTATGGCCGACGAATGCCTGTCGGTCATCGGGGTGTCCAGCACGTCCGAAGCGGTGGGCGGGCACTACGGGGCCCGGTCCTCGACCGGAATCCTCGACGGCTGGCTGATCAGCGAGGGCGACCACGCCACTCTCGACGGCATCGAGGTGCGCTCGGTGCCCCTGCTGATGACCGATCCCGCCGCGACCGCTGAGATGGTCCGGGCCGGAATGGATCTGGCCGGGGTTTCGCCGTGACTGAGCGTCGTGCGTCTGACCATGGAACAGCCGGGCCCGTCGAGTTGCTTCCGGTCCCCGGCCTGCCCGAGTTTCGGCCGGGCGACGACCTGGCCGCCGCCATCGCCGAGGCCGCACCGTGGTTGCGCGACAACGACGTCATCGTTGTCACCAGCAAGGTGCTGTCCAAGTGCGAGGGACGCATCATCGACGCCCCTGCCGATCCTGAGCTGCGGGATACGCTGCGGCGCAGGCTGATCGATGGTGAGGCAGTGCGGGTGCTGGCGCGCAAGGGCCGGACCTTGATCACCGAGAACGCCTTGGGCCTGGTACAGGCTGCCGCGGGGGTGGACGGATCCAACGTCGACTCCCACGAACTCGCGCTGCTGCCGGTCGATCCCGACGGCAGCGCGGCGGCGCTGGTTTCCGCACTGCGGACACGGCTGGGAGTCAGGGTGGGCGTCGTCGTCACCGACACGATGGGACGCGCCTGGCGCACCGGGCAGACCGATGTCGCAATCGGCGCGTCCGGATTGCCCGTGCTGCACGGTTACGCGGGCGAACGCGACGAGCACGGCAACGAGCTGATCGTCACCGAGATCGCGGTCGCCGACGAGATCGCGGCTGCCGCCGATCTGGTGAAGGGGAAACTTACCTCGGTGCCGGTCGCGGTGGTGCGGGGTCTGAGGTTTCGCGACGACGGATCCACCGCGCGCACGCTGGTGCGGGCCGGCGAGGAGGATCTGTTCTGGCTGGGCACCGAAGAGGCGATAGCGCTGGGGCGTTCGCAGGCCCAGTTGCTGCGGCGCTCGGTGCGCAACTTCAGCGGCGACCCCGTTGCCCCTGCCGACATCGAGGCCGCGGTTTGCGAGGCTCTCACCGCACCCGCACCCCACCACACCCGGCCGGTGCGGTTCGTCTGGGTCCGGGACCCGAGCGTTCGAATCAGCCTGCTCGACGCGATGAAAGACCAGTGGCGCGCTGACCTCAGCGCTGACGGCCGCGACGCTGAGTCCGTCGACCGCCGGGTGGGTCGCGGCCAGATTCTCTACGACGCACCAGAGCTGATCGTTCCGTTCATGGTGCCCGATGGGGCGCACCGCTATCCCGACGCGCAGCGGACGGCTGCTGAGCACACCATGTTCACCGTTGCGGCCGGTGCCGCGGTCCAGGCCCTGCTCGTCGCGCTCGCGGTGCGCGGCGTGGGCAGCTGCTGGATCGGGTCGACGATCTTCGCCCCCGACGTGGCACGCTCCCAGTTGGATCTGCCGGCTGATTGGGAACCGTTGGGGGCCATCGCCATCGGCTATGCCCACGAACAGG
>NZ_JBMYXC010000059.1:0-19601 GCF_049608025.1 Mycobacterium sp. | reverse complement strand
CAGGTCGCCGGACACGTACGCCCGCGCCATCCCCAGGTCCCCCGGAGCGGTCGCCAGGTAGGTCGTTCCACGCGGCGTCAGCAGATCGAGCCCGAGAGTCGCGTCGTCGGGTCCGGCGCTGCTGCCGTCGTACGCGGTGAACTTCAGCGGCAGTCGGCCGGCCGCGAGGATTTCCAGTATCTGCGCCAGCGAGAGTCTCCCCTCAGAGTTGTCCGCCGCGTCAGTGACACGTTCGCGAAATGTCGTCATCGCTGTCCTTTTCTCTTCTGCTCTTCGCGCAAGCGCTCATCGTTCTCTTCTGCTCTTCGCGCAAGCGCTCATCGCCGCTGCACCGCCTTGGCATACAGTTCGAGGAACCGCGAGTCAGGGTCGTAGGTCTTCTTCACCGTCTTGTAGATCTCACCGCCATAGAGTTCGTCGAACTCCTCAGGTGAATAGTATGCGTCGGAGTACAGCGACTTGTGCCCGTGGAGTTCGCTGACCTTGCGTTCGATCATCTTGTTCGTGTGGCCCTCGTCGGAACCGGCGGGCACCGACGACCAGAAGCCGATGTTCACATAGCCGGCATGCGGGCTCAGCGGGTACAGCGGCCAACCGCCAACCGAGTTTCCAGAATCGCGAAGCCGTAACGGACACAACCAGATCGGCTCTATGGGCACATTGTCCAGGAACCAGTCCAGAAACTCCGCGGTCCGCCCGATCGGCACCTCGACGTCTTGGACCACCCGCTCGCGCAGGGAGCGGCCAGGCGAACGGAAGCTGCGCGTCTCGATGCGGTCGGCGATGTCGAATCGCTGGTCGTAGCCGATGAGCTTCCAGTAGAAGCTACTGCGCCGGTACCTGCGCGGCCACCAGCGGCGGAGGCGCGGGTTCTGTGCGCCGAATGCTCGCGAGCACCAGAACCAGTCGGTATCCCATCGCCACAGATAGTCGTGGATAGTCAACCGGTCGTGCTTCTCGCCGTCCTCGTGTTGGATCGACCGGTAGTAAATGTCGCTACCGGTGTAGTCGCTGACCGGCCCGGGAGTCGCTGACTGGATACCGACACACAGGTAGCTCTCATCGGCGCTGAACACCACACCGTCGAGGTAGTCGACCCGGTCGCCGTTGAGCCCGCCGGTCTCGACGATCCTGTCCATCGCCTCGATCAAGTCAGTCAGGGATCTAAACCTGAGGTGCCGAAGTGCGACGAATGGCTTCACCGGCTCCAGCTCGATCTTCAACCGAACCGAATATCCAAGCGTGCCATAGGAATTCGGAAATGCCCTGAATAAATCGGAATGTTCGTCGGGCGCGGCCCGCACGATGTCGCCGGTGCCGGTGAGAATGTCCATCTCAAGCACGGACTCATGCGGCAAGCCGTTGCGGAACGACGCCGACTCGATGCCCAGCCCAGTCACCGCACCGCCGAGCGTAATGGTCTTGAGCTGCGGCACCACCAGGGGTGACAGACCGTATCGCAGCGTCACGGCCACTAGGTCCTCGTAGGTGCACATGCCCGCCACGTCGGCGGTGCGCGCCTGCGGATCGACCGCGATGACACCGTTGAGCCCCGAGGTGTCCAGGCCGGGCCCGGCGTTCTTGGCGCGAGCACGGAAAAGGTTGGACGTCGGCTTGGCCAGCCGGACCGCAGCGTCGGCGGGAATCGCCCGGTAACTGGCAAGAAGCCGCTGCACGCCCTCGGTGTGAGCCGCCCATGCGTCGGCCGAGGCAACAGACACACATATACGCTAGTCCGCGGTTGCAGCCGATGCGACCGCACCCGAGGGTATTCATCCCCTCGTGAACATGACACGAAGAAGAGGGACAAGGAGTTTGCACTGATGGGACAGGTCAGCGCGGCCAGCACGGTTCTGATCGATGCCGACCCGGCGACGGTGCTGGCCGCCGTCGCGGACTATCAGACGATGCGGCCGAAGGTCCTCTCCGCGCACTACAGCGGCTACGAGGTGCTCGAAGGAGGTCAAGGGGCCGGCACGGTGGCCGTTTGGAAGTTGCAGGCGACCAAGTCGCGCTCCCGTGATGTCAAGGCCACGGTCGATATCGCTGGTCACACGGTGATCGAGAAGGACGCGAACTCATCGATGGTGACGAACTGGACTGTCGCTCCGGCCGGTCCGGGCTCCTCGGTCACGGTCAAGACCTCCTGGCAGGGCGCAGGCGGGGTCGGCGGCTTCTTCGAGCGGACCTTCGCTCCGATCGGTTTGCGCAAAATCCAGGAAGAAGTGCTGGCCAACCTCAAGAAACAGATCGAGGGCCGGTAGCCGCCGGCTACCGCTGGGAGCTCAGAAAGGCCACGATGCCGCGGACGACCGCGTCGGCGTACTTTTGACGTCCGGCGGCCGTCGTCATCAGCGCCGAGTCGGCCGGATTTTTCATGTTCCCCAACTCGACGAGTATCGACGGATACTGCGCGAGGTTGAGCCCGGCGATGTCGGAGCGTGGATCGAGTCCCGATGTGCCGATGTAGGTGGCGGGAGGAATACCCGAACCGGCGAGCTGATCACGCATCGCCCTGGCCAACTGAACCGACGGGCCGGCCTGCGCTGCGTTGAGCGGGGGCGCGGCGTACAGAATGTGGAAGCCGCGCCCAGTGGCGGGTCCGCCGTCACCGTGTATCGACACCACGGCGTCGGGCCTGATCGAATTGGCCATCGCCGCCCGCTCGTCGATACACGGGCCCAGGCCGGTGTCGTCGCCGCGGGACATCGCGGTGCGCACTCCCAGTGCGGTCAGTGCTTGGCGGACCCGCAACGTGGTGTCCCAATTGAAGGTGTGCTCGGCTAGTTCGCCGTCGGCGGTGGCTGTGCCGCTGGTCTGGCAGTCCTTGGTGCCGCCGCGACCGTTGGGGACCTGCCTGCTGATCGAGGCATCGTTGGAGCCGTTGTGGCCGGGGTCGAGGAAGACGATTTTTCCCGCGAGGCTGGTGGGGGCCGCATGGGCTGGGCCGGCGAGCGCCGAGGCGGCAATGAGCGTTCCGGCGGCGAGGGCTGAACCTTTTCGCAGGCCGACACGCAGACTGGCTAGTACGTGCACGGCGCCACGGTAGCCCGGGTGCCGACTACTGTTAAAGACCAGAGTGCCGGATCTTGGCGAGCGCAACCAAGTCGAGACCGATACGCGATTATCCGCAGACCTACCCGCACCGAACAACACCTGAAGACCAACACCTGAAGAGGATCAGTAATGCAGCCCGGTGGCCAACCCGATATGTCAGCACTGCTCGCGCAGGCTCAACAGGTGCAGCAGCAGTTGATGGAAGCTCAGGAGGCCCTCGCCAACGCCGAGGTGCACGGTCAAGCCGGTGGGGGGCTGGTTCAGGTAACCATGCGAGGCAGCGGCGAGGTGTCCGCCGTGGCGATCGACCCGAAGGTGATAGATCCAGCCGACCCTGACACCCTGCAGGATCTGATCGTCGGAGCGATCGCCGATGCCGCCCAGCAGGTCGCCGTCATGGCCCATGACCGGCTGGGTCCGTTGGCCGGCGGCATGGGTGGGCAGGGACTTCCGGGCCTGCCGGGACTCTGACTTGTTCGAAGGACCCGTTCAGGATCTGATCGACGAGCTCGGCAAGCTGCCGGGTATCGGACCCAAAAGTGCCCAGCGGATCGCATTTCACCTGCTTTCGGTCGAGCCGCCTGACATCGACAGGCTCACTGCGGTACTCGGCAGGGTCCGCGACGGGGTGAAGTTCTGCGAGGTGTGCGGAAACGTCAGTGACGAGGAACGCTGCCGCATCTGCGGCGACTCGCGTCGTGACGCATCGTTGGTTTGCGTGGTTGAGGAACCCAAGGATGTTCAGGCGGTCGAACGCACCCGGGAGTTCCGTGGGCGCTACCACGTGCTGGGAGGCGCGCTCGATCCATTGTCGGGTGTTGGACCCGACCAACTGCGAATTCGGGAGCTGCTGAACAGGATCGGCGAGCGTGTCGACGGCATCGACGTCGCCGAGGTGATCATCGCGACCGATCCGAACACCGAGGGTGAGGCCACCGCGACGTATCTGGTGCGGATGTTGCGCGATATCCCCGGGCTCACGGTGACGCGCATCGCCTCAGGTCTGCCGATGGGCGGCGATCTGGAGTTCGCCGACGAGTTGACGCTGGGTCGTGCGCTGGTGGGCCGCCGGGCCATGGCCTGACTCCGCCGCCACCACCGGGGCGCTGAACTTCTCGATCACAGTCGCTGATCAGCCAGTGGCCGGCGCACTCGACACCCTCACGACCCAGCGTCGGCCCGTCGGTCAACGAGATCTCCGCGGGCGAACCTCAGACGCGGCGCGGGGCGGCCAGGCGCTCCCGGCGCAACAGGGTGACCTCGGGTAGCTCCAGCGGGGCCAGCGGGCCGACCACCGCGGCGAGTAAGTGGTCCGCGAGTTCCGGATTGCGGGCCAGACAGCAGCCGTGCAGATAGGTGGCGATGACGCTGCCCTGCACCGCGCCGTCGAAACCGTCCCCGGCCCGGTTTCCCGCCCCCTTCGTCACCGCGGCCAACGGCCGCGCATCAGTCCCCAGAACTGTTCCGCCACGGTGATTTTCGAATCCGGTCAACGGATGGTTCAGTCCTTCGAGCAGGGGAGTCGCCGCGACCTCGCCGATGGTGCGCTCCGGCTGCGGCGACGTTGTGAGGTCCAGCACGCCCACGCCATCGACTCGTTCTCCGGCAGAGGTCTGGTACCAGTCTCCCAGCACCTGGATGGCCGCGCAGATCGCCAGTACCGGAGCTCCTCGTGAAATCGCTTGCTGGAGACCGGGGTATCGGCTCAGGTGCTTGGTCGCCAGCCTCTGCGCATAGTCCTCGGCGCCGCCGAGGGCGTAGATATCCAGCCCTGCGGGCACCGGGTCATCCAGGGTGATCTCCACGATCTCCGCGTCGATCCCCCTCAGCCGCAACCGCTGTCGCAGCACGACCGCGTTGCCGCCGTCGCCGTAGGTGCCCATCACATCAGGCAACACCAAGCCGATCCGCACCGCTGATTCCGATGTCTTCGCGCCCCCCAAGGTCATTTCAGGCGCTCCAGGACACGGTTGAGTTGCAGGAAAGCGGTGTAGTTCGCGAGCACTTCGACGTGGCCCGGCGGGCATGATTCGATGGCGCGCACGGTGTCGTGCACCAGTGTGTGCTCGACCCCCGCGTAGCCCAATCGGACCGCGAGATCGGTGCCGCGTTCCCCGGCGGCCACCACCTGCACCGTTTCGAAGTGTTCGAAGCGGACATCCCACAGCCAGGACAGGTCTTCGCCGTCGGGGACCTGGCCGTTGACCGCGATCACCACACCTACCGCTTCGCGGTCCACCATCGACAGCGCTTCCTGCCAGCCGGCCGGGTTCTTGGCGAGCAGCACCCGCGCGGTGTGCGCACCGACCTGCACGGTCCGGTACCTGCCGGCCACCTCGTCGACCTGCGATACCGCTGCGACCGCTGCGGTGGGGTCGGCGCCCGTCGTCACCGCCGCGGCCACGGCCTGCGCCGCGTTACCCCGGTTGACCGCGCCGGGCAGCGCGAGGGTCATCGGCAGCCTCAGTCCGTCGGGGCCGAAGAGGTGGGTGGCGTCGAACCACCAGTCGGGTTCTGGCCGCTTGAAATCGGAAGGGCCTCCGGGCGAGGCGTCGGGTAGCTTGCCCGTCGAGTACCAATGTGCCTTTTCGCGGACGATGATTTCGCCTGACCGCGGACAGCTCACCGAGTCACCGGCCCAGCCGCCGCCCGCAGCCACCCACACCACGTTGGCGCTGTCGTAGGCGGCCGAGGTCATCAGCACGTCGTCGCAGTTGGCGACGACGACTGCCGCGGGGTGGCGCGCGAGCCCGCTTCGCAGGGTGCGCTCGATGTTGTTGATCTCACCGACCCGGTCGAGTTGGTCGCGCGACAGGTTCAGCAAGACCACCACTGCAGGCTCGGTGGCGTCGCATACGTGCGGGACGTGCATTTCGTCGACCTCGAGCGCGGCCAGTGCAGCATCGGGCGCGGCGGCGAGCGCGGCCACCAGTCCGGCGTCCATGTTCGCTCCCTCGGCGTTGGTCGCCACCTGCCCGATGGTGGCCAGCGCCGCGGCAGTCATCCGGGTTGTCGTCGACTTTCCGTTGGTGCCCGTCACCACGACGGTGCGCCGACCACGGCCCAGCTGGCCCAGGATCGAGCGGTCCAACGTCATCGAGACCAGCCCGCCGATCATGGCGCCGGCACCCCTGCCGGTGACCCGGGATGCCCACCGGGCACCGGCACCTGCCGCGAGCGCCAGCCGTCCGCGTCTGGTGACCATCCCGGCAGTCTAAAAGAGACCGAACTGCAGCGACCGACACGCGCTCCATGGACCGGGGTTGTCAGCGGTGCGTGCCATTCTCGATGGGTGAGCTCAGCTGCCGGACGTCACTGGGGCAGGCCAGCCGAAGAGACCGGTTCCGGCTGGGCCGTCGTCGACGTCGAGACGACCGGATTCCATCCCGGGCAGGCGCGCGTCGTGAGTATCGCGGCGCTGGCCCTCAGCGACGACGGCAACGTCGAGAAGAGCCTTTACAGTCTGCTGAACCCGGGCGTCGACCCTGGGCCCACCCACGTGCACGGGCTCACCGCCGAGATGCTGGAGGGTCAGCCGACCTTCAGCGACGTCGTCGGCGACCTGATCGAGCTGCTGCGAGGGCGCACCCTGGTAGCCCACAACGTGGGCTTCGACTACGCCTTCCTGGCCGCGGAGGCCGAATTGGTCGAGGCCGAACTTCCGGTGGAGACGGTGATGTGCACCGTCGAGTTGACTCGCCGCCTCGACCTCGGGACCGAGAACCTGAGGCTGGAGACGCTGGCGCGCCACTGGGGTATCAGCCAGATGAAGCCGCACGACGCACTCGATGACGCCCTGGTGCTTGCCGAGATCCTCAAACCCGTGCTGGCGGGTGCTCGCGAGCGCGGCGCGTGGCTACCGGTGCGCTCGGTGACGCGCCGCACCTGGCCCAATGGTCGCGTCACCCACGACGAACTGCGGCCGCTCAAGGTAATGGCTGCCCGGATGCCCTGCGAGTACGCCAATCCAGGCCGGTTCGTGGCGGGACAGCGGTTGGTGAAGGGCATGCGCGTCGCGCTGGCGGCCGAGGTGAACCACACTCACGAGGAGCTCATCGAGCGCATCCTGCATGCGGGGTTGGCGTACACCGATGCGGTGGACGCACATACCTCGCTGGTTGTCTGCGATGACCCGGCACCCAAGCAAGGCAAGGGCTATCAGGCGAATGAACTTGGCGTGCCACTGCTCTGCGACGCCGAGTTCATGCGGAGCCTGGACTCGGCGATCGACGGGCCCGCCGTCGACCATTTCGTCGACAGGTCGCCCGCCGAGGATCAGTTCACGCTCTTCTGAGCCTGCCGGAAACTAGCTCAGTGCTTTGGCTTTCAGCGCCTCGAACTCCGCAGGGGTGATCGTGCCCGTTTCCATCAGCGTCTTCGCGTCGGCGATCTCCTGCGCGGGCGAGCGTCCGGCCGCCTGCTTGATGTAGTCGTCGGTCTGTTCTTTGGCCTGCAGTGCCTGTTCGCGCGCACGCTCGGTCATCCCCTGGCCGCGGGCGATCAGGTAGACCAGCGCAGTCAGGTAGGGCACCGCGATCAGGAAAACGACCCAGATCGCCTTGACCCAACCTGAGGTCTTGTGATCACGCCAGAAAAGATCCACCAGGATATTGAACAGAATCAACAGGTAGGCGATGAACGCGAAGACGACGAGCGCTGACCAGAAATAGTCCCAGAATGAGTCATACATTGCGACTGCTCCTTAACCGAGGAAGGCGCGTTTGCGCGACCGATAGTTAATCACGTGGCGCTAACCACGCGCCGCCCGGTTCACGGCGGAGACGACGGCACGCAGTGATGCAGTGGTGATCGAGGTCGCGATCCCGACACCCCAGACGGTCCTGCCACCGATCGAGGCTTCCACGTAGGCCGCGGCCTGCGCCTCCTCGCCTGAGGACATCGCGTGCTCGGAGTAGTCCAGCACGCTGACGTGGTAGCCGGCGGCGCCCAGAGCGTCGCAGAAAGCAGCCAGGGGTCCGTTGCCCGCGCCGACGATCTCCGTCTCGACGCCGTCGATCTTGACGATCGCGGCGATGGTGTCGGTGCCGCCATCCACCTCGGCGGCATCGACTCTCTGGCGGATCCGCTCCAGCGGGGTGACCGGAGCCAGGTACTCCTCGTAGAACGCATCCCACATCTCCTTGGGCGACACCTCGCCGCCCTGCCCGCCTGAGCCTTCAGCGATCGATTGGATGGCCTGGGAAAACTCGATCTGCAGCCGCCGCGGCAGGGCCAGGCCGTGATCGGCCTTCATGATGTAGGCGACGCCACCCTTGCCGGACTGGGAATTCACCCGGATGACGGCCTCGTACGTGCGACCTACATCCCTGGGATCGATGGGCAGGTAGGGGACTTGCCAGAGGATGTCGTCGGCGTCGGCGTCCTGCTCGTCGGCGGAGATCTTCATCGCATCCAGGCCCTTGTTGATGGCGTCCTGGTGGCTGCCGGAGAACGCGGTGTACACCAGATCGCCACCGTAGGGGTGGCGCTCGGGCACCGGCAGCTGGTTGCAGTATTCGACGGTGCGGCGGATCTCGTCGATGTTGGAGAAGTCGATCTGCGGATCCACCCCACGCGAGAACAGGTTCAGGGCCAGCGTCACCAAGCACACATTGCCGGTGCGCTCGCCATTGCCGAACAGGCAGCCCTCGATGCGATCTGCACCCGCCGCGTAGCCCAATTCCGCTGCAGCGACAGCGGTTCCGCGGTCGTTGTGCGGATGCAACGACAGGATGATGGACTCCCTGCGGTCAAGATTGCGGCTCATCCACTCGATCGAATCGGCGTAGACGTTCGGGGTGGCCATCTCGACGGTGGCCGGCAGGTTGATGATCAGCGGCGACTCGACTGTCGGCTGGATCACCTCGGACACGGCATCGCAGACCTCGACCGCATACTCGAGTTCGGTGCCGGTGTAGGACTCAGGGGAGTACTCGTAGCGCCAGCGTGTGCCGGGGTACAGCTGGGCCTGTTCGACGCACAGCCGGGCGCCGTCGGTGGCGATCTTCTTGACTTCTTCGCGGTCGGCGCGGAATACCACGCGGCGCTGCAGGATCGAGGTCGAGTTGTAGAAGTGCACGATCGCTCGCGGCGCACCCTCGCAGGCCTCGAAGGTGCGCTCGATCAGCTCGGGTCGGCACTGGGTCAGCACCTGAATCGTGACGTCCTCGGGGATCGCACCCTCGACGATGATCTCGCGGACGAAGTCGAAGTCGGTCTGGCTGGCCGAGGGGAAGCCGACCTCGATCTCTTTGTAGCCCATCCGCACCAGCAGATCGAACATGCGACGCTTGCGCGCCGGGCTCATCGGGTCGATCAGCGCCTGGTTGCCGTCGCGCAGATCCACCGCACACCACATAGGCGCGGTGGTGACGACTTTGTCGGGCCAGGTGCGGTCGAAGAGACGGGCCGGCTCTCCCCCGGGGACCTCGGTGGCGAAGCTGCGGTAGCGATCGGCGGGCATCGATGACCCGCGCTGGGTGTTCCAGGCGGGCTGGTCGGAGTGGGGGCTGCCCGAGGGGGTGCTGATCGTGCGTACTGACGAGTAGGCGTCAGCAGCGTTGAAGCTGGGGGAGGAGAAGGAAGTCATTTCGGTGCTCCGGAGGGTCTAGAGGATTTCAGACCGGCGCGTCCCGAACACCCGCGACGGGAAGCCGGTCTGGATCAGACCCCGTCGCGGCGTAGGAGTAGGAGCACGCGATGCACGGGTCCACTGTACTCCCGCCGGTGCCCAAGCCAAAACTTCAGAGCCTCACCAGTTGAGCACGACCTCGCTGAGCGGCAGGCGTTCGCGGGGCTGCCGGTCGCGGTCGGCGATCTCCGGCGCTACTTCCCCGTAGTCGCCCAACGTGCCGACTGCGATGACCATCAGTGGCCGAAGGGTGTCGGGCAGGTCGAATGCCTCGCTGGCGCCTGGGCCATCGAATCCGGCCATCGGATGGACGATCAGCCCGCGCGAGACCGCCTCGATCGAGAGGTTGGCCATCGCGGCGCCGGCATCGACGGCGGAGTACCGCGCGGTCTTCTCGTCGGGCCCCTCGTCGGCGCACAGCAGAATCAGCGCCCCCGCGGCGTGTGCGTAGTGGTTACCCCGCTTGAGCAGGCCGGACAGGGTTTCGAAGGCTTCGTCGGCGCGACGGCCGACGACGAATCGCACCGGTTGGCGACGACCCCAGGTGGCGGCCCACCGCGCGGCCTCCAGAAGTGCTTGCAGATCGCGTTCGGACGGCGTGGCGGCGGGGTCGAAAGCGCGTGGACTCCAGCGGGCCGCGATAGGGCCGACAATCGGGACGCAGGTGTCGGCGGTCCGGTCGGTGGGCACGGCGACGTAGCTCGCGGAGTCGCCAGCAGGCACAGCGGGCATGTCCAGGGACAGTACCGGCGGGATTAACCAGGTGCATCCAGCCCTTATCCTTGGTGAGATCTCTCCCGGAGTTCCGATCTGGTGCCCCACGAGTTCGGATCTGGTTCCCAACGGTTGCGAAACGGTATTGAAAGGCTGAGTAGTGGCGCTCGTCGTGCAGAAGTACGGCGGATCCTCGGTGTCCGGTGCCGAGCACATCCGCCGCGTGGCCGGGCGCATCGTCGAGACCAAGAATGCGGGCAACGACGTCGTCGTCGTGGTCTCTGCGATGGGCGACACGACCGACGAACTGCTCGACCTCGCCAAGAAGGTCTGCCCGGCCCCGCCGGCCCGCGAACTCGACATGCTGTTGACCGCCGGCGAACGTATCTCCAACGCGCTCGTCGCGATGGCGATCGAATCGCTGGGCGCCCAGGCACGTTCGTTCACGGGTTCGCAAGCCGGGGTCATCACCACTGGAACCCACGGCAACGCCAAGATCATCGACGTCACCCCCGGCCGGCTGCGTCAGGCACTCGATGACGGCCAGATCGTGCTGGTCGCCGGATTCCAGGGAGTCAGCCAAGACACCAAGGACGTCACCACTCTCGGACGCGGCGGGTCCGACACCACGGCAGTGGCCGTCGCCGCCGCGTTGAAGGCTGACGTGTGTGAGATCTACACCGACGTCGACGGCGTTTTCACCGCCGATCCGCGCATCGTCGCCAATGCCCGGCGGCTGGACACCGTGTCCTTCGAGGAGATGCTGGAGATGGCAGCCGCAGGGGCCAAGGTTCTGATGCTGCGCTGCGTGGAGTACGCCCGCCGCTTCGACCTGCCCATCCACGTCCGCTCGTCCTACAGCGACAACCGCGGCACACTCGTCAAAGGATCGATGGAGGACATCCCGATGGAAGACGCCATCCTCACCGGAGTTGCACACGACCGTGGCGAGGCCAAGGTGACCGTTGTCGGGGTGCCCGACGTTCCGGGCTACGCCGCCCAGGTTTTCCGTGCGTGCGCCGACGCCGACGTGAATATCGACATGGTCCTGCAGAACATCTCGAAGGTCGAGGACGGCAAGACCGACATCACGTTCACCTGCTCTCGGGACAGCGGTCCGGGAGCGGTGGAAAAGCTGACGTCCCTGAAGGAGGAGATCGGATTCACCCGGGTGGTCTACGACGACCACATCGGCAAGGTGTCCCTGATCGGGGCGGGGATGCGCAGCCATCCGGGCGTCACCGCCACATTCTGCGAGGCGTTGGCCAACGCGGGTATCAATATCGACCTGATCTCGACGTCGGAGATCAGGATCTCGGTGCTGATCAAGGACACCGAGCTCGACAGCGCGGTTCTCGCGCTGCACGAGGCATTCGGGCTTGGTGGTGATGAGGAAGCCGTCGTATACGCGGGAACCGGACGATGACGGGGCGAGCGAAGCGACGGGAAAACCAGCAGGGCGAGCGAAGCGACGGGAAAACCAGCAGGGCGAGCGAAGCGACGAGGAAAACAGCAGGGCGAGCGAAGCGACGGGGAGAAATAGCATGACCCGTATCGGAGTCATCGGAGCAACCGGCCAGGTAGGCCAGGTAATGCGAACATTGTTGGCAGAGCGTGACTTTCCGGCAACCGAGGTGAGGTTTTTCGCCTCGGCGCGGTCTGCGGGTAAGAAGCTGGAATTCCGCGGCCAGGAAATCGAGGTCGAGGACTCCGAGACTGCTGACCCCACCGGCCTGGACATCGCTCTGTTCTCCGCCGGTGCGACGATGTCCCGGGTTCAGGCGCCTCGGTTCGTGGCCGCCGGCGCGGTCGTTGTCGACAATTCTTCGGCGTGGCGCAAGGATCCCGACGTCCCGTTGGTGGTGTCGGAAGTGAACTTCGCGAGGGATGTCGGCAACCGCGCCCGCTCCTTGCCGAAGGGCATCATCGCGAACCCGAACTGCACGACCATGGTCGCGATGCCGGTGCTCAAATCGCTGCACGATGCGGCCGGACTCGTCCGGATGATCGCCACTACCTACCAGGCGGTTTCGGGCAGCGGGCTGGCCGGTGTCGAAGAGCTGTTCGGCCAGGCGACGGCGGTAGTCCAGGAGAGTCAAACGCTGGTGCACGACGGCGGAGCGGTGGACTTCCCGGCGCCCAGGAAGTACGTCGCGCCGATCGCGTTCAACGTCGTTCCGGTCGCCGGTGCGCTCGTCGACGACGGGTCCGGTGAGACGGATGAGGATCAGAAGCTGCGAAACGAAAGCCGCAAGATCCTCGGCATTCCCGACCTCGCGGTGTCGGGGACGTGCGTGCGGGTCCCGGTCTACACGGGGCATTCGCTGTCGCTGAACGTGGAGTTCTCCCAACCACTGTCGGTGTCGCAGGCTGTGCAGCTCCTCGCCCGCGCTCCTGGGGTGAAGCTGGTGGACGTTCCGACGCCGCTGGCAGCTGCGGGCGCCGACGACTCGCTGGTCGGCAGGATTCGTCAGGACCCCGGCGTGAAGGACGGTCGGGGGCTCGCGCTGTTCGTTTCTGGAGACAACCTACGAAAAGGCGCTGCGCTGAACACCATTCAGATTGCAGAGCTGTTGGCAGCCGAGCTCTGACCTTGCCCGGAGCTCTGCGTACTACTGAGTTGCGTCGAAACCGGATTCCACCAGGCCTGTATTCGAAGTTTCTCTGCTGGAGCGCGGTTTCGACAGTGGTTCTGCACGCGGCGCCCACCGCGATGGCGACGCCTTTCGAGCTGCCGCCGCTACAGCCTGGTCAAGTGCTGCGCGTCGGTCCGGCGGCGGGTACGGGCACGCCGACTGGGGATTACGGGGTCGGGGCGACGGATCTGTGCGAGTTCATGGAGTTCCCCGAGCAGATTCTGCAGGTGTGCGGTGACAGTTTTCGTGGCCAGGGCGTGGGCTTCGGCGGTTGGTTCTCGCCGATCGCGTTGCACGTGGAGGGCGACTCCCTCGACGATTCGGCCGGCGTGCGCTACGACGGCGTCACCGGCATCGATACGCCGTTGCTGGCAGACCCCGCCCCGCCAGGGGTGTCACAATTGCCCGCGGGTGTCATCGAGATCAACCGCGAGAATTATCTACTGGTCACTACCACCAAGGAACTCCGGCCTCAGGCCTCACGCCTGGTCAAAGCCGTTCCAGGGCGAGGTAACTGGGCCACGGTGCCGGGGTCAGAGCGCGACGCGGAGTACGCGGGAGGTCGGCAGTCGCAGATCAGCGGCTATTACGACCCGATCCCGACCACCGAGTCCGAGAGCGGCTGGGTCTACCTGGTGGCGAACAACTTTGATCGCAGCGCGCCGGTGGTGCTGTACCGAGTCGCTCCGGAGTCCTTTGTCGACCGGGCCGCGTGGCAGGGCTGGTCCAACACCCAGGGCTGGGGGCATGAGCCGACGCCGTTGTGGGGCGACTGGGTGGGAGAGATGAGCGTGCGCCAAATCGATGGCAGGACGGTGCTGTCGTACTTCAACGCGAGCACCGGGAACATGGAGATGCGTGTCGCCAACGCTCCTACGGGGCTCGGCACCGCGCCCGTGACGACGGTTGTTTTCGCCTCGGACTGGCCCGATCCGGTGGAGCATCTGCCGCCACCTGAGATCAATCGACTCGCGCAGCCGTACGGCGGTTACATCTCACCGGGCTCCACACCCGAAGCGGTGCGGGTGTTCGTCAGCCAGTGGAACACCGGGCTCCGCGGTGGTGCTCCCTACCGGGTGATCCAATTCGCGGTGAACCCGCTACTGCCCTGAGTTAGTTGTCCAAGAACCAGTCGATCAGGTTGTATCCGGTTGGGTCGCCGGGCAGCGTCCATGCGAAACCTTGGAGAGCGATTATGGCCACGACATTGGCAGCGACGAGGGCGATGAAGATCCACACGACGATCGTCGAGATCAGCCGCGGCATGCTCTTCGGAGCCGGGGCTGCCGGGATCCCTTTCGGCATCAGCATCAACATCACGCCGCAGTAGGTCATCACGATCGCGAAAGTGATCAGGGCCCAGGTGTAGAGGTGGAGTCCCAAGACCGGGTCGCCATAGCCGGGGTCGCCCGGCATGATGTGCAGCGCGATTTGGCGCAGCGAGACAAAGGAGCCGGCGAGAGCACCGACCAGGCCCATGCCCAGCCCCTGCGCGTACCGCGAGGCGGTGAGCGCCCCAGCGCGAGCCTGGATGATGACGAACATCGCACCCAGCGAACAGAGGAACATTCCGTAGCGCTGCAGCATGCACAACGGGCAGGGAAATTCACCCAAACTGAATTGAACGAAGAACGCGCTGAGAAAAACCACGCTGTAGCCCACGAGCCACACGTGCAGGCCCCAGAACGAGATGAACCCCCAGACGCCAAGTCCGGGCATCGAAGAATCTTCCGAGATCGGCGGACCACCCGCGTCGACCGTGTCCTGCTCCGTATCGGCGGCCATCAGAAGCTCAGATCTAGAACGGAGTCGGCGTGGTATCGGAAGAGGCCCAACATCGCCACCACCCCGACCAGCCAAAGACCGATGATCAGGCCGCGCGACGCGCCCCGCCATATCAGCAGCGCGATGCTGAACAGAAGGATCATTATCAGAATGTCCACACGGGCATGCTATGTCCGAATCGGTGCCGGTGCGGTTCAGATCGCGCATCTGGCGGACGCGGAAAAACTGGGACACGCCGATCCGACTATCGAAAAGGTCCGTGGCGAAGGAGACAGCCGCCGTCGAGTGTGACGAAGACCACTATGAGCGGGGATCCGGGCGGCTGGGTAAACACTGGACTCGGCCCAGTGGGGTGGTCTGCAGGTATCCACCAGCTAATCAGCGACCAGCAACGATCGCCCCTGGTCCGGCGTTCTGGTCAGCGATTCGACGAACGTGCGCAGTGCGGGACGGCACCCCGGGAATATATTTCTGCGGTGCCGCGTTGGGAGAACGAATTAACCTCATCGACCGGCTTGTATAAGAAATTCGCTTATGTGGCCTTAGGCTGTACTCGTGAGCCGAGAATCGAGTGTCGCCGATGGCCGTAGGGCCACGTTGACGGTCGACGACTATCTCGACGACTTCGGCCGCATCACTCTTCCTCCAGGCGTGACGCTGATGACCCACCTGGAGCGCAACGTCGCCGAACTGGGCGACGCCGCGGCGTACCGATACCTGGACTACGCGCACGACCCGGCCGGATGCCCGGTAGAACTGACATGGAACCGGCTGGGGACGCGAATGCGCGCCATTGCCGCCCGGTTGCAGCAGGTCATCAGTCCCGGCGATCGGGTTGCCGTGCTGGCCCCGCAGGGCGTGGAGTACGTGATCGGGTTCTTCGGCGTGATCCGGGCCGGCGGTATCGCTGTTCCGCTGTTCGCGCCGGAACTGCCCGGCCATGCTGAGCGTCTTGAAGCGGTCTTCGCCGACGCTCGCCCTGCAGCGGTGCTCACAACCACGGCGGCGGCCAAAGATGTTCGGGACTTCCTGCGTACGCTCCCGCGCGCCCGCAGGATCCGGGTCATCGCGATCGATGGGGTTCCAGACTCGGTCGGCGCGACACTGGCGCCGGTCCAACTGGATACCGACGACATCGCGTACCTGCAGTACACGTCGGGCTCCACGCGAACCCCGGCCGGTGTGGAGATCACCCACCGTGCTGTCTGTATGAACGTATTGCAGATGATCATCTCGATCGGTTTGCAGCGCAACATCACCGGCGTGAGCTGGCTACCGTTGTTCCACGACATGGGCCTGCTGATGGTCATGTTCCCGGCGCTGTGCGGGGGCCACGTCACGCTGATGTCGCCGACCGCCTTTGTGCGGCGGCCGAACCGCTGGATCAAGGAGCTCTCAGCGCAGTCGGCCATCGCGCCGGTGTTCGCTGCCGCACCGAATTTCGCGTTCGATCTCGCTGTGCAGCGCGGTCTGCCCGCCGACGGTGAGAGCATCGACTTGAGCAACGTCGCCGGACTGATCAATGGTTCGGAACCGGTCAGCATGGATTCCATCCAGAAGTTCAATGATGCGTTTGCGCCCTACGGGCTGCCTCCTACGGCGATCAAACCGTCCTACGGGATGGCCGAGGCGACGCTGTTCGTCTCCACGATCGACTTGGGCGCCAAGCCCACAGCGGTGCACCTGGACCGCGAGCAACTCGGCTTCGGCCGAGCCGTGCGGGTGCGTCCCGACGTCGGCAACTCGGTGGCGCTGGTGTCTTGCGGCCAGGTGTCGCGCAGCCAGTGGGCCGCCATCGTCGCTCCGCAGACCGAGTCAGAGCTGCCTGACGGCCAGGTGGGCGAGATCTGGCTGCACGGTGGCAATCTTGGTCGCGGCTATTGGGGCAACAAACGCCAAACCGACCTCGCTTTCTGCAACAAGTTGCAGGTGCGGCTGGAACGGGGCAGCCACGCCGAGGGCGCAGCGGTCGGCGCCGATTGGTTACGCACGGGTGACCTCGGCGTCTACGTCGACGGTCAGCTCTACATCGCCGGGCGGATCAAGGATCTCGTCATCGTCGACGGACGCAACCACTTCCCGCAGGACATCGAGGCGACCGCTGCAGCGGCCTCAGCTGCAGTGCGGCCCGGTTTCGTCGCGGCGTTCTCGGTGCCCGCGGCTGAACTGCCCGGCGCGGCGACTGCTGCCGGAGGGCCAGGTGAGAGGTTGGTGATCGTCGCGGAGCGGGCAGTCGGCGCGGGCAGATTCGAGCCGGCGTCGGTGGTCAAGGACATTCGGGCAGCGGTGTCGCGTCAGCATGCGGTATCGGTGGCCGATCTGCAGCTGGTTGCCGCTGGGTCCATTCCACGCACCACCAGCGGCAAGCTCGCTCGACGTGCCTGCCGCGCCAACTACCTGGCAGGCCGGTAGCCCGCCGCCCCCAACGCGTGGGCTGCCCGGTTGTCAGCCGTCTTGATCGCGTCCAGGGGGCTCGTTGCCTGCCGCTGCTTCGATCCGTCCGGCCGTTTCACAGGTGATTCATAGCCAATTCAGGCCGGGCCCATCAATTCACCGCGCACGATCGACGCCATGAGCGAACCAACCGCCACTTCCGAGCAACCCCCCGACAACTCCGAGCCCGCGACCGGGCCCGTGCTGACCCCGCCGCCGGTGGCTGCGCAGGCTTACACGCCGATCGGGCCGCCGCAACCGGTGTACGTCCAGGAATCCAGCCGATTGAACAAGGTTGCCGCGTGGGTCGGGATTGTCGCCGGATCCTTGTTCATCGTCGTGGTCATCTTCGGTACGGGTTTCATGATCGGCAAACATGTCGGCGACGGTCCGCGCGGCAAGCACCGTGGGGGGCACGAGATAGGGCGGCAGTCCGGTCCCCCGATGCCGCCGATGGGGCCGCGTGGTGACTTCGAGCGACGTCCTGGCTTCCCGGGACCGTTCGGCCCCGGTGGCGCGATTATCGAGATCCCGCGGCCGCCGGGCGGCGCGGGTCCGGACGCCCCAGCCGGGCCCCCGCGCCCCTGATCCACGGTTTCCCGGGTGGCTCCGACCCTGTCTACGTGCCGAATGTGACTAGATCCCAATAGATCCCCCCGATACTGGACGCATTGAGCTGGCTAAGTCTCGCGTCTTCGGCCGAATGTTCAGGAGTTGTCTGGCCGAACACGACAGGAGCAATACGCCAGCACTACTATTTGCGGTAGTAGTGCTGCGTTAAGCTCTGCGAGTGAGTACACCCGCCGCGGTCCGCGCTGGGTATCTGCGTGGCGCGCTCATCGGTGTGTGCTCGGCCGGGGTGTCGATGGTGGCACACGGCGGAGCCGGCGGCGCGTTGCCGTCGGGCGTATCGCTGTTGCTTCTCGTTATGGCGTGCGCCATGGTAGGTGCGGCGGCAAGTGGTGTTTCGTCCTCGCGGGGCGGTTGCCGTCCTGGATGCCGTGTTCTTGCTCTGACTGTCGGTCAGGCAGTTGGCCACTGCGTGCTCACCGTGTCGTCGCAGGGGCACGCTCATTGCGCGGAATCGGTCTCGCCGCAGATGATCTTTGCGCACGTCTTGGCGGTTCCGGTGTGTGCTCTGCTGATCGGCCGCGCCGAATCTTTGTATCTGGTGTGCGTGTCGGCGCTGAGTTGGTTGACCGTGTTCATCGTCGACCGATCCCGTCCGGCACTGGTTGTCAATTGTCGGCCAGTCAAATTCTATGTGGCGCAGGGTATTACGCCCAGCCCCGTTGGAACCCGCGCGCCGCCCGCGCTGTTAGGCGTTTGATCCGCTGGACGCAGTGATCTGGAGCGATGTTGCTCTTGGTGTGGTCCAGCCCGGTCGAACAAGCCCCGTCGGATCTGCTGATCCGAGCGGGCGCTGTACTTCGCGACGTCTTCCGCTCGCTGCTGTGCGCTAGGAGATCCGCGAGGCGATTTCTCCTGAGGTCCAGGCTCAGCTGCTCGTGACCGGTTTGTCTCCGGTCTGCAGCGATCAGTCAGTTGCCGCGTCCTGGAATCGCCGACCGGATGCCCAACGGCGATCGAGGCGGCCTCCATGCCGAAAACCTGTACAAGCATTTCCAGTTAGGACCCAATGCCTGCCCCCGAGAACGCAAGCAAGCCCGCCGACTATCCGGCTTCCGAGACAGAACCCCGACGAGGACGGATGATGCCGCCCAACTTCTCGTCTGAGCCGGAAAGCTGTTGGGATTCCACGCAAGTTCGCGACGGGTTGCGCTGGTTTGCGACGCTCACGCGCGCAGCGGTGCTGGCGGGCGTCTGTGCTGCAGGAGCCTTATCCCTAGATTTTGACGACCCGCCAATTGTCTACGCGCCAGTGCAATTGGCCAGTACGCAATGGGCGTTACCGGCGCATACCGGCGCCCATGAGCATGATGCCGATGCCGATGCCGATGCCGATGCCGATGCCGATGCCGATGGCGATGCCGATGGTGATGGCTCGGATGGGATGGATGGTCATGCGGGTCATGGCGATGGCTCAGGTGGGATGGATGGTCACGCGGGTCATGGCGATGGTGATGATGTTGGCCACGGTGGCTCGGGTGGGATGGATGGTCACGCGGGGCATGACGGTGGCGATGCGGGGCATGGCGATGGTGATGATGCTGGCCACGATGGCTCGGGTGGGATGGATGGTCACGCGGGTCATGGTGATGGTGATGCGGGGCATGACGGTGGCGATGATGTTGGTCACGACGATGGCTCGGGTGGGATGGACGGTCACGCGGGTCATGGCGATGGCTCGGGTGGGATGGACGGTCACGCGGGTCATGGCGATG
>NZ_JBMYXC010000058.1:9856-20073 GCF_049608025.1 Mycobacterium sp. | reverse complement strand
TCGGCCCAAAATTGGGCCTTGCTGTGACCGATATCACGTAGTACAAAGGAAGCACGGCAGCCGGGGGAGGCCAGGGCCGAGCCAGAAGAGAAGGCTCGATCTCCTGAACTCGGCTCCCCAGCACGGGTCCCGGAACCCACGCGGAGCACATACCGCGGAATAGGTAAGAGTGTTGTGGGCCTGCGGAATTGCGAGAATCGGACGACTACCAAAGACCTTTGGGTAGGTCGAAAGTCGTAGCGCTTCGTAAGAACGCCGAGGCCACCCACGCAACCCCATCCAGCACGCTTGGTAACCGGAATCCGTGCTAGCGGGCGGCGAACTGAGGCATTGTCGAAATGCTTCGGGGCGCCGCCCGCTTTATTTTGCTGAGGGTCTGTCTTTCTGAGGGTCTGTCTTTCTGAGGGTCTGTCTTTCTGAGGGGCGCTGCGCCGAAATCCCTTGCGCTTCTTCGCCACCCCTCGGATTGAGCCATGAAGGGCCGGCATCACGACCGCATCGACTCCGCGATGGACAAAGCCTCGCGCGCGCCGGCGTGCAGTCCCGCACTGCTGAGTGCCAACCAAGCCGTCAAGCCCTCGGCGGTGCCCGCCGCGAAGCCCCGGGCCGCAGCACGGTAGTTACCGGAGCGACGCATCCAGTGCACCTCGGGAACGCCGAGACCGTGCGGGTCCAAACCGCTGGAGATCGTCACCAGCCTCGATACTCCGCGAGCGACGACGCCGTCGGCGGTGCCGAAGGGCGCCAGCGTGAGCAGTTCACCGTGAACAACCGCCGCCAAGACTGTCGCCGGAACCCGCGTTCCGCCAGTGGCGATGTCTGCGAGCAACTCGAGCCTGCGCCCGACATCGGCCTCGGCGCGCGGCCGACCCAGTTCAACCCGACCCAGTTCACCACCGTCGCCCAGGTCCGCAGCCGCCAGCGCGTGCAACCTGGCGATCGCTTGAAGCGGCGACCGCCGCCACACGCCGACCAGCGCGCCCTGGCCACCTTCGAGTGCCTCGGCCACTCTGAGCGCACCAGCAAGCACCGGATCGCCGCCGGCGGCCGGGGTCTCATCGGGTCCGCCGTCGGAAAACTTCAGGGGTCCGCCGTCGAGCACCGACGAGGCCCGGGCCGCCCGAAGCGCCGCCTCCGCGGCAGTCTCGGGCCAGCCACGCAGGTTAGTGCGGTGCCGGTGCGCCCTGCCGAGCGCCTCACGTGCCTCCTGACCCGCCTGCGCTACGCCGGGGAGCGCAGCTAACGGCGCCAGGGGGTCCTCGGACACTGGGTCCTTGTCCGTCATTGGCACCTGCCACCCGTCACGCCCGCACACGCTAGCCGACCCGCTGGGTGACTACCCTCACAGTCATGACCGAGACGCACAGGGAAGTCCCGCCTTCCTACCCGCCTGCGCCCGAGTTCGCCACCAACGCCAACGCTGGGGCGGCGATATACCAACAGGCCGAGGAAGACCGGCTGGCCTTCTGGGCCGACCAGGCCAACCGCCTGAGCTGGGAGACACCTTTCACCGAGGTGCTTGACTGGTCCGGAGCCCCGGTCGCCAAGTGGTTCGTCGGCGGTCGGCTCAACGTCGCTTACAACTGCGTGGATCGCCACGTGGAGGCCGGCAACGGAGATCGGGTGGCCATCCACTGGGAGGGCGAACCCGTCGGGGACGCTCGCAAAATCACCTATGCGCAGCTCAAAGACGAGGTCTGCCAAGCCGCCAACACCCTGGCCGGCCTGGGCATCGAATCCGGCGATCGGGTCGCCATCTACATGCCGATGGTGCCCGAAGCCATTGTCGCCATGCTGGCCTGCGCGCGACTGGGCGCCATGCACTCGGTGGTCTTCGCCGGGTTCTCGGCCTCAGCGCTGCGGGCCCGGATCGACGACGCCCGCGCCAAACTGGTCATCACCGCCGACGGCCAGTTCCGCCGGGGGAAGGCCGCACCGCTGAAGGCAGGGGTGGACGAAGCCATCGAAGGTCTCGGCGACGACAGTCCCGTCGAACACGTACTCGTGGTGCGGCGCACCGGAATCGACGTGCCGTGGACCGAGAGCCGCGATCTCTGGTGGGACCAAACCGTCCCGAAAGCCTCAACAAAGCACATGCCGACGGCCTTCGATGCCGAGCACCCCCTGTTCCTGCTGTACACGTCGGGAACTACCGGAAAGCCCAAGGGCATCGTGCACACTTCGGGAGGCTATCTGACACAGGCGTCGTACACCCATTTCAATGTGTTCGACATAAAATCGGACTCCGACGTGTATTGGTGCACCGCCGACATCGGCTGGGTCACCGGGCACACCTACATCGTGTACGGGCCATTGTCCAACGGTGCCACCCAGGTCGTCTACGAGGGAACGCCAGCCTCACCCGACGAGCACCGGCATTTTCAAGTCATCGAAAAGTACGGTGTCACAATTTATTACACCGCTCCCACCGTCGTGCGAACGTTCATGAAGTGGGGCCGCGACATTGCTTTCTCCCACGATCTGTCCAGCCTCCGCCTACTTGGCTCGGTGGGCGAGCCGATCAATCCAGAAGCCTGGCGATGGTATCGCTTGGTATTCGGCGGCGAGAGGACTCCGGTCGTCGACACCTGGTGGCAGACCGAGACCGGTGCCGCCATGATCTCGCCGCTGCCGGGAGTGACCGACTGCAAGCCCGGTTCGGCGATGCGGCCGCTGCCGGGCATCTCAGCCAAGATCGTCGACGACGACGGCAACGAACTCGCGCCCGGCACCGATCATGATGAACCCGTCACCGGATACCTGGTACTGGACAAGCCGTGGCCGTCGATGCTGCGCGGAATCTGGGGCGACCCGGAGCGGTTCAGGGAGACCTACTGGTCGCGGTTCGCCGAGCAGGGTTGGTACTTCGCCGGCGACGGCGCTCGGTATGGCAGCGACGGCGAGATCTGGATTCTGGGCCGTATCGACGACGTCATGAACATCTCCGGCCACCGTATCTCCACGGCTGAGGTGGAGTCCGCGCTGGTCGGGCACGCCGGTGTCGCGGAGGCAGCCGTCGTCGGTGCCACCGACGACCACACCGGCCAAGCGATCTGCGCCTTCGTCATCCTCAAAGCCCATGCGGCCGCTATGTCCTACGAGCAGATGGTCAGCGAGCTACGTGCCGAGGTATCCCGGGAAATCTCGCCGATCGCCAAACCGCGCGAGATTCACGTCGTACCGGAGCTGCCCAAGACCCGAAGCGGCAAGATCATGCGCCGGTTGTTGCGCGACGTGGCCGAGGGCCGCGAACTCGGGGACACGTCGACACTGCTGGATCCCGGCGTGTTCGAGGCGATCCGCGCCAGCAAATAGCGCCCGAGGATTGACTGCCAAGCAGCCGTCAAGCAGCACCCACCGGGACGAAGCCGCTGCCCGGCCGGCCCTTGGCCGTGATGTCGGCGAGCTGGGTGTTGAACGACATGGTCACCGCCGGGGTGTGCAGCGGGATGAACTTGACCACACAGGTCGGCATCGCTTCGGAGAACGCTCCGTGGATCATGCCGACCAGCTTGTTGTTCACCGTCACCGGCGCTCCGGAGTCACCGGGCTGCCCGCAGACCTGGTTGACGATGGTGCCGGGCTCCTCACCCGGGCCCCAGGTGACGCCGCACGAGTAACCGGTGGAGCGACCGAGAATGCAGGCTACGTCGCCGAAGACGGGGTCAGGACCGAGACCGTCGATTCGGAAGCCGTCGACAGTTGTGACCGGCGTGACCTTCTGCGGATCGAATTCGATCACCGCGTAATCCAAGTTGTCGTTACCGGCGACCATGGTGCCGAGGATGCCGGCGTTCTCCGCCCCCTCGGCGGCAACCACCGCCCCCGGTCCGCCGCAGTGCGCGGAGGTGAACCCGATCAGGCTGCCCCGGTTGTCGGTGCCGATCGTGGTGAGTGTGCAGTAGGACTCGCCGTCGACGACGACGCCGGAGCCGCCCCCGAGCGTCACCGGGGGCTCCGCGTGAGCGGGCGCGATCACGAACATGAGCGCTGCACTCAAGGTCGCGATCACCGCGCACGCTGTCAGGCTGGTCCTCACGAGTAATCCCCAATCGACATGCCCGACCCGCCCTAAACACGAAACTCCCGCAGTCTATCCCCGGGCGGAATCATTCCAGCGCGACGCCACGTGGCAATATTGATCCCGCTATTGATCCCGATATCAACCGCCACCCGACAGTAGATGCGGGAAGGAAGCTTCCGTGAGTGAGCGCAGAAACGGCGTGCCAAACACAGTGACCTCGATACCCCTGGTAGACCCGCACGCGGCCAAGCCCGACCCATCCATCGGTGACCTGGTCAAGGATGCGACCTCACAAGTGTCGACGCTGGTGCGCGCCGAGGTGGCGCTGGCGAAGGCGGAGATCACCCGCGACGTCAAGAAGGGCCTGACCGGAAGCGTCTTCTTCATCCTGGCGCTGGTGGTGCTGTTCTACTCGACGTTCTTCTTTTTCTTCTTCCTCGCCGAGTTGCTGGATAGCTGGCTGTGGCGCTGGGCGGCGTTCCTCATCGTGTTCGGGATCATGGTCGTGGTCACCGCGGTGCTGGCGTTGCTCGGCTACCTCAAGGTGCGGCGGATCCGTGGCCCGCAGCAGACCATCGAGACGGTCAAGGAAATCCCCGAAGCCCTGACTCCCGGGCCGGACAAAGCCGCCAGGACGATCGCCACGACGGACGGTAAGCAGGCGTCAACCGCCGACCCGTCAGGCTGGTAATGGGCCGGCCCGATCCGTCGGCTGTACGCATCGGCGGACCTTGGCGTCATTTGGACGTGCACGCCAACGGCATTCGGCTTCACGTCGTCGAGGCCGAACGCCGGGTCGACCCCGATGACCTTCCGGAGAAGGTGCCGGACCGGCCGCTGGTCATCCTGCTGCACGGGTTTGGTTCCTTCTGGTGGTCCTGGCGCCACCAACTCACCGGCCTCACCGGCGCCCGAGTAGTGGCAGTCGACCTGCGCGGCTACGGCGGAAGCGACAAACCTCCGCGCGGCTACGACGGTTGGACGCTGGCCGGCGACACAGCCGGCTTGGTGCGCGCTCTGGGACATGAGTCGGCCACACTGGTGGGTCACGCCGACGGCGGGTTGGTCTGCTGGGCCACCGCAGTCCTGCACCCCAGAGCCGTGCAGGCGATCGCACTGGTGAGCTCGCCCCACCCTGCCGCGCTGCGCACCTCGGCGTTGCGCCGTCGCGATCAGGGCAGGGCGCTGTTGCCCTCGATGCTTCGCTATCAGGTGCCCGGTTGGCCCGAGCGCATGCTGACGCGGCACCACGGTGCCGAACTAGAGCGACTGGTGCGCAGCCGATCCAGCGCCAAATGGCAGGCCAGCGAAGACTTCTCGGAAACCATCGGCCATCTGCGACAGGCCATCCAGATTCCCTCGGCGGCCCATTCGGCGTTGGAGTACCAGCGCTGGGCGGTACGCAGCCAGTTCCGCAGTGAGGGACGCCGCTTCATGGGTTTGATGAAGCGGCAGCTGTCGGTTCCGGTATTGCATCTGCGGGGAGGCGTCGACCCATATGTGCTGGCCGACCCGGTCCACCGAACACAGCGTTACGCGCCGCGTGGACGGTATGTATCGATCGACGGCGCGGGCCACTTCGGGCACGAGGAAGCCCCGAAGGCTGTCAACGAGCAGCTGTCACGTTTCCTGACCCAGGTATACGGCTAACTGATGCATTTTCCGGTTGGCGTGCGCTCGACATTGCCCACCTTGGCCATCTGCTGCGCCACCTCGTCCGCAGTCAGCACGAAGCCGGTGTCGACGTCGTCGACCGCGGCGCCGAACACTACGCCGAGCACCTTGCCCCCGCGGTCGATCATCGGTCCACCCGAATTTCCCTGCCGAACAGTGCCCCTGATGGTGTAGACCTCTCGATTGACGGTCGCGGTTCGATAGATGTCGGGACCGCTGAGCTCGATGACCTCCCGAACGCGCGACGGAGTGGCGGTGAAGTCGCCACCGCCGGGATAACCCATCACGATGCCGTCGGTTCCCCGGGGTGCCTCCTCATCGGCGAACTGCAGCGGCGCGGACGGAAGATCGGTCACGTCGAGGATCGAGATGTCAGCATCGGGGTCGTAGGACACCACGCCCGCGTCGTAGGTCTCCCCGTCGACCTCGACTGTCACGCTCTCCGAGCCGGCCACCACGTGAGCGTTGGACATCACCCGATTCGGTGCGACCACGAACCCGCTGCCTTCGAGTACCTTCTGGCAACTTGACGCGACCCCACGGACCTTCACCACGCTGGGGCGGGTCAGGGCGACGACCGCCGAAGAGGCCAGCGACACATCAGGCGCGTCGACGGCGGCGACCTCCGTGGGCCCGAAGGGCTTCAGCACGTCGTGCAGACCGGCGTTGTCCCACAGCGTCGAGAGCCGGTTGGGTACCGATCTCAGCCAGCTCGGGGCCACCGCGTCCACCTCGGCGATCACCTGAGAGCCGCGAACAGCGGCCACCAGATTGGGCTGCGGGGAGGACATCAAAGCGGTGCCCAGCAACCATGACGCGGTCAAGACGAGAACCAACTGAAGTCCAACCCCTACCACGGAGTCGAAGATCCGCAGGGTGGGATTACGGATCGCGCCGCGCACTGCCCTGCCGAGAACGACACCGGCGATCTCACCGATGACAACCAACGCCAGAATCAGGAACAGGGTCACGAACAGCTGGGTCCGGGGGCCGTTGATGTGATTGACCACGTGCGGGGCAAGCAGAACTCCGGCCACCGCGCCCAGGACCACCCCGATCAGAGCCAGCAGAGAACCCGGCGCCCCGGATCGCCAGCCCGAGATGGCAGCGATGAGCGCGATGGCGAGGATAGCCATATCGAGCCACTGCGACGAAGTCATAGTTGGCCATCACCGTAACTGCCCCGGGTGTCCAGGAGCGCCATTGCGTCGCCGAGTTCGCGCACATTGTCGGTGTCCCAAGGCGTTGCCCAGCCTGCGACGTCGAGAATCGCCGAGATGACCTGGCCGGTGAACCCCCACACCAGCATCTGGTTGAGCAGGAACGCCGGCCCCGCGAACCGGCGGGAGTGCCGGTACACGGTGATCCGGTTCTCCGGATTGACGAATGCCCGCACCGGCACCCGCGCTACCAACGCCGTCTCGGACGAGTTGACCACGGCAACCGGGCCGGGATCCGGTGAGTATGCGAGCACCGGCACCACATGGAAGCCCGACGGCGGAATGAACATCCGTTCGAGCGTGGTGAGCGGGTGCAGCCGACCCGCATCGATCCCGGTCTCCTCGGTGGCCTCCCGCAGCGCCGTGTGGACCGGGCCCTCGTCGCCCAGATCTGTTGCGCCGCCGGGAAAGGCGGCCTGTCCGGCGTGGTGTCGCAGCGTGGACGCCCGCACGGTGACGAGGAGATCCGCGTCGCCGGGCAGCGTGCCCGGCGAGCCGCCCTGCGGCCCGGAGAACAACACCAGCACTGCGGCGTCACGACGGGCACCCGTCAGCGCTGCGGCGGTATTGGCTGCGGTCAGCGCGGCGAGCACCTCGGCCGGAACCCGTGAACGGTAGGCGCTCTTGACGGCACCGGGGCGTTCGACGAGCGGTGTCAGCCAGGGGGGCGCGGCAGCGGGAGTCAGATCGCCGACTCGGCTGTCCCCGCTGCCCTCCCCCGAGCCCGCTGACTTCACGTCACTCCTATGGCCGAATTGACCGCTTCGGCGATTTCGTCGGCGGTGGCGAACGACTGGGGCAGAATTTCGGCCACGCTGCCGTCGGCGCGCAGCACCACGGTTGCCGGCATGACATTGGGCACCTGAAACGCTGCTGCGATGGATCTGCGGCCGTCCTGCAGGGTCGGTAGCCGGACATCCAGCTCGGCAAGGCGCAGCAACGCGGCGGTCTCGTTCTCGTCCTGGTGCACCGTCAACACGGTTACCTCGGATCCGACGCGCCTCTGATACTCGGCCATCGCCGGCAGCTCCTCGGTGCATGGACCGCACCAGTACGCCCATAGGTTCAACACGGCGGGACGGCCCGCAAGAGACTTCGCGACGTCGACCTTCGACCCATCGCCCGCGCACTCGAGCACAATCCCGCGCAGCGGTCCAGGTCCGGGGCCGGGGCCGGGTCCGGGGCAGGCTTCGAGGTCGGCACGAGCACGCGGGCCCGCCAGCGCCTCTGCGGTGTCGGCGTCGCGACGGTCACGCGCAGAGATGGGGTCGGTTGAGGATGATGCCTGGTCGCCGAAGCCATCTCGGGCCCCCAGTTCCGACCAGAGCGCCACGCCCAGCGCTACCACGATCACCGCCGCCACCACGCCCCAACGGGCCGACACGCTCACCGTTGCACCATCCGGGTGGGCCTATCTAGAGCCCGGCCAGCGCGAGCAGGTGCTCGGTTTCGGGCCCTTTGACCAACGGCGCGGCAACCAGGGGGTCGGTCGGGCCAACCCCGAAAGACGGACAATCCCGGGCCAGCACACATACCCCACATGCCGGCTTGCGGGCATGGCATACCCGTCGGCCGTGGAAGATCACCCGGTGGCTGAGCAGAGTCCACTCCCGGCGCTCGATGAGCTGGCCGACGGCATGCTCGACCTTGACCGGATCCTCCAGCGACGTCCAGCGCCAGCGGCGGACCAGCCTGCCGAAGTGCGTGTCGACGGTGATGCCCGGAACGTCGAACGCGTTGCCGAGGATGACATTGGCGGTCTTCCGGCCCACGCCGGGCAGGGTGACGAGTTCGGCCAACGTGTCGGGTACGCGGCCGTCGAATCGCTCCGTCAACTCCTGGCCCAGCCGAATGAGCGAGTTGGCCTTGTTCCGGAAGAACCCGGTGGCCCGGATGAGCTCCTCGAGCTCAGAACGATCAGCCCCGGCGTAATCGAGGGCGGTGGGGTACTTCGCGAACAGCGCCGGCGTGGTGAGGTTGACGCGTTTGTCGGTGCTCTGGGCCGACAAGATCGTGGCGACGGTGAGCTCGAGCGGATTCGTGAAGTCCAGCTCGCAGTAGACATGAGGAAATGCCAGCGCCAGTGTGCGGTTCATCCGGCGGGCACGCCGAGTCAGACCCAGCGGGGTCTCCCGGTCCCACTTGCGGGCCGAGGCGCGTCGCACCGGCTGGGCGCCATCTGATCCGCATGCCGACGTCTCACCCGGAGTCACCAATCCAGCCTACTGAGCGGGTGCGACGCGCCCCGCGTCGGATGGGTCCTGAACGAAGGGGGTTCGTGACCCTGCTGAGACCTTGACCGTGTTTACTCCCCCGTTGTGTCATGGTTGCTCGTTGCGCTGACTCCGGGGTTGCTGATTTTGGCGACCCTCGGCCTGGACCGCGTCGAATCGAGCCTGCAGCGTGATGTGATCACCGCCGCGGACGTCGCCGATTTGATGGAGGCCAACGAGCGGGATTCGGCGACGGGCGGGCTCATCGACCACATCCCCGCGGCGAATCTGCCCACCCACCAGTACTTCCATGACCGCCCCAATCCTGAATTTCAGCAGACCCGGCAGATGAATCCTGTGTAGCGTGAACTGGTCACGAAAAGGCGTACGACTAGACTGATCCCGCGATCTGATTCGAGATCGGCCTGCGTAGCCATACGTCTGATTATCTGATCACCGAGCAGCTTTAAGAGGGGCAACGTGGACGAGATCCTGGCCAGGGCCGGAATCTTCCAGGGGGTCGAGCCGGGCGCCGTTTCCGCGCTGACCAAACAGTTGCAGCCGGTCGACTTTCCCCGCGGGCACACGGTGTTCGCCGAGGGCGAGCCTGGCGACCGGCTGTACATCATCATGGGCGGGAAGGTGAAGATCGGCCGGCGCTCGCCGGACGGGCGCGAGAACCTGCTGACCATCATGGGCCCGTCCGACATGTTCGGGGAGCTGTCGATCTTCGACCCGGGACCCCGCACGTCGAGCGCCACCACGATCACCGAAGTGCGTGCCGTGTCCATGGACCGTGAAGCGCTGCGGGCGTGGATCGCCGACCGCCCTGAAATCGCCGAGCAATTGTTGCGGGTGCTGGCCCGTCGCCTCCGCCGCACCAACAACAACCTCGCCGACCTGATCTTCACCGATGTGCCGGGCCGGGTGGCCAAGCAGCTGCTGCAACTCGCTCAGCGGTTCGGGACTCAGGAGGGTGGCGCGCTGCGGGTGACTCATGACCTGACCCAGGAGGAGATCGCGCAGTTGGTAGGGGCGTCACGCGAGACTGTCAACAAGGCGCTCGCCGACTTCGCCCAGCGCGGA
>NZ_JBMYXC010000058.1:0-9763 GCF_049608025.1 Mycobacterium sp. | reverse complement strand
ATTCAACGCCGAGCGAGGTAACGAGCGAGCCATTCAACGCCGAGCGAGGTAACGAGCGAGCTGCCCTCTCGGTCAGCGGCGCAAATAGTCCAGCTGGGCCTGCACCGACCATTCGGCCGCGTCCCAGAGCTTCTCGTCGACGTCGCCATAGACATGCTCCACCACTTCGCGGTTGCTGACGCCATCCCCGAGATCACGGAGCGCGGCCCGCACCTGGCCGAGTCGCTCTTCCCGATGGGCGAGATAGGTCTCGCTGACAGTGAAGATGTCGTCGAGTTCGGGGCCGTGCCCGGGTAGCACTGTGCGGGGTCCCGAACCGCGCAGTCGGCGCAGCGACTCCAGGTAGTCGCCCAGATCGCCGTCTTCATGGTCGATCACCGAGGTTCCGCGACCCAGGATGGTGTCCGCGGTCAGCACCGAACCCCGGCCGCCGCCGCGCTTGCCCGGGGCGTCGTCGAGCAGGAAGGACACCGAGTCAGCGGTATGTCCGGGGGTGGCCATGACGGTGATCCTCAGGCCGGCGGCGTCGATCACCTCGCCGTCAGTCAGCGGTCCACCCGGGCCGCGCAGAAACCCGCTTCCCACCGACCGCACAACGGCCCCGGTGAGCTCCACGATCTGGTCTATTCCGCCGGTGTGGTCGGAGTGACGGTGGCTGATCAGCACCAGCGGGATGGGCCCGATCGCGGCGAGTCGCTCGATGTGCGCGACTTCGTTGTCGGGTCCGGGGTCAACGACGACCATCTCGTCGCTGCCCGGGCCCTTCAGCACCCAGGTGTTGGTGCCCTCGAGGGTCATCAACCCCGGGTTGTCACACAGCAGGACCGACGCGGTCTCGGTGACCGGTCGCAGCAGACCGTAGGCGGGATGCTCCAGTCTGCCCACGCGTCACGCGACCTCGACGATGAGTTCAACTTCCACGGGTGCATCCAGGGGTAGCTGGCAGACCCCGACCGCCGACCGGGCGTGTGCCCCGGCTTCCCCGAATATCTCCGCGAATAGTTCTGAGGCGCCGTTGATCACGCCGGGCTGGCCGACGAAACCCGGCGCCGAGGCCACGAAGCCGACGACCTTGACCACGCGCACCACCGAGTCGAGGCCGACCAGCGAGTCGACGGCGGCCAATGCGTTCAGGGCGCACTGGCGGGCCAGGGGCTTGGCCTCATCAGCGGACACCTCGGCCCCGACCTTGCCCGTCATCACCAGCTTGCCGGCTGCCATCGGCAGCTGGCCTGCGGTGTACACCAGGTTTCCGGTGCGCACCGCGGGCACATAGGCGGCCAGTGGCACGACCACCTCGGGGAGTTCGATGCCCTGTTCGGCCAGCCGCGCCGACGGTGTCTGATGTCGCCGGCCGGCTGACTCCGGCCCGCTCACTTGGGTCGTTTGAGGTAGGCGACGTGCTGCTCGCCGGTCGGGCCGGGCAGCACCGATACCAGCTCCCAACCGTCTTCGCCCCACTGGTCGAGGATCTGTTTGGTGGCGTGCGTCAGCAGCGGCACGGTCGCGTACTCCCACGGGGTCGGTTCGCTCATGCGGCTGAGCTTATCGGGCATCCGGCCGGTTATGGCTAGCATGCACTGGTGGCTACCGCACAAAACGGACCGAACCGGGCTGGCTGGCCGTCTCGCCTGACCAAGGCACGGCTCCACTTCGTTACCGGCAAAGGCGGCACCGGTAAGTCGACCATCGCCGCGTCATTGGCATTGGCGCTGGCCGCCGGTGGCCGCAGGGTGCTGCTGGTAGAAGTCGAAGGGCGCCAGGGCATCGCGCAGCTCTTCGATGTGCCGCCGTTGCCCTACGAAGAGGTCAAGATCGCCACTGCGGAGGGCGGTGGCGTGGTCAACGCGCTGGCGATCGACACCGAGGCGGCGTTCCTCGAGTACCTCGACATGTTCTACAACCTGGGCCTGGCCGGGCGGGCGATGCGCCGCATCGGTGCTGTGGAATTTGCGACGACGATCGCACCCGGCCTCCGTGACGTTCTACTCACCGGCAAGATCAAGGAGATCGTGACCCGCTCCGATCCCGGAGACCGCGCGGAGTTGAAGGACAATCAGAGCACGTACGACGCCGTTGTGGTCGATTCACCGCCCACCGGACGCATCGCGAGGTTCCTCGATGTCACCAAGGCGATCTCGGAGCTGGCCAAGGGCGGACCTGTGCACTCTCAGGCCGAAGGCGTGGTCAAGCTGCTGCATTCCGACCTGACCGCCATTCATCTGGTTACCCTGCTGGAGGCGCTACCGATTCAGGAGACGGTCGAAGCGATCAATGACCTGCGGGAGATGGAGCTGCCGCTCGGCAGCGTGATCGTCAACCGCAACATCCGGGCTTACTTGGCACCCGAAGACCTGGCGCTGGCCGCGGAGGGCGACCTCGATGCCGACGCCGTGCGCAGGGGCCTGACCAGCGCCGGCATCGCTCTCTCCGACGAAGATTTCGCCGGCCTGCTCACCGAGACGATCCAGCACGCGACCCGCATCGCGGCACGGGCCGAGAACGCCGAACAACTTGACGAGATCGACGTTCCCCGCCTCGAACTGCCGACGATGCCCGACGGAGTCGACCTGGGAAGTCTGTACGAACTGGCCGAGGCACTCGCCCAACAGGGCGTCCGGTAACCGAAGGATGTCGATGAGCGCTTGCGCGAAGAGAAGATGGCCACGATGAACACCACCCCAGCGGCCCTGGACATGGCCAGCATTCTGCGCGACAGGTCCAACAGGGTGATCGTCTGCTGCGGTGCGGGCGGTGTCGGAAAGACAACTACCGCCGCCGCGATGGCGCTTCGCGCCGCCGAATACGGCCGCACCGTAGTGGTGCTCACCATCGACCCGGCCAAACGGCTCGCCCAGGCGCTGGGAATCCAGGACCTGGGGAACACTCCGCAGCGGGTTCCGCTGGCGCCCGAGGTGACCGGTGAACTGCACGCGATGATGCTCGACATGCGGCGCACCTTCGACGAGATGGTGATTCAGTACTCCGGAGACGGTTCCGCCGACGCCATTTTGGACAACCAGTTCTATCAGACGGTGGCCACGTCGCTGGCCGGCACTCAGGAGTACATGGCCATGGAGAAACTCGGTCAGCTTCTGGCCGAGGACAAGTGGGACCTCGTAGTGGTGGACACTCCGCCATCACGCAATGCGTTGGACTTCCTCGACGCCCCGAAGCGGTTGGGCAGTTTCATGGACAGCAGACTGTGGCGCCTGCTGCTGGCCCCGGGACGGGGCCTCGGTCGCCTGGTTACCGGTGCGGTCGGCCTGGCGATGAAAGGGATGTCGACGATCCTCGGATCGCAGATGCTGTCTGACGCGGCTGCCTTCATTCAATCTCTGGATGCGACGTTCGGCGGCTTCCGGGAGAGGGCCGACCGCACCTATGAACTGCTCAAGCGTCGTGGCACCCAGTTCGTCGTGGTATCGGCGGCCGAACCCGACGCGTTGCGGGAGGCGTCCTTCTTCATCGATCGCCTGTCTACCGAGCACATGCCACTGGCCGGCCTGATACTCAACCGGACCCACCCCACGCTCTCCGCGTTGAAAGCAGACAAGGCGGCTGAGGCGGCAGCGGAGCTGGCGAAGGCCGGGGATTTAGCGGACACGCGGGCTGGCGCCCTGGCGGTGGCGGCGCTGCGGATACACGCCGACCGGGCGTCGACCGCCAAGCGGGAGGTGCGACTCCTGTCGCGATTCACCGGCGCGAACCCAACCGTGGCGATAGTCGGCGTGCCGTCACTGCCGTTCGACGTATCGGATTTGGACGCGCTCCAAGCCATCGCCGACCAGATCACCGGCGAGGCTCCTGCAGCCTGACGGGACCCTCGGGGCGAAGCGGCGGGCCGTGTCAGCCGGCGCTGCGGTGTTTGCGCTGGGCAGCGAAGAACTCAGCCCAAGACACCACTTCGGGGTGTTGCTTCAGCAGCGCGCGGCGCTGACGTTCGGTCATGCCTCCCCACACACCGAACTCCACCCGGTTGTCCAGAGCATCAGCGCCGCACTCGGCGATCACCGGGCAGTGCCGGCAGATCACCGCTGCTTTGCGCTGCGCGGCACCGCGGACGAACAATTCGTCCGGGTCCGTCTGGCGACACCTGGCATGCGAAACCCATGCAATACGGGCTTCGGCCTCTGCACCCTGCACAATAGAGTGGGCGGTCGGATCCACGTTGGTTTTGCTAGCGGCGGGCGTAGTACCTGACACCTGCGATCCCCTTCGTTCAGGCCGCGCCCCGACAACGCAGACGAATATTTTTTCTCCGACGTCGATCGCGTAGAGCGATCTGAGCCACAACACGATGCAAGGTGTGACCTGCATCGCACTGTGTGCCTAACTTAGGTGGTCAGGGGTGTTCTGCGCAATACATTCGTGACCACTTTTTTGGGACTACCGTCCCGTCAGCCCGTGACGACGCCTGAACCCGGCATTTGACAGCGGCTGCCGAGAGCCGATCTTGGCTGCTCCGCGGATTGGCGCGCCGAGGTCATCGCTACTCTGTACGCATGCCGGAGCACCCCCCGACTCGACCGCCGGTGGCAGTCACGATTATCAAGCTCGCCTGGTGCTGCCTGCTCGCCAGCGTGCTGACCGCCGCACTCATGTTTCCGGCCGTGGGCGGTTTCGGCTTGATGTCCAACCGCGCCTCCGATGTCGTCGCCAACGGTTCGACCCAGCTCGTCGAGGGTGAGGTGCCCCAGGTATCGACGATGGTCGATGCCAGCGGGAACGTGATCGCGTGGCTCTACTCCCAACGGCGTTTCGAAGTGTCCAGCGATCAGATCGCCAACACGATGAAGCTGGCGATCGTCTCGATCGAGGACAAGAGGTTTTCCGACCACAACGGCGTGGACTGGCAGGGGACACTCACCGGCCTATCGGGATACCTGTCGGGCAACCTCGACACGCGGGGCGGTTCGACGCTCGAACAGCAGTACGTGAAGAACTACCAGCTCTTGGTGGTCGCCCAGACCGACGCCGAGAAGCGGGCGGCGATCGAGACCACCCCGGCCCGCAAGCTGCGCGAGATCCGGATGGCGTTGACCCTGGACAAGACGTTCACCAAGCCGGAGATTCTCACGCGCTACCTCAACCTGGTGTCGTTCGGCAACGGCGCATTCGGGGTACAGGACGCCGCGCAGACCTATTTCGGCATCGACGCCTCCGAGTTGAGCTGGGAGCAGTCCGCGCTCCTGGCGGGCATGGTGCAGTCGACGAGCACGCTGAACCCCTATACCAACCCCGATGGCGCACTGGCGCGTCGAAACGTCGTGCTGGACACCATGATCGAGAATCTCCCCGAATATGCCGGGGAGCTGCGCGAAGCCAAGCAGCGACCGCTGGGGGTATTGCCGCAACCCAACGAGCTGCCTCGCGGCTGCATCGCAGCCGGTGACCGGGCATTCTTCTGCGACTACGCGCTGGACTACCTCGCCCGCGCGGGCATCAGCAAGGACCAGGTCGCCAAGGGTGGCTACCTGATCAAGACGACCCTGGACCCGGAGGTACAGGCCACGGTCAAGTCGGCGATCACCGATTTCGCCAGCCCCGACCTCAACGGCGTCGCCAGCGTCATGAGCGTCATCCGACCGGGCAAGAAATCTCATCCGGTACTCGCGATGGCCGGCAACCGCACCTACGGGCTGGACCTGGACGCCGGGGAGACGATGCAGCCTCAGCCGTTCACGCTGGCCGGCAATGGGGCGGGCTCGGTGTTCAAGATCTTCACCACCGCGGCCGCCCTCGACATGGGCATGGGTATCAACGCCCAGCTGGCCATACCTGCCCGGTTCCAGGCCAAGGGTCTGGGCAGCGGCGGCGCCCGGGGCTGCCCCCCGGCTACGTGGTGCGTCAATAACTTCGTCCCCTATCGAGGGTCGATGAACGTCACCGACGCTCTCGCCACCTCGCCGAACACCGCGTTCGCGAAGCTGATCGCCCAGGTCGGGGTGCAACGCACCGTAGACATGGCCGTCAGGTTGGGGTTGCGGTCTTATGCGCTGCCGGGAACCGCGCGCGACTACGATCCGGAGAGCAACGAGAGTCTCGCCGACTTCGTCAAACGGCAGAACCTCGGTTCGTTCACGCTGGGGCCGATCGAGGTCAATGCCCTGGAACTGTCCAATGTGGCGGCGACGCTGGCCTCCGGTGGCATGTGGTGCCCGCCCAACCCCATCGAGACCGTCCTGGATCGCAATGGCGAGGAAGTCTCGGTCACCACCGAAACCTGCGAGCAGGCGGTTCCCGAAGGTCTTGCCAACACCATGGCCAACGCGATGAGCAGGGACGATACCGGCTCAGGAACGGCGGCCGCGGCCGCGGGTGCGACCGGTTGGAACCTGCCGATGTCGGGCAAGACGGGCACAACCGAAGCCAACAGGTCAGCGGCATTCCTTGGGTTCACCAATCAGCTCGCAGCGGCCAGCTACGTCTACGACGACTCCACCAACCCCAGCGAGCTGTGCTCATTTCCCCTGCGCCAGTGTGGCAACGGGAATTTGTTCGGCGGCAACGAACCGGCAAGGACCTGGTTCACGGCGATGAAGCCGATCGCCAACAACTTCGGCGAAGTCGCGCTGCCGCCGACCGACCCTCGCTTTGTCGACGGAGCCCCCGGTTCCCGGGTGCCCGGCGTCGCCGGAATGAAACAGAACGCCGCCCGCAAGCGGCTACGTGACGCCGGCTTCGAGGTCGCCGACCAGTCCACATCGGTGAACAGCGAGGCCCCGTACGGCGCGGTTGTCGGGACCTCTCCCAGCGGTCAGACGGTGCCCGGTTCCATCATCACGATCCTGATCTCCAACGGCATTGCACCTGCTCCGCCGCCGCCTCCGCCCGGTGCACCCCCGCCACTGGGCGTGCCACCGCTACCAGCACCGGTGGGGCAGACGGTTGTCCAGATACCGGGCTTACCGCCGATCACGGTGCCGGTACTCGTTCCCCCGCCGCCGGCGCCACCGCCGCCGCCACCGGCAGCACCCCCACCGCCACCGGGAGCACCGCCACCGCCGCCGCCACCGCCCCCACCGCCGGGGTGATCGAGCGGGCGACAGTGGGAGTCGAGCAGCAACTGGCAGTAGGCTGAGCACATGGCTGCAGCTTCGACCGGTGCGATCTTGAAGAACACCGCCGCCGCGTCGGTAGGCACGCTCGCGGTCGGCATCGGGTACGCGTCGTTGATCGAACGAAATGCCTTCGTGGTCCGAGAGGCGACCATGCCGGTGCTCTCCCCGGGCTCGTCACCGCTGAGGGTCTTGCACATCAGCGACATCCACATGCGGCCCACTCAGCGGCGCAAGCAGGCTTGGCTGCGGGACCTGGCTGGCTGGCATCCCGATTTCATCGTCAACACCGGCGACAATCTTTCCCACCCCAAGGCCGTTCCAGCCGTGGTGCAAGCCCTCGGCGACCTGCTGTCGGTGCCGGGCGTGTTCGTGTTCGGCAGCAATGACTACTTCGCGCCCAAGCTGAAGAATCCCGCCAACTACCTGACCAACCCGACCCGCCGGGTCCACGGGGAGCCGCTGCCGTGGCAGGACCTGCGCGCCGCGTTCACCGAACGCGGTTGGCATGACATGACCCACACCCGCCGCGAGTTCGAGGTCGCGGGCCTTCGCATCCAGGCGGCCGGCGTCGACGATCCGCACCTGTCGCGGGATCGCTACGCCGCCATCGCCGGGCCGGCGAGTCCGACCGCGAACCTCACGCTGGGCCTGGCGCACTCCCCCGAGCCCCGGGTCCTGGACCGCTTCGCCGCCGATGGCTACCAGCTCGTGATGGCCGGCCACACCCACGGCGGGCAGCTGTGCTTGCCTTTTTACGGCGCGATCGTCACCAACTGCGATCTTGACCGGTCCAGAGTCAAAGGCCCGTCCAAGTGGGGCGCCCATACCCAGTTGCACGTCTCTGCCGGCATCGGCACGTCCCCATTCGCCCCGCTGCGGTTCTGCTGCCGGCCGGAGGCGACACTGCTGACGCTGGTAGCGGCCCCGCAGGGGGGTTCGGACGCCAGTTCGGGAACTGAGCAGTCGCATCCGACTGTCGCTGCGCGGTGAGCACATCGGCCTCATCCGCCGAACGCAGCCAGTCACGTTCCTGGGTGGACAATGCGGTACGGCTGATCGAGGCTGACGCCAGGCGCAGCGCCGACACCCATCTGCTGCGCTACCCATTGCCGTCGAGTTGGTCCAAGGACGCCGACGTCGCGCTCTATCTCAAGGACGAGACAACCCACATCACCGGGAGCCTCAAACATCGGCTGGCACGCTCGTTGTTCCTTTATGCGCTATGCAACGGCTGGATCGACGAGGACACCACCGTCATCGAGGCGTCCTCAGGCTCCACGGCGGTCTCTGAGGCCTACTTCGCAGCGATGCTGGGGCTGCCGTTCATCGCGGTGATGCCGAAGTCGACCAGCGCGAAGAAGATCGCTCTGATCGAATCCCAAGGTGGCCGTTGCCATTTCATTGCCGAGTGCGAGCCGTTCTACGAAGAGGCGCAGCGGCTGGCCGAAGAAACCGGCGGGCACTATCTCGATCAGTTCACCAACGCCGAACGTGCTACCGACTGGCGCGGAAACAACAACATCGCCGAGTCGATCTTCGAGCAGATGGGCGAGGAGACGCACCCCGAGCCGGAGTGGATCGTGGTGGGCGCAGGTACCGGCGGCACCAGCGCGACGATCGGTCGATACATCCGCTATCGCCGACACACAACCCGGTTGTGCGTCGTGGATCCGGAAAACTCCGCGTTTTTCCCTTCGTATGTCAGCGGCGATCCCCACGTCGTGACGGATATCTCATCTCGTATCGAGGGCATCGGGCGGCCTCGCGTCGAACCGTCGTTCCTGCCAGGAGTCGTAGACCGGATGACTGTGGTGCCCGACCCTGCCTCCGTCGCGGCCGCCCATCACGTGGGCCGGGTGCTCGGCAGGCGCGTCGGACCGTCGACGGGAACCAACATCTGGGGTGCTTTCGGCCTGTTGGCCGACATGGTCGCCCAGGGGCGCAGCGGCTCGGTGGTGACCCTGCTCGCCGACAGCGGCGACCGCTACGCCGATACCTATTTCTGCAGCGAATGGCTGACCAGCCACGGCCTCGACCCCTCCGCGCCGGCCGAGGTGTTGGCCGAGTTCGAGCGATCCGGACTGTGGCCTTGATCGTCGGTGCCGCGCGAGAGTGGACCGTCGGCAGTCAGGAACAACCAGAGTGCGGCAATGGCGAAGAAACCCAGGTAGATCGATGCCCCTAAGCCCGTCATGTCATGCCTCGTTTCGTTCAGGATCAGCTCGTCGGTAACTGTCAGTGTGTATAACGCCACCGACAACCCAGATGCATCCCGCGGCGTGTCGCAGACCGAATGCGCGTTTCGCTTGAACCCCGGGCGGTGCGATACGCTGTCGTGGCTTCACGCGGGGTGTGGCGCAGCTTGGTAGCGTGCTTCGTTCGGGACGAAGAGGTCGTGGGTTCGAATCCCGCCACCCCGACCACGAATGGTCTGACAAGAAAAGCCTGATGCAGAACGGCTAGGCATTCGGCCGCAGAGCACCCTTGGCACACCTAGCCCGAAACCCCCCCTCGCCCGATTTGTCGTCGTAACATCTGCTGGACCTTGCAGCGAAACCCGTCGCGCGAGGAGACGATTGGGCGCAATGATTTCCGAATATGCTTCCTCGGCCAGCTTCGATGATCAGCGCCCTGCCAGTACTGCGTGCCAACGTCGTGATGTGACCGGTCGAGCTGGGGTTCCTCGGATCGAGTCCGGC
>NZ_JBMYXC010000057.1:0-20682 GCF_049608025.1 Mycobacterium sp. | reverse complement strand
GCAGAGACGCAATGGCCAAGAAGGTCACCGTCACGTTGGTTGACGATTTCGATGGCGAAGGCGCGGCCGATGAAACGGTCGAATTCGGGCTCGATGGGGTGAGCTATGAGATCGATCTCTCAGCGAATAACGCGGCGAAACTTCGCGCGGATCTGAAGCAGTGGGTGGATACCGGTCGTCGAGTCGGTGGCCGTCGGCGTGGCCGGTCGGTCGGTGCCGGCCGGGGTCGCGCAGCGATTGACCGGGAACAGAGTGCGGCAATCAGGGACTGGGCTCGCCGCAACGGCCACAATGTGTCCACGCGGGGCAGGATTCCCGCCGATGTTATCGACGCGTTCCACGCAGCAACCTAAGAAGCAGCAACCTAAGAAGCAGCAAGCGAGCAATGTAGCCGGCAGCAACTCAGCCGGGGATCGCCCGCACTAAATTACTGGGTACTCGGCGTTCGCTGGTGGCGAACTGTTCGCGGGCCCGTTTCGGAAACGAATCTGCTCCTGGTCGCGTTGCTACTGGCAGCGCCGGGTACTGGCCCGTTGTCGCGCAGGGTGTCCCTTCCAGCGGGTTACGGACGGGGCCTCCAGGCGGGGCGCCCGGGGCCGTCGCCTACTACAGTGGTCGGCAGGTGCGTGGCACTACCGAGGTCTTGCCAAATGTTCGGCGCTCTAGCAAGTCTTCGGGAGTTGGTACGAGGCGCTGTGCACCTACCTATGTGATGGAGAGCAGGTAACCAGGGATGTTCGAAAGATTCACCGACCGCGCACGTCGGGTTGTCGTGTTGGCTCAAGAAGAAGCCAGGATGCTCAACCACAACTACATCGGCACCGAGCACATCCTGTTGGGGCTTATCCATGAGGGGGAAGGCGTCGCCGCCAAGTCGCTCGAGTCGTTGGGTATCTCACTGGAGGGCGTGCGCAGCCAGGTTGAAGAGATCATCGGCCAGGGACAGCAGGCGCCGTCCGGTCACATTCCGTTCACTCCGCGCGCCAAGAAGGTTCTTGAGCTGAGCCTGCGTGAGGCGCTGCAACTCGGCCACAACTACATCGGGACCGAGCACATTCTCCTCGGGTTGATTCGTGAGGGTGAGGGTGTGGCGGCCCAGGTGCTGGTCAAGCTGGGGGCCGAACTGACCCGAGTGCGCCAGCAGGTCATTCAGCTGCTGAGCGGCTACCAGGGCAAGGAGACCGCAGAAGCCGGAACGGGCGGGAGGGGAGGAGAATCAGGTTCCCCCTCCACTTCGTTGGTGCTCGACCAGTTCGGCCGAAACCTGACCGCGGCGGCGATGGAGGGCAAGCTCGACCCCGTCATCGGCCGGGAGAAGGAAATCGAGCGTGTGATGCAGGTGCTGAGCCGGCGCACCAAGAACAACCCGGTGTTGATCGGCGAGCCGGGCGTCGGCAAGACCGCTGTCGTTGAGGGCCTTGCGCAGGCGATCGTGCACGGTGATGTTCCCGAGACACTCAAAGACAAGCAGCTCTACACCCTCGACCTCGGTTCGCTGGTCGCCGGCAGCCGGTATCGCGGTGACTTCGAGGAACGCCTCAAGAAGGTGCTCAAGGAGATCAACACGCGCGGCGACATCATTTTGTTCATCGACGAGCTGCACACGCTGGTGGGGGCCGGCGCCGCTGAGGGTGCGATCGATGCCGCGTCGATCCTGAAGCCCAAGCTGGCACGCGGTGAACTTCAGACCATCGGTGCTACCACCCTCGACGAGTACCGCAAGTACATCGAGAAGGATGCAGCACTGGAACGTCGCTTTCAGCCGGTCCAGGTGGGCGAGCCAACAGTCGAGCACACCATCGAGATCCTCAAGGGGCTGCGGGACCGCTACGAAGCCCACCATCGGGTGTCGATCACCGACGGCGCCGTCGTTGCTGCGGCGACACTGGCGGACCGGTACATCAACGACCGGTTCCTACCGGATAAGGCCATCGACCTGATCGACGAGGCCGGTGCCCGGATGCGGATCCGCCGGATGACCGCACCGCCGGACCTGCGCGACTTCGACGAGAAGATCGCCGACGCGCGCCGGGAGAAGGAATCCGCGATCGACGCGCAAGATTTCGAGAAGGCGGCCAGCCTCCGGGACAGCGAAAAGCAATTGGTGGCCCAGCGCGCCGAGCGTGAGAAGCAATGGCGTTCAGGTGATCTCGATGTGGTAGCCGAAGTCGATGACGAGCAGATCGCGGAGGTTCTCGGCAACTGGACCGGCATTCCCGTGTTCAAGCTGACCGAGGAGGAGACCACTCGGCTGCTGCGCATGGAGGACGAACTGCACAAACGGATCATCGGCCAGGAGGACGCCGTCAAGGCGGTATCGAAGGCGATCCGACGCACCCGTGCGGGGCTGAAGGACCCCAAGCGTCCCTCGGGCTCGTTCATCTTCGCCGGCCCGTCCGGTGTGGGAAAGACTGAGCTTTCCAAAGCGCTGGCCAACTTCCTGTTCGGCGACGACGACGCCCTCATCCAGATCGACATGGGCGAGTTCCACGACCGGTTCACCGCCTCGCGGCTGTTCGGAGCCCCTCCGGGCTACGTCGGCTACGAGGAGGGTGGTCAACTCACCGAGAAGGTGCGTCGCAAACCGTTCAGCGTCGTGTTGTTCGACGAGATCGAGAAGGCGCACCAGGAGATCTACAACACGCTGTTACAGGTGCTCGAGGACGGTCGGCTCACCGACGGTCAGGGGCGCACGGTCGACTTCAAGAACACCGTGCTGATTTTCACCTCGAACCTGGGCACCTCTGACATCAGCAAGGCGGTCGGCCTCGGGTTCACCCAAGGCGGTGGCGTCAACGACTACGAGCGGATGAAGCAGAAGGTCAACGACGAGCTGAAGAAACACTTCCGTCCGGAGTTCCTCAACCGCATCGACGACATCATCGTGTTCCACCAGCTGACCCGGGACGAGATCATCAAGATGGTCGATCTGATGATCGGCCGGGTGTCCCAGCAGCTCAAGGCCAAGGACATGACGATGGAGTTGACGGACAAGGCCAAGGCGTTGCTGGCGAAGCGCGGGTTCGACCCCGTGCTCGGCGCGCGGCCGCTGCGCCGCACCATCCAGCGTGAGATCGAGGATCAACTCTCGGAGAAGATCCTCTTCGAGGAGGTAGGACCCGGGCAGGTCGTAACCGTCGACGTCGAGAACTGGGACGGCGAGGGTGCAGGCGAGGATGCGGCGTTCACCTTCGTCGGCAGCCGCAGGCCTGCGGCGAGCGTCGAACCGGATCTGGCCGAGGCCAGTGCCGCCGCTACCCCGGGTGCGGCCGAGTAGGCCGACCACGACAACGGGCGGCCGAACAAGCCGACCACGACAGCGGGCGGCCATTCCAACGGGTGGCCGCCCGCTTCGTGATGTCCTGGTGCACCCCCACCAGGCGTGGCTTAGGATGCTGGGGTAATTGATGGTCAACGGAATCTGGTGAGACTCCAGAACGGTCGCGCCACTGTAGACAGTCAGACCTGATGGCCATCACACATCTGGCTGGGACGCGAAATCCCAGAAAGGAACTCGAATGACTTCTCCTGACGTGGGCAAAACACAGGCGGGCGCACTCGACGTGTCGGGCGCAAAGGCGGCCGCATGGCTGTCGCTGACCGCTTTCCTGGCGCTGGTGGTGCTGTATTTCGTCGGTATGGACCAGGGGGCAACCTCGGTGTTCGGGAACAACACCTACATCCACGAATTCCTGCACGACGGTCGTCACCTACTCGGCTTTCCCTGCCACTGACACCCGGCAAGGAATCAGTGAAATGCACACCAATATGGAAAAACAAATCATTTGGCGTGGCCTTTTGGCCGGCGCCGCCGCCGGAATCCTCGCGTTCCTGTTCGCCCGAATTTTCGTGGAGCCACAGATCGAACTGGCCATCGGCTATGAGGAGGGTGTCGGCTCTGCGCACGAGGCCATAGACCATGCCGCCGGCGTGCACGGACACAGCCACGGTGGGGAGGGTGGCGGGTTCACTCGCGCCGTCCAGATGAATATCGGAATGGGCCTGGGCGTCCTGCTGTTCAGCATGGCCATCGCAGCGCTCTTCGCGGTCGTCTTCGCGGTGACCTACGGCCGGGTCGGTGACATCTCGGCTCGACTGCTGTCGCTCTACATCGCGGGCGGAATGCTCCTCAGCCTCTACGTCGTTCCTACGCTGAAGTATCCGGCGAGCCCGCCGGCATTGAGCCTGGACGAGACGATCCAGCAGCGTACGCTGCTGTACCTGTTGATGGTTGTGTTGTCGGCGGCGCTGTTGATCGGTGCGGTCTACCTCGGTCGCCAGTTGGCGGCGCGGTGGGGCGCCTGGAATGCCGGGGTGGCCGCAGCAGGTGGTTATGTGGTGGCCCTAACGTTGGTGATGCTGGTCCTGCCGACCATCGACGAGACGCCCGGTCCGTTGGTTGCCGCCGACGGCACCATCGTCTACGAGGGGTTCCCGGCCGATGTGCTCTACGACTTCCGGTTGTACGCATTGGGGACGCAGATCGTCATCTACGCCACCATAGGTCTGGTTTTCGCCGCGCTGGTCTCGCGGTTGCTGGAGGAGCGGAAGCCCGCACTTGCCATGTGAGCATGCCCGGGGTGATTTGTCCGGACCTCAGTTACATGGACCCCAGTTACATGGACCCCAACGGTGAGTGAGGTCGTCCGACTGACCCTCGTGTCGCACGCCATGACAGACGCGATGGCAGCCGGACGATTTGCCACCGATGAATCGGTCAACGCCAAGGGTCGGCGACAGATCGAGGCAGGAACTGAACTCGGACGCACCGAGCAGGTGTTCTGCGCACCTGAGACGCGCACTCGGCAGACGGCGGAACTGCTCGGATTACAGGCGTCTGTGGAGCCGCAGCTTGCGGACCTGGATTGCGGCCGGTGGCGCGGTGATGTGCTCGGCGGCGTATCGCCCGCCGAATTGGCCATCTGGCTGACGGACCCGACCAGTGCGCCGCACGGCGGCGAGTCGGTCGTCGAGCTGGTCGAGCGGGTTGCCGGATGGCTGGATTCGCTGGCCTCACAGCGCGGCCGGGTCCTGGCGGTTGCCCACCCGGCCGTCATTCGTGCCGCGATCCTCGTTGTGCTGGAAGCGCCGCCGCAATCATTCTGGCGCATTGACGTGGCGCCGGTCAGCCGTACGGTCATGCACTTCCGAGGGCACGTATGGACCCTGCGGTCTGCACGTTGATTCAGGCGGTCGGGATCAGGTCGAAGGCTTGAGTCACGATCGACATCAGCCAGCCGGCCGCGGTCTAGTCAACTGAGGGCGCGGCCCAACGCTGCATACACGGGATTTGCAAGGCCTGTTCTAGACAGTTTCTCAGGCCGCACATATGCAGTCGGTGAAAAATCAAAGGCAACGAAGGAAGCCATCCTTTGGATGACCAAACGAGAGTAGAGGGGCACATCGTGAAACGACCCGCCACCTGGAAGATTGCCACCATCAGTGCAGCCATGATCGGCTCCAGCTTGTTTGGCGCGGGAGCGGCGATGGCCTCTCCGGCAAACGCACCTCACCAGAGCTGCAACCTCAACGGGGCCAATACCTCCGTTTGCCAGAGCCCCGGTGATGCGTCGATCGTTACTGCGCCCAATCCGGATACGAGCGCGCAGTACACCGGCCCTTATGGCGCGGGCATTGTTGGCGGCCACTGAGCCACATCCACACGCCGCAGTGAACTGGGAGCGGTCACGCACTTCCCAGGGCGCGTATGGACCCTGCGGTCTGCACGCTGATTCAGGCGGTCGGGATCAGGTCGAAGGCTTGGGTCACGATCGACATCAGCCAGCCGGCCGCGGTCTGGCTGCGAAACTGCGGCCAGTTCGCTTGCAGACTTACTACCCACGGCTGCTCGTTGCGGTCAACGGCATACCAGCTGAAGGTCAGGTCACCGGGCAGGTTGCCGGCTTTGGCCCCGATGTAGGGCCACTGGGTCCGGTCGAGATCGATGCCAGCGACGGCGGACAGGATGTCCCTCACCGGCGCGGCCTCGCCCACCGCAGCGGTCTGGAGGGCGGCATGCAAACGGCAGATATCGGCGGCGCTGCCATACCACTCGGCGCCGATATCCGACGCCGGAGTGTGGGTGCGCTTCGGATCCGGTTCGTAGGGCCGGGAGTTCGTCTGCTGAAGCAGCTGAACACGCCCTTGCGGCGAGGCCTGCTTCCACTCGTCGCGAAGATCCGGCTTGCCCCAGCCCACCGAGAACAGTTCGTGCATGGTCGGAAACGGCGTCATGCTCGCGGGGTCGTGGTGGCCGGCGGCCACCAGCGCACGCTCGATGGCGCCCGGCCCCAGTCGGGCGATCAGCAGATCGGTCGCCATGTTGTCGCTTGCCGAGATCATCTGCTGGGCGGCATCGCGTACTGAGACTTGGGCGCCCGGCGCCAGCGCATCGAAGCCCGAGGAGCCGACGGCCTTGGCTTCCTCGGTGATGGTCAGCATGTCGGTCCAGTCCACCGTGCCCGCGCTGACCGCATGCGCAACTCCAAGCAGCACATACAGTTTGAAAATCGACGCTAGTGGCAGGGACATGTCGGTGTTGGTGCCCGCGACCTTGATGCACTGGCCGTCGGTGACCTTCGCGATCTGGTAGGAGTAGCGCGCGCCGGACTTGGTCAATTGGGCGTCGATGTCTTCCCAGTTCTCGATCACCGGCGGGTCGAGCTCCACCTGGAAGCGGTCGACCATGCCCGCATCGTCGGTGTGCAGCTCGATGGTCTGCGCCACTCCGTAGGAAGTGAGCACATCAAGTGTGGCGTGCCCGGCCCCGACGTCGATGTCGGTAACGGTGAATGGCCGGTCCCACCACATCCTGTCCAGCGTGACTCCCACGTGCTCGACTAGCTGAGGGGCGGCCAGAGTGCGGATACCGACCGGGCCGATCGGCCAGTCGCTGTTGAGCATGTCCATGGTCTGCTTGGCGCGCAGGCCCTGTGGTGTGTTGATCTGGATGGGCGCGCCGTAGGCAGACTCGGACGGCGCAGGACGGGTCGTGGCACATCCGCAGGCCAGGGTGGCGACGAGGACGAGCCCGACCGTCAGCTTGGTCGCTCGCCGTAGGGCCTGGGCTGCCTTACGCCGGAGCGTTGGATCCCGCAACGTCAAGTACAACTTCGAACTCCAGCAACGACGCACCGGTGGCGACCGGGTTGGCGCGCTCGCCGGCATGGGCCTCGGCTGCGGGTCCGGTCACCCACGCCTGAAATGCTTCTTCGGACTCCCACTGGGTCACCACAAAGTAGCGGTCCTCGCCCTTGGTCGGGCGCAACAGCTGAAAACCGAGAAAGCCGGGCTGGCTGTCGACGGCATGTGCGCGGTGGGCGAACCGCTTCTCCAATTCCGGACCGGCGCTGGGCGGGATCTCGATCGCATTGATCTTCACCACAGGGTTTTGACTGGGCATGGTATTCAGGCTACCGCGTGCGACCGGCATGATGAGAACATGGATTCCGATCCGTACTCCAGCCCGATTCACGGCTCGGAGGCAAGTGATCTGCTGATCCGTCGCGGCGGGGCCGGCCCGCCCGTGGTGCTGGTGCACGGGCTGATGGGTCGAGGCACTACCTGGTCGCGCCAACTGCCCTGGCTCACGCGGATGGGGGAGGTCTTCACCTACGACGCGCCGTGGCATCGCGGCCGCGGCGTGCCAGACGGATTCCCGATCTCCACGGAGCGTTTCGTGGCCGACCTGGGCGATGCTGTGGAGGAGCTGGGCAGGCCGGCGATCATGGTCGGCCATTCGATGGGTGCGTTGCACTCCTGGTGCCTGGCCGCAGCGCGACCCGAGATGGTCGCCGCCGTGGTCGTGGAAGACATGGCTCCCGATTTTCGGGGACGAACCACCGGTCCGTGGGAGCCCTGGTTGCACGCGCTGCCCGTGCAATTTGGCACAGCACAGCAGGTGTACGACGAGTTCGGCCCCGTGGCGGGCCGGTACTTCCTCGAAGCGTTCGACCGCACGGAGACCGGTTGGCGCCTGCACGGCGACCCGGCGCGCTGGATCGCGATTGCCGCAGAGTGGGGAACCCGCCACTACTGGAGTCAATGGCATTCGGTGGCGGTGCCGACCCTGGTCATGGAAGCTGGAAACTCGGTCACCCCGCCCGGTCAGATGCGAACCATGGCCGACACCGGGCTTCGGACGACCTATCTGCGCGTGCCGGAGGCCGGCCATCTCATCCACGATGACGCGCCCGGAACATATCGGGAAGCTGTCGAGGCGTTTCTATCGCAGTTCGGCGGCGGTGCCTGAGCTCAGCGGTGTTGTATCCACCTGCATCGTCGTCCACCTGCACCGTCGTCCACCTGCACCGTCGTCCACCTGCATCGTCGCCTTCGGGTTTGTCTGCTCGGCTCCTCCTCAGGCCTGGGGGCCTGCATCGTCGCCTTCGCCACAAAGCGCGAATCGGCCGTCCGCCGTCTGCTCCACCAAACCATCCACGAGCAGCGAATCCAGCGCCCGGTCTCGCTGCACGTTGTCCGTCGTCCACGCGAGGTCGAGTTCCACCCGGCTGACGGGAAAAGCACTGCCGCGCAACACATCGAGCAGCCGACCTCGCACCTGACGATCGGTGCCTGCATATCGCTGCGTCCGGCGCGGTGGGCGGGTACTTTCCGGGAAGCCGTGCGACCGCCAATTGCAGTTGCGCAGCGGACACACACCGCACCGCGGCGCGCGTGCGGTGCACACCGTCGCGCCCAACTCCATTAGCGCGACCGAGAACTGGGGCGCGCTCGCGTCGCCGGGCAGCAGGGCCGCGACATCATCGAGGTCTCGGGCCGCCGGCGAAGCCGCATCCGCGCGGCCGTGAACTGCGCGAGCAACCACGCGCCGAACGTTGGTGTCGACGACGGGAACAGACTGCCGGTAGGCGAAGCAGGCCACGGCGCGTGCGGTGTAGGTTCCCACGCCGGGAAGTGACAACAGGGTTGCGACATCTTCGGGCACCACGTCGCCGTGCTCGGTGGCGATAACCATCGCGCATTCATGCAGGCGTTTGGCCCGCCGCGGATAGCCGAGCTTCCCCCATGCCCGCACGACGTCGGCCGCACTGGCCGCCGCGGTCACCGACGGGGTGGGCCAACGTGCGATCCACTCCAGCCAGATGGGTTCTACCCGCGCGACGGGCGTCTGCTGCAGCATGACTTCGCTGACCAGTATCTGCCAGGCCGAGACGCCGGGACGCCGCCACGGTAAGTCGCGCTGTTCGCGTGCATACCAGGCCAGTAGCTCATCGGCGTAGATCATCGACGACGGCTCGGGCACAATGTCGTCCATGCCCAATACGAGCCCGGCGATGGCGTGGAAAGCACTCAAGGAGGGTAACGAGCGCTTCGTTGCCGGCAAACCGGAACATCCCAGCCAGAGCATCGAGCACCGAGCCCGCCTCGCCGAGGCGCAGACGCCCGCCGCGGTGCTGTTCGGTTGTGCTGACAGCCGGGTGGCAGCTGAGATCATCTTCGATCAGGGCCTCGGCGACATGTTCGTGGTTCGCACCGCGGGACACGTCATCGACGGGGCGGTGCTCGGCTCGATCGAGTACGCCGTCACCGTCCTGAAGGTGCCGTTGATCGCGATCCTCGGGCACGATAGCTGCGGTGCGGTGCAAGCGACGTTGTCGGCGCTCGACGACGGGGTGCTGCCGGAGGGCTTCGTGCGCGATGTAGTGGAACGGGTAATGCCCTCCATTCTGGTCGGTCGCCGCGATGGGCTCAGTCGCGTTGACGAGTTCGAGGCCAGGCACGTCACCGAGACCGGCGTGCAGCTGCTGAGCAGGTCGACGGCGATCTCAGAAGCGGTCGAAGCGGGCGACCTGGCTATCGTCGGGCTGACTTATCACCTGGCCGACGGCCAAGCGTGTCTGCGCGACCATATCGGCGAGATCGGCGAGTTCTGACTGGTCCTGTCCACTTTTCGGGCTGACTTTCCGCGCCGATTGCGCGCTGGTTTTGCCGAAGGCCCGCATCGGGTTTCTGCTGTTCGGCCAACCCCTCATCGGGTTTTCCACTCCTGGCGCAAGCGTCCCCCGCAAGCGGCAGGTGCCCCCACATCGGCGACACGCCGGGCAACCTCGGGCAAGGTCGCGTGACCTGGCCTTACCGTGATGTTGTGCTGGATCTAGAACCGCATGGCCCGCTGCCCACCCAGATTTACTGGCGACGCAGGGCGTTGGCGCTCGGCATCGCCGTGCTCGTCATCGGTGTGATCGCTGCCATCGTCGCGGTGGTCGTGATGAACAGCACCAGTTCCGAGCAGCCGACGGCGAACGAGTCGTCGGCGCCCGCCGATGCGGCGGGCCCGAATGCGTTGCCGGGGGAGAACCCCGATGTCAACTCGCCGATCCAGCCGCCGGCGCAGGATGCCCTGCAGTCGCCCGCGACTCCGACGGCTGCGGTGGTGCCGCCGCCGATCCTCCAGGAGGGGGACGACTGCCCCGATTCGGCGCTCGCGGTCAAGGGCATCACCAATGTGCCGCAGTACGTTATCGGCGATCAGCCCAAGTTCACCATGGTCGTGACCAACATCGGTCTGGTCGCCTGCCAGCGGGACGTGGGAGCCGCGGTTCTAGCGGCGTATGTGTACTCCCTGGACAACCAGCGGCTGTGGTCGAACCTGGATTGCGCACCATCCAACGAAACGTTGATCAGGACGTTCCAGCCCGGCGAGCAGGTGACGACCGAAGTGACATGGACCGGGATGGGCTCGGCCCCCAACTGCCCGTTGCCGCGACAGCCCATCGGCCCGGGCACCTATAACCTGGTCGTTCAGTTGGGCAACCTGCGCTCTGCCACCGTGCCGTTCATGTTGGCGCAGCCCGCCGCTCAGCAAGCACCCGTGGACGGTGCCCCGCATATGCCGGTGCCGGGCCCGATCGGCTGACAGGTCCTCGTCGACCCGCAAATCTGCTGCGGACCTGGGTTAGTTGTCGTCATTCTGACTGATGCTTCGCAGCACCCTCAATGCCGCGGTGATGTCGTCGGCTGACACCACCCGCATTCCGGGTGGCGGGGCGGTTACGCCCGCAGGTACCACGGCGCACTTGAAGCCGAGCCGGGCAGCTTCGGCAAGTCGGCGGTCCATCCCGGCCACCCGCCGCAGATCCCCGGCCAAGCCGACCTCACCGATTGCCACCGCCGTCGTGGGCATCGCCAGGTCGACGGATGCCGAAGCGATCGCGAGCGCCACGGCGAGGTCCGACGACGGATCGGTCAGGCGCATACCTCCGACCGTAGAGAGGTAAATGTCGTTTGTTCCGACGGGCAACTTCGCACGCTTCTCCAGCACCGCGGTGATCATCGCCGCGCGCGAGGAGTCGATGCCGCTGACCGCCCGCCGGGGGCTTCCGCTCGCGGGCGAGCCGATCAGCGCCTGCACCTCGCCGATCATCGGTCGTTTGCCGTCGAGCGTGACCGTGACGGCGGTGCCTGACACCGCCTTGGGCCGCTGATCGAGAAAGAGGCCGGAGGGGTCCGAGACGCATTCGATGCCGTTGTCGTGCAATAGAAAACATCCGACTTCGTCAGCTGCGCCGAATCGGTTCTTGACGCCGCGCACCATGCGCAGTGACGACGTGCGATCGCCCTCGAAGTGCAGCACGACATCGACCAGATGTTCAAGTGAGCGGGGCCCGGCGATGGCACCGTCCTTGGTGACGTGCCCGACGAGGAGTACCGCCACCGCAGGAGACGACGACGTCTTGGCCATCCCCGTCAGAGCGGCCGTCACTGCCCGAACCTGGGTGACACCTCCGGTAACGCCGTCGACCTCAGCGGTGGACATCGTCTGCACGGAGTCAACGATGACGAGGGTGGGCTGTACGGCTTCGATGTGACCGAGTGCGATGTCCAGGTCCGATTCGGCAGCCAGGTAGACCCCATCGTGGGTGCACCCGGTACGTTCGGCCCGCAGTCGAATCTGGCCCGCCGACTCCTCCCCGGACAGATACAGTGCTTTCCGGCCCGTTTGAGCCCAGCGGTGGGCCACCTCGAGCAGCAGGGTCGACTTGCCGACACCGGGATCCCCAGCCATCAGCGTGACCGATCCGGGGACCAAGCCTCCGCCGAGCACCCGGTCCAGTTCGCTCACGCCGGTGTGAAAGTGACGGGTGGCCCCGGGGTCGATCGAGCTGATCGGCACGGCGGGAGCTGCCGGTGCGACCGCGCGCCGGGTTGCCGAAGCGGCCGCCGCCCTCACGACGACTTCGTTGACCGTGCCCCAGGTGCCACAGTCCGGACAACGGCCGACCCACTTGGCCGCGACGTGCTGGCATTCCGAGCAGCGGTACTGCGAACGTGTTTTCGAACCGGCGCGGGTCACTGGGTGACCGTAACCGGCAGCACCGACAGAAGCTCAGCGATGAACGCCGTGTCTCGTACGGATGCAGCTCACCAGATGCGGCTCAATGGCCGCCGCCCGAGTGACCGGCCGAATCCCCGGCATCTGCGGCTGCGTCCCGGCGGGGAGCCTCACCGGCCGAGACTGGCACGGTGACGGTGGTCTCGCCGGCGTTCGCGAAGGTAAACGTGAAGTCGTAGGTCAGGCCGTTGGTGATGGGCTTCGACAGCGCCACCATGGCCTCGGCGGAGTCTGCCACCTCGATACCCTCCAGCGGCGTGGGCTGGCCGTCGGGAGTACCGACCACCAACACACCGGTGGCGGGTAGGGCGGCGTCGCCCGTCACCGTCACTTTGCCGACGTCGGAGGTGATCGAGAGAAGCTTGTCGTCCATGTTGGGCGAGTTGTTGGCGGCGGTGAAGATCAACTCGATGTCGCGCCCCGGCTGGATGTAATCGGATGTCTGATCGGCGCGCAGGTGGATGTTGCGCAGCGTGATCTCACCCGCGTAGCCGCTGGTGCCGTTAATCGCTGGTTCCTGAGTGGCGGTCTGGGAGACCTGGCCGGCGCCGCAACCGGTCAGCGCGACGGCCGCGGCAAACCCACCCGCGGCCAGAACGGCGGGTATGGACCGGCCGGTTGCGCTAGTGCGCCGTTTGAAGGGGTTCACTGGGGCCTCCTGCTCGGCCGACTAGGCGACGTGGCGCGCCGGGGCCACTGCGGTTCCGGCGGTTCAACTATGCAGAGTAGTAGCTGCCGAATGCACGCGGTAGCGCAGGGGCGATGCGTTTTGCCGACTGCCTATTCCAGAGGTCGCCGACGGCCTATTCCAGAGGTCGCCGACGGCCGCACAGTGACTGTCCGGCGGCGGGAAAGCATTGCGCGCGTTGCACGGATTCGCCGGTCTGTCAACCCCTAGTATCTTCCCGCTGTGCCCCTGACCTGCATCGTTGATCCACCCCCGATAACGGCCCGTGTTAACATTGAGGGGTGAAAGGGGCTCGTAACTGATGATTTTTAAGGTCGGAGACACCGTCGTGTATCCACACCATGGTGCTGCGTTGATCGAAGCGATCGAAACCCGGACTATCAAGGGCGAACAGAGGGAGTATCTGGTCCTGAAGGTCGCTCAGGGAGATCTCACCGTCCGGGTACCTGCCGACAATGCCGAATATGTGGGTGTGCGCGATGTCGTCGGGCGGGAAGGCCTTGACAAGGTCTTTCAGGTGCTACGCGCCCCGCATACCGAAGAGCCCACCAACTGGTCACGACGGTACAAAGCCAATCTGGAAAAGTTGGCCTCCGGCGACGTGAACAAGGTCGCCGAGGTCGTACGTGATCTCTGGCGTCGGGACCAGGAGCGCGGGCTGTCTGCCGGTGAGAAGCGGATGCTGGCCAAAGCGCGGCAGATCCTGGTGGGTGAGCTGGCACTCGCCGAGAACACCGACGACGAGAAGGCCGCGACCATCCTCGACGAGGCACTCGCCGCCGCCTCCTGAGCTTCGGGATGCCGGCGATGCATGGGCACTCGCCGAGAGTTGGGGTCGGCACCGACGTACATCCATTTGAACTCGGGCGTCCCTGCTGGCTGCTGTGCCTGCTGTTCGACGGTGATGACGGTTGCGCCGGTCATTCAGACGGCGACGTGGCGGCGCATGCTCTCTGTGACGCGCTGCTGTCGGCCGCGGGTATGGGCGACATCGGCGAAGTGTTCGGAACCGACCGTCCCGAATGGCGGGGGGCCAGCGGCGCTGACATGCTCCGGCACGTCCACTCGCTGCTGCTCGGCGCCGGGCTGCGAGTGGGCAATGCCGCGGTTCAGGTCATCGGTAATCGTCCGAAGATCGCCGCGCGTCGTGGCGAGGCCCAGCAACTGCTCTCCGAACTGCTGGAAGCGCCGGTGTCAGTGTCGGCGACCACCACCGACGGCCTCGGTCTGACCGGACGGGGAGAGGGCCTGGCGGCCCTGGCCACGGCCCTGTTGATCACCGACGAGCGCCTTGGCGAGGCGGCGACCACCAGCCACGTGGTCGATGAATGACGAACAGGCCTGCATAGGCCGGTAAGCTGGCCCGTCGTGACCGAACGTCCCGCACCCGTGCTGCGGCTCTATGACACGTTGTCTGGTGCTGTGCGCGATTTCGCGCCGCTCCGGCCCGGCCACGTCTCGATCTATCTGTGCGGTGCGACCGTGCAGGGTCTGCCGCACATCGGCCATGTACGCAGCGGCGTCGCCTTCGACGTCCTCCGCCGCTGGCTGATCGCCAAGGGTTTCGACGTAGCGTTCATTCGCAACGTCACAGACATCGACGACAAGATCCTGCACAAGGCCGCCGACGCTGGACGCCCGTGGTGGGAGTGGGCGGCGACCTACGAGCGGGCATTCGCAGCCGCCTACGACGCTCTCGGTGTCCTCCCGCCGTCGGCCGAACCGAGGGCGACCGGTCACATCACTCAGATGGTCGAACTGATCGGCGACCTGATCGACCGGGGCCACGCTTACTGTGCCGCAGCGGAAGGCAACGGGGACGTCTACTTCGACGTCGGGACGCTGCCCGATTACGGCAAGCTCTCCGGACACAGACCCGACGATGTCCATCAGGGGGAGGGCGTCGCGACCGGAAAACGGGATCAGCGCGACTTCACGTTGTGGAAAGGAGCCAAACCGGGCGAACCGTCGTGGCCGACTCCGTGGGGCCGTGGGCGTCCGGGTTGGCACACCGAATGCGTAGCAATGTGCCAGGAATATCTCGGTACGGAGTTCGACATCCACGCTGGCGGAATGGACCTGGTCTTCCCGCATCACGAGAATGAGATCGCCCAGGCTGAAGCTGCCGGGGATGGTTTCGCCCGGTTCTGGCTGCACAACGGCTGGGTCACCATGGGTGGCGAGAAGATGAGTAAATCCTTGGGCAACGTCTTGGCGGTACCCGCTGTGCTGCAACGGGTTCGCGCACCTGAACTGCGCTACTACCTGGGTAGTGCGCACTACCGGTCGATGTTGGAGTTCTCCGAAAACGCGCTGCAGGATGCGGCGAGGGCCTATACCGGGATCGAGGATTTCCTCCACCGGGTGCGCGGTCGCGTAGGTGCGGTCGTGCCAGGCCAATGGACTCCCAAATTCGGCGCTGCGCTCGATGACGATCTCGCGGTGCCGGTCGCGCTATCTGAGATTCATGCTGCCCGCGCAGAAGGCAACCGAGCGCTCGACGCGGGGGATCACGAGACGGCGTTGGCCCAGGCGATGTCGATCCGGGCGATGATGGGGATCCTCGGTGCAGACCCGCTGGACGAACGCTGGGAGTCGCGCGACGAGACCTCGGCCGCTTTGGCCGCGGTCGACGTGCTCGTGCAGGCGGAGGTTCGTCGGCGTGCGGATGCCAGGGCAAGCCATGATTGGGCAGAAGCCGACGCGATCCGCGACCGGCTCAAAGAGGCGGGCATCGAGGTCACCGACACCTCTGACGGGCCCCAATGGTCACTGCTGGACGGGACGGACAATTAATGGCGGGCAATTCCCAACGGCGAGGAGCGACCCGTAAGTCGGGCACCAAAAAGGGGCCGACCGTCGGCTCAGGCGGTGTTCGTCGTCGCGGTCTGGAAGGCAGAGGCGCGACACCGGCCGCCCGTCAGCGACCGAACCATCCCGCGGCCAAGCGCGCCGCCAAGGCTGCCCGCCAGCGGCAGGGCAGGCCCAAGAAGACCGACGACACCGAGATCGTCCTCGGCCGCAACCCGGTGTTGGAGTGTCTGCGGGCGGGAGCGCCTGCGACCGCGTTGTACGTGGCGCTGGGAACCGACGCTGACGAGCGGCTGACCGAAGCCGTGCAGATTGCCGCCGACAAGGGGATATCGATTCTTGAAGTGGTGCGCCACGATCTGGATCGGATCGCGGCCAACGGCATGCACCAGGGACTGGCGCTGCAGGTACCCCCCTACGACTATGCGCACCCCGACGATCTGCTCGCCGACGCCAAAGCTGATGCGGAACCACCGCTGCTGGTGGCGTTGGACAACATCTCCGACCCGCGCAATCTTGGCGCCATCGTCCGCTCGGTCGCAGCGTTCGGCGGCCACGGAGTGCTCATCCCGCAGCGTAGATCCGCATCGGTGACCGCGGTGGCATGGCGCACCAGTGCTGGGGCTGCGGCGCGGGTACCAGTGGGGCGGGCGACGAATCTCAACCGAACTCTCAAGCAGTGGGCCGAATCTGGGCTGCAGATCGTCGGACTTGACGCCGATGGCGGCACCGCGGTCGACGAACTCGACGGTAAAGGGCCGATCGTCGTCGTCGTCGGTTCGGAGGGCAAGGGCTTGTCTCGGTTGGTCCGGGAGAACTGTGATGCTGTGGTGTCCATCCCGATGGCCGGTCCGACCGAGTCGCTCAACGCCTCTGTTGCGGCCGGTGTCGTGCTTGCCGAAATCGCCCGCCAGCGAAGGACTTAGAAGTCAGCTCCACGGATCGGTGCGCCGCCAGAGCGTGGGGAGGTGCAGTTCGACACCGTCGTCGGCGGCGAGCTGGGTCAGTTCTCGCATCGAGACGTCCAGGTCGTCGCCTGCATATGGCAACGCGCGCAGTGGCTTGTCCAGTGGGCGGAAGAAGTCGTCCCAGTGGGTCAGTACCACCCGGCGCGCACCGACCGTCCGGGCGGTCTCTCTCCAGTATTCGGCGATGTAGCTCGGCGACTGCAGCCCGAGTTGGCCGACGCCGAGATAGGCGACGTCCGCGCTCCGGCCGGCCAGCGCGCCCGGCACGAATCCGGCGCTGCCGACGATCAACAGTTGCCGGCCGCTCGGACGGTGGCCCACGAGCATGGACCACGCCTCGCCGCACTTGTACGCCGATGCCCTGGCCGGGGGGATGACCGGTGCGGTGACGGGGCCGGGAAAACGATCCGGCGGGCAGTGGCTGCCTTCGATCAACGTGATGTCGTAGTTGCCAGCGGTGATGTGTTCGCCGGATTCCACCGTGTCGACGCGGTCGAGTCCGTGGCCGCGCCCGATCAGAGCCGCTGACGCCCCGCCGATCAGACGGGCACTGGTCAACTCGGCGACCGTTGCGGAGTCCATCGCGTGGTCATAGTGGGTATGCAGCGGAACCACGGCTTCCAGTCGGGTGACCCCGAGTTGTGAGAGTCCGGCATCGATACGCGGACGCGATGACGCCAGTGGGCGTGCGGCAACAGTGGAAAAGCCTGGCCGGGAGAAGAATCCGTCGGTCAACAGCGCCGAGTGGCCATCGTCGATCAGCAGCGTCGTCACGCCGCCCCACGCGATCGAGACCGGGGTCGCCGGCGATGCGGGAGGGACGTCGAACCGAGCGGCGTAGGCAGCCAGATCAGGTCGGCCGGTCTTAAGGCGCATGATGCCACCCTAAGCCTGACGGGTGCTGCTAAAACTCAATAGACGTAGGTGTTCGCAGGTTGTTCGATCTGCTCGGCCGACTCGACTCTCATGACGGGTACGGTTTTGAGGCTCGAATCGACTTGGCCGGCTGGGACTTTCCCTTCAAGTCGCACCCACGCTCCCTCCGGTAGTTGCGCGACCGCATCCTCGGCCGGACCTTCGAGCCGGATGCGTGCCAACTGGCCGTCGGCTGCGCAGCACAGAATAACGATTCGGCCCAGATAGGTCTGGTCACCGTCCCTTATGGTGAATCCGGTGACGCTGACCAGCCGATTGTCCAAGGACCGGTTCGAATCCCGCGCATTGCGCACGAGCAACTCGGGCAAAGAGATTTCCGGCGCCCGTTCGTCCGGCAAAGGAGGGTAGGGCCGACGCAGAACGTCGGTCGAGACCTCGGTGACGGTGCGGATGGAGGAATGCGACCCGAGCGCTGGTGGAACCACGAAGCCCAACAGCGCAATGGGCACGATAAGCAGCCAGAGCACCCCCGAATGGTGATTATGTCCGTCCTCGGAGCGCTGACCGGTTCCGCGCCGGATGTCGCGGGCGATTGCCACCAACGCCAACGCGATCAGAACAACTGCCGATGCCACCAGCCACGGCTGTAGTGACGGCTTGACATAGCGCGTGTAGGCCCCGGTAACCGTGATGATGATCGTGCAGACCCCGACCAACAACAGCAGAGCGTTCTCGGTTTCGCGGCTCACCGGTTGCCCACCAACAACAGTCCGACACCAGTGGCGACGACAGTGGCGACGAGGAAGGTGATCGGGGCGAACCGGACGGCGAACGCGCGGCCGAACATGCCCACCTGCATGGCGAACAGTTTGATGTCGATGGCGGGCCCGACGACCAGGAATACCAGTCGCGGAACCAGCGGTAGCATCGACAGGCTGGCCGCGACGAAGGCGTCGGCCTCCGAGCACAGCGCCAAGATCACAGCGAGCAGTGCCATCACCGCAATACCGAGTAACAGCTGGCCGGCAAGATGATCGAACATCCATTGCGGCACAAGGATGTGCAGAGCGGCGGCAGCCGCCGCGCCGATAACGAGATAAGACGCGGCCTGCAAGAAGTCGTGCCGGGCCGCCTCGGTAAACACCGTCCAGCGAGATCCATCATGATCGTGGGACCGCGGGACCTGACGAGTGATCCACTTATTCTGGCCGAAGCGCGCCCACAGGCCGCCCATGACAAGCGCGGTCAGCAGTGACGCCACGCACCGGGCAACCACCATCATGGGTTCGCCGGGAAACGCCACCGCGGTCGATACCAGCACGATGGGATTGATGGCTGGTGCGGCGAGCATGAACGTCAGAGCCGCAGCACCCACCGTGCCCGCGCCGAACAACCGGCGGGCGATCGGCACCGAACCGCACTCGCAGCCCGGCAGCGCCGCTCCACTAACGCCGGCGGCCAGGATCGCAACCGTGGGCCGGCGGGGCAACCAGCGAGCCAACCGGTCGGGAGTCACCAGGGCCGCTACCGCGCCGCTGACCAAAACGCCGAGAGCCAAGAACGGCAATGCCTGCACGAAAATCCCGCAGAACACTGTTGCGGCAGTCGCCACGTCCGGCGTGCCCGCAACCAAGCTCCGCAGCGTCCCGCCTGCCAGCGCCAACCCGACGATCGCGGCAACGAACACCTGCATGGAGCCGATACGCATGCGCGTTGGGGTTGTCTGGACGGCCACGGCGGCCATTGTGCCAGCCGCCGAGTCGATGTCGCTTGGTGACGGCGCGGTCACTCCGCGCTGATCCCCAGGAGGGCCTTGAGGTCGCTAGCTGAACGGCTCGAGGTGCACGCCCTCGGCGGTCAGGCGATTTCGCACAGCGCACGCAATCTGCACGGCCCCAGGTGAATCACCGTGCACACATATGGATTCGACGGCGATGGGTACCGTCGATCCGTCGATGGCAGTCACCCGCCCCGCGGTGACCATCGACATCACCCGGTCGGCGATCTCATCGGGGTCGCGCAGTACCGCGTTGGGTTCCCGTCGGGACACCAACTGGCCATCCGGGCGGTAAGCGCGGTCGGCGAAAGCCTCCGGCACGGTGGTCAGGCCCAGGCGTCGTGCTTCCGAAAAGAATACGGACCCGTTCAACCCCAGTACCGCGAGCCCGGGGTCCACCGCGTGCACCGCCGCGGCCACAGCCCGTGCTTGGTCTCTGTGCTCGACGATCGAATTATACAGTGCGCCATGGGGTTTTACGTAGCTCAGCGTTGAGTCGGCAACCTGTGCGAGGGCTTGGAGGGCGCCGATCTGATAAATGACGTCGGCGGTCAACTCGTCCGGCGGGACGTCGATGAATCGCCGTCCAAAGCCCGCGAGGTCGCGGTAGCTCACCTGTGCCCCGATGCGGACGCCCCGCTCGGCGGCCGAACGGCAGGTGCGCGCCAGGGTCGCGGCGTCGCCGGCGTGGAAACCACATGCGATGTTCGCGCTTGTCACCAGGTCGAGCATGGCCTCATCGTCGCCCAGCGTCCAGACGCCGAAGCCCTCGCCGAGGTCGGCGTTCAGATCGACGGATGCGCCGGGCATGGGCCAAGACTAGTCCGTATTGCGAGGTTAACCCGGATTTTGCGTGGAATGTCGATGTAGCTGGGTGTTGATACGCGAAAGTGCCTGTCCTGCAGGGGATGATCGGACTTCTCTAGGGTTCAATCGTCCAGCAGGAAGGCACCTCGCAGGTGAAGAATATCGCGGTCTCCCAGCGGGTCAAAGTATCAGCCGACGGGCACGGGGTGGTGTCGCACGCGGGGATGGGGCTGGTGCGGGAGCTGGCCGATCTGACCGGGCTGTCTGAGCAGGTCACAGCGGGTTTGGCGGACACCTACCGCGGCCCGTGGGTGTATGCCCCGGGTGCGGTGTTCGCCGATCTGGCTGCGGCGGTGGCCGACGGGGCGGACTGCATCGACGGTGTCGGGCAGCTGTGCGG
>NZ_JBMYXC010000056.1:0-20715 GCF_049608025.1 Mycobacterium sp. | reverse complement strand
TACAGCACACCACCGACAACTACCGACCACTCAACCCGCAACAGCTGGCAGCCCTCAGCGATCACTGACAATCGCCGCGTCGATCAGCGCGGCGATCTCCTGCGCCAACGGTGCCGGGGCGAGCGCCGCACCATCGAGCGTGTGCACCCGTGCGGCCAACGTGATGCTCGAGACCAGCCAGACGCCCTGAGCAGCATGCAGATCCACCGGCCTGAGAGCCTGGTAATCGCAGTCGTAGCCCTGGTTTCGGGCCACCTCGAACAAGGCCTGCTGGGTGGTTCCACGCAGGATCGGATACCAGGGCGGAGGGGTCAACAGGCAGGTGTTGCCATCAGGTGACGAGGTGGCGATGACGACTGTCGACCGCGGGCCCTCCAGGATGTAACCGTCGGTGCTCACGAAGATGACATCGCCGACCCCGTGGCGGTCAGCGTGCCGGAGCGCAGCCATGTTCACCGCGTAGGACAGGGTCTTGGCTCCCGCCAGCAGCCAGGGCATCTCGTCGATCCCCTGGGCCGACAGGCCACGGTCCAGGGTCAGCGCAGCCACCCCGTTGTGCCGGACATCGGCGACTCTGGCCGGCACCGGGCCGATCGTTGCGTACTGCGTCCCTGTTTCATCACAGTCGCCGTCCCGGCCGATTTCTCGGCCACGGCTGTACACCAGCCTCAGCACACCCTCGTCGCCGCCGCCGGCGAGCCAGTGCCCCACCGCGGCGGCCACCGAAGACCGCCACCTCGCCAGGTCGGGGGCGGGCAGGTCGAGCAGGTGCGCGGAGTGAGCCAACCGCGCCAGGTGCGCTTCGAGTAGACACGGTCGGCCGTCGCGGACCAGCAGGGTCTCGAAAATTCCGTCGCCGCGCACCGCCGCCAGATCGTCGGCATGAAGCAGGGGTGCGCGGGGGTCGTGCAGTTGCCCGTCGAGAGTTACCACAACCACCATGGGCCGAAAGCGTAGCCCGGGCCGCGTGCGCCCGGCCCGTAGAGTTGACTCGATGTCTTCGACCACTTCCGGGGTACCGGCTCCCACCACCGGACCCGATGCCGGCGCCAACTGGCACTACGGCGACCCACTCGGCGAGCAGCGGACCGCTGCGCAGGGCGCTGTGCTGGTGGATCGCGCACACCGAGCCGTACTGGCCCTCACCGGCACCGAGCGCAAGTCCTGGCTTCACGGTCTCACCACCCAGCATGTCAGCGAACTCCCAGACGGCGCAGTGACCCAGAATCTGAGCCTGGACGGGCAGGGTCGTGTCGAGGATCACTGGCTGCAGACTCAGTTGGACGGCCTCACAGTTCTCGATACCGAACCGTGGCGCGGCGAGCCGCTGCTGGCCTATCTGCGCCGGATGGTGTTTTGGGCTGACGTCAGCGTCGAGCCCGCCGATCTGGCCGTCTTGTCACTGCTCGGGCCCGAGTTGACCGACACACCCGTTCTCGACGCGCTGGGCATCTCCGCGCTACCGGCCGAAGGTACCGCGACAGCGCTGGCGCAGGGTGGCTTCGTGCGCCGGTTGGCCGGCCCCGGTGTCGAGGTTGACGTCGTCGTGCCTCGCGACCAGGCCGCCGGCCGCAGCGATCGCCTGGTCGCAGCCGGGGTTCGACGTGCCGGGGTGTGGACCTACGAAGCTCACCGGGTGGCTGAGCTTCGGGCCCGCCTCGGCGTCGACACTGACGAGCGCACCATCCCCCACGAGGTCGGCTGGATCGGGCCCGCGGTGCACTTGGACAAGGGGTGCTACCGCGGCCAGGAAACCGTGGCTCGAGTCCACAACCTGGGAAAGCCACCACGAATGCTGGTCCTGCTGCACCTGGACGGCGAGGGCGACCGCCCCTCGCCCGGGGACCCGCTGCAGACCGGCGGGCGCACGGTCGGTCGGCTGGGCACCGTGGTCGACCACGTCGATGACGGGGTGATCGCGCTGGCCTTGGTCAAACGCGGCCTGCCTGCGGACACGCCGTTGACCACCGGCGGCGAGGTCACGGCAGCAGCGGTCATCGACGAGGACTCGATGCCCTCGGACGCCCCGGTCGGGGCCGGCCGCCTGGCGGTGGACCGACTCCGCGGCGGCGCCCGGCCGGGCGACTCGACGACGGCCCGGTAACAGGGCCTGCCAGCGCCACGGCGACGGGCACGGTAAAGTGTTGGCAGGACAATAAACACACTCAGATCGGAGCCGCCTGATTTTAGGCCGCTCCGTTATTGCGCGAGGGGGTTCCCCCATGGGCCGCGGCCGGGCAAAGGCAAAGCAGACCAAGGTTGCACGTGAGCTCAAATACAGCTCACCGCAGACCGATTTCACGCAACTACAGCGTGAACTGTCGGGCGGAGAGGACGACCGTCTGATCGGCAGCGACGTCCCATCCGAGGACGGCGGGACCGACGACGACGAGTGGCGACCTTAGGCCCCCTCGGAGCCCCGGCTCTCCCCAGCGCCTTAGCTCTCCCTCAGGGCATCCCTCAGAACCTGGGGTGCTGACCCACGAGCACTGCTCGTGAGTTTTCCTTTCTGCCCTTCCTGATGGTCCCCAGGGTCCAGCAGTTCAAATGGCGGGCAGTCAGCACGGCCAGCGCACGATCGGTGTCCTCCGGCGCGACAACGGCCACCATCCCGACACCCATGTTGAACGTCTTCTCCATCTCGGCGGCCGCGATGCGGCCGCGCTGGGCGATCATGCCGAACACGGGTGCCGGCGTCCACGTGCCGCGGTCGAGTTGGGCTACCAACCCGTGCGGGACGACCCGCTCCAGGTTGCTCGCCAGCCCGCCACCGGTGACATGGGAGAAGGTCCGCACCTGGGTCTCGGCAGTCAGCGCCAGGCAGTCCTTGGCGTAGATGCGCGTCGGCTCCAGCAGTTCCTCGCCCAGAGTGCGCCCGAACTCCTCCACGTGTCCGGCGAGGTTCATGTGATCGATCTCGAGCAGCACATGGCGGGCCAACGAGTAGCCGTTGGAGTGCAGCCCGGTGGACGCCATGGCGATGAGAACATCGCCTGGCCTGACGTGGTCGGGGCTCAGGACATCGTCGGCCTCGACGACGCCGACGCCGGTGCCGGAGATGTCGTAGTGGTCGGGGGCCATCAGCCCGGGGTGCTCGGCGGTCTCTCCGCCCAGCAGGGCACACCCCGCCAGGACGCAGCCGTCGGCGATGCCGGACACGATCTGGGCCACGCGTTCGGGGACCGTCCGCCCGACCGCGATGTAGTCCTGCAGGAACAACGGCTCGGCGCCGCACACCACGAGGTCGTCGACCACCATCGCGACAAGGTCGATGCCGACGGTGTCGTGCTTGTCCATGGCCTGCGCAATCGCGAGCTTGGTGCCCACCCCGTCGGTCGAGGAGGCCAGCAGCGGCTCGCGGTAGTCGCCGCGAAGCGCGAACAGCCCGGCGAACCCGCCCAACCCCCCGCGCACCTCGGGCCTGGCGGCCTTCCTGGCCAGCGGCTTGAAGAGTTCGACGGCGCGGTCACCTGCTTTGATGTCCACCCCTGCCGACGCGTAAGAAATGCCGTGTTGTTCGGCGCGCTCGGTCATCGTGTGCAAGGCTACTCCGCGTTTTCCTGGCCAACTGCGCCCACTATCAGTTGCCGTGTGACAACGTACCGAGCATGAAATCTGTGCACCGTTCGGCGCGGGCCCCGGCGGTGACGCTGTTGGCCCTCGCGACGATTTCAGCGACCGCGTCGCTGTCGGGTGCCGCGGCCGCCTCAGCGACACCCGCGGCCGGCCTGCAGGCTGTCATCCTGTCCCAAGACACCGTCGACGGTATCGACTACATCACCCGCGAGATCACCATCGCGCCTGGTGGTAGTACCGGCTGGCACTACCACGATCCCACCGTGTACGGGGTCATCCGGTCGGGCACGCTGACTTGGACACCGGCGAGCTGCTTCGGCGAAAAAACCTATCCGGCCGGTTCCGCGGTCGCCGAGGCCAGCGGAATCGACCACGTTCACATCGGCCGCAACCTCGGTGACGAGCAGTTGGTGATGTGGGTGAGTTACGTAGCGCCGGCCGGGACGCCGCCGGCGGTCGAGGCTCCCGATCCGGGGTGCGGGTTTGTCTGATCCAAGAAACGGTCATCCGCCTCCTATGCCCGAAGAACAGATCCGATGCCTGGTGACCGGCGCCACCGGCTACATCGGCAGCCGGTTGGTGCCACTATTGATCGAGCGCGGCCACCAGGTGCGCGCGATGGCCCGCAGGCCGGCAGCGCTCGCCGACGCGCCCTGGCGCGAGCGCGCTGAGGTGGTGCACGGTGATCTGACCGATCCCGAGTCGCTCACCGCGGCATTCACCGGCACCGACGTCGTCTACTACCTGGTTCACTCGATGGGCACGTCGAGTGACTTCGTCGCCGAGGAAGAGCGTTCTGCGCGCAACGTGGTGAGCGCGGCGAAACAGGCCGGGGTACGGCGAGTGGTGTATCTGAGCGGACTGCACCCCGAGGGCGTGCCGCTGTCGAGGCACCTGGCTTCTCGCGCTCTGGTCGGCGACATCCTCATCGATTCGGGGATCGAGACCGTTGTCCTGCAGGCCGGGATCGTCATCGGGGCAGGATCCGCATCGTTTGAGATGGTTCGCCACCTCACCGACCGACTGCCCGCGATGACAACGCCGAAATGGGTGCACAACCAGATCCAGCCGATTTCGATCGGCGATGTCCTGCACTATCTCGTCGAGGCTGCAACCGCCGAGATGCCCGCCTCGCGTACGTGGGACATCGGCGGTCCCGACGTGATGGAGTACGGCGAGGCGATGCAGGGCTACGCGCACGTTGCGGGCTTGCGGCGGCGACTGATCATCGTCCTGCCGTTCCTGACCCCCACGATCGCCAGTTGGTGGGTAGGCCTGGTCACGCCCATCCCGTCCGGCCTGGCCCGGCCCCTGGTGGAATCGTTGGAGCACGACGCGATCATGCACGAGCACGACATCGATTCGGTGATTCCGCCGCCGCCGGGTGGGCTGACCAGTTACCTCGAGGCGGTACGGCAGGCGCTGCAGCAGGACGGCACCGCCTCGCAGGGCGGAAGACGGCATCTGATGCGGTTCAGTTCGGCCGAGCCGCAGTAGGTCAGGGGCGGCGAATCGCCGAGGCGTTGTCGTTGTCAGCCTGAAGCGGGATGCCGGTTCGGGCGGCAGTCTCCAGCATGTGCTCGATGACGTTCTTGCCCAGCGCGGTCTCCCCGGGCAACTCGATGGGGTAATTGCCGTCGAAGCACGCGGCGCACAGCCGCGACGCGGGCTGCTCGGTGGCAGCGATCATGCCCCGACGGCTGATGTATCCCAGCGTGTCGGCGCCGATCGCGCGACGGACGCCGTCGAGCATCTCATCCTCGTCGGCGGAGTTGCTCGCCGCGTTGGCGATGAGTTCGGCGGGCGTGGCGAAGTCGATCCCGTAGAAGCACGGCCACTTGACCGGCGGCGAGGCGATCCGCACGTGCACCTCGACGGCACCGGCCTCCCGGAGCATCCGGATCAACGCGCGCTGGGTGTTGCCCCGGACGATCGAATCGTCCACGACGATCAAGCGCTTGCCGCGGATGACCTCCTTGAGCGGGTTCAGCTTCAGCCGAATACCGAGTTCCCGAATCGTCTGCGACGGCTGGATGAATGTCCGCCCGACGTAGGCGTTCTTCATCAGACCCTGTCCATAGGCAATGCCGGAGCCCTGTGCGTAGCCGACCGCCGCCGGAGTGCCCGACTCGGGGACCCCGATCACCAGGTCGGCGTCGACGGGCTTCTCGGCGGCCAGCCTGCGACCGATCTCTACCCGGGTGGCGTGCACCGATCGGCCCGCAAGCACGCTGTCCGGCCGGGCTAGGTAGACGTATTCGAAGACACAACCCTTGGGCGTCGGATTGGCGAAGCGCGTGGAACGTACGCCGTCGGCATCGATGGCGAGCAACTCGCCGGGCTCGATGTCGCGAACGAACGCGGCGCCGACGATGTCGAGTGCCGCGGTCTCGGACGCGACGACCCAGCCGCGGTCTAGCCGGCCCAGCGACAACGGCCGCACCCCGTAGGGGTCGCGGGCCGCATAGAGGGTGTTCTCGTCCATGAAAGTCAGGCAGAACGCACCCCGGACGGTCGGCAGAAGTTCCAGAGCGGCCTGCTCCAGGGTCGAGTCCGCGGCACCGTGCGCCAGCAGCGCGCCCAGAATGTCGGAGTCCGTGGTCGCCGTGATCGAGCCACGGCCCATCAAACCCGCCTCACGCGCGCGCGCAGCCAGTTCGGTGGTGTTGACCAGGTTTCCGTTGTGACCCAGCGCCACGCCGGTTCCCGCGGCGGTATTACGGAACACCGGCTGCGCGTTTTCCCACGTAGTGGACCCGGTGGTGGAATAGCGGCAGTGCCCGACGGCGACGTGGCCGGGCATCGCGGCCAGCGTCTGCTCGTCGAAGACCTGACTGACCAGCCCCAGGTCCTTGAACACCAGAACTTGCGAACCGTCGGCGACCGCGATTCCCGCTGCCTCCTGCCCACGATGTTGCAGGGCATAGAGGCCGTAGTAGGTGAGCTTCGCTACCTCTTCGCCGGGGGCCCAGACCCCGAAGACACCGCATTCTTCCTTGGGCTCTCGTTCGTCGGGCACGGGCTTGTTGGCGGTCACGATCAGGCTCCTCCAAAGGGCGGTGGCTGATGTCGCTCAGTCTAAGGTCATCGGCGATGAATCGCGGAATCACCATGCCGGCGGCGCCACTCTGCGACCGCTGCGCGGCCGAAGGTCGATCAGTCGTCGTGCTCGGCCTGGAAGTCCTCCACCTGCTGGGCGACCTCGACGACGTCTTCGAAGCGCGCGACGTGGAACAGGAGCCGTTCGCCCCGGTCGGAAGGCCATTCGGATCAGCTGTCGGCCGGACCCGGCACAGCGCCGCGGCCGGTTAGCTCGACCAGGGGCAGCGCTCGGGCGATCTCCGCTGCCCGTGAGCCCGACATGTGCACTGTGCCCGCCGCGACAGCGTCCGGGACCGTGAGCAGACCGGTGGCCAGCAGCAGCCAGGTGCGCGGGTCGGTCTCGATGACGTTGGGCGGGTTGCCGCGGGTGTGCTTGGGTCCCGTAATGCACTGCACGGCAACGAACGGCGGCACCCGCACCTCGACCGCCGCCCCCGGTGCGAGCGCTGCCAGGGTTCTGGCCGTGGCGCGCACCGCGTCACCGAGTGCGGAGCGGTCCGGTTGTGACATGCCCTCGTCGCGCAGCCAGTCCTGAACCGCTGCGACCGCGGTGCGGGTCTTTGCCGGATCGGCACCACGACGGACGGCCATGACCGCTTCACCCACGTCCTGACTGCCGCTGACGCTGAATGGCAAGCGCCGCAACCGCACCGGCCTCGTTGACAGCCAGGTGGACGAGCATCGGGGCGGCCAGGCTGCCTGATTTCGAGTACAGCCACCCGAAGATCCATCCCGCGACGCCGGTGACCAGCACAGTGCCCGGCACCGACTCTCGCGTCGCGCGGGCGTCGGGCACATGCGACAAACCGAACGCTGCCGCCGTGATCAGTTGCCCGCCCGAGGCGCCGAACGCCCGTTCCGCGACGGTGCCCAGCGCCGCCCGGTAGGCCGCCTCCTCGGTCCACACCGTGCCTACCGGAATGCGCAACAGCAGCCAGCGGCCGGTCGGCGTCGGCAGCCTGCGGGCGGCCATCCCGTCGCGTACCGACGGGATCGCCGTCGACGCAGCAACGGCAAACAGCACGGGGGCGGCAGCCGCCGCACCCCAACGCAGGCCTGCCCACAGCGCCGGTGGTCGCAGGCCCAGTGGCGCTCCGGCCAGCGCGGATACCGCGGCGCCGAACACGGCGTACGGAATCGGATGCCAATGCGCCAGATTCCACCGGGCCAGATTCCACCGGTCCGGAATCCGCGGTGCCACCGCGCTCCATCCGAGCAGCAATCCGACCAGTGCCGCCGTCCGCAGCCTGTCGCGCACTACTTCCGACCACCAGCGGACTCGTTCTGCCCCAAAGCAACTCGTATCCGCTCGGTGTCGGCCGGGGTCCACCCCGGCGGTGCCGCAACACCCACCCAGCCGTCCAGGATGAAGTCGCCGTAATTGTGTCCGTGCCCGGCGGGCACCGAAGCCGAGTTGGTCATGTCGGCCGCGACCTGCCAGAAGGTGATGATGGGGTACCACCGCATGGACGCGGTCCGATCCTTTCCAGGCGGTTCGGCAAGCCAGTCCGGGCGGGTGAACAGCAGATCTGGCGACCACCAGACGATGGGGTCCGAAGCATGCTGCAGAAACAGCACTCTGGTGCCGTCCCACGGTGCCGCAGTGTCCGCGGCGATCTGGGCTGCGTCATTGCCCTGTGAGAACCGCACCGTCCGGCCATTGTCGTAGCGTGGCTGGACCTCGGGAGTGTGCGGATCGCGGCGCACGGTGAGTCCGTGCCACAGCGGGCTGGCGTTGGGCGGACCCACCCAGAGCACCGAGGAGAAGCCCATTCTGGAGATGTCAGGCAGCCAGTCGAACGCGCCCTGGCCGGCCATCGCGCCCAGGCTCTCACCATAGAGAAGCAGGCGCGGACGCTCCTCGGGCGGCAACTGCGCCCACTTGTCGTGCACGGCGTCGATCATCATCCGGCCCGACACCATCGACTTCTGTTGGTCGCCGAGAAATGAAATCCAGCTCGGCAGATACGAATACTGCGATCCGACGATCGCGGTGTCGCCGTTGTACATCAGCTCCAGCGCCCTGCTGGCGATCGGATTGATCCATCCGGTACCGGTGGTCGGAGCGATGACGAGCACCTCGCGCTCGAAGGCGCCGCTGCGCTCAAGCTCACTGAGCAGCAAAGCCATTCGCGCTTCGTCGGTGTCGGCGGACTGCAGACCCACATACACGCGGATCGGCTCCTTGGCGGGCCTGTTGTTGATCCGGGTGAGCTCGTTCGCGCGGGGTCCGGCGGCGACAAAGTTTCGTCCCTCATACCCCAAATCGTCCCAGGCGGCGAAAGACTCTGGGCTGCCCGATCTCTCGGGCTGTTGAGGCTGGACCACGCCGTCCCTGGTCGCGTAGTTCTGCGGCTGGAACACCCTGTTGGCGCCGGCCAGGAAGCCGCGCAGCAGCACGCCGTTGGCCAGCGTGATCACCAGCACCACCACGATGGCGGTACCGACGAACAGAGCCAACTCGTCAGACAGATGCCAGCGACGGATGAGGAAACGCGCCATCGTCTTGATGATGTCCAGCAGTACTCGGGCCACCGCGACGCAGGCTCCGCCGGCCAGCACCGCGATGACCAGGGTGCGTAAATAGGTTTCGGTGCTGGGGCCCTCCATACCCATCAGCGCTGAGACCTGGCGCTGCCATCCGGCGGCCGGGACCAGCATCAGCACACAGGCCGATGCCGATACGACGACGGTCACCGCTTTCATCGTGTAAGAAGCCCATACCGCCGGTGGCCACCAAGGCCGGTTCGCTAGCACGAATCGGCGCATCAACCTGGAAACCAACACCCCGATGCCGTATCCGATGGCGGCGGTGATGCCGCCGATCAGCCCCTGGAACAGCCAATCCCGGGGCAGCAGCGAGGGTGTCAGCGACAGACAGAAGAACAGTGCGCCGAAGGCGACTCCGGTGAAATCCAGGCGCAGCAGGCGCCACGCCCAAAGGTAGAGCGAATTCTTCCGTTGGTCCTGCGAGGTCACCCGAAGAACCTGGGCAGCACGCTCTCGGACGTGCGCCGCAACTCCTCCAGCGTCACCGTGAACAAGCCCTGCACGTCCACGGCCGCCTGGCCCCCTTCGGGCCCCTGATCAACGACCCCGATGCGGACCGAAGGCAGACTGCGGGCCTGGCACATCGCGGTGAACCTGCTCTCCTCGGTGCGCGGTACCGCCACGAGCACCCGCCCCGCCGACTCACTGAACAGCGCCACGAATGGGTCTATACCCTCGGGAAGCACTATGCGGCAACCAGTTTCGCCGGACAAGGCGGACTCGATCACCGCTTGGATCAGCCCACCTTCGGACAAATCGTGGGCTGCCGACACCAGGCCATCGCGGGAGGCCGCGGTCAGCACATCAGCCAGCAGGTGTTCCCGCGCCAGGTCGACGGCGGGCGGCAGGCCGCCGAGATGGTTCGCGGTGACCTGGGCCCAGATCGAGCCGTCGAACTCGTCGCGAGTGTCGCCAAGCAGGATTAGCGTCTCACCGGGCTCATTGCCGAGACCGGTGGGGATACGCCGCGTGACATCATCGATGACACCGAGCACGCCGACGACCGGGGTCGGCAAGATCGCGGTGGCCCCCGTCTGATTGTAGAAACTGACGTTTCCGCCGGTGACCGGAATACCCAGTGCTGCAGCTCCATCAGCCAGACCGCGGACCGCCTGGGAGAACTGCCACATCACCGCGGGATCCTCCGGGGAACCGAAGTTCAGGCAGTTGGTGACCGCGATCGGGGTGGCTCCGGTGACAGCGACATTGCGGTAGGCCTCGGCGAGCGCGAGCTGGGCACCGGCATAGGGATCCAGCGCCGTGTAACGCCCCGACGCATCGGTGGAAATCGCGATGCCGCGGCCGGTCTCCTCATCCACCCGGAGCACGCCACCGTCGGCATTCTCGGCCAGCACCGTGTTGCCGCGCACATAGCGGTCGTACTGCTCGGTGATGAACGCCCGGCTGCACAGATGCGGGCTGGCCAACATTTCGAGCAGCGTCGCGAGCAGCTCGTCTCCGCCCGACGGGCGGGGCAGCGATGCCGACGTGTCGGCGTTCAGCGCGTCCTGGGTCTCGGGCCGCTGGACGGGCCGTTCGTAGACCGGCCCCTCGTGGGCAACCGTACGTGGCGGTACGTCCACGACAGTTTCGCCGTGCCAGGTGATCTCGAGCCTCTCGCCCTCGGTGACCTCACCGATGACGGTGGCGAGCACGTCCCACTTGCGGCACACCGCCAGGAAGGCTTCGACGTTGTCCGGCGTGACGACGGCGCACATTCGCTCCTGGGACTCGCTGGACAGAATCTCAGCGGGTGTCATGTTGGCCGCCCGGCGCGGCACCGCATCCAGCTCGACCTTCATTCCCCCATCCCCGGCAGAGGCGAGTTCAGAAGTAGCACAGGATAATCCGGCACCACCCAGATCCTGGATGCCGACCACGAGATGGCCCGCGTAGAGCTCGAGACAGCACTCGATGAGAACCTTCTCGGTGAACGGGTCGCCGACCTGAACAGATGGCAGCTTCTTACGCGATCGCGATGGCCCGCTCCCGCCGGCGGCTTGGTCTCCCCCACCGGCGTCTTCGTCCCCGCCGAACGTCTCTGAGGCCAAGACCGACACCCCGCCGATTCCGTCCAGGCCGGTGCGCGCCCCGAACAGGATGATCTTGTTGCCGGTTCCGGATGCGAACGCCAGATGCAGATCCTCTTTCCGCAGCACCCCGACGCACAGCGCGTTCACCAGTGGGTTGCCTGCATAGCTCGCGTCGAACACCGTCTCACCGCCGATGTTCGGCAGCCCCAGCGAGTTTCCGTACCCCCCCACGCCACGCACCACGCCATCGAGAACCCGCCGCGTGTCGGGCGCATCGGCGGCGCCGAACCGTAGTTGGTCCATCACGGCGACCGGTCGGGCGCCCATCGCCATGATGTCGCGGACGATCCCGCCGACGCCGGTGGCGGCGCCCTGATAGGGCTCGACATAGGACGGGTGGTTGTGGGACTCGACCTTGAAGGTGGCCGCCCACCCGTCGCCGATGTCGACGACGCCGGCATTCTCCCCGATGCCCGCGAGCATCGACGCGCGCATCGCCTCGGTGGTGGTGTCGCCGAAGTAGCGCAGATGCACCTTCGAGGATTTATAGGAGCAATGTTCGCTCCACATCACCGAGTACATCGCCAACTCGGCATCGGTGGGCCGACGACCGAGAATCTCCCGGATTCGCGCGTACTCGTCGTCCTTGAGTCCCAGCTCACGGAAGGGCTGGGGATGGTCGGGAGTCGCGGCGGCCCACTCGACGGTGTCTATTTCTTGGGTCGGCCCAGACGTCACGGAGTCAGTTTAGGCGGTTGCACCGCCACCCTCCCGGTGTCATCCCCCCGCGACGCAGAACGCGTTGCCCTCCGGGTCGACCAGGACCACCCACCGGAAGTCGTCACCGAAGTTGTTGCGGCCGATCTCGTGGGCTCCCAAACCAACCAGACGGGAAACTTCGCCCTCCATGTCGGCGCTGTGCAGGTCAAAGTGCACCTTGTTCTTGCCGGGGGTCGGTTCGGGCACCTTCTGAAAGCCCAGCGCCGGACCGTTCTGAAGGGCGACCATGACGAAATTACCTGGGGCGACAGCGTTCAAGTCACCACCCACCGCCTTGGACCACCAGTCGGCCAGTCCGTCGGGATCCGTGCAGTCGAATGTGATCATCGCGATATCGAGTGACATGACCACAAGCTAACTCAGCCCTGGCAACCGAAGCCGCGCATTGGAGCTATCGCGGCTGAGTTCGTCGGCTGGGGTCGGTCCGGCGCAGAGCTCAGCCTGGCGACAGAAAAGCGTGAAGCGCAGCCGAATAGTCGGCCACATCGGCCGCGCCCATCACCTCGCGCGCCGAATGCATCGCCAACTGGGCCGCTCCGACATCGACGGTCGGGATTCCGGTGCTCGCCGCCGTCATCGGCCCGATCGTCGATCCGCACGGTAGGTCGGCGCGGTGTTCGTAGCGCTGCAACCGCACACCGGCCTGCGCGCACGCCAGGGCGAACGCCGCGGCGGTCCGACCGTCAGTCGCGTAGCGCAAGTTGGCCTGCACCTTGAGTACCGGACCGGCGTTCACTTCGATCAGATGGCCCGGCTCGTGACGTTCCGGATAGTTCGGATGGGTGGCGTGGGCCATGTCGCCGGACGCGACGATCGACTCCGGCAGTCGGCGCATGAAATCCTCCCGCCCGCCCCCTGCGGCCAGCGTGATCCGTTCGAGCACCGTCAGCAGCAGGTCAGACTGCGCTCCGTGGTCGGATTGGGAGCCGACCTCCTCGTGGTCGAAGAGCACCAGCACCGGCACCGTTGCTCCCTGCGGGTCGGTCGCCAAGAACGCCTCCAGCCCCGCGTAACACGTCACCTGGTTGTCCAGCCGCGGTGCGCTGAGCAACTCACCGTCGACCCCGGCCAGCCGGGACGGGTTGATGTCGTGCGTCATCAGATCGAAGCCCAGTACATCGGAAGCCTCGACCCCGGCCCGGGACGCCACGAAAGCCAGGAACGAGCGGGATTCGCTTCCCACGCCCCACACCGCGTTGACGTGCCGCTGCGGGTTCAGCTCGACGGCTTTGCGGTCATCAGCCAGGTGTATCGCCAGCTGGGGTGCCCGCAGAATCGGCTCGTCGATCTTGATCAGGTGATCCTCGACAAGACGGCCGTGACGCACCGAGAGCCTGCCGCTGATTCCCAGGTCGCGGTCCAGCCACGAGTTCAGCCACGCTCCGCCGTAAGGCTGAAGCGCCACCACCTGCCACCCCGAGACGAATCGATCCGGGTGCTGCTTGACCCTCAGGTTGGGGCTGTCGGTGTGGGCGCCGACGATACGGAAAGGCATCTCAGAGCCCGCTTCTGCCGACCGCCACGCGATCAGCGAACCGGCCCTGACGGTGAACTGGTCACCTCCACCAGGCCACGGCTCACTCTCGGACAATTCGGTGAATCCAGCGGCGAGCAGTCGCTCCGCGGCGCTTCGGCACAGATGGAACGGCGACGGCGACGCGTCGATGAACTCGCACAGACCTTGGGCGGACGCGGTAATCGACATGAAACCCATCCTTACCTGAATAGTCGGTGTGACGTGGAGATAGGGTCGTGTCGTGCCTCGTCCACAGCCTGTATTGACACCGTTGACCCCGGCGGCGATCTTCCTGGTGGCGACCATCGATGACGATCAGGGGGCCGCCGCGGCAGTGCACGATGCCCTGTCCGGGCTCAGCGGTCTGGTCCGCGCGGTCGGCTTCCGTGTTCCTGCCGCGCGGCTGAATCTGGTGGCCGGCATCGGGTCGAGTGCGTGGGACCGGTTGTTCGCCGGGCCGCGGCCGGCCGAGTTGCACGAGTTCGTCGAACTCAATGGGGCCCGGCACCACGCTCCGTCGACCCCGGGCGATCTGCTGTTCCACATCAAGGGCGGCTCGCTGGATGTGTGCTTCGAGCTCGGTGGCCGGATTCTGGAATCGATGGCGGGCGCCGTCACCGTCATCGATGAGGTGCACGGGTTCAAATTCTTCGAGCAGCGCGATCTGCTCGGCTTCGTCGACGGCACCGAAAACCCGGACGGACCCGACGCGGTGGCAGCGGCTCAGATCGGCGACAGCGACCCCGACTTCGCCGGGGCCAGTTATGTGCACGTGCAGCGCTACACCCATGACATGGCGGCGTGGAACGCACTGAGCGTCACCGAGCAGGAGTTGGTGGTCGGCCGCACCAAGCTTGAGGACATCGAACTCGATGACTCGGTCAAGCCGGCGAATTCGCACGTAGCACTCAACGTCATCACCGACGACGACGGCAACGACCTCCAGATCGTGCGGGCCAACATGCCGTTCGGCACCCTCGGCGGGCCTTCCGGCGGCGAGTCGGGCACCTACTACATCGCCTACTCGGGCGACCCTGATGTCACCGAGAAGATGTTGAGCAACATGTTCATCGGCGACCCGCCCGGCAACACGGACCGGATCCTGGACTTCTCGACCGCGGAGACCGGCACGATGTTCTTTGTACCGACCATCGACTTTCTGGATGACCCGCCGTCGCTGCCGGGGGCGGCCCGTGACGACGGTGACATCTTTGCCCATGCACCCGAAAACTCACCTGCACCAATCGTTGACGACGGCTCCCTGGCGATCGGCAGCTTGAAAGGACAACCGCAATGAACAACTTGTATCGGGAACTCGCGCCGATCAACGGCGAGGCCTGGGCGGAGATCGAGCAGGAGGCTGCGCGCACGTTCAAGCGCCACATCGCGGGCCGCCGGGTGGTCGACGTCAGTGAGCCGGGCGGGCCGGTGACCGCGGCGGTGAGCACGGGCCATCTGGTCGACGTCGCAGCACCCGGGTCCGGCGTGGTCGCCCACCTGCGCGACTCGCAGCCGCTGGTTCGGCTTCGGGTGCCGTTCAGCGTGAACCGGCTCGACGTCGACGACGTCGAGCGCGGGTCACAGGATTCGGATTGGGACGCGGTCAAGGAGGCCGCCAAGAAGCTGGCCTTCATCGAGGACCGGGCGATCTTCGAGGGCTATGAGGCTGCGCATATCGGCGGCATCCGCAAGTGCAGTTCCAACCCGGCCCTGGCATTGCCCGAGGATCCCCGCGAGATCCCCGACGCCATCGCCCAGGCCCTCTCGGAGTTGCGGCTGGCCGGCGTCGATGGCCCCTACTCGGTGTTGCTGTCCGCTGATGTCTACACCCTGGTCAGCGAGAGCACAGCGCACGGTTACCCGATCCGTGAGCACATCAACCGACTGGTCGACGGCGACATCATCTGGGCGCCGGCCATCGACGGCGCCTTCGTCCTGTCCACCCGCGGCGGTGACTTCGACCTCCAGTTGGGTACCGACGTGTCGATCGGCTATCTCTCGCACGACGCCGACACCGTCCAGCTGTACCTGCAGGAGACGATGACGTTCCTGTGCTACACCGCCGAGGCCTCGGTCGCACTCAGCACCTGACCCCGCTCCCCTCCCCTCCCCGCGAGCGGGCGTGTTTGCACACCGACACGCTGGCACAGCTGGCATTTTGGGCACGCTCGAGGTGAGTTTCAGGCCGCCAAGACCGTGTCGAGCACGGAATAGAACAGCCCGAGCCCATCATCGGACGGACCGGTGAGGGCCTCGGTGGCGTGTTCGGGGTGTGGCATCAGCCCCACAACCCGGCCGGTGGCCGAGCTGATCCCGGCAATGCTGCGCATCGAGCCGTTGGAGTCGTCGCGATACCGGAAGACCACCCTGCCCTCACCCTCGAGTTCGTCCAGCACCGACTGCTCTGCGACGTAACGTCCCTCACCGGACTTCAGCGGCACCAGAAGGTCAGCGCCCTGCTCAAAGCGAGAGGTCCACACGGTCGAGTTGGAGGCCACTTCGATCCAGACATCGCGACACACGAAGTGCAAACCAGCGTTACGCGTCAGCGCACCGGGAAGCAGACCGGACTCACAAAGAATCTGAAAACCATTGCATATCCCCAACACCGGCAGCCCGCGTCCCGCGGCGGCTAGGACCTCGCCCATCACCGGAGCGAACCGTGCGATCGCGCCGCAGCGCAGGTAGTCGCCGTAGGAGAACCCGCCGGGGACCACCACCGCGTCGACTCCCTTGAGGTCGGCATCAGCGTGCCACAGGTTCACCGACTCGGCGCCGGCCAATCGAACCGCCCGTGCCGCGTCGATGTCGTCGAGGGTGCCCGGGAACGTGATGATGCCCACCCGGGCGCTCACGCGCGTTCCACCGACGCTTCCCTGCTGACGCTCCAGTCCTCGATGACCGTATTCGCCAGCAGCGACTCGGCGATCTCGGCAAGCTTGTCATCGGCGATACCGTCGTCAACTTCCAGCTCGAATCTCTTACCCTGCCGCACATCTGAGATTCCGTCGAAACCCAAACGGCCGAGCGCACCCACGATGGCCTGCCCTTGGGGGTCGAGGATCTCGGGCTTCGGCATCACGTGTACCACCACTTTTGCCACGGCGATCACTCTACCTTCGCCAATTGCGCGGCCACTTCACCGGCATGAACCTCGGTGGTCGGCACAGAGCAGCTCTGATTCCGGCCGGCGCGGGAACTGGCCGGAGGCCGCGCAACCTACCGACGGAAGGGCAGGTCACAGACCGATCATCGTGAAAGACCGATCACTGTGTAGGTCGAAGCAGCCAGGGGTCAGGGTGCGGTTCCAACGTCGAGGGGTGTGAGAACCGAACACGTCCATCCGCCTGAAGGTCTGTCAGGCGTTTGTCGCTGTCTTAGCGGTGATCTGGAGGTACGAGTCGTGTGGTCCGCCAGTGTGGATGATGTGTCGGCCGCGGTTGTTAGTGGTGACGGTGCCGAGGTTCTGCGGAGTCGGGGACCCGGTTGACAAATCTGGCATCACTCCGCCCAGTAGGTTTACGCCGGTGATGATGAGTCGCAACTGTTCGCCGGGGTTGAACGCCAATCCGATGGGGAACATGTCGATGTCGATGGGCACGACTTCGGCGGGCTCGAGTTTCTCGGCACGGTCGAAGCTGTGAGCGGGTATGGCATCCGTTGAGGTCGCTTCGTCGGGATGGCGCAGCGAAACCCGCAAACGTCCGTTGGACCCTTTGTACTTCAGGACCGCAGCGCCGTCTTGGGTCAGTCGCTGCAAGACTTCCCCGTCGTTGGGGACGTTGAACTGCTGTAGGTGGTGCCCGTCCGCATCGAGCTTCTGAAGGAAGACGAACACGTCCATATCCTCGCAACCCTGGGCTTCGACCCATAGCCGCACCTTCGGATAACCGACGAGTTCGGTCATTTGATCAAAGGCGACTGCGAAGGCGATCCCGTCACGGTCCGACTCGGCATCGTAGCTGGTCGCCGCGGTTGCTGCGGGAAGTTGGCAGGTCAGTGCCTGGGTTTGACCGTCGAGGTAGTACCTGGCTTCGTCAAAGCCCTGCGGCGGAAATGTGTTTGCAGAGATGTCGATGCGGTCGCCGCCGTCGAGGTCGAGCAGCGAGTAACGCACTCGCGGGGTGTGCAGCCAGTCGTTGTCCTTGCCGTTGAGGTAGTGGTCAAAGAAGCGAAGCAGGTCGTGTTGGTGGGCCTCGTCGTTGAAGTCGACCCATTCCATGGTGCGATGGATCCGCAGCCACTTTTCCTGGGAGTTGATATCTCGCCATGCCCGGAACGTGCCCGGCGTGTGGATCGAATTCGAGTAGCTGGCCACGATGTAGGCCGGCACGTCGATGTCAGCTAGGCGGGCCGCCTTCGATTTCCATAGGTCATTGAACAAAGGGTAGCGCTGGGCTTCGGCGATGAGATCCTCGCGCTTGTTGTTGCCCGCCCATCCATGTGACCACGTCGTGGGGAAGGCCAAATCGGGAATGCCACCGCGCATGATGAGGTCGCGATAGATATCGCTCATGCCTTCCCACGGCGCGATTGCTGCCAGGTGTGGCGGCCGCTCGGCCGCGGCGAACCACTGTGAGATCGCAAGGTATGAGTTGCCGGCCATGCCCACCTTGCCCGTGCACCACTGTTGGGTCGCCAGCCATTCGATGAGATCGTGGCAGTCTTGGCCGTCTTGTTCTCCGGGAAAGACGCTGTCGCCCTCGGAGTTACGCACTCCTCGGGTGTCGGGGTTGCACACCGCGTATCCGTTCGCGCACCAAAACGCCGGATCGGGCGCCTCGAACTTCCCTAACCCCGATAGCCTGCTTTGGTCGATGCCGAGGACATTGAACATATTCCAATTGCGTGGATGCGTTCCGCCGCTCTTGCCATACGGGCTCCACGCCACGATGACCGGAACCTGCTCGTCGCCGGCGGGCCGGAACACGTCAACGTAGATCGTTGTGCCGTCACGCAGGGTGACCGCGGTGTCACGTTCGAAGACGATGTCCACCGGTAGTGGGGCGAACTGCGGTGTTGTCTGGAAACCCGCTGCAAGCAACGTGGTGCTGGGATCGAACTTGGCGAAGACAGTCGGATCTTGCGTCTCGTCGTAGCCAAATGCCGGCACGAAAATCGCCTCGGTGTTGCTCACGGTCGAGCGATCCCCCTCGTCTCTCGGGACCTGCCGAGCCTACAACGTAGGCCGAAACAAGCCCCTCGATACACAGGGGCGCTGACTGCCGGGGACGTGAAGTCCGCTGGCCGTTCAGATGGAAGGCTCGGACTCGAGCGGACATGGCTTGGGTCACAAGCTCTGCCTTTCCCGCATCAATGTCATGTCCGCTCAACGTCATGTCCGCTCAACCGGGGTCTCCACCGCTGCACACCGGCCGACACCGGAGGCGACAGCACCAACCAGAACATCACACCGCGGCGTCGTGACCGGGCTGACGCACATTTGGACACCATCCACCTCGCTGCATTCGGCGGCGTGGACTGGCCGCTCGCCGACCCGGAGCTTCTGGCTTGTCTTCGCGGCTACGCCTCCGGCGAGTTGGGCCGAGCGGAGTGACAATCCCTCGCCGGGGAGAGTTGTATATCTTGCTGCGACAGAACAACATCCGAGCTACTGCCGTCGCAGCAACTTCTTGCCTGGCATCATTTGGCGTGCGCACACTTGTGAGTTTCGAAACCTTTTGAAGTGAGGGAGCCTGAGAATGACAACAACGGTCACGTCGAACCCGCAGTCACTGACGCAAAAGGTTCAACATTCGATCGAGCACCCGGCAACCAACGACGAGTTCGACATTGATCGTGAGTTCGACGCAGTCCTGGCCGACTACGGATTCAGCCGGTCCGACCTCGGTGGCACGATCAGATTCGAGGGCGCCGACCCCATCGTGCCCAGCACTATTCGGCTCGCCGGGGCGACCGCGATCTCGTTGATGGCCAAGTCGGCGGCCATGGCCTACCTGTGGCAGCACCGTGGCGGCAGTGAGCAGGACATGTCGATCGATCTACGGGTGTGCCCGCGCCGGCTGTGCCCGTTCTACGAGTTCAAGTGGGAGCTGGTCAACGGGCTGCCCCCCGTCGCACTGTCTGCGCCCAATTCGGCATTCTCGATAGAGAGCTTCTACCGCACCGCCGACGGCCGATGGGTGATGCCGCTGAACCCGTACCCGAAACTGGCGGCGCGCACCTGTGAGTTGCTGCAGGCACCGGAGGAGCCGGCCGCGGTCGCCAAGGCGATCGCAGGCTGGAATGGTGAGACTCTGGAAGAGGCGGGTGCCGCAGCCGGGGTGGTCATGCCGATGGTCCGCAGCACGACAGAGTTTCTGAAGACGTTGCAGTACCGGCAGGTTCTGCGGGAACTCCCATTGGTCAAGATCACCAAGATCGGCGAGAGCGATCCGATTCCCCTGTCGATGGGCGCCGAGTTGCCGCTATCGGGGGTGCGCGCGTTGGGCATGGGCCATGTGGTCGCTGGGGCCGGTATCGGTCGGGCGCTGGCGCTGCACGGCGCCGACGTTTTGAATCTGTGGCGAATCACCGAGGTTGAACAGCAGCCGACGTTCTTCACCACCAACGTGGGCCACCGTTCGGCACGCGTCGATCCCTACCACCCCCAGGGCCACGCGCTGATCATGAAGCTGCTGGCCGATGCCGATGTCTTTTTTGCCAACCGCCGCCCCGGCTACCTGGCTAAGATCGGCTTGTCCGCCGAGGAAGCAGCCGCCGCCAAGCCGGGCATCGTCTACGCGTCGGTGAACCTGCACGGCGGGGCCGGTCCGTGGGGTGACCGTGTCGGTTTCGACCAGGTCGCCGGATCGGTCACCGGCATCATGAACCTGGAGGGCGGCGGCGACGACCAGATGCCCTCGGTGCCACCAGTTCCTGTGGTCAACGACAACCTGCTGGGCTGGCTGATTGCGGGTGGGGTCGCCGAGGCGCTGCGCCGGCGATCGATCGAGGGGGGCAGCTGGCGAGTCGACTGCTCACTGACCCGCACTGCGCTGTGGATACTGAGCATGGGTGTGTTCGACCTCGACTACGCCATCCGCACCGCCGGCACCGGAACCGAACACGCCTTACTGTCACCTGAATTGTTCACCGCCGACACTCCTCTGGGCCACTACCAAGGTGTCACCGACCAGGTCCGCATGTCCAAAACTC
>NZ_JBMYXC010000055.1:0-20979 GCF_049608025.1 Mycobacterium sp. | reverse complement strand
AAGGATGCGGTGCAGGAGATCGTCGGGTCCGGTGCATCGACGGTCGGTGAGGTGACCTCGATCATCACCAGCGCGGTCAAGGATGTCGCGAACGCCATCGGTGGGCTCGCGACCGACGTGTTCGAGATTCGCGACGGGGCCCGGCGAGCGTCGCGGCGACTCGAAGGCGAGCCCGACGAACAGTAGCCGACCCTTGGGTCAACGCTCGGGTCGAATACCGCGGGTGGCTCCGATGCCGGGTACCACGTCGCGGGTCGTGCCGCGCACGTAGTTGTCCCGCGTCGGGGTGTCGCCAGAAACAAGCATCGACCCCCAATCGACTTTGGTTTGCACACCGGGAAACAGAAACGCATGCACGTTGCAGCAAGGGCATGTACGAGTTGACAGCTCGATGATCCACAATGGTCGGATGTTGGGCATCGTCGGCGGCAGCGGTTTCTATTCTTTCTTCGGACCTGATGCGCGGGAAGTCAATCTGGACACGCCGTACGGCCCGCCCAGTGCTCCGGTCACCGTCGGAGCCGTCGGCGAGCACGAGGTGGCGTTTCTGCCCAGGCACGGTGTCAACCATGAGTTTTCGGCTCACACGGTGCCCTACCGCGCCAACATGTGGGCGTTACGCGCGGCCGGCGTGCGGCGCATCTTCGGGCCATGCGCCGTGGGCAGCCTCGACCCGCACCTCGGTCCCGGAGCCATGGCGGTGCCTGACCAACTGGTCGACAGGACATCGGGCCGGCCCGACACCTACTTCGACTCCGGTGCCGTCCATGTCGGGTTCGCCGATCCATACTGTCCGTCGTTGCGGGCGGCGGCGACCAGCCTGCCCGGGGTGGTCGACGGCGGCACGATGGTGGTGATCCAAGGACCGCGGTTCTCCACCCGCGCGGAGAGTCGGTGGTACGCGGGCCAGGGTTTCCGGCTGATCAACATGACGGGATACCCCGAGACGGTCTTGGCGAGGGAACTCGAAATGTGCTATGCCGCCATCGCTTTGGTGACGGATCTGGATGCGGGCATCGACGCCGGGCAGGGAGTGCGGGCGGTGGATGTGTTCGCCGAATTCGAGCGCAACCTGGTGCCTTTCAAGCAGCTGCTGCATGAGGCCATCGAACGTGCAGCGGCAACATCGGGCATTTCCACCTGCACGCACTGCCTGCCGCACGACGGAGTCACCCTGCCGATCGTCCTGCCATGAGGGTGCTGCTGACGGGTGCAGCAGGGTTCATCGGCACCCGCATCCACGCCCGGTTGACCGCCGCGGGCCACGATGTCGTCGCCGTCGACGCGATGCTCCCCGCGGCGCACGGTGCGGATGCGGTGTTGCCCGCCGGAGTGCGCCGGGTCGACGTCCGTGATTCCACCGCGCTCGCCGACGTGCTCGCCGGGGTGGACGTCGTGTGCCACCAGGCGGCCGTGGTGGGGGCCGGCGTGGACGCCGCCGACAGCCCCTCCTATGCCTCCCATAACGACTTCGGCACCGCGGTGCTACTCGCCGAGATGTTCGCCGCGGGCTGTCGGCGATTGGTGCTCGCCTCATCGATGGTGGTCTACGGGCAGGGCGGGTACGCCTGCCCCGAGCACGGTTCGGTTGACCCGCTGCCGCGGCGGCGTGAGGATCTCGACAGCGGGGTGTTCGACCACCGCTGCCCGATCGGCGGTGAGCAGGTCCGGTGGGAGCTGGTCGGCGAGGACTCGCCGGTGCGGCCGCGCAGCCTGTACGCGGCCAGTAAGGCCGCGCAGGAGCATTACGCGCTGGCCTGGGCCGAGGCTGCCGGCGGCGTCGCCACAGCGTTGCGCTACCACAACGTCTACGGCCCCGGCATGCCTCGCGATACTCCCTATTCGGGGGTCGCGGCGATCTTCCGGTCGTCCCTCGAATCAGGAGATGCTCCAAAGGTTTTCGAAGACGGTGGGCAGATGCGCGACTTCGTTCACGTCGACGACGTTGCCGCGGCGAACGTGGCGGCGGTCGAGGCGGGACCGGAGGGGTTCGACGGCTTCGGCGCCTTCAATGCCTTTAATGTCTGCTCAGGCATGCCGGTGTCGATCCTCGACGTGGCCTCGGCGCTGTGTCGGGCACGTAGTGACCTGGCCATCGCAGCGCCGGTGATCACCGGTCAGTACCGCGATGGCGACGTCCGCCACATTGTTGCCGACCCGGCCAAGGCCGCTGAAAGGCTCGGTTTTCGGGCCGTCATCGACCCAAGCGAAGGATTGCGCGAGTTCGCCACCGCCCCGCTCCGGGGATTTGGGCGCAGTTCGTCACTCTGAGCGTGACGAACTGCACCCAAATCGCGGGGGGTGATACTGGTGGGGTGGACATCTGCGAGCAGTTCGGAATCGACTTCCCCCTCTTCGCGTTCAGTCACTGTCGTGACGTGGTGGCTGCGGTCACCAACGCGGGCGGGTTTGGTGTGCTGGGCGTGACCGCATACACGCCAGGGCAGTTGGATCAGGAGCTGGCCTGGATCGACGACGCGGTCGCCGGCAAACCGTACGGAGTAGACCTGATCGTGCCCGCCAAGTTCGAGGGCAAAGGGGAGAAGCTATCCGGCAGCGATCTCGCCGACCGAATTCCGCAGGGGCACCGTGACCTGGTCGATCAGTTGTTGGCGGCCCACGACATCGAACCTGAGCCCCGCCGGCGACTCGGCGGTGCCTTCCTGTCCGGCGACACCGGCGGGGAGTTGCTCGACGTCGCGCTCACCCACCCGGTCAAGCTGATCGCCAACGCGTTGGGCGTACCGCCGGACTACATGATCGAGGCCGGGAAACAGCGTGGCATCCCGGTTGCTGCGCTGGTCGGCGCCAAGGAGCACGCCGTCAAACAGGTCGCCGCGGGGGTGGACCTCATCGTCGCGCAGGGCACCGAGGCCGGGGGGCACTGCGGTGAGGTCAGCACGCTGGTCGTGGTCCCCGAAGTGCTGCACGCCCTCGAGGCTGCGGGCAGCTCCGTTCCAGTGTTGGCCGCCGGCGGGATAGTCACCGGTTCGCAGATGGCCGGCATGGTCGCGATGGGCGCGGCGGGTGCGTGGACCGGTTCGGTGTGGCTCACCACCGAGGAGGCCGAGACGGCGCCACATACGGTGGCCAAGATGCTGGCCGCCACCTCCCGAGACACCGTGCGATCGGCGGGCCGCACCGGCAAGCCGTCGCGTCAGCTGGTGTCCGGATGGACGAACGCATGGGCGCCCCACGCCGACGGACACCAGCCGCTGCCCCTGCCGCTCCAGTCGATGCTGTGCGAGCCGGTGATCCGCCGGATCGACGTGCTGGCCTCGCAGGGGCACGAGGGGGCCAAGGAGCTGGCGACCTATTTCGTCGGGCAGGGCGTCGGCCTGATGAACAAGGTGAGGCCCGCACGTGAAGTCGTTCGAGAGTTCATCGAAGACTACGTCGCTGCCGCTGAGCGGCTCAGCAACTCCCTGCCCGACTGACCAAACCCGCTCCACGTCACAGCATTGCGGGCTGTGAAATCAGCCCTTTAACACGCAGCGACTCCTGCCGGTAGATGACCTCAGTCGCCGGCCAGCGGCAGTCGGACCTCGAAGCGTGCGCCCGTGGGCAGATTGTGCGCCGACAGGGTGCCGCGGTGGGCCTGAACCAGCCCCGCGGCAATCGCCAGCCCGAGGCCCGAACCGCTCGGCAACGACGAATCCTCGCGCGGCACGCGGTTGTTCGAGCCGCGGTAGGCGACGTCGAAAACCCTCGGTAGGTCCGCCTCGTCGATGCCCACCCCGGTGTCGTCCACGCGGGCCCACGCGCTGTCCCGGTCGGCACCCAGCGCCAGTTCGACGCTGCCGCCTGTGGGCGTGTGGGCGATAGCGTTGGCCACCAGGTTCGAGAGCACTCGAACCAGAGCGCGGTCACTGCCGACCACCCGCACCGGCTGTTCGGGAAGATCGGCACTGAGTTGCACCCCGGCGCGTTCGGCGGCGATCCGGTGCGCCGCGAGCACGTCGTCGACCACCTCGTCGAGCGCGACTTTGTCGAATGAGGGGTTCAGGGCGCCCGCGTTGATCTTCGACATCTCGAACAGGTCGTCGACCATCTCGGAAAGCCGAATCGACTCGTGCTCGATGTGTTTGGCGTGCACCTGCACCTCGTCCTCGGGGACGACACCGTCGGCGATCGCTTCCGACACCGCGCGGATACCGGCCAGCGGGGTGCGCAGGTCATGGCTGACAAAGGCGACCAGGCGCCGGCGCGAGTGTTCCGCGGCGCGCTCGGAGTCGCGGATCTCGGCCTCCCAGACGGTGCGCCGGGCTTGGTAGCGGCCCAGCATGACGGCTGCGGGAACGGTCACGATGGAAACGACGACCAGCACGACGGCGGTCTGCTCGAAGGTCTCGGTGACCATGAACCCGCTGGCACCCAGCACCCCGGTGAAGGTGCCCAGCACCGGAATCAGCACCAGGGCCACCATGCTCACCGCCAGCGACCACGACCGCGCGAGCCGGATGACCAGGGCACCGATCAGGACGACGGGTACCGAGCAGGCCATGGCCCAGCCGACGATCTCCCAGAAGTCAGTCGTCGGCATCCGGCCGCCCAACGCTCGCGCGATCGGACGTCCACATGTAGCCCCGGCCCCACACGGTCCGTACCCGATGCCGGTCGCCGAGCTTGGAGCGCAGCCGTTTGACGTGCACCGTCACCGTGGACAGATCTCCGAAATCCCACCGCCACACCTGCCGGAGAAGGTCCTCCCTGGTGAAGACGGTGTCTGCGTGGGTGAGAAAGAACAACAGCAGGTCGAACTCTCGATTGGTGAGGCTGACCGGCCGGTCGTTGATCGTGACGGTGCGCGACGCGGTCGACACCGTGAGGTCGCCGGCCGTGATATCGAGAGGCTGCACACCCGCGGGTGAGGGTTTGCGTCGCAACACCGATCGGACCCGCAGTGCGAGCTCGCGGGGGCTGAACGGTTTGGTCAGGTAGTCATCGGCGCCCGCCTCGAGCCCGGCGATGCGGTCTTCTTCCTCGCTGAGGGCGGTCAGCAGGATCACCGGTACCCCGTAGCCACCGTTGTCGGTCCGCTGCCGCAGACTGCGGCACAACGACAGTCCGTCCGGACCGGGCATCATCACATCCAGCACGGCCACGTCGATACGCTGGGAGCCGAGCAGCCGCAACGCCTCGTTGCCGTCGTGCGCGATCGACACCTCGAGTCCGTCGCGCTCCAGATATCGGCGCACGACATCGCGGACGATGCCGTCGTCGTCGGCAATCAGGACTCGGGTCACCAGACCTAGGTTAGTCCCAAGCCGCTGCCAGCTGGGCCCACGTCACCGAGTCGTCAGCACCGGAACTCGCTTCACCAGGGAATATCACCTAACGTATGCCGATATGCCCGACTGTCCGGTCACGGTGGTGCTCCCGTGCCTCGACGAGGAGGCATCACTGCCCGGGGTTCTGACGGCCCTGCCGGCCGGATACACAGCACTGGTAGTCGACAACAACAGCACCGACGACACCGCAGCGGTGGCGCGCCGACACGGCGCCGAGGTCGTCGCCGAAGCCAGACCGGGCTACGGCTCCGCGGTGCACGCCGGCGTGGTGGCGGCGACGACGCCGATCGTGGCGGTGCTCGACGCGGACGGCTCGCTGGACCCCGGGGCGCTTCCCGCCCTGGTCGATGATCTAGAACGCGGTGCCGACCTGGCGATCGGACGGCGCCGCGCGTCGCCCGGACTCAACTGGCCGTGGCATGCGCGGCTGGGCACCGCGGCGGTGTGCTGGCGGCTACGCACGCGATACGGACTGCAAGTCCACGACATCGCACCGATGCGGGTGGCGCGCCGGGAGGCGTTACTGTCGCTCGGAGTGACGGACCGGCGCTCGGGCTACCCGCTGGAGTTGCTCGTGCGAGCCGCCCAGGCAGGCTGGACGGTGGTGGAACGCGATGTCGTCTACGGGCCCCGCACCGGGGGTGCGTCCAAAGTCAGCGGCTCGGTCCGGGGCAGTGCCACCGCCGCCCTGGACTTCTGGCGGGTGATCTCGTGATACCGGTGAGTGTGCTGGTGGTCGCCAAGGCGCCGGTGCCCGGCCTCGCCAAGACCCGACTGGCGGCCGCCGTGGGCAATGACCTGGCCGCCGACATCGCCGCCGCAGCGCTGTTGGACACCCTGGACGCGGTCGCCGGCAGCCAGGTAGCGGCCCGGGTGGTGGCCCTGACCGGAAACCTCGACGATGCCAAGCGATCAGACGAGATCCGTTCTCGGCTGGCTGATTTCGTCGTCGTCCCGCAACGCGGCGACGACTTCGCAGATCGACTCGCCAACGCTCATCTGGATACCGCTGCGGTGACCGGTGGGCTGCCCGTGCTGCAGATCGGCATGGACACCCCGCAGGTGACTGCGGAGCTGATCGGTCGGTGCGCGCAGTCTCTGGTCGACAATGAAGCCGTTCTCGGCATGGCTCGTGACGGTGGATGGTGGGTGCTGGGCGTCACCGACGCCGCAACTGCGGAATGCCTGCGCAGCGTGCCGATGTCTGCACCCGAGACTGGCGCTGAAACCCGGGCGGCTCTCCTGCACACTGGGATCACCGTGAAACTGCTCAGCGAACTCGCCGACGTCGACACCCTCGATGATGTCGATGTGGTGCGCCGCGCCTGCCTGCCCGATTCCCGGTTCAGCCGCATCACCGCGCAGGTGAGGGCCTGATGTTCGGCCAGATGTACGAGCGCGCGCTGGATGGCGAGCGGTGCTGGGTCCGACACGACGACGGGCGGGTGAAGAAGCTTCCGGTGCGAAGCTGGCTGGGTGGGCGCGGCGCGGACGCCCGATTCGACCACGCGGTGGTCGCCATGTGCCAGGGGCCGACCATCGATCTCGGTTGCGGTCCGGGACGTCTGGTCGCGCATCTGGTGCAGCGCGGTGTCCCGGCGCTGGGCGTCGACCTGTCCGCGACCGCGGTGAAGCTGGCGCGCAGCAGCGGTGCACCGGCACTGCGTCGTGACGTCTTCGAACCTCTGCCGGGCGCTGGGCGCTGGCGCACCGTCCTGCTGGCCGACGGCAACGTCGGGTTGGGCGGCGATCCGAGCAGGGTTCTGCGCAGAGCGGCTGAATTATTGTGCCGCGGTGGACAGTGCGTCGCCGAATTCGACACGACGACAACAGGAGTCGACGTCAGTTGGGTTCGGTTGGAGTCGTCGCAGACGGTCGGTCCATGGTTCCGCTGGGCGTCGGTGGGAATCGACTCCGTTCCTTCGCTGGCCGCCGATGTCGGCCTGGCGGTGTCGGGCGTGCATCGCATCGGCAAACGGGTCGTCGCCAGCCTCGCTGCGAGGTGATGACCGCACTGCGGGGACCGCGGCTACCAGTTCGTCAAGATCAGGTGGTTGATCGCCAGGGCCCCGGTCACGTTGAGAGCCAGCCACCATCGGTGTGACTGGCGAGGAAGCAGCGCGGCAGCCGCGACGAGCCAGACTGTGAACGGCAGCCAGATGCGCTCGGTCTCGGCCTTGCTCAGCCGGGACAGGTCAGCGAACAGGATTGCCAGCAGCGCCCCCAGCACCAGCAGGTGCAGCCCGGAGCGACGCCGGATCGCCGCGAGATCGAAGGCTCGGGCGACTCCGGCCACGCTGCCCAGCCCGATGGCGCACACCGTTGAGGCGAGATTGGCCCAGCCCCAGTACTGGAACGGACGGTCGTTGGCGATGCCCTGCCAATAGCGCTCCTGCACCAGCAGGTATCCGTCGAACCACCAGAATCCAGCCGCGAGGAAGACGATTGCCACCCCCAGCGCGGCCAGCAGCGCGGGTACGAGGGCGGCCAGCGCGGTGCGCCAGCCAGGTGCGCTGAGTAGCACCGCGAGCGCGGGCAGGGCCATCAGCGCCAGCCCGTAGTTGAGGAAGATGCCCCAGCCCAGCAGGAGTCCGGAGCCGACGGCGGCCAGCATCGGCTGCCGTGCGTTTCCGGTGACCGCCAGGGCCAGCAGCGCGATGCCCCAGGCTGCGACTCCGGCGAAGTAGCCGTCGGCGGACACCGCGATCCAGATGGCGGTGGGTGCCACCGCTGCGAATGGTGCCGCCAGTCGGGCGGTGTCCTCGTCTGCCAGTGCGCGCACCGCGACGACGATCGCGGCCGCGATGCTGGAACCGGCCAGCAGGCACAGCAGGCCTGCCCATGCTCCGCCGCTCAACCCGATGCGGTCCAGCCAGACGAACGTCAGAAGGGCGCCCGGCGGGTGCCCAGACACATGGGTTATCCAGGAATCGGGCTGGAAGTCAAGAATTCTGCTGGAGAACGTGCGTAGTGCCTCGGGGATGTCGGTGACGCTCGGGACCTGGCGCAGGTACTCGTGGCGCGCGGTCAGCCTGCCCGCGAACCCGCGCTGCCAGCCGTCGACCATGGCCAGGCTGAATGCCCACGCGCAGGACACCGCCCACGATGCCCACGGTAGCCAGCGCCAGCCCGCGCGCTGCGCGAGCGCCGGCCCCCAGAGCACTGCTGCAACGGCGATCATGATCGCGGGGACGGTGCCCGGGCCGACGTGAGCGTTCCACCAGCCGAAGATCGGCGCGGTGCCGGCGAAGGTGCGGAAGCGTTCAGGGCTGGCGTTGATCAGCGGGGTGACGCTCAGGTCGAGGTGCGGGATGACGAACGCTGCGACGACGAGAATCACCGCGGCGCCGACCGCGACGGCCTCCTTGCGACCGATGGGCATCCACTGTCCTTCCCGCGGCCCTCTCTCCGCGTCCTTCCCGGGGCCCTACTCTCCGCCAGCGCGCGTGTTGGCACGCGACGCGCCGGATCAATGCGTACATTTGCGCGCGCTGGTGGCCGCTACGGTACCGGCGACCGAATGGGTGTCACTTCTCGGTTGTGCGCCCATGGCGGCTGTGCCCGCGCGCTCGGAGAGTGCTACCGCTGTGCTGAGCCGAACACCCGCGCGAGCTCGCTGCGATCCACCTTTCCGATACCTCGCCTCGGAAGCGTGTCGACGATGTGCAGCCGCCGTGGCGCCGCGGTCGAGGGCAGTGAGCCGGTGACGTGAGCGCGCAGCTCGGGCAACGTGACCGTCGAGCCGGGCTCGACGACTACGGCGACAACCACCTGCTGGCCGAGTCGCTCGTCGTCGGTGCCGAACACCGCGCACTCGGCGACAGCGGGATGGGTTGCCACCGCGGCCTCGACCAGTTGGGGCAACACGGTGAGCCCGCCGGTGCTGATCGCGTCGTCCAGGCGACCCAGGACCGTGAGGAATCCTGAATCGTCGATCCTGCCGACGTCGTCGGTGCGGAACCAGCCGGGTTCGGCGAATGGGTCGGGCGTCACGGCGTTGCGATAGCCGGAGGCGACGGTCGGCCCACCGAGGGAGATCCTGCCGTTGGGGTCGGCGCGCACATCGACACCCTCCAGGGCTCGGCCGTCGTATACGCAGCCCCCCGCCGTCTCGCTCATTCCGTATGTCCTGACGACTGAAATTCCCTCGGCGGCAGCCTTTTGCGCGATTCGGGTCGGCATCGGGCCACCGCCGACAAGGACGGCGTCCAGCTCGGCCAGCGCCCGGGTGGCGGGCCGGTGCCCCAGCGCCTTGTCCAATTGGGCCGCCACCAGGGATGCGTACCGTCGGCCGGAACCCAAAGCGGCGACCGCGGCGACCAGGTCGGCCGCGTCGACGCTGGATGGCACCGCGACGGGATCGTGGCCTGCGACGACGCTGCGGACCAGTACCTGAAAACCGGCCACGTGATGGGCGGGCAAGGCGAGTAGCCAGCGGCCCTGACCGCCGAGCCGGCGATGAGTTGCCTCGGCACTGGCCACCAGCGCCCGCGCGGTCAGCAAGGCACCCTTGGGAGGACCGGTAGTCCCCGAGGTCGACAGCACCACGGCTATGTCGTCGTCGATCTCTGCGCCGGCGCGCAATGCCGTTGTCAGCATTGAGGTTTGCTCGGGGTCATCGGCGGGCACCGGCAGCACGGTGGTGCGGCCGTCGAGGATGTCGTGAATGGCGGTCAACGCCGACAACGCTGCGGGCCCTGACTGGATGGCGGCGGGACGGAGAATGGCCATTGGTTGACCTCTCCTTCTCGACGGGCCGACCGCAGCGGATCGGCGGCGGTGCGTGAGCGCGAATACCCGTTCACCGGTTGGTGAGTAGCGGTGTTCGTGCGCTGAACTCAGTCGCGGGTATCGCGGCGCAGTGGGTGGTCCTCGGGCACCTGCACGAAGATCAGGGTTACGCCGTCGGGGTCGACGACGTGCATCTCGTGCAGCCCCCAGGGTTCTCGACGGGCCTCGCGGGCGATCTCGACTCCGCGCAGTCGTAGCTCTGCCTGGGTGGCCTGCAGGTCCCGGACCTGAAGCCATAGTGCGCCGCAAAACGCTGGGATGGTGTGCTCCGGGGCGCCGTGTCCGGCCAACTCGATCAGTGACTGGCCGGCATAGAAAACGGTTCCGCCTGGGTATTCCCGCGCGATCGCCAGGCCGATCCCGTCCTGGTAGAAGGCCACCGACCGTCGGTAGTCGGCCGGCCGGAACAGCACGCGGCTGGCCAGGATCTCCATGGTTCTGTGTCTATCACGCCGGGATGGTCGAGCAGGACGTTCCCGGTCTCGATCGGGAACACGCTCTCGCCGCCGTCGCGGGCCGTCATCCTTCTTTGGGCTGCATCCGCTGACGCTTCATGAGCACGTCGACCGCCGCGGGGGCGATGCTGTTGATCGCGTGGGCGGTCATGGCGATCCGCGGCGCGATGCTCACCGGCCGATGGCGGGCGGCGGTGACGATCCAACCCGCAGCCTCCTCCGCGGACAGCCCGGGCAGACCGTCGTAGGCGCGGGTCGGGGCGATCATCGGAGTTTTCACCAACGGGTAGTACAGGGTCGTCGAGTGAACGCCCTTGTCGCTCCACTCGGTCTCGAGGATGCGGCTGACCGACGACAGCGCCGCCTTCGACGCGTTGTATACGCCGAACAGCGGCGGAGACTCGGTCTTGACACCCCAGGTGGATACGTTGATGACATGGCCGTCGCCACGCTCGATCATTCCCGGGGCCAGCCCCCGGATCAGCCGCAACGGTGAGTAGTAGTTGAGAACCATCGTGCGCTCGACGTCGTGCCAGCGTTCCAGCGACTCTGCCAGCGGCCGACGGATGGAGCGGCCCGCGTTGTTCACCAGGATGTCGATGCCGCCGAACTCGGCCTCGACCTTCGCGACGAGGTCGTCGACCGCGTCGAGATCGGACAGGTCACATGCGTGGGCGCGGGCTGGAGGGCTGCCTGGGCCATCGGCTTCGGCGATGCGCGCGACAAGGGCGTCGAGAAGGTCTTTGCGGCGGGCGACCACCACCACGGTGGCGCCGCTGGCGGCCAGCTTCTCGGCGGCGGCCTCCCCGATGCCCGAGGAGGCGCCGGTCAGCAGGATGCGTTTGCCCTTGAGTTCGACGCTGGCCTGGGTGCGCCGGGACTGCAGCAGCCGGGGGATGAGAGGTGGTCGCATGCTGGCCAGTACGACCCGGGCGGATAGTTGCTGCAAGGGCTTCCTGCTCGTCATGGATAGCGAGTCTATTTCGCCCGACCGCTGTGATTTGGGTGCAGTTGGTCACCCTCACCGTGACGAAGTGCACCGAAAACGCGTCAGAAGCCTCAGAAGTAGCGTGGGAACGGCGTCCAGTCCGGGTCGCGCTTCTCCAGGAACGCATCACGGCCCTCGACTGCCTCGTCGGTCATGTAGGCCAGCCGCGTCGCCTCTCCGGCGAACAGTTGCTGTCCCATCAGGCCGTCGTCGGGCAGGTTGAAGGCGTACTTCAGCATCCGGATCGCCTGCGGCGACTTGCCGTTGATCTCCTCGGCCCACTGCAGCGCAACATTCTCCAGTTCGGCGTGCTCGGCGACTTCGTTGACCGCGCCCATCGCCTGCATCTGCTCGGCGGTGTAGGTGCGACCCAGGAAGAAGATCTCCCGGGCGAACTTCTGCCCGGCCTGACGCGCCAGGTAGGCGCTGCCGTAGCCGCCGTCGAAGCTGCCGACATCGGCATCGGTCTGCTTGAACCGGGCGTGCTCCCGGCTGGCCAACGTCAGGTCGCACACCACGTGCAACGAGTGCCCGCCGCCGGCGGCCCACCCGTTTACCACGCAGATGACGGGCTTGGGCATGAACCGGATCAGTCGCTGCACCTCGAGGATGTGCAGTCGGCCCGACTGAGCTGGATCCAGGGTCTCGGCCGTCTCACCCGAGGCGTACTGGTATCCGCTGCGGCCGCGGATGCGTTGGTCGCCGCCCGAGCAGAACGCCCACCCGCCGTCTTTGGGTGAGGGTCCGTTGCCGGTCAGCAACACGACGCCGACGTCGGAGGACATCCGGGCGTGGTCTAGGACGCGGTACAACTCGTCGACGGTGTGCGGACGGAAGGCATTGCGCACTTCGGGTCGGTCGAACGCCACCCGCACCGTCGGCTTGCGGATGCCGTCGGCGACGTGTCGGTGGTAGGTGATGTCGGTCAGGCCCTCGAAGCCGACCACCGGCTCCCACAGGCTGGCATCGAACGGATTGCTCACGAAGGCTAACGTTATCGAAGCCAAAGACCGGCCGGCGCCCGGCCAGTCGCCCGGCCAGCGCCTCGAACCGCGATGGCGAGCACCTCCTCACCCGACGGTCCGCTCGGCGCCCTTCCAGAACAGGGCCCGTACCGCCTTCTTGTCCGGCTTACCCAGGGCGGTCACCGGCAGCGAGTCCACCACGATCACCTGTTTGGGTGACTGCACCGAACCTTTGAGTTCCTTCACCGACGCTTGGATTTCGGCGGTCATGGCGGCAACGGCGGCGGTGTCGGACGGTATCTCGGGCCGCAGCACCACCACGGCCGTCACCGCTTCGCCCCACTTCTCGTCGGGGGTGCCGATCACACACACCTGAGCGATCGAAGGATGCTCGGCCACAACGTCTTCCACCTCGCGCGGAAAGACGTTGAAACCGCCGGTGACGATCATGTCCTTGGTGCGATCGACGATGTACCAGAACCCGTCGGAGTCCTCGCGCGCCAGATCACCGGTGTGCATCCATCCGTCGTGAAATGTTTTCGACGTCTCCTCCGGCAGGTTCCAGTATCCGCCCGACAACAGCGGACCGGATACGCAGATTTCGCCGACTTCGCCCTGCGGCACCGGCGTTCCGTCCTCGCCCAGCAGCGCGGTGCGTGCGAACAGCGTCGGGCGTCCGCACGAGGTCAGACGCTTCTCGTCGTGCTCAGCCTTGGACAGGTAGGTGATCACCATCGGCGCCTCGGACTGCCCGTAGTACTGCGCGAAGATCGGGCCGAACCGACGGATCGCCTCGGCCAGCCGCACCGGATTCATCGCCGAAGCCCCGTAGTACACCGTCTCCAGCGAAGACAGGTCGCGGGTGTGCGAATCGGGGTGATCCATCAGCGCGTACATCATCGAGGGCACCAGCATCGTCGCGGTGATTCGCTGCTCCTCGATGACTCGTAGCACCTCGGCCGGGTCGAACTTCCGCAGCACGATCAACTCGCCACCCTTGACGATCACCGGGGTGAAGAACGCCGCACCCGCGTGCGAGAGCGGCGTACACATCAGGAAGCGCGGATTCTGCGGCCACTCCCACTCGGCCAACTGCACTGTGGTCATCGTTGTGATGGACTGCGTGGTTCCGATAACCCCCTTCGGCTTGCCCGTGGTGCCGCCGGTGTAGGTCAGCCCACCGATGTGATCGGGCGGCAGGTCGGCTGCGACCAGCGGCATGGACGGGTACTTCGCCGCCTCGGCGCTGAGGTCCACCGCTGCGACGCCGGCGTCGCTGAGCTCGGCGGGCACCGGGCCGATCGTCAGGATCTGGCTGAGTGATTCCACCTTCTGCATCAGACCCAGCGCGCGCTCGACGAACATCGGATTCGGGTCGATGATGAGTGTGCTCACCCCGGCGTCGGACAGCACATAGGCGTGATCGTCCAGTGAGCCGAGCGGGTGTAGCGCTGTACGCCGGAAACCCTGTGTCTGGCCCGCACCGATGATCATCAGCACTTCCGGTCGGTTCAGAGAAAGGAGCCCGACCGCCGCGCCCGTCCCGGCCCCCAGCGCTTCGAAGGCCTGAATGTACTGGCTGATCCGATCGGCGAGCTCACCGCCGGTCATGGTGGTTTCGCCGAGGAACAGCACCGGCCGGTCTTTGTGGCGCTTCAGAGCGCCGACGGTGAGGTGGCCGGAGTGCAGGGGATGCCGTAGCAAGTCGCTCATGGGCTCCAGACTAGAACGTGTTCCAGTTCGGGTCATGGCGGTCCCGGCGAAACTGCCGGCGGACGCCGCCGAAAATGCATTGGGGCAGGTCTGCTCTCCGGGGCGTGCTGCTGGAATGCTTTTTCGGAGCGCCTGGAGACGAATCGCACTTGCAGGATTGCTCGAAATCGGACAGCAGCGACCGGCGGCGTGGCACGCTTTTGGCCATGGCCGATCTGCCCGAACCCCGATTTCTCGATGAGCGCATCGCGCACTGGGCGCGCTGCACGCCGGATGCCGAAGCCGTGGACTACCTTGAGCGGTCCTGGAACTGGGCGCAGTGGAACGAACGGGTCCGTCGGCTGGCGGGTGTGCTCACCGAGCGGGGTGTGCGGCGCGGCGACGTCGTGGCGTTCCTCGACAAGAATCACCCGGCCTGCATCGAGATGACCTTCGCCGCTGCGTCGCTCGGCGCCGCGACCGCGATCATCAACTTCCGGCTGGCCGCCGACGAACTCGACTACGTTCTCAACGACTCGGGCGCCAAGGTGCTGATCGTCGGAAAGGAATTCCAGCCCGCGATCGACAAGATCCGCGACGAACTCGTCCACCTCGAGCATGTCATCTCTGTTACGCCCGAGGGGGACGACGAGTACGAGGCGTTGCTGGCGGCGGCGACGCCGACCGGGCGGAGCGAGGACGTCGACCCAGGTGACGTCGCCATCATCATGTACTCCTCGGGCACGACGGGACGGCCGAAAGGCGTCGAGCTGACGCAGACCAATTTGATCGCCCACACCGTCAACGCCCACGAGGGTTTCGAATTCGATGAGGGCGACAAGAACATGGTGTCGATGCCGTTGTTCCATGTCGGCGGCTCCTCATACGCGCAGTTCGGCATCCACGACGGTGTTCCGAGCGTGATGACGCGCGATGTCGATGGGGCAGCGCTGGCCGGGGCGATCCTCAAGGGTGCCAATCGGACCTTCCTGGTGCCCGCCGTGCTGGCCAAGGTGCTGGAGTCCGGCGAGGACGCAGTGAAGCTGTTCAGTGGGCTGAAGACGTACGGGTACGGTGCCTCGCCGATGCCGCTGCCGCTGCTGCGCGCGGCGCTGAAGGCTTGGCCGAACACCGACTTCATCCAGGCCTACGGGCTGACCGAGCTGTGTGGGGTGATCAGCCACCTGATGCCCGAGGCGCACCGGGCCGAGGATCACCCGGAGCGCCTGACGAGTGCGGGCACGCTGGTACCCAACGCCGAGGTGCGCGTGGTGGAACCCGACACGCTCAAAGACGTCCCCGCCGGCGAGCAGGGTGAATTGTGGTTCCGGTCGCCGCAATTGATGAAGGGCTACCACAACAAGCCCGAGGCGACCGCCGAGTGCATCACCGAGGACGGCTGGTTTCGCACCGGTGATGTTGGACGGGTCGACGAGGCGGGCTACATCTTCGTGGAGGATCGCCTGAAGGACATGATCATCTCCGGTGGAGAGAACATCTACTCCATCGAAGTGGAGCGGGTCCTCGCCGAGCACGACGCGGTGGTGGAGGTGGCGGTCTTCGGCGTGCCCGATGAGAAGTGGGGCGAGGTCGTCAAGGCTGTTGTGGTGGTCGAGGGCGAGGCCGGCGAGGCCGACCTGATCGCGTTCGCCCGCGAACGTCTTGCTGCCTATAAGTGCCCGAAGTCCGTCGACATCACCGACGAGTTGCCGCGCAATCCCACCGGAAAAATCATGAAGAAGGAATTGCGCAAACCGCATTGGGAAGGTCGAGACCGGGCCACGATTTAGGGGCCGCGATCTCGGGCTCAGATCACGACGGCGACCTCGTTGCGCCGGCGAAACGGCAGGGTCCACGGCGGATCGTAGAACCAGCCGACAGCCTCACCGGTCGGTTCGATGTCGTGGTCGCGCAGCGTCTTCATCAGCCGATCGGTGCAATCTGCGATGGCCCGCGGACCGCGGTCGCCACTGAACCGCAGCACCGCCACCGTCTGGGCGGGTACCCGGATCAACCGGACGTCGTCGTTGTCGGGGGCGGGCAGCGTTTCCATCGACCACTTGGACGGCATGTAGAACCGCATGGTCCAGCCCGCCTCGGAGCTGCCGGTCTGCGAGACGGGAGCTGTCATCGCGATGTCCTCGCCGCGGGACGGTTGCTGGACAACCGGCGCAGTCATCGCGATCTGCGCCTCGCGATGGTTGGCGCCGAAAATGTAGCCGGCCAAGCGGCGAAAACCGGTGTTCAGTGCGCGTTGTTTGTCGCCGCCGACGGTCGTCTCGGCGGCAATGCGCGGGCCGTACTGGCGAATCTCCACGTTCTCGGTCAAGTATCGCCCGATGTGGTGGGGTTCCTCGACGCTGCGGATGCCTACCACCGACAGCGCCGAATCGGCGACCTGACCTGCGAACTTGACGATGCGATTCACCGAAACTCCCTATCTCTGCCATCGGGCTACCCGCGGCGAACCGTGCCTAACCTTCGCCACAATTCTGATTCGTCGCTGCGGCGCGTTCGGATGGGGACGCGCTCGGATGGGGGTGCGTGGCGGTGCGTTCGGATCGGGCTCGGATCGGGCTCGGATCGGGCTCGGATCGGGCTCGGATCGGGCTCGGTGGCGGCCTCCCCGGATTCTTTTCCGGCGCCGCGATCCCGCCGATGTCACCGGGTCGTCACCTCCGATGACGGGTCGCTCGTGACCGTCGGCCGCCGGGGCGACATAGGCTCGACGGAGCGGGCCTTTCGACCCTGGCTCCTCTGTGACGCGTAGACGACGAGAGACCATGAGCTGCAATGAGTGGTGACGACACCGATGTGCTGGTGATCGGCGCGGGACTGGCCGGCCTGCGCTGCGCCGGCATTCTCGCCGACGCCGGCCGTGACGTTCGCGTGTGGGAGGCCTCCGACGATATCGGGGGCCGAGTCCGCACCGACCTCATCGACGGATTCCGCTGCGACCGGGGCTTTCAGGTGCTCAACCCGGCCTATCCGGAATTGCCGCGCGCCGTGGACGTGGCAGCTTTGAAGCTGCGAGGGTTCGGGCCGGGTGTGGCGGTGCGCCGCACCGCGGGATCAACGATCTGGGTCCACCCATTGCGGGCTCCTGCGAAAGTGCCGGCGATGCTGACCCGCGGCGGACTCGGTCTGGGCAATCTCGTAGCCGCGGCGCGCTGGGCGGCTCCCGCGCTGCGGCCCCGTGCGTTGAAGTCGACCACCGGCGATGACACCTCGTTTCGTAGCGCCCTGGATGAGGCGGGGGTTCACGGTGAGTTGCGGCGGGTGATAGACCGTTTCCTCTCAGGCGTGCTCCTCGAGGGCACCGGCGTGAGTTCCAACGCGTTCGTGTTGTTACTGCTGCGAATGTTCGTGCTCGGCGTGCCAGCGCTGCCCGCCGACGGGATGCAGGCTCTTCCGCGCCAACTGGCAGCTCCGATCACGGACCGAATCAGCCTGCAGCGCAGAGCGGTCGAGATCAAACGCGAAGGCAAGGGCTGGTTGGTGGCTGACGGTGCGGGCGAGGTGCGCGCAGCACAGGTGGTGATTGCCGCCGATCCGGTCACCGCGACGGGTCTGGCAGGGCTGCCGTCGCCGCCTATGCGTGGCGTGGTCACCGACTGGTGGGCCACCGAGGATGCGCCGGCCGGTCCACCGATGTTGTGGGTCGACGGCCGCGCCGACGTGACGGGACCGGTGCTCAACGCCGCCGTGATCAGCGCGGCCGCGCCCACGTACGCCCCGCCGGGGCGGCACCTGATCGCCGCGTCGGCACTACAGGGGCCCGATGGCAGTCCGCCCGACGAGTCGGTGATGCGGCGGCACGCCGCCGAGATTCTCGGGGCTGACGGTTCGCGCTGGTCCCTGGTGACTCGTCACGTGATCACGGCTGCGTTGCCGGCCCAACCGCCGCCGCTCTCGGTGCGCCGTCCGGTACATGTCGGCGACGGCCTGTGGGTGTGCGGTGACCATCGTGACACCGCCTCGATCCAGGGTGCGCTGGTCAGCGGGCGGCGTACCGCTGAGGCGCTGCTGAAGAGTGCCGGGTGACTTTCGCGGCACCGCGGGTGGAGTTGTCCGACATCCTGGATCGACTGCATGTCGTGGCTCTGCCGATGCGGGTGCCCTTCCGAGGTATCACCACTCGGGAGGTCGCGCTGATCGACGGTCCGGCGGGCTGGGGCGAGTTCGGCGCTTTCCTCGAGTACGGACCCATCGAGGCGGCGCGCTGGTTGGCCGCGGGCATCGAGGCCGCCTACCGGCCTCGGCCGAAGGTGCTGCGTGACCGGATCCCGATCAACGCGACGGTGCCCGCGATCGCGGCGGCGCAGGTCTCCGAGGTGCTGGCCCGGTTTCCCGGCGTCCGCACCGCGAAGGTGAAGGTCGCCGAACGCGGACAGTCGCTGGCCGATGATGTCGCGCGCGTCAACGCTGCTCGCGCGCTGGTGCCGGCTGTGCGGGTCGATGCCAACGGGGGCTGGAACGTCTCGGATGCCGTCACTGCGGCCGGGGAGCTCACAGCCGACGGCCCGCTGGAGTACCTCGAGCAACCCTGTGCGACCGTGCCCGAACTCGCTGAAGTCCGCCGCCGCGTCGGTGTGCCCGTCGCGGCCGACGAGAGTATTCGCAAGGCTGACGACCCGCTGCTGGTGGTGCGCTCGCGGGCCGCCGACATCGCGGTGCTCAAGGTTGCGCCGCTGGGCGGAGTGCGCGCGATGCTGGGCATCGCCGGGCAGATCGACATCCCGATCGTGGTCTCCAGTGCACTGGACTCGGCGGTGGGCATCGGTGCCGGACTGATCGCCGCGGCCAGCCTGCCCGGCCTGCCCTACGCCTGCGGTCTGGGCACCGGAGGGCTGTTCGTCGAGGATGTCGCCGAGCCGGTGACGCCGGTCGACGGGTACCTGCCGGTGGCGATGGTGAGACCCGACCCGGCGCGCATTGCCACGCTGGCGGCCCCGGCTGCGCGCAGGCAGTGGTGGATCGAGCGTGTGCGCGAGTGCCACCCGCTCTTGTCGTGATGTGTCTTCACCGGTGCGACTCGTGGTCTGGACGCCGTCGCCTCGCTGGCCAACACTGGGTTTGGCGCGCACGGCGCTTCGACCGACCGCGCGCGGCGCTCTGACCGAAGGAGATCAACCATGCAGGTAGCGATAGTGCTGTACCCGGGCTACACCGCGCTGGACTTCATTGGTCCCTACGAGAGCCTGCGATGGCTGCCCGACACTGAGGTTCGGTTGGTGTGGCACGAGCCGGGGCCGATCGCGGCGGACTCCGCGGTGCTGCTCGTCGGTGCCACGCATTCGTTCGACGAAACACCTGCGCCCGACATCGTTCTTGTTCCGGGCGGGTTCAGCACGATGGCGCACGCCCGAGACGAGAAAGTGCTCGACTGGGTGCGTAGCGCACATCAGACGTCGACGTGGACGGCCTCGGTGTGCTCGGGTTCGGTGATTCTGGCCGCGGCGGGGCTGCTCGAGGGCAAGCGCGCGACTTCGCATTGGGCTGCAGTGCAGCTGTTGCGGACGTTCGGCGCGGTGCCCGTCGACGACGAGCGGATCGTGCTCGCCGACGACAAGACCGTCACCTGTGCCGGGGTTTCGGCGGGTATCGATCTGGGGCTTTGGCTGGCCGGCAGAATCGGCGGCGAGGCCAGAGCCAAGGCCATCCAGCTATCCATTGAGTACGACCCGCAGCCGCCGTTCGATTCCGGGCACATGTCGAAGGCGACCCCAAGTACCAAGGCGACTGCGACCGCGATGATGGCCAAGGAGATGATGAAGCCCGCTGCACTCGCCGCCACCACCGGCCTGCTGTGGGATGCCGCTCTCGGGCGAATTCGGCGTGATCGTCGTCGCTGAGCGACGAGATTCACGCCGAAATCGCCGACCGGATGACGGCGATCACCCGCTCCGGGTACTCCACAAGGTCCAGCCAGGTGAATCTCAGCACCTGCCACTGCAAGAGCACGATTCTTTTTTGTCGCGTGCGGTCGACCTGGAACTCCTCCGCGCCGCTGTGGAACGCGAAGCCGTCGACCTCGATGGCCACCTTTTCTCGAGGGAATCCCACGTCAACCCGGTAGCCGCCGACACGGTAGTTCGCCCTCCATCCGGTGATGCCCGCATCGCCCAACAGTTTGTGCAGCACCCGTTCGGCCTCAGATCGGGCACCGTTGTCGGCTGCTTGGAGAAGCCTCCTGGCGCGCGGGGATCCGTACCTGCCCTTGTGGCGGAGGTGTGCCTGCCAAAGGGGCGGTAGGTCGATCCGGGTCTGCAGCGCCCGATCCATCAGCTTGGCGCCGCCACCGGTCCTGGCAGCAGCCTCCACGACGGTCAGCGGCAGATTGGTCATCCGGACTCCGTTGAGTTCCGTGATGTCTGAACGGCGGAGATCCCGACGCCGGGGTCGGCAGCCGTCGCGTTTTCGACCATTGCTGTTTCGAGGCACGGTCATTTCGATGACATCGGGGGCAAATTTCGTGAGCCCATGCCACCACGCTGCTGTCAGGCCGCTGCCGACGGCCTGCGGCCCGTAGCTCCAGACCGCCGCCCGTACGCGCGCAGCGTCGGTGAACGGCCGGTCGTCGGCGAAGTACACGCCGCGGGCGCACCGTACCCAGTGACCTGACCGGAGGCGACGCTGGACAGCGGCGTGGCTGAGGCCGGCGACGCGGGCTTGTGCCAGGGTGATGACGCCATCGTGGCGTCGCAGATATGCGTCGAGCATGTATGAGCGGACGTCGTTGGGCCCCGATCGGTTCCATCGCCAGTGATTTCGGCGTGTTTGTCGTCGCTCAGCGA
>NZ_JBMYXC010000054.1:0-21726 GCF_049608025.1 Mycobacterium sp. | reverse complement strand
CCCCGAGATGGGGTGCGAGTCGCGTGACCACTAAAGATCACTCACTCGCAACGGCTTAAATCTCTTGTGGCGCTATCGAAGCGCGGGTAAGTTCGCGGGTACACAAGAAGGGAGGTGGTCCGAGAACTTGATTGACTTATGGACATGTGAGGTGGCTGCGAGCTAGCAGCGCCGGGGTACGTTGACGCACCTGTGCGCGCTGGCGAAATCCCCGCAGTCACCCGGCCCCCGAGCCCTTCGGTCTTGTCCGACCGGATACCAAGGCTCGGGGGCCGTTCCATGTCTAGGGAAAGACCTGGCTCCGCACAGCCGCGAGTCTGGGTTATCCGGCCGGTCCGGGCGCCAGTGACGAACACTCCGCCATGGCCTTCTCCCAGTCCGCGGGGTCGACACCGGGAGGAGCGTCGGCCATCGGTCCCGCCGGCGCGGGCATCCCATGGCGGCTCAAGCAGAGTGCGAGGGAGCCGTGACCGACGCTGGGCGCCTCGGTGGCCGACACCGACACCGACGCCGATGGCGCCGACGGCGCGGGGGACTCCTCAGCTGGTGCCGAACACGCCACTGCGCCGCCCGCCGCGGCCAGCGCCGCCGCTATCGCCCACCTGCGCACTAGCCGACGAACCTCGACAGGCGGGCGGACAGATGGGGCACCAGTCCGCCGTCGGCGTCGACACGCTCCTCCACATAGGCGAGGTCGCCGCTCTCGACGATGCCGTAGAGCCGCTTGGCGCCCCCGACGAGCAGGCCCGACTTGCTGCGGGCGAGCGCATCGGTGACCAACTCCCAGGATGACTGGGTGAGCGGCCGGCCGTAGAACAGTTCGACATACCCGGCCGAGTGCGCCAGCAGCAACTCGATGGCTTGGGACTCGCCGGGGTCGGTTGGGTCCTCGACGAAACGCCAGAATCCGGTTTCGCGCAGATCCGCGCCGCTGGACTCATCGTCGTCGTTCAACCGCCAGGAACGCGCTTCCCAGTTGAGGTAGGCGCCGCCGTCATGGGACACGATGATCTGCTGGCCGAACCGGTAGTCGCCGTGGGGGCCACGGCCCTCACCCGTACCCCGCCAGACGCCTACCAGCGGCAGCAGTGCCAGCAGGGCGTCATCGAGGTTCGCGCCGTCGCGAAGGTTGGCCGTGTCGGCGGGGATCGGAAGGTCGCCGAACACCGGAATGTTGCGCGCAGCGGTTTCTCGGGCTCGCTCGGCTGCTGCGGCGACCGCCGCATCGCCGGATCTGAGCTCGGAGTCGCTGCGTTCCGGGTCGTCGCTAGTTCCACCCGGGCCGCTGTGCTCTCCCCCGCCGGCGGGAGGTACCCCTTGCCCGCCGGACGTCACGACTCGTCGGTGACGAGACGGTACAGCGCATACAACGCGAACCACGTGATGACCACGACGGCCGCGACGAGCATTATCTCGAAGAACAGGACCACGGATTTGAGTCTAGCCGTGAAGACTCCAAGCCGTCAGCTGACTCAGTCGACCTTGACGTCGACCTCGTGGATGCCCGCGCCGGTCGGCGAGACGCCGGCGTCGCCGTTGCCTGCCGGGGACAACGCGCGCAGCGTCCACGTGCCGGGTGCGGCGAAGAACCGGAAGTCGCCGGTCGCCGAGGCGACGACCTCGGCGGTGAACTCGTTCGAGCCGTCCAGCAGACGCACGAATGCGCCCCCCACAGCTTGACCCGAGCCGTCGACGACGCGGCCGGTGATCACCGTCTCCTTCTCGAGGTCGACGTTCGCGGGCAACGTCAGCCCTTGCTTGGGTGCAGTGCACATATCAATTTCCCAACTCGATAGGGGCGCCCACCAGGGAGCCGTATTCGGTCCAACTGCCGTCATAGTTCTTGACATTCGGGTGTCCCAGCAGCTCCTGCAGCACGAACCAGGTGTGCGATGAGCGCTCACCGATGCGGCAGTAGGCGATGGTCTCCTTATCGCCGTCCAAGCCGGCCTCGGCGTAGAGCCTGGCCAGGTCCTCGTCGGACTTGAAAGTGCCGTCCTCGTTGGCGGCCTTGCTCCACGGCACGTTGATGGCGCTGGGAATGTGGCCCGGACGCTGACTCTGCTCCTGCGGTAGGTGCGCGGGGGCCAAGATCTTGCCGGAGAATTCGTCGGGGGAGCGCACGTCGACCAGGTTGCTGGTGCCGATCGCGGTGATGACCTCGTCGCGGAATGCCCGGATGCTGTTGTCGGGATCCTTGGCCGCGTAGCTCGTCCCCGGTCGGGTGACCGCGTCGGTGGACATCGGTCGGGCGTCGAGTTCCCACTTCTTGCGCCCACCGTCGATCAACTTCACGTCCTGGTGGCCGTACAACTTGAAGTACCAATAGGCATAGGCGGCGAACCAATTGTTGTTGCCGCCGTAGAGGATCACGGTGTCGTCGTTGGCGATGCCGCGCTCGGACAGCAGTTTCGAGAACTGCCCGGCATCGACGAAGTCGCGCTTGACCTGATCCTGCAGATCGGTCTTCCAGTCCAGCTTGATCGCCCCGGGAATGTGACCGGTGGCGTAGGCGCTGGTGTCCTCGTCGACCTCGACGAACACAGTCTTCGGCGCGTCGAGATTGCTCTGGGCCCAGTCAGTTGTGACCAGGACGTCGGAGCGTGCCATATGGGAAATCCTCTCGGTTGTGGTGCTGAAGAGCGAGAAATCGCGTTTCCACGACCCCCGCTGCGACCGCGCTGCTGGTAGGGGTATCGGTGATGTTGCTCGACATTGCTGTGCTCCTGTGTTGCGGAATTGTCGTGCGGAACGGCTGGCGCGGCGGGACAAGGACCGCCGGCAGAGTGCCGGGCGCAGAACGGGCGCGACTACTCAGCAGCTGCGACAACAACAGCAACAACCCGCAAGGCGGCACAGGTCGACTGCGCGGCGCTTGGTGAGCGAGAGCTCAAGGCGGGCTGACACGGTCGACACCCTACCCAATGAGAGGCCGATCAATCCAGCAACGGTTCCAGCACCGACTGCAGGTCAGCGGTCCTCGGCACCCCGGAGGCGCGGTAGCGCTGCCTACCGTCGGCGTCGAAGACAAACGTCGTGGGTAGTGACAGCACCGAAAGCATCTGTGTTGCAGCCGGATTGGCGTCCATATCGATTTCCACGTGCGCCACTGCCGGCTGGTTCGCGCATACTTGCTCGACCACGCGGCGCACGGCTGCGCAGGGTGCACACGCCACAGCGCTGAAGTGCACGATGGTCGGCCCGAGCTGCGACAGCCCCAGCTGGCTGATATCGAGGTCGGGCGTCTCCGGCGTCGGCCTGGGTGGGCGGGCACGCAACCCCAGAAGCCTGCCGATCACCAGCGCCAGGCCGGAGGTGGCGAACAGCGCGGCGATGACTGCGGTCCATGTTGGGATCACGACAGTCTGAACTCGTCGAGTTCGATGGTCACTCCCTCGGCGATGCCCTCGATGATGACATCGGAGCCGCGCGCCCCCTCGCTGGAGGGTGTGATGCCGAACGGCAGCTTCTGGCCGGGCAGGCTGGTGGAGAAGGCGGCCAGCACCGCGGGCAGTTGATCGTCGGGCACTGTCTGGTCGGCGGTCCCCGGGCCGGTCAGCACCCCGGTCGCCGACATGACCAGTGTGGTCGCCTCGGGCCCGACGATGGACAGATCGACGGCGATACTAACCTTCTCGTCGAAGCCGGACCCCTTCGGAGTGCCGGTGAAGACCAGCCCCCGGTTACTGGATATGCCCGACTCGGTGGTCTCGCCGGCGGAATCGTCGGTCTCCTCGCTGGGCGCCTCGACCAGCAGATCGGTGACCCCCATATATCGGCCCAGGTGCGTGGAGTCGATGATGATCCGGCTCTCCAGTTTGCCCACCGCGAGCGTTGCGTCCGGCCGAATCAGCCAGGAACCCTCGCCGAGGTCGATCGAATGCATGGTCGCTTCCAGCGAAGCCTTGCCGATCACGGGGTGATCCACGCCACTCGCCTTGATCTCCACCTCGTCGTAATGGTGCCGCATCGCTTGCGTAGCGAAGGGGAAGCCCAGGATCGCCACCGACGGGTCCCAGTTCAGATTGGCGGCACTGCGAACGCTCCTGGCCAGGCGATATTCGGCGTAAATGGCCGTGCCGAAGTCGATACCCACGGCGCCGACCAGCACCGCGGTCAGGGTTGCCAGGGCGCCGATCACGAGTTTGCGCACGTCGTCATTGTCGCTCACGACGCGGGGATCGTCGGTTCGGCGCGGCTTTCGGCCAGGTTGCGCGCTATCGTTAGAGTCCATCGGTCGGGTAACGGCCATGTGTCAGGCATGAATCTGGGAAGTCACTGCGCGACAGGGTTGTCGCGGCGGTGTCCCGGCGAATGATCTTCACAGCTCCTGGAGGGCCAGTTGGATCTACTGCTACTGACGGTTGACCCTCAGCCTGAGTCAGTCCTGCCCTCGTTGTCGCTGTTGGCTCACAACGTGCGTACGGCGCCGACCGAGGTGTCGTCGCTGCTGGAAGCCGGAACCGCGGATGTGGCCATCGTCGACGCGCGCACCGACCTGGCCGCCGCCCGCGGCCTGTGCCGATTGCTGGGGACGACGGGATCGGATGTCCCGGTGGTGGCCGTGGTCAACGAAGGCGGCCTGGTCGCGGTCAACGTCGAGTGGGATCTCGACGAGATACTCCTGCCCGGCACCGGCCCCGCTGAGATCGACGCGCGCCTGCGGTTGCTCGTGGGGCGTCGAGGCGGTGCGACCAACCAGGAGAACCTCGGAACGGTCAGCTTGGGTGAGCTGGTCATCGACGAAGGCACCTACACCGCGAGACTGCGCGGGCGCCCGCTGGATCTGACATACAAGGAATTCGAGCTGCTGAAGTATCTGGCGCAGCACGCCGGCCGGGTGTTCACCCGGGCCCAGCTCCTCCAAGAGGTGTGGGGCTATGACTTCTTCGGTGGCACCCGCACAGTTGACGTGCACGTACGGCGCCTGCGCGCCAAGCTCGGCATCGAGTACGAGTCGCTCATCGGCACCGTGCGCAACGTCGGCTACAAGGCGGTCAGGCCGGCGCGGGCCCGCGCGTCTGCCCCCGGGACAGAGTTCCCAGAGGAGTCCGAAGAGGGGGACGACGGGGATGTACTCGGGGACGGGAACGTCGGCGACTTGCCTGTGGACGCGGCCCTCGGGGACGTGCCTGGCGGTGTGCCGGCCTCGCTGGCTGAGCAGCTGCACTCTAAGTGACCTCGGTCGATTGGTGCTCGCATCTCGCTGAGTCGCAGCAGCGGGCGGTGCGTGAGATCATCAGCGTAGCAACAGAATTCGACGGTGTCCCCCCTGTTGGGGAGCAGGTCGTGCGCGAATTGGACCATTCCCGCACGCAGCATCTGGTAGCCAAGGGCGCCGCGGGGGAAATCACCGGTTATCTGAACCTGACACCGGAAATGGCCGAGTTGGTGGTGGCGCCGGACGCCCGCCGGCAGGGCATCGGCACCGCAATGATCGGAGCCGCGTTGCAGCGAACGGCCGGGTGCAGCCGGTTCTGGGCGCACGGCACGCTGGCCGCGGCGGAGGCGGCCGCGGCCGCACTCGGGCTCAGCCCGGTGCGTCGGCTGTTGCGGATGCGGCGCCCGCTGGGCAAGTCCGGCGGGGGGAGTGTCGGAGCTGCCGCTGTCCCCGACGGAGTGCGGATCCGCACGTACGCCGGACCGGGAGACGATGCCGAAATCCTGCGGGTCAACAACGCGGCCTTTCGCTGGCATCCCGAGCAGGGCGGCTGGACCGGCTCCGAAATCGCCGAACGAAAGGGTGAGCCGTGGTTCGACCCCGACGGGCTGTTCTTGGCCTTCGATCAGACCGGTGATCGATTGTTGGGCTTCCACTGGACCAAGGTGCACGTCGATAAGCCCGGCGTCGGTGAGGTCTATGTCGTCGGCGTCGATCCGGCAGCCCAGGGGACCGGGTTGGGGCGGGCGCTGACCGCGGTCGGGATGGGCTGGCTGGAGCAGCGACTGGCCGACACGGTCGAGCCCACCGTCATGCTCTACGTCGAATCCGACAACACTGCGGCGGTCCGCACCTATGAGAGTCTGGGCTTTGGCGTCTACGGCACCGACACCGCCTACGCGCTCACGACATCGTGAGCGTGCGCTCCACCGCTCATCGAGCGTTTTCCCCGGTGTGGGCGGGTGATTCGGTGAGGGGCGGCGCGGCGAAGCGCCCTCGAAGGGCCAGCGACACGTATACCAAGGCCACCAGCACCGGGACTTCGATCAATGGTCCCACGACGCCGGCCAGTGCCTGCCCGGATGTCGCGCCGTAGGTGGCGATGGCAACCGCGATCGCCAACTCGAAGTTGTTACCGGCCGCGGTGAACGCGAGGGTGGTGGTGCGCTCGTAGCCCAGACCGATCGCGGCTCCGACGAGGAAGCCACCGCTCCACATGATGGCGAAGTAGGCCAGCAGCGGCAGTGCGATGCGTGCCACATCCCACGGTCTGGAAATGATCTGGTCGCCCTGCAGCGCGAAGAGGATGACGATCGTGAACAGCAGGCCGTACAGCGCCCATGGCCCGATTCGGGGGAGGAAGCGCGACTCGTACCACTGCCGTCCCTTGGCTCTCTCGCCGAACCGGCGGGTCAGATAGCCGGCCAGCAGGGGTATGCCGAGGAAGATGAGGACGGATTTGGCGATCTGCCACACCGAGGTGTCGATGGTGGTCTGCTCCAACCCCAGCCAGCCGGGCAGCACGGAGAGATAGAACCAACCCAGTGCCGCGAACATGACGACCTGGAACACCGAATTGATCGCAACCAGCACTGCGGCGGCCTCCCGGTCGCCGCACGCAAGGTCGTTCCAGATGATCACCATCGCGATGCATCGGGCGAGGCCGACGATGATCAGGCCCGTGCGGTACTCGGGCAGGTCGGGAAGTAGCAGCCACGCCAGCGCGAACATCAGCGCCGGACCGAGGATCCAGTTCAGGAACAGCGAGGCCAGCAGAAGTCTGCGATCACCGGTGACGGTGTCGAGACGGTCGTAGCGGACCTTGGCCAGTACCGGATACATCATGACGAGCAGGCCGATGGCGATGGGCAGTGAAATCCCGTCGAGTTCGACCGCACTCAAGGTCTCGCCCAGGCCCGGAATCAGTCGGCCGAGCAGCAGTCCTACGACCATGGCGACGCCGATCCACAACGGCAGCAACCGATCCAGCGTGGACAGCTTGGTTACGACGGTGCCGTGAGTGTCGGCCGGGGCGCTCATCGATGGTCTCCTCGATGGTTTTCAGATGGTGTCAAGGTCTCAGGGGTTGTCGATATCGAACAAGGGGGCGACATCGTTGGCCGTGATGTCGAGCTCGGTGAGCAGGTCGCGCACCCGGCGCTCGATGTCGTCGCGAATCGGCCTGACGTCGCCGACACCCTGGCCGGCCGGGTCGTCGAGCTTCCACTCCTCATAGCGGCGCCCTGGGAATACCGGGCAGGCATCGCCGCAGCCCATCGAGATCACCACGTCGACAGCCTGAACGATCTCGTCGGTCCAGGGTTTGGGGTACTCGCGCGAGATGTCGATACCGCGCTCAGCCATCACCGCCACCGCTGCCGGATTCACCTCGTTGCCCGGTTCGGAGCCACCCGACCATGCGACGGCCGCGTCGCCGGCCAGCTGGGTGAAGAAGCCCATGGCCATCTGTGAACGGCCTGCGTTGTGGGTGCACAGAAACAGCACGGCCGGCGTCCCGTCGTGGTGTTTGCCCTCCACCCGGGCCAACGCCCCGAGGCGTTGCCGGGCGAAGCGTTCGGCAAGTAGTGGGAGGAAGTTCGGGATGCTGGCTCGTCCGGCGAACTGGCTGTACGAGGAATGCAGGAAGCGCTCGATGGTCTCGACCCCGAAGATGCCGTCGAACTCCTTTTCCAGCTGGGTGGCGGCGGACTTCAGGGCGAGGCGCTGATCGATGGACAGGTCGTAGCGCAGACGTGGATGGGCTTCTGGGGCGAAGCGGTCGGTCATACCGTTCTCCTCGTCAGGCAGTCTTCAGGGTGGGCACGAGATGGTGGATTCGTTCGGTGAGGTCGCTGACCGCGGCATCGAAGGCGGCGGCTCGCTCGGTGCGGGCGGGGTCGGCTACCGACCAGTGCAGGCGGGTCGGGTCGGCGGGTAGTTCCTCATGGGCCTGGTCGCAGACCGCGATGATGAGATCCCCGGGTGTCAGCACGTCGCGAAGATCGCGCGGGCTGTGTGGTTGCAGGTGCAGGTTGTGACGGCGGGCAGCGGTCACCGCCCCGGGGTGGATGCGGGCGGCGGGGTGGGTGCCGGCCGAGGTGGCGGGCAACTCGCTGCGATGGTTCCAGATCGCGGCCGCGAGTTGGCTGCGTGCGGAGTTCTGCGTGCAGACGAAGACCACGCGGTGAGCCTGGGGCTCCGCGGTAGGAACCAGCGCTTCGAAGGCATGGTGGTTGAGCCTGAGATAGGTCCGCCTTCCATCGGCCTCGGAGCGGGTGTGGCTGATCACCCCTGCCTTCTTGAGCACCCCGAGGTGGTGGGAGAGCAGGTTGGACGGCACGTCCAGAACCTGGCGCAGTTCGGAGGGGGAGGCGTCGGCCGGTAGTAGATGGTCAACGATCGCCAGTCGTGCCGGGTCGGCGAGCGCGGCAAAGACGGCGGTCCGCCTGGCAAGGCCGGAATCTTGGTCAATCACCATTGAGTCAATAATTGCTGAAGTTCCCTGCCGGCGTCAACTAATGCAACCGAATCGTCGCCCCCGGCCCCCTCCCGGTTCATCTTCCGTTCACTGTGTGTAGGGCGCTGATTCACAGGAAGCCCTTAGGTTCACAGCCGAGCAGGGATGTGTCTGCTCTGCCAAGAACACGCGTTCTGCCCCCTGTGCTTAAGGAGCTTTGTGAAGGCCAAACGAACTGGTGCCGCGGTGAGCCTGCTGGCCGCCGGAACTCTGTTGATGTCGGCGTGCGGCAGTGACAACAACGCCGGATCGGGAGGCGCCGACTCGGCGCCTGCCGAGGACTGTGCAGGCAAGGAGTCGCTGAAGGCCAGTGGTTCGTCCGCCCAGGCCAACGCCATGACCAGGTTCGTGAATGCCTACCAGAAGGTTTGTCCGGGCTTCACCGTGAACTACACCTCCAGCGGCTCGGGCGCGGGTGTCTCCGAGTTCACCGGCGGCCAGACCGACTTCGGTGGCTCCGACTCCCCGCTGAGCGAAGAGAAAGGTGAGTACGCGAAGGCCAGCGAACGCTGCGGGGGCTCAGATGCGTGGAACCTGCCGACGGTCTTCGGGCCCATCGCGGTGACCTACAATCTGGACGGCGTGGACGGGCTGGTACTCGACGGTCCGACGTTGGGCAAGATCTTCAACGGAGCCGTAACGACCTGGGACGCACCGGAGATCGCGGCGCTGAACGAAGGCAAGTCGCTGCCCGCCGAGCCGATCAACGTCATCTTCCGCAGCGACGAGTCGGGCACCACCGACAACTTCCAGAGGTACCTGGAAGCCGCATCCGACGGGACGTGGGGCAAGGGTGCGGGCAAGTCGTTCGCCGGCGGTGTCGGCGAGGGCGCCAAGGGTAACGAGGGCACATCGGCGGCGATCAAGAACACCGCCGGTTCCGTCACCTACAACGAATGGTCGTATGCGACGAAGCAGGGCCTGTCCGTGGCCCAGATAGTCACGTCGGCGGGGCCGGACCCGGTCGAGTTGACCGTCGAATCGGCGGGCAAGGCGATCGACAGCGTCAAGGTCTCCGGCGTGGGCAACGACCTGGTGCTGGACACCTCGTCGTTCTACATGCCTACCGAGGCGGGCTCGTACCCGATCATGCTGGCCACCTACCAGTTGGTCTGCTCGAACTACCCGGAAAGCGATGTCGCCCCGGCGCTCAGGAAGTTCCTGACGGTCGCGCTGGGTGCCGGCCAGGAAGGCCTCGAGGAAGCCGGGTACATCCCGGTGCCGGAGAAGTTCAAGGAACGTTTGAGTACCGCCGTCGACGCGATCTCCTGAGCGCCTCGGCATAGGAAGCGATGACACTGAGACCCGAGCCGACCGCAGTGGGCTCGCCGCAGTTGGCGGGCACACCGCGCGACAGAGATACTCCGAAGATGCCTGCCAATCCCCCGCAGAAGTCGGCACTGACGGACGGCGGCGGCCGCTGGGGAGACCGGATCTTCAAGTCGATCGCGATCGGCTCCGGCGGCGTCATCATCGCGGCGATCGCGCTGATGGGGCTGTTTCTGTTCGTCCGCGCCATGCCGTCGCTGTCGGCGAACAACGTCAACTTCTTCACCAGCACGGAGTTCAACACCACCGACTCGGACAATCTTCGGTTCGGAATCGCCGAATTGTTCCAGGTCACCGTGCTGAGTTCGGTGTTCGCGCTGGTGATCGCGGTGCCCATCGCGGTCGGTATCGCCGCGTTCCTGACCAACTACGCGCCACGCAAGCTGGCCAGGCCGTTCGCCATTCTGGTCGACCTGCTCGCGGCCGTGCCCTCCATCGTCTTCGGGCTCTGGGGAATCTTCGTGCTGGCGCCCTGGCTTGAACCGATCTCGAGGTTCCTCAACGACAACCTCAGCTGGTTCTTCCTGTTCGCCGACGGCAACGTCTCGCTCTCCGGCGGCGGCACCATCTTCACCGCCGGGATCGTGTTGGCGGTGATGATCCTGCCGATCATCACCTCGGTGACCAGGGAAGTCTTCAGCCTGACCCCCAAGGGGCAGGTCGAGGCGGCCCAGGCCCTGGGAGCGACCAAGTGGGAGGTGGTCCGAATGACCGTCTTCCCGTATGGGCGCAGTGGAATGATCGCCGGCTCGATGCTCGGACTTGGACGTGCCCTCGGTGAGACGGTGGCCGTGCTGATCATCCTGCGCACCGCGGCGCAGGCCGGACAGTGGTCGCTGTTTGACGGCGGCTACACGTTCGCTTCCAAAATCGCCTCTGCTGCAGCGGAGTTCAGCGCACCGTTGCCGACCGGCGCCTACATCGCCGCAGGATTCGTGCTCTTTGGCCTGACCTTCGTGGTCAACGCGCTCGCCCGGTTGGCAGCCGGCGGAAGGGTTAGTGGAGGATGACGTCCAGCACGCTCGACGCCTCGGTCAAGGGGCCGACGTTTCACCCGATCAGCGCGGGCCGCAAGGTCAAGAACAACGTCGCGACGGCGTTGTTCCTCGGTGCCTTCCTGATCGCCCTGGTGCCCCTGGTCTGGGTGCTCTACACCGTGCTGGTGCGCGGATTCACGGCGATCGTGTCGTCGGAATGGTGGATGAATTCGCTCTACGGGGTCCTGCCGGAGGATTTCGCCGGCGGCGTCTATCACGCGATCTACGGCACCATCATCCAGGCGGCGATCGCCGCGGTGATCGCCGTTCCGCTGGGCGTCATGGCCGCGGTGTACCTGGTGGAGTACGGGCGCGGGCGGATGGCAAAGGTCACCACGTTCATGGTCGACATCCTCGCCGGTGTCCCATCGATCGTGGCTGCGTTGTTCATCTTCGCTCTGTGGATCGCCACCATGGGCTTCCAGCAGAGCGCGTTCGCCGTGTCGCTGGCCCTGGTGCTGCTGATGTTGCCCGTGGTGGTTCGCAACACCGAGGAGATGCTCAAACTCGTTCCCGACGAGCTGCGCGAGGCGTCGTTCGCACTCGGGGTTCCGCAGTGGAAGACCATCCTGCGCATCGTCATTCCCACCGCACTGCCCGGAATGATCAGTGGAATCCTGCTCGCGCTGGCAAGGGTGATGGGCGAGACCGCTCCGGTGCTGATCCTGGTCGGCTACAGCCGGGCGATCAACTTCGACGCGTTCGAGGGCAACATGGCCTCGCTGCCGCTGCTGATCTACACCGAGTTGATCAACCCGGAGGCAGCCGGCCGGATGCGGGTGTGGGGTGCCGCCCTGACGCTGATTCTGCTGGTCGCCTTCCTCTACCTCGCGGCGGCATTTGTCATCCGGTTCCTGAACCGAAATCGATCGTGACGACATGGATCTGACGACATGAATATGAGGGGTGGCTGATGGCCAAGCGACTGGATCTCAAGGACCTGAACATCTACTACGGCTCCTTCCACGCTGTCGCGGACGCGAGCCTGTCCGTGCTGCCGCGCAGCGTCACAGCCTTCATCGGGCCGTCAGGCTGCGGCAAGTCGACGGTGCTGCGAACGCTGAACCGGATGCATGAGGTTCTTCCCGGCGCCCGGGTGGATGGCTCGGTACTCCTCGACGGCGAGGACATCTATGGCGCGGGCATCGATCCGGTCAGCGTGCGAAAGACGATCGGCATGGTCTTCCAGCGCCCGAATCCGTTCCCCACGATGTCCATCAAGGACAACGTCGTCGCCGGTTTGAAGCTTCAGGGCGTGCGCGGCAAGGACACCCTCGACGAGGTCGCCGAGCGCTCGCTGAAGGGTGCCAATTTGTGGAATGAGGTCAAGGATCGCCTGGACAAGCCCGGCGGTGGGCTCTCGGGTGGCCAGCAGCAGCGGCTGTGCATCGCCCGAGCAATCGCCGTTCAGCCCGCAGTGCTGCTGATGGATGAGCCCTGCTCGGCGCTGGACCCGATCTCCACGTTGGCGATTGAGGACTTGATCGCCGAACTCAAGCAGGACTTCACCATCGTCATCGTCACCCACAACATGCAGCAGGCCGCCCGGGTGAGCGATCAGACGGCCTTCTTCAACCTCGAGGCCACGGGCAAGCCCGGCAAGTTGGTCGAGGTCGACAACACCGAGACAATCTTCTCCAACCCGAGCCAGAAGGCGACCGAGGACTACATCTCCGGCCGGTTCGGATAGGTCGAGCAGCAACGGCTTGGCGCGAACCCTAGGGACACGCCCGGCTTTGCCGGGGCGTGCTCAACGGCCGTTCAGAGCGACAGCGGCAGCTCGATGTCCTCAGGACTGCTGCCGGTGACCTGGAAGATGACCCGGCGAGCCACCTCGACGGCATGATCGGCGAAGCGCTCGTAGAAGCGGCCAAGCAGTGTCACATCGACGGCCGCGGCGACGCCGTGCTTCCACTCACGGTCCATCAACACCGTGAAGAGGTGCCGGTGTAGATCGTCCATCGCATCGTCTTCTTCGCGGATGCGGGCGGCCTTTTCCGGGTCCCGGGTGATCAGCACCTCCTGGGCGCTCTGGCCGAGTTCGACGGCGACCCGGCCCATCTCGGCGAAGTAGCCGTTGACCTCTTCGGGCAGCGCGTGCTGGGGATGGCGGCGGCGAGCGATCTTGGCGACATGCAGGGCCAAAGCTCCCATCCGGTCGACATCGGCGACGATCTGGATCGAGCCGATGATGGCCCGTAGGTCGCCGGCCACCGGGGCCTGCAGTGCGAGCAGCACGAAGGCGCTCTCCTCGGCGCGCACACTCATCATCGCGATCTGTTCGTGGTCGGTGATGACCTGCTCGGCAAGCGCCAGATCCGCCTGCAGCAGTGCCTGGGTGGAGCGCTCCATCGCGTCCCCGGCCAACCCGCACATATCACCAAGCTGACTGTTCAGGGCGCTCAACTGCTCATGGTAAGCGGTTCGCATACCGTCAGCCTACGGGCTGTCCGCCCAAATCGTCATGAGCCGGCCGGTGAACGAAAGGTGAATGCCACTTGCCTAGACGGCGCTGCCACCGATCAGTCGCAGGTGGTGTCGGCGGCGTTGGTGACCGTCAGATCCTCGGGCAGCTGAGTGGGAGTGCTGGTGGTGCCGCGGATGAGGTGAGCCCGGATGAGGGATCCGCTGGGGGTGGGAGCGGTTACCGAGGTGTAGTCGCTGCCGAGCACCACCTGAACCGCGTCGCCCATCCCGGTGACGCGCTGGATGGTCGGATTGACGAACGAGGAGGCTACGGTCGCGGCGGCCTCCTCGTTGCCCGCCGAGAAGAACACGGTCGTCTGCGACAGCGCACCCGGATAGTCGTCGGGGGTGGTGACGTCGAAGCCATAGGCCTCCAACTTTTCTGCCGTGGATGCCCCGAGTCCGTTCTTGGCCGTCGAGTTCGACACCTGCACCGTGACGGACCGCGGGCTGGTGGCGACCAATTCGACGACTTCGCCGCCGTTGGATGTCGGATCACCCGCAAGCGAGGTGGTCTCATCGGCCATCGACTCCGAAGCACCGCCCAGTGCCGTGTTGTCGGAGTCGCGCTCCTCGGGGAGCGGATCGTCGTTGATGATCGCTTTGAACAGTGCGCGCATGTCGTCGGTGCGGGGCACCTCGTTGCCGTACTCGTCGGCATATCCGACCGTGGGCACCGTGATGAAGGTGATGCGACCCGCCGAAACACCCTGAACGGACTGGCCTAGATCGACGAGGTCCTTGGTGTCGAGGTTGTCGACGTAGCTGTCGCCGATGAACATGTCGACCACATTGTTGAGCTTGGACAGGGAGAAGAACGTCTCCTTGGAGATCATCGACCGCAAGAGCGACGAGAGGAACAACTGCTGTCGCTTGATCCTGCCGTAGTCGCCGTTGACCTCGGTGGTCACCGAACGGGCGCGGACGTAGTTCAGGGCGGTGTGGCCGTCGACGATCTGACGCCCGGCTACGGGCAGTACCGTGCCGAGCTCATAATCCTCGATCGGTACGGTGCTGCACACCTCCACCCCGCCCAGCGCGTCGACCATTTTGGAGAATCCGGCGAAATCGACTGCCATGAAACGGTTCACGTGCAGACCTGACAACTTCTGGATCACCTTGACCAGACACTTGGGCCCACCCACGGCGAATGCCGAATTGAGCTTGTACTCGGTGTAGGCCTCGTCGGGGCCGTAGGTACCGGTCTCTTCGTCGTAGATGGGCGCGTACTCGCGGGTCTCGGGGTTCCACACTTTGCAGAACATCGGAGTGATTTCCAGATCCCGTGGGAACGACACCGCGACGACACGTTCACGGTTGGCCGGAATGTTCACCAGCATTATCGTGTCCGACCGCGACCCGGCCACCTCGTCGGTGTCTCCGGCGCCCATCTCGAGGTTTTCGCCGAACCGGCTGTCGACACCGACGATGAGGAAGTTCTCATCGCCGAACTGTGCGTTCGGGTCGACGATGTCGCGGGAATCCGGGTCGAGCGCAGAGACCCGGTTCAGGAGGTTGTTCTTCGAGGACTGCCACTGCCAGGCGCTGCCTGTGAGGGTGAGCGCGAGCACGGCGATCAGCGCCGCTGCCGAGCGGCCCAAGAGCACGCCGCGGCGGCGACCGGCGCGTTGGGGCCGGCTGCGGTGGGGCGCCCGGGGCCCGGTCAAGTTCGGCAGTTCCGGGGTGGGCGCAGCGATCACCGGGAGGATCGTCGTGTCGACGTCGTCCGGTTCTGGATAGGGTTCTGGCTCTGGTGCGGCGCGATGGCGCCGCGGCTCCGGCAGCGGGGCATCACCGTTGATCTTGGCGATCAGGTCGGCGACGGTGACCGCTGAGCCCGGCGATGGGTGGGTCGATCGGGTACGCCTGTCAGCGTCGGCCCTGTTGCCGGTCCTGTTGCCAGCCCTGTCGTGGCCGCCGGGTAGGGGACGACCAGGAGTGGCGCGACCGCCATCATCCATGTTCGTACCGGCCTTCCAGCTCCCGACCGCCTGTCGCCGCGTTCGTGCGGTTCGTGCGTGTCGTTGCGGTCTGGGCACTCCACAAGTGCCGCCTGCCTGCCAACTGTCTAACGCTCGCCCCGGCTTCGCCACCGGAGCCGAACAATTAAACGGTCATCGTACTAAGACATTCTGAGAAACAGCCAGCCGAACCCGATGCATCGGGTTCGTCCCGGGGCCGCGGATGCTCCTGAAATTGTTTCTCTTCTGCCCAGTTCAGCCGCCTGAATGCAGCACGTCTGCCCCGACAGGCACCGTACAGTCGTCGGGGTCGTTGAGCCAACCCTCGGGAAGCGTCACCGCTGCCGCTGAGCCCTGACGTCCCCTGGGTCCGCTGCCCGCCAGCGGGAACGGTATGTCGGGGTCCAATTGCCTGAGCAGATCCTCCAGCTCAGAAATCGTCTTGACCAGTGCTAATGACCGCCGCAGGTCGGCTCCGGCGGGGAACCCGTGCAGGTACCAGGCGACGTGCTTGCGGATGTCGCGCATTGCCTTGTCCTCCCCGAAGTGTGCGGCAAGGAGTTCGCCGTGCCTGCCGATGATCGTCGCTACCTCGCCGAGTCGCGGCGGGGTAGCCGGCGCTTCCCCGCTGAAAGCGGCCGAGAGTTCGGCGAACAGCCACGGCCGTCCCAGGCAGCCCCGGCCGATCACGACGCCGTCGCAGCCCGTCACGGCCATCATGGCCAGCGCGTCTTGGGCGTCGAAGATGTCACCGTTCCCGAGCACCGGTATTTCGGTGACATGAGATTTGAGCGCGGCGATCTGGCTCCAGTCGGCGGTTCCGGAGTAGCGCTGCGCGGCGGTGCGTGCGTGCAGGGCGACCGCCGCAGCCCCTTCCTCCTGCGCGATGTGCCCGGCATCAAGATGGGTGTGGTGGTCCTCGTCGATGCCGATCCGGAACTTCACCGTGACGGGTATGTCGGAGTCTCGCGTCGCGGCGACTGCCGCCCCGACGATCCGGGCGAACAATCGTCTCTTGAACGGTAGGGCGGCCCCGCCGCCTCGCCTGGTCACCTTCGGTACGGGGCAGCCGAAATTCATGTCGATGTGGTCGGCCATGCCCTCGTCGGCGATCATTTTCGCCGCCGCGTAGGTATTTTCGGGGTCGACGGCGTAGAGCTGCAGTGATCGCGGTGACTCTTCCGGCGCGAAGGTCGTCATGTGCATCGTGACGGGGTGGCGCTCGACGAGGGCGCGCGCGGTGACCATCTCGCACACGTAGAGACCGCTCACAGTTCCGGCGCGGGCCAGCTCGAGTTCGCGGCACAGCGCGCGGAATGCGACATTGGTCACCCCGGCCATCGGGGCCAGCACGACCGGGCTGCGCAGTGCGAGCGGCCCGATCCGCAGAGCAGACTGTGCCGATGAGCCGCTTGCGCGCAGAGCAGACTGTGCCGCCACGGGGGTGGTGGAACTCAACGGGCCGCGGAGGTACCGACCAGTAGGTTCTTGGCGGCCTTCTTCTCGGCGACCTGCGCCTGACGGGCGAGTCGCCGCTCCTTGGCCACCTCGAACTTCTCGACGGTCTCCTCTAGCTCCTCGACCAGGACGCCGAGGTCGTCGCGCATCCGCGCGGCTTCGCCGGTGAAGTCCTCGCGCTCGAAAATGCGCCACTTCTTGAGCACCGGTGACACGATGTCCTCGAGGTGGATGCGCGGATCGTAGACACCTCCAGAGGCGATGACGACGGCCCTGCGCCGGAAGTCCGGGATGGTGTAGCCGGGCATCTTGAAGTTGCGCAACACTTTGTGCAGGGACTTCATCGCCTGATTGGGGGCGATCTCGAACCCGGCCTCGGACACGTCGCGGTAGAAGATCATGTGGAGGTTCTCGTCGGCGGAGACCCGCTGCAAGAGCTGATCGGCGACGGTTTCGTCGCACGCCTTACCGGTGTTGCGGTGCGAGACACGGGTGGCGAGCTCCTGGAACGTCACATAGATCACCGAGTCGAAAAGGCAACCGGCGAAAAGGTCGACATCGCCCTGGTCGCCCTGATCGTTCTGGCCCGGGCTGAAGCCGCGAGTCATCTGTTCCACGCGCAACTGCTCGAGCTCGATGGGGTCGAATTCCCGGGTGACGACGAGGTAGTCGCGCAGCGCGATGCCGTGGCGATTCTCCTCGGCGGTCCATCGGTTCACCCAGAAACCCCAGGGGCCGTCCATGCTGAAGTTCATCGCGATCTCGCGGTGGTAGGACGGCAGGTTGTCCTCGGTGAGCAGGTTCACCACCATTGCGACGCGGGCGACCTCGGAGAGTTTGGACTGCTCGGGGTCCCAGTCCTGGCCGCCGAGCGCGTAGAAGTTCTTGCCGTCGGACCACGGAATGTAGTCGTGCGGGTTCCAGTCCTTGGACATCCGCATATGGCGATCGACGTACTGCTCGACGACGGGCTCGAGCTCGGTCAGCAGTTGCAGGTCGGTCAGGTCTTTCGACACGACACCTCCCAATTTATCTGTACCTAATGGTTGCACTCAATATATCTGTGTACGCCGGTGACATTCAAGCCAGCGCGCCGCAGTCGAACGCCTGGGCCCGCCGTCGGCTACCGGGCCGCGCCGCTGAGCAGTAGGTCGACACAGTGGTCGATGAACTGTTCCCGGGTCGCGGTCAGTCGACCGTCGAGGTATGCGGTGAACAGTGCGCTCAGCGCCCCGATCAGGCCGGTGGCGACCATCGCCTGGACGGTGGAGTCGGTGATGCGGGTGAGCTTTCGCTGCAGCAACTCGATGAAGCTGGGCATCCACTCGGCGCCCGAATGTGCCAGTACCGGCTCCGCCTCGGGGGCAAGCAGCAGGACCCGTCCACGTGCGGGGTCGTCGACCATCAGTGCGACGAATTTTTCGACCGCGTCACGGGGGCTCTCCGACTTCATCAGCGTCGACATCGCGGTGTTGCACACGTCGTCGTAGACCGCGGCGACGTATTCGTCACGATCGGTGAAGCTCTCGTAGAAGTAGCGCTCGGTGAGCCCGGCGGTCCGGCAGGCCGCGCGGACGGTCAGGGCCGGCCCGCCGTGGTTGCCCAGCAGGGCAACGCCCGCGGTGATCAGTTCGTCGCGGCGGAGTACCTGGCGGTCCTGCAGCGGAACACCTGACCATCGGCCGCGTCGTTGACCGGACGTCACATCCCTCCTAGGCTTGACTGACAACATTCGTAGTCAAAATACCGTGTGGCGAGCTGACGTGTTCACGGGAAGGACGCCGGTTGACTCAAGATACGTCCGAAACCTCTTCGGTGGACAGTGGATCTGCCGCAACCCCGGCGGTGGGCTGCCCGGTAGGGCCGGGGGGCTATGACGCGCCGCCGCAGCCGCTCGGTCCGGACTCGCTGACGTGGAAGTACTTCGGCCGGTGGACGGGGATGTTGCAGGGCCCGTGGGCCGGCTCGATGCAGAACATGCACCCGCAACTAGGCGCGGCAGTCCAGCAGCACTCGATTTTCTTCCTGGAGCGGATGCCGCGGCTCTTCCGGTCGGTATATCCGATCGGCGGTGTGGTGTTCGACGGCGACCGCGCTCCGAAGACCGGAGCGCAGGTTCGCGACTACCACATCGGCATCAAGGGCGTCGATGATCAGGGCCGCCGCTACAGCGCGCTGAACCCTGATGTCTTCTACTGGGCGCACGCCACATTCTTCAAGTCCACGCTGCTGGCCGCGGAGTGGGTCGGCGGCGGACTCACCGAGGCGCAGAAACGCCAACTGTTCGACGAGCACATCCAGTGGTACCGGATGTACGGGATGAGCATGCGGCCGGTACCGAAGACCTGGGAGGACTTCCAGGAGTACTGGGATCACATGTGCCGCAACGTGTTGGAGAAGAACTGGGCCGCTTGTGAGGTACTCGACCTGTCTGGCATGACCAAGCACCCATCGCTGGAGTGGTTGCCGGACTGGCTGTGGCGACTCAACGTCATGGGTATGCAACGATTCTTCAACTTCACCACCGTAGGGCTGTTCGATCCGTCGGTGCGTGAGTTGATGGGCTACAGCTGGTCACCCCGTCAGGAGCGGCTCCACCGGCTCTTCGGTGCCGTGGTCTACCGGACGACCAAGCTGCTGCCGAAGCGCATGCTGATGCACCCGAGGAAACGCTCGGCTTGGGACCGTGCCCACGGGCGTCTGCCCGCGGACTCGCCATTGGTGGAAACCCCGGCCCGCAATCTCCCGCCCGTCGAGTATCGCGACAACCCGCACTACTACAGCCCTAAGGTTTGAGAGCCCGAAGGCATGCAGGCGCCCGAAGTTTATGGCGGTCGCTACGAACTGCGCGGCGTCCTCGGCCGCGGTGGGACCGCCGAGGTGCGGGATGCCTGGGACGTCGTGCTGGGCCGCCCGGTGGCTGTGAAGGTGTTGTACCCGTCGGTGAGCGCACAGCCGGATTGTCGACGACGGTTCGCGACCGAGGCGCGTTCTGCCGCCCGCCTCAATCATCCGCATATCGTGGCGGTGCGCGACTCCGGCGTGCACCGCGGCAGGCAGTACCTGGTGCTGGAGCGGCTGCCTGGACACAGCCTGGCTGACGTGCTGGCCCATGGCGGACCGCTGACCAGCCAGCAGGTGCGCGCGATCATGGGCGATGTGCTGTCCGCGCTCAGTGCCGCGCACCGCCGAGGTGTGCTGCACCGCGACATCAAACCGGCCAACATCCTGTTCACCCTGTCCGGGAGCGTGAAGATCGCGGACTTCGGTGTCGCCAAGACCGCTGAGACTCCACAGACACTCACCAACCGGGTCTTCGGGACGATGGCCTACCTGCCGGCTGATCGGATAGCGGGACGGCCGGCGACCACGTGCGACGACCTCTACGCGCTCGGGGTGGTCGGCTACGAGGCGCTGACCGGACGTCGGGCCTACCCGCAGACCAACCTCAGTGATCTGGCCGATGCCATCTCCGCAGGGCATCTGATGCCGCTGAAGACGATGCGTCCGGACATCGACCCGGCTCTGGCCGAGACTATCGAGCGGTCGATGGCCCGCGACCCCCGGTGGCGCTTCGGTACGGCCGACCACATGCGGGCCTGTCTGATCGGTCCGGCGCAGAAATCTCGGGCCGGCCCATTATTGGCGGCCAGCACAGTACTGGCCGTGCTCGTGCTTGCCGCGTTATTGGTGATGGCCTAGCTACGTATGCGCTTGACCTGCGAATATGTCGGCGAGATGGAGGGGTGCCAGGCTGGCGTATACCTTTGCTAACCGGTGGATACCGGTCCGGTAACGATCGGCGCGCCGAATTCTGTTTTTGCGATCAGTGCTGTAGTTTGCCACGATTGCCCGTATGTTCCATGTCGTGGGCCGACACTCAACGTTCAAAGGGCGACGCAACCCCTCTGTATTTTTGGCATGTGCGCTCGCCCCGGCAGCTCTGTTCTTTGTGGTGAAAGGTGACGCCAGCCCCCTGGCCGAGCCTTCCAGCATCGAGGCGGTCGAAGCGCAGGCTCCGCTGCTCGTCAATGAACCGGAGTCGTGCTGCATCCAGGTGATCGCATCCTCGGCCATGGCGCCGGAGGCCGGCAGAACTATCGCCGAGGCCAGTGGACGTCCCTCGGCGGGCTCGCAGGCCGCGTCCAGATGGCGAGTCGTCAGCCGCACCTTGCCGGCTGGACACGCGCCGGAGCAGGGCCTGCAGGTCAAGACGATCCTGACCTCACGAAGCATCAGCGCGTTGTTTCCCGCAATCAGCAACATCGGCGGGGTACGGCCGGACTCCCTGCGTTGGCACCCCAATGGCCTGGCGCTGGATGTGATGGTCCCTGATCCCACCTCCGAGGCCGGCATCGCCCTCGGTGACGCGATCGTCGCCTACGTGTTGGAGAACTCGCACCGGTTCGGGATACAGGATGCGATCTGGCGTGGGGTCTACTACACCCCAAGTGGTGCACGGCCGGGCGGGTACGGGCACTACGACCACGTCCACATCACGACGACGGGCGGCGGTTACCCGTCCGGCAACGAGCTGTACCTGCGCTGAGGCGCCGTGCCCTGAGCGGGTCTCGGGTAGTGCCCCCACCAGGGCTCGAACCTGGGACCTGCGGATTAAAAGTCCGTAGCTCTACCAACTGAGCTATAGGGGCGAACGGTCTGGAAAAGGATAACCGCGGGCTACGCGTTTGAGGATTTGGGTGCCAGTACCCTAAGCTATCGAAGCTCCCAACGGTGCGATGTTGTGAGTACCCCGGAGAGATTCGGCCGGCCCCCTTCGTCTAGCGGCCTAGGACG
>NZ_JBMYXC010000053.1:0-22376 GCF_049608025.1 Mycobacterium sp. | reverse complement strand
AAGGACAGCAGGGTGCCTAGGTTGCCGGCGTTGAGCGCGTCATGCCAGGCAAGGACGGTGGCCATCTCTGATGTGGTCATGCTCGCGAAGCATAGGCCGTTTGACCTTCTCCGAGAAGAAGCGCCACTCAGAACGGGGTGCGATCCAGCCAAGCGTCCCAGACGGCGGGGTCGCCGAAAACTTCCAGGCCCGCATCCACCGCGGTCCTGCGACGCACCGCGGCCAGCAGCAATTCCTTGGCTGGGCCGCGCAGTGCGACGCTGCCTTTCTCGTGGCTGTGCGACCACGACACACCCTCCTCGTTATGGACGATGCTCCACTCCCCGGTGGGACCCAGCCGGTCATCGGTGGCGTGCAGATGGATGGACTGCCCATGGTCCAGCGCCGCCGGCTGCCGGGTGTCCACACAAGTTCGATCGATCCACTCGCTGAGCGCGTCGGCGGCCAGCTCCGAGGACAGGTCGAACTCTATGCCGAGCGCCAGAGCGGCATCCGCGCGGTGCACTGTCGCCTCGTGCAGCCGTCGGCGGATCCACCATCCTGCCGGGCGGGCGCCCAGAAACGTCCATACCCGGGCGTCGGAGCCGACCTGGTCGACCGCATCGATGACCGCCTGCGCGCCTTCGGTAAGCCAGTCGATCGCCGAGTCAGGGTCCTCGGGCGGCCTGCCGCCACGCACGTCGCGCGGGTCCAGCGGCTGGCTGCGACGTTCGCTGATGATTTGTGCCGCCCAGAGGTTTCCGCGACCCACATGGCGGAACAACTGCCGAAACGTCCAGTCCCCACAGGTCGGAACCGGCGTCGTCGGATCTGCCGATCTGATCACGTCGCCGAAGGCTCGAGTTTGGTCGAGCAGAGCTGCCCGGAAGTCCACGCTACGAACCTAGCGCGGCAGGCGCCTTACCGAGCGTGATCGGCAAGGTCGACCAGCCGCGCAGCACCCGGGTGTCGCGCCGGCTGCCTTCTCCGGACAGCCGGGCGGCCGGGTAGCGCTCAAAGAACGTGCGCAGACCCACCTCGCCTTCGGTGCGGGCCAGCGCCGCACCCAGACAGAAATGCCGACCCCCGGAGAACGACAGATGCTTGCCGGCATTCGCCCGCTCGATGTCGAAGCGGTGGGGATCCTCGAATACCTTCGGGTCCCTGTTGGCGCCGGCCAGATAGATGATGACGAGTTCCCCCCGCCGAATCTTGGTGCCGGCGACCTCGATGTCTTTGGCGGCGATGCGCGCGCTCATCTGCACCGGCGAGTCGAGCCGCAGAATCTCCTCCACGGCGTTCGGCCACAGCTCCGGGCGGGCTGCCAAGGTCTCCAGATGTTCGGGGTTGTCCAGCAGCATCCGGATACCGTTGCCGAGCAGGTTCACCGTGGTCTCAAAGCCGGCCGCCAGCACCAGTCCGGCGGTCGCCTGCAGTTCACGATCCGAGAGCCGGGCACCCTCGGCTGCGGCCTGGCTGGCCTGGATCAACTGGCTCATGAAATCGTCGCCGGGGTTTCGGCGCAGCTGGTCAAGATGGTCACCGAGCCAGTTGTTGAAACCGACGATGCCCTGGTGTACCTGCATGTACTGCGGCCAGGACAGCCCGATGTCAAGGCTGGGCGCACCGAGCTCACCGAAGTGCAGGATCTGTTGGCGGTCGCGTTCGGGCACCCCCAGGATGTCGCTGATCACCGCCACTGGCAACTGGGAGCAGTACCGGGCGACAACGTCCACCTCGCCGGATTCCCTGTCTAGGTCGTCGAGCAATTGGTCTGCGGTCTGCTGAACGCTTTCGCGCAGCGCTGCGACGGCCCTGGGAGTGAATACCGAGGACACCAACTTGCGGCACCGAGTATGGTCGGGCGGCTCGATCGACAGCAGTGACGGCGGCTCGATGGGGTGCAACAATCCGGGGTGGGTCTTGCGGTTGATCCAGCGCAACGGTGCCGGCAGGCCGGCGCCGAGCGACGAGACGCGGAAGTCCTCGGACCGCAGCATCTCGTTGGCCACCTGGTGGTCCACGGTCATCAGGACCGCGCGGCACCGGATCACCGGGCCACGGTCCCGTAGTTCGTCGGCGAACGCTGCGGGATCGGCGCGCACTTCAGGGTCGGCGATAAGCCGGGCCTGCGGATCGCCATCCCTGCGGGCGCCTACTTTCGACAGTGCGCGGATCACGCCGTGTAGAGCCAACCAACGGATTCGGTGACGCAGAATTTCGGCTGCCATCACGCCAGCTTAAGCAGCGGTCGCAGGTCGTCCAAGCGGTCGAAGAGGTGCCAGATGTAGGACGACGAACCGTTCTCCCGGTGGGCGTGCAGGTCCGCGAGTCCGGGGTCGTTGCGATAGCTGTCGAATGCCTCTTTGGAGTCCCACTCGACGAGAATCAGCACCTTGCGGGGCTCGATGTCACCGGTGATCGATTCGCGGAGTTGCCCCAGGGCGACGACTCGGCCGCCGTGGCCGGCGACTTCCTTCGGCGAACGCTTGGAGTAGGCCAGGTACTCGTCACGGTCTGAGACATCGAACAAGTTCAGCGCGTACACGGTCATGTCGCCGACGCTACGCCGCCGCCGGCGCTCCGTCTGACCGACCCAAGGCGTAGACCCGCCAGCCCGCCTCTCGCCACAACGCGCTGTCGAGGCAATTACGGCCATCCACAACGATTTTGGCTCGCACGATGTCGGCCAGTGTTTCGGGATGCAATTCGAGGAATTCGTTCCACTCGGTCAGCACCAGCACGGCGTCAGCCCGCTCACAAGCCTCCACAACCGACGTCGAATAGTTGAGAGTGGGGAAGACGCGCCGTGAGTTCTCTATCGCCTTGGGGTCGTAGACATTGACGGTGGCGCCATTGAGTTGCAGCATTCCGGCCACGTTGAGGGCAGGAGAATCGCGCACGTCGTCAGATTCAGGCTTGAAGGCCGCGCCGAGTACGGCCACGTTCGCGCCCAGCAGCGAGCCCCCACACGCCCTGGTCGCCAGCTCTACCATCCTGGTTCGGCGGCGCATGTTGATGCTGTCCACCTCCCGCAGGAATGTCAGGGCATGGTTCGCGCCGAGCTCCCCCGCCCGGGCCATGAACGCGCGGATGTCTTTGGGAAGGCAGCCGCCGCCGAAACCGAGGCCCGCGTTGAGGAATCGCCGGCCGATGCGAGCGTCGTATCCGAGCGCGTCGGCCAGCAGGGTGACGTCCGCATCGACGGCTTCACACACTTCGGAGATAGCGTTGATGAACGAGATCTTGGTCGCGAGAAAGGCATTGGCCGACACCTTGACCAGTTCGGCCGTCTGCAGATCGGTCAGCAGAAAGGGCACCGCTTCGTCGAGAAGGGGCGCGTACAGCGCCCGGATCGCACCCTCGGCTAGCACTGAGTTAACCTGCACGCCAAGGACAATACGATCGGGGTGCAGGGTGTCCCAGACGGCGAAACCCTCACGCAGGAACTCCGGATTCCAGGCAACCTCGACTGTTACCCCTTCGGGAGCCAGGCTTGCCGCGCGCTCAGACAGTTCGGCCGCCGTGCCGACCGGAACAGTTGACTTGCCCACGATCACGGCAGGCCGTCGCAGCGCTGGCACCAATGTGTCGATCACGGCGTACACATGACGCAGATCCGCGCCGTACTCGCCCTTCTTCTGCGGAGTGCCCACGCCGAGGAAATGCACGTCAGCGAACTCAGCTGCCTCCGAATAGTCGGTGGTGAAGCGTAGCCGCCCTTCTCGGATGTTGCGCTGCAGCATCTTTCGCAGTCCGGGTTCGTAGAACGGAACATCTCCCCCCGATAGCTTGGCGACCTTGCCAGGGTCTATATCCACGCCGAGGACATCATGACCCAACTCGGCCATCCCCACTGCGTGGGTCGCGCCGAGGTATCCGGTGCCGAAGACGGTGCATCGCATACTGCTTCTATAGGCAGCCGCGATGAGCGACCCGCTACGCGAGACTGAGCGCCAGACCAACGGCAGGTGACGATTGCTAGCTGGGAGCGCAGGCGACCAGGAAGCAGTCGCCGCCCCCGGAACCTGCACCGCTGCTCGAAGACCCCCCTGAGCTTCCCGAACCCGTCGGATACCCGGGCTCCCCAGGGCCGTCCGACCCGCGACCAGAAGTGTCGGACGCAGGGCTGCTGCTGGAAGAGTTCAAGCTGGATCCTCCGCTGGCGCCCGAACCCGCGGCCGAGTCGCCGGCCGCTGCGCCCGAACCCGAGTCACCGGCCGTCGCACCCGAACCCGAGTCGCCGGCCGCTGCGCCCGAACCCGAGTCACCGGCCGCTGCGCCCGAACCCGAACCCGAACCCGAACCACTGGAGCCATCAATAGGGTCCGAATCAGAGCCACCGCCGGAACTGGAATCCGAATCGGGTCCAGCGCCGGAACCGGAGCCTGAACCAGTGGAGTCATCACTGGAGTCGGCGCCGCCGCCGGGGAGTTGGGGCTGTTGCGGCGCCTGGGGGGCCTGGGGGGCCTGAGGCACCTGCGGATATTGAGGGGATTGCAGTACTTGCGGCGCGCTCGGCGACGATATCCCGCTGTCCTGCGACGGCCTCCACAACGGCCACTGCGACTGCGGCAATATGACCACCGGGGGTGGCACCACCGGTGCGGCGACCACCGGCGGGGGGGCCGCCGGGAGCGCGACCGCGGGGGCCGGTGCCGCCGCCGGAGCGGGCGGGGCCGGTGCAGGAGCCTGCTCCACGTACACCGTTCGCGGCGCCTGCACGGGAGCCTGTTGGACCACGGGCACCGGCGGTTTGATGGTCTCGACCACCGGCGGATCAACGGGCTGCAGCGCCTCCTGCGCCGGCGCTGGTACCTGACTGCTGGGCACGATGATGCCCTCAGCGGGGCTGGGACGCTGATCAGCGGTCGGGCGAATACTGACAGCCAACGAAATCGCCAGCGCCACAACCCCAACAACGAAAATTGACGTTAGAGCGCTGCCGACGAGCAGGAACGGTTTGCGCTCCCCCTCGACCGGCCGGGCCTGCGTTTGCGCGTACTCGTCGACCACGTCGTCGGCGGGTTGGGCAGTGGCTGCCGGCGCCAGCTGAGTGTCGGCACTGGCCGGGGCGGCATACGCCGAGCCGGCGGTGCTGCCATCTGGGTCCTTCGAATACGCCAGGCCGACCGTCGACGCCTCAAAGGTGGGCGCCGAGGCCGAGGCCAGCGCAGCCCCTCGGGCCAACGCCAACTCAGCTTCCTCGGGCGCATTGACCGGCACCGGCACAAGATGTTCGAGGTGCGCCTTCACCGAGCTGATGTCGACGCCGGAGCCGACCACGAAGATGCCCTCCGGCGGGGCCTCCCGGGCCGCGACAGCATCGGCCATCTCGGTCAAAACGGCCATCGCGTCCGCACTGTGCAGCGTGCGGCTGAGCACTTTGACCACTGAGCCGTCATCGGTGCGCACGACCGACAGCGTCGCGGCATCGCGATTGACGAATAGCAGCGCAGTGGAGGCGTATCCGACAGCCTGTCCGACCGCCTGGGCCAGCGAGGCCGCGGCGTGCCCCTCCGAAACGAGCATGACGTCGTCGATGCCAGCAGCCGCCAACCCATCGCGCAGCGCGGACGCCTCGGCGTGGTCGCTCCAGGTCACGCCGATCGATTTGAGGTGATGCCCCCCGGCCTGTGCACTTTCCCGGGTGCCGAGAACCGCCGCGGCAACTTGATCAGTGACGTTTGCTGAGCCGTCTATCGACGCGACCTCGAATACATCGTGATCGACGGTGACACCGTCCGCTTTTTCCCCCTCGACCAGGACCATGCGGACCTTCGCAGGGGTCATCGAAACACCCAGTACGATATCCACTAACCCCTCCGTGTACGTTTGCTATGACTATCGGCCGCAGCTGGTCCCGCAGCCAGGAAAAGCCGACGACTAGTTACTTCATCGTCCCCAGCGGCTGGGCCGTTACACCGGATGGCGTTAGCTGGACGCCGAGCGATCCGAACCTGTTCGCCTCAACGACAGACCCCTGCTTCAGGGCTGAAAAGCCCGGCCGACCTCGCGATCAGCCTTCGCCGAGCCACTCCGGGCGCACCCCGGAACCGGGTGTTCCCGGACGTCGCGACGGAAGATGTCCGTGGACGCCCTCGGCGTACGCGGTTTCGGCGTGCTGGGTGAAGTCGACGCCGGTGGTCTCGTCTTCGGCGCTGACTCGGAATCCCAGCACTTTGTCGATCAGCTTGGCCAACGCGTAGGACACCGCGAACGCGTACAGCGCGACGACTATCGCAGCAAGCACCTGCTTGCCGAGTTGGACGAGGCCGCCACCGTAGAAGAGGCCCCGTGGGCCCGCCGTCATCACCTCATTGGCGAGCAGCCCGATCAGCAGGACGCCGACGACGCCGCCGACGAAGTGCACGCCCACGACGTCGAGCGAGTCGTCGTAGTTCCATCGAAATTTGAGGCCCACCGCGAACGAGCAGACGACGCCGGCGGCGAAGCCGACGACGAGCGCACCAAGGCTGTTTACCGTTCCGCAGGACGGGGTGATCGCGACCAGGCCGGCGACCACACCAGAGGCTGCGCCGAAGGTGGTCGGTCGACCGTCCCGAATCTGCTCGACCGCCAGCCAACCGAGCATGCCGAGGCAGCCCGCAATAAGAGTGTTCAAGAAGATCGCCGCCGCCATCCCATCAGCAGCCAGCGCGGAACCCGCATTGAATCCGAACCAGCCGAACCAAAGCAGTCCGACGCCGAGCAGCACGAAGGGCAAATTGTGCGGGCGCATGGCGTCCGACTTGAACCCGATCCGCGGGCCGAGCACCAGCGCCAGCGCCAACGCGGACGCGCCGGAGACAATCTCGACGACCAGGCCGCCGGCGTAGTCCAGCACTCCGAGTTCGGAGAGCCACCCGCCCGGACCCCACACCCAGTGCGCGACCGCGGCGTACACCACAACCGACCAGATCGGGACGAAGACCATCCAGGCCGCGAACTTGGCGCGATCCGCGATCGCGCCACTGATCAGGGCGGCGGTGAGAATCACGAAGCTGAGCTGGAACGTGACATACAACAGTTCGGGAATCGAATCTCGCACGGTGGTCGGATCGATGCCCAGCATGCCGATGTGCGAAAGGTTGCCGATCAGACCGCCACCGGCGTCATCGGAAAACGCGAGCGAGTAGCCCACCAACAGCCACGCCAGCGTGCACAGCGGGATCGCGATGAAGCTCATCATGATCATGTTGAGCACGCCGGTGGTGCGGACCATGCCCCCGTAGAAGATGGCCAGCCCAGGAGTCATGAGCAGGACGAGCGCGGTGCTGGCCAGCAACCAGGCGGTAGCGGCAGGATCGATCTCTGGCAATTCGGGCCCCCTAAATGGTCCCGCGGAGCATAGGCGGTCGCCTCAGCGGGATTTCGGTCGACTCAGCGGGATTTGATGAAGCTCTGGTAGGAGCGCGACGGAGTGGGACCGCGCTGCCCCTGATATTTCGAGCCGGCCTTGGCGCTTCCATAGGGATGCTCAGCGGGGCTGGTCAGACGCAGCAGGCAGAGCTGGCCGATCTTCATGCCCGGCCACAACGTGATCGGCAGGTTTGCGACGTTCGACAGCTCAAGGGTGATGTGTCCGGAAAATCCCGGATCGATGAAGCCCGCCGTCGAATGGGTGAGCAGTCCGAGCCTGCCCAGCGAGGACTTGCCTTCCAACCGGCCGGCCAGATCGTCGGGCAAAGTGCAGCGCTCCAGTGTCGCACCCAGCACGAACTCGCCTGGATGCAGCACGAACGGCTCGTCCACCTTCGGTTCGACGAGGGTGGTCAGGTCGTCCTGGCGCTCCGCAGGGTCGATGTGGGTGTAGCGGGTGTTGTTGAAGACCCGGAACAGGTTGTCGAGCCGGACGTCGATGCTGGACGGCTGGATCAGTGCGTCATCGAACGGATCGAGACCGAGCCTGCCGGCCTTGATCGCGGCGCGGATATCGCGGTCGGAGAGCAGCACGGCAAGAGCGTAGCCGTCGTCACCCCCGGCCCGGGCAGGCGGCATGCTTGGACTCCCACTGCACCTACCAGGGCGAGCCATACCCCCAGGGTGTTAGCCTTTGGCGGCAAAAAGTGCCGATGTAGTTCAATGGCAGAACATCAGCTTCCCAAGCTGAATACGCGGGTTCGATTCCCGTCATCGGCTCCACGAAATCCCAGTTAAGCGACGCGTTTCGCCGAAAACCCAGCCGACTAGCTGTCATTCTTGGCCGCGGTCTGACCGTCGGAACGCAATGCATTGGACCCGAAATCGTTTGCCGCAGCCCGCTGACGCCCGCCAGCTACGCGCGCGCAGAACGAGTCGCCCCGGCGCGCCGTTGGCCACCGCCTGCTTGGTCACGGCACGGTGTAAGCCATTTGCGCTAGGTGTGTACATTAGTGTGTATGGCCCGGTTGAATGTGTACGTGCCCGACGATTTAGCGGAACGAGCTCGGGCGCGAGGATTGAACGTCTCGGCGCTGACTCAGGCCGCGATCAGCGCCGAGTTGGAGAGTTCTGGCACCGACGTATGGCTCGACACGCTGACGGCCAGAAGCACCACCGCGCGGCATGACGACGTGATCGATGCCATTGATGCCGCCCGCGACGAGTTCGGAGCGTGAGGCTGCCCTCGGCGCCGGAGCATGTGGTCATCGACGCTAGTGCGATGGTCGATCTACTCGCCCGGACCGAAGATCGCCACCGGGCAGTACGTGCGCGGCTAGCTCATACGGTCATGCACGCGCCGGCGCACTTCGACGCCGAAGTGTTATCGGCACTTGGCCGCATGCACCGCTCCGGCGTCCTCACCGTTGCCGAGGTCGATGCGGCACTGAACGAGCTGGGGCAGGCACCCGTGACCCGGCACGATCTCACGCCGCTGCTTGCCGGAGCATGGTCGCGTCGCGACAGTCTCCGCGTCACCGATGCCTTCTACGTAGAACTCGCCCACAAGGCAGATCTGGTGTTGCTGACAACGGATCAGCGATTGGCACGCGCTTGGCCCTCGGCCGACGCGATTGCCTAAGCCGAGCGCCAGAATGTGTGAACCCGAATGAGGCGCCGATGCGCGGTCACGACCGCGAGCCTTCCACTGGATATCGATGAGCGTCCGTCGGTATCACCCACCCACCGTTTGATCACCGACCCACCACCAGCGGGTTTCGGCTCGTCGGATCGGATCCACGCCGTGAGCACATCGGGGGAATCGAGGGGGAAGTGGTGCGCGTCGTACGGCCAGGGGGTGCGGCCGGCGCCGGGTTGCTTCGACAGGGCGTTGTCGTGGTAGAGCCGGACCTGGCGCGTCCCCAGCAACGCCGCGCAGATGGCACCGATGCGCGGGGACAGCACTGCGGCGCGCAACAAATCGTCTTCTAGCCACATCATCTCAAGGCTCTGGAATCCGATCGAGGGATCGACGGCCGTGTCGAGCAGCGCGCGCAGGCGGGCCCGGAGGCGCTCCAGGGCACCTGGGGTCAGTACGGCGGGCAGCTTGACGAACGACTCCGCCCGAAAGCTCTCGATCTGCGCGGTCGTGAGCGGGTAGGGCTCAGCGAGTTCTGCTGCGACCTGCGCGTCAGAGGGGAGCGGGCCGGGATCGTGGTACGGCGTATCGATGAGCGGGCCGTCCGGGACGGGGCCGTCGGCGAGCGACATGTACCAGTCCCACCATTGGTCGTTGCCCTGGTCCCAGTCAACGCTGACGTCGGACGCGGTGCCCGCTGCGGTTCTCTCCGACAGGTGCGGGTTGCGGATCATGGCTGCTCCCAGGTGATCAGGTGTGCTTCGTGACGGAATTCGTACGAGCCGTCTGAACCGCGGCAACCGGCCAGGTAATCGGCGAGCTGCCCGCGGTTCTCCATCTCTTGCAGCGACACCGTGCTGTCAAACGCGCAGCGCTGCAGGAACCCCTCGGCGAGAGTCCGGTCCCCTGTTCCGGTGCGGTAGTGCAACACCTGCACCTCGACCGGCACCCCGGCCGCACGGAGCGCGCAGGCCACGCCTTCGGCATCGGTGTAGGGCGTGGCCTCAGGGGCGAACGTGGCACGGTAGGCGTCGTAGAAGGCCAAGTAGTGCGAGCGGGACGACGCCTGCGCGACAACCCCGAAACCGCCGGGGCGCAGGGCCGCGACCATTGCGGCGATACCAGCGGCCAGCTCGCCGGGCGGCACCGCGTAGAGCGCGTGCGTGGCCCAGGCGACGTCGTAGCCGATCCCGGAGAAATCCTGCAACAACACCTCTCATGTTCTCCAGCGGCGACGAATGGCGGCGCCAACACTTCCCGCGCCGCAGCGATGCTGAATGCGGAGGGGTCAAGCAGGTCGACCTCGACAGCGGGCTGATCCAAGAGCCCGGCTGCGAGCAGTGCCGCCGGGAACTTGCCGCTCCCGCACGCCACGTCCAGCAACCTCACCCGATCGCCGACCGCATGCCTGCGCAGGTCGGTGCCCCAGTCACGGGCGGCGGCCAGATACCGGTAATCCTCGGTGGCCAGCGACTAAAACGCTTCCATCTCTGCCCGCCCTGCCTCACTCCAGTGCTCTAAGCTGCGCCGGGCGGTGTCGGATCGAGTCATGCTTCAAGCCAACCACAGCCGAATCCCAGCTGCCGCCTATAACGATCCTGAGGGGACGATCAAGGCCTCCCACCGCCGGCCGGTGAAACCGACCTGGCAATATTCTTGAGCGTGCCCACGCTAACTTCTGCCGCCCTGCTGGACCAGTTGCGAGCCGATGTGCGGGGCCAGCCCACGTTGCCGGCGCTGTCGGGTGAACGCTACGCACGCACCCACGCGGCGTATGAAGCAGCCAGCGACCAGCGTTCCAAGCTGCAGACATGGCTATGCAGCGAGCTGCCGCCGCTGCTCGCCGGGCGCGACCCGGTACGGGTCACCGGAGTCGGCGTCGGCGACGGCAGCATCGATGCTCCCCTTGCCCGCGCACTAGCCGCCAGCGGCCGCCAGGTCCACTACACGGGCATCGAGCCGCATGCGCCGTCAGCCGCGGCATTCGCCGGCCGCCTGGCCGCACTCGACGCCCCCGGGCTGAGACCCACCACCGTCACTAGCGACTTCGCCAACCACGATGCCCACCATCCCGTCGATCTGCTGCACTTCGTGCACTCGCTGTATTACGTCGCTGACCTGACCGCAACGCTCGACCACGCGCTGAGCATGCTTCGACCGGGCGGATTGCTGCTGGCGGCCACCGCGCCGTCAGAGCCGCTGTGTGTTCTCACCGAACTCCTCTGCCCGTGGGACGGGCGTGGGCCGTGGTTCGCCGAAGACGTCCGCGCGGAGCTAGACGGACGCGGCCTTGATGTTCGTTCGGAGACCATCGTTGGACACCTCGACGTCCGAGAGGCTGTCGCCGATCCACTCGGGCGCGGGCAGGTGATACTGGATTTCCTGGTCGGGGCCCGCACCTCGGCGATGCAGCCCGCAACCCGCGAGCGGTTGGTCGACTGCCTGCGTGACATGTTCCTGCCCGGCCGCCCCGGCGTGGTGCCGCATCCGGTCGACATCACAATCGCCCGCGCCCCCTGACACCCGGGGGCTCGCTGCAGCCAGCTCATCGGCTCGGCGCGGCTTGCCGACGATATCTTCGGCGGAATCCCGCTTGCGACGCGCCATATTGATCGTCCTTCCCCGCCCCTCTCGGGGCCACGGGGCTCCACTACCAGCTGGGCTCATTCACGGTGGGACAGGCGAATGTCATTGCGCTGCACGAAGTACCTGGTGCCGCCCTATGGATCTGGACCCGGCGAGCGCCGAGAGTATTCGACATTAGAGACTGCTCATCTCCTTCTTCGACTGGGGTCATCTCGGTTCCGGATTCTGGACTCAACCCCCAAGCAACACACGCCAGAAGAGACGGAGCACATCATGCAAGGGCAGCCGACAGTCATGACTCCACACCCGGCCCTGAACTGCCGAGTCGTTCCGCCGCGCCAACCCGAGAACTTCGAAACATCAACCATAAGAAACGAATTCAAGTATGACCTCTTCCGTCGCGATCTTCCAGAGATCATGCGGTCGATCGAGCGCGAGCACGACGAGATCGAACGGCCGGCACCAACAACGTTAACGCTCTTCTTCTACAGCAGCCGAGTCGGCGCCCCCGAGGTCGAGACGCGTCTTCGCCTTCGCGCTTACGGACATGTCGATGACCCGACGGCGGTCACTCTTGACGAACTCAAGACGATGAGCTGGCGGATCGAGAAGAAGCACGGGCATATCAAGGAGTGCTTGGGGACCATCACGAAGCTTCCGAAAAGCGTTGCAGCCGATCATGAAGCATGGGATATCGCCGGAACGATTCTCCGACCCAACCTACTCAAGGTCACCCAGCGGCGCCACTTCGCCCTTACCCCTGACCATGACGAGTCCCATCGACTGACGGTCGACCTATCCCGTAACGTCTTCAAGTTCTCAGGGCAGCTACAGCACCTGGGCGACATGGGGCCGCGCGTCGAGGTAAAGCTACCCGCAAACAAGAACGAAGACCTCGTGCCCTTGACACGTCGATTGCGCATCATCGGTCATTGGACGCCCTTCGCCGGACTGGCCGGCTACTTCCAATTTCTGCTTCGTGATCAGATTCCGGCCGAAACTCACCTGTTGCTGCCCGAGATTGAAGCCAAACATGTCATCTCGTCCGGAAGCCCACTGGAGGTGTTCGATCGCCTCTACGGCTGGCTGCACACGAAGCGAGATCAATGGCGCCTGCTGCTGCCGTACCCACACACCATCACCCGTGTTCGTCGCTACCACGTGTGCAAGAGCACCTTCCCAGATTCATCCGCCACTGTCGTAGAGACCGCTGCGGGACGCTGCTCCTTGAAGGTGAAAGACAATGCACGGCAGCATGGTTCACTGTTGCTACGCGAGACGTCGGCATCCCACGAAACAGACCGCAACGGGGCGGTAATGCCCGCTGACGACTTCATACGGGCACACGGGCTGGCGAAACTGAACGCATTCACCAAAGTCCAGCGCAAGATTCCGATCGCACTCGCCAACGGACATGGCTTTCAGTTCAGTCTCGATCAGTGCACCGACCACTCGGGGCGACACCTCGCGCAGCTCGAAATCGAGTACATCGGTAGCACCGACGGCCGAGTACCCTCCGCCGGCCAGGTACTGAACGAGATGGACGACATCGCCGGAGAGCTTCGGTCATCACCGCTCGGACCCTCGCTCGAGCGAACTCACCTCGCGAAGCACGCCTTCTTCTCCCAAAGGGTGGCGGTGTGACTGCCCCCAGTCGGGCGTTGAGCTATTGGACATTGATGTTTCGCCAGCGCGATTTCGCGCTGATGTTGCTGAGTCAGTTCCTGGCCTACTCCGCAATTTGGACATCGAACATCGCCCTACTGCACGTGGTCTACACCGCAATGGACAGCAGTCTGGGACCAGGGCTCCTGCTGACCGCACAGTTCCTGCCCGCTTTCTTGTTGATGCCGGTCGCAAGTCGCGTCATCGGTCGCTACGGCCCGCGCCGAACCGTCCTAGCCAGCACAATGTGCAGCGGCACGCTTGCGTTGGTCCTGCCTTTCTGGTCGTCGATCTTCCCGATCGCCTGGTTCTTCGCGTTCTACGTGCTCTACAGCGCTTCGATCACCATGTTCATCATCGCGGGGCTCACACTGCTGCCTCTCCTGGTCGGCACGGCCGACCTCGCGAGAGCCAATCGCTTGCTGCTGGCCACGCCCAGCATGATGATGGTCTTGAGCGGAGCCACATTCATGGCACAGTCGCGTATTGAGTTCAATCGCCATGGCGAATTCTTGGTTGTCGCAGCGCTTTTCTTCGCTAGCGCGATCTTTTTCAGCCGGGTCCGCGAGTTGCCTTCGGGTGGCCACAACAGCCCAGCGCGCACCGGCGAAGATGCTCTTCGGAGTTTCTGTGCCGGCTTGCGGTATCTATTCCGGCATCGCGACCTCGCCCAGGTGTTTGTCATCCGGATGGCCCTCTACATCGGTGTCGGTGGTCAAGTGCTGCTGGCTCTGTACTCCGAGGAGTTCTTCGGTCACGGGGTAAGTGGCACCGGGTTGTTATACGTGGCGCGTGGCTTGGCGATGCTCCTTGGTGCCTTCGGTTTGGCCCAACTCGTTTCCAAGAGCCTCCGCAGCACGGATGCCATCGCCGTTGGTCTGGCGATATTCGGCCTCGGCTATCTGTTGGCAAGCGCGCTGTCTGGCTTCGGCATCGCCGCTGTGGCCCTACTACTGGGCATGGGTTTTCTCGGCGAGGGTCTTCTCAAGTCCACCACCATGGCGCTTCTTCATGAGCACACTCCACAGATTTATATGGCACGCGTCATGGCCGCCGAACAAGGTCTGAGCGCTGTGATTCAGAGCGCTGCCGCGTTGGCCATTGCCGCCTGCGTCGTCAACGGCATGCCTGAAACCGTACTGCTGGCGTCGGCTGCCACCGGAGGCTTGCTGATCTCGGTGTCGTTGATTTGGTTTGCTATGACACGCTTCTCCAAGGCCCCGCGTCAGGTCGACCTCGCCGCGACTTCTGGGGCTGGATCGCTCTTCTGCCGGAGCATCGTGGTCAATTGCGGCGGTCACCGCGGAACGGACTATTTCAGATCGGGCAGTTTGTAGTATCTGATACAGCTGCCCAGGTGATAGGCCAGGATCGGGACCAACATGACACGACCCAACGAGCCCGCCCAACGCCGCGGCGGCGTACGGCTCCACGGCGTCGACAAGACCTACGGCACCGACGAGGCTGCTGTCCATGCGCTGCGGAACATCGAATTGCACATCGAACCAGGCGAGTTGGTGGCGATCGTCGGCGAGAGCGGTTCGGGAAAGACCACCCTGCTCAATGTGATCGGCGGCATCGAAGAGGCCGATCGCGGATCGATATGCGTTGCCGGACAAGATATCTCAGGCTACCGGCCGAGATCACTGAGTCAGTTTCGTCGTGACCACGTGGGTTTTGTCTTCCAGTTCTTCAATCTCATCCCGACGTTGACCGCCAGGGAGAACGTCGAGGTTCTCGTCGAACTGACCGGGCGCGGCGACCGAGGCCGGGCCCCGGACCTGCTCGAGGCCGTCGGGCTGGGCCACCGGGCCGACAACTTCCCGGCGCAGCTGTCCGGTGGCCAGCAACAGCGGGTCGCGATCGCGCGGGCACTGATCACCGACCCCGATCTCCTACTGGCCGACGAGCCGATGGGCGCACTTGACGTCGCCACCGGGCAACGGGTACTGGAACTGCTTCAAGAGACCAACCGGTCCGGCCTCGGGGTCATCATGGTGACCCACAACCGGGCAGCAGCGGCAATCGCCGACCGCACGATTCAGATGCGCGACGGGGCGATCGCAGCCGAGGAGCGGAATGCCACGCCGGCAGAGGCCACCACCGTGCGGTGGTGATCGGCATGAACTGGATTCTGCTGCGGAAGACCGCCCGTGATCTGGGGCGGCGACCGACCCAGTCTGCGGCCATCGCCGCGATCGTGATGCTCGGAGTGCTGCTGTTCATCGCCAGTTACGACTCGTTCCGCAATCTGAGCGCATCATACGACCGCACCTACGAGCGGCTGAGTTTCGCCGACTTTGTCGCCTCAGGCGGCAACCCGGAATCACTGGCCGCTGCGGTCCGCGACGCAGAAGGTGTCGAGTCCGTGTCCACCCGCACCGTGCAAGATCAGCCCCTGAAGATCAACGGCACCAAGCTGATCGGGCGCGTGGTCGGATTGAGCGACAAGGGCGGGGTCAACGACCTCGAGATCATTGAAGGGCGGGGGCCAGAGCCGGGCACTCCCGGTGAGGTCGCGATCGAGAAACACGCCGCCGAGGCGTTCGCGCTCACCCCGGGAGACGGTTTCGCCGTCTACGACGGCTCGAACTGGCGGACAGTTGTGGTGGCCGGAGTCGCGCTGTCACCGGAGTACCTGTGGCCCGCCCGTAGCCGTCAGGACATCCTGCCCGACCCGCATGCATTCGCGGTCGTTTTCGCCCCACCGGCCCTCGCAGCGGAGCTGACCGGACAGTCCGCACCGAATCAAACGCTGGTCCAAATGGCCAGCAGTGCAACCCAAGCCGATACGGACGGGATTGCCGAACTCCTGATGGCACGCGGTGCACTGGACGTGCAGACCCGCGCTGACCAACCCTCGAACGCGGCCCTGCACGAGGATCTGAACGCCTTCTCCGAACTCGCCGTGGGCTTTCCAGTGCTTTTCCTGACCGCGGCGGCCATCGCCGCGTACGTAGTGGTCACCAGGGTGGTCCACACTGAGCGTCGCATCATCGGCGCAATGCTTGCCATGGGCGCCAGACCGAGGAGAGTGGTCCGACACTACCTCTGGTACGGCGCCGCGGTGGCGACCGTCGGGGCGATCTTGGGCGTAGCGCTGGGTATCCCTGCGACCTCGTTGGTCACCGGCCTGTACACATCGGCGATCGGGGTTCCGGACACGGTGGTCCACCACCACGGCAGCACGGCGGTCATCGGTTTCGCCCTGGGCCTGGCGGCCGGGCTGATCGCGGCATTGGCGCCGGCTCTGGCGGCAGCCCGCACCGCCCCCGCCGACGCGATGCGCGGCCAGCGCATGGTGGCCACGCGGGCAGGACCGCTGACCCGGCTGACAACCCGCTTGCGGCTACCCGCCGTCGTCCAACTTGCACTTCGGTCGCTGAGCCGGAGTCGGGGACGCACCGCCGCGACCATGGTGGGCAGTGTGCTGGCGTTGATCCTGGTACTGGCCTCGGTCGGGATGGTGACCAGCATGCGCGCGATGCTGGACATCCAGTTCGGAGACGTCCAACGGGAGGATGCATCGGTGCTCGTCGCACCCGGCCCGAAAGCCGTCGGCGAAGAACTGGCAGCGTTGCCCGGGGTCGCCGCGCTGGAACCCAGCATCGTCGTGCCGGTGACTGTAAGCGCCAACGGGCGCACCTACCCGACGTCGTTGACCGGATTCGTGCCGAACACCTCGATGCACGGATTCCGCGGCCTCGACGGCACTGGCATCGCCTTGCCCAGCGACGGTGTTGTGGCCGGGGCCGCGCTGGCCGACCAACTCGGCGTGCAGGCGGGATCGGAGCTGAGCATAACGACCGTCGGCGGCGGGCCGCTCCGGACTCGCCTGGCCGGACTGCTCGACGAACCGCTGGGCACAGTTCTCTATGCCACCAACTCGACGGTCGCGGCGGTGACCGGCAGCCCCGTCGACGGCTACCTACTGCGTTTCGGCCCCGCCGCGGACCGGGACGCGCTGCGGGCGGAGATCACCTCGTTGCCCGGAGTCCTCGCCTACACCGATACGCACGCACTGGAGTCCACGGTCGACAGCTATCTCGCACTGTTCTGGGCCTTCATCGGGGTGATGTTGGCGCTGGGCGCGGCGCTGGCCTTCATGGTGATCTACGTGACGATGACGGTGAACCTGGCCGAGCGCAGCACAGAATTGGCGACCCTGCGCGCCGCCGGGGTGTCGACACCGCGACTGACCGCCACACTGGCATTGGAGAATCTGGCTGCCACCGCGCTCGCCATTCCCTTCGGGCTGGGCGCGGGCGCGGTCACCGCGTGGTTTTTCCTGCGGTCGTTCAACAGTGACCTGTTCACCCTGCATCTATCACTGACGTGGACCACGCTGGCGCTCGCGGCCCTGGCCATACTTGCCGCCACCGCGCTCTCACAGTTGCCCGCGATGCGCATGATCAACAGTCTGAACGTTGCCCGCGTGGTTCGCGAGCGCGCGCAGTAGTACTCATCTACTCAATAGTTCGCCAGCGGCCCCTGCCCTGTGGATACCGAAGCCGCCCAGCCTGTTCCAGCTCGGAATCGAGCCGCACCAACCGGCATTCCGTGTCCAGGGGTCAGGCTCATTCCGGTGCAAAAAGGAGTACTAAGACCCTTCCGCCAAGCAACTGTCATTGCAGAGACTGGAAGGCGTAAACCGAAAACAAACGCACGGGTCCCGTTGGCCGATACCTGCATCCTTGAATGGTGACGACGCCGGTCCGGGCAGCGCAGACCACGACACTCGCGGAGTTCCAGATGCCCCGAAGCGCCGGAGAACGATACGAATGCACGGAGTGCGGAGCGGCGCTCGTTTACGAGAAGGCGTGCCCCTGCCCGCCGGAGATGGAACACCGGGAGGTCTGCTGCGAGAAACAGATGACGCTGGTGCAGGCGAAGTGATCTGCGCTTTCCGGATGGGTCGGGGCTTGATGGATGCGGCCCGTGGCGCTGAGCCATTCACCCTGCCTGGATAGCCATCCGAGGAAAACACATGGGACGTCGCGCGATCCCGATGCTCGGCGTGATCGTCGCTCTCCTCGCGGCGATCTTTGTCATCGCGCCGCTGGCCGCTCCAGGTGAGTCGTCCGCAGAGCAAGCGGATGAGGTCACGCTGTATTTCTTCTGGGGAGAAGGCTGCCCGCACTGTGCAGCCGCCAAGCCGATGCTCGCCGAGCTCGAGGCCCGTTACCCGCGGCTCGAAGTGCGCTCCTTCGAGGTGTGGAACAGTGCCGAAAACCAGCGTCTGTTCGCCGGCATGACCGCAAAGTTCGAGATCAGGCGAACCGGGGTGCCCACATTCTTTCTGGGCCAGAGGTATTGGGTGGGTTACACCGAGGCGACCTCTCCGCGCCAACTCGAATCGGCGATCCTTCAGTGTCTGGACAGTGACTGCCCGGACGCCGGGGCCGGCGTTTTCGCACCCACTGCCGACGCCCCGCCCTCTGACGCTGCAGCGGCCCCTGCACCGCAGGCAACCGGCGGGGATGTCATCGACCTTCCGATTTTCGGCGAGGTTGACGCCGGCAATCAGTCGCTCGCACTGAGCACTCTGCTCATCGCTGCGGTGGACGGTTTCAATCCATGCTCGCTGTGGGTGCTGTCGGTTCTGCTCGCGCTGACGCTGCGCACCGGATCCCGGCGCACGATTGTGGTGATCGGGTTGGTCTTCATCTTCGTGACTGCGCTGGTGTACGCACTGTTCATCGCCGGACTGTTTTCCATCTTCTCGGTGGTGAGTTTCGCACCCTGGGTGCGCGGCGTCGTCGTACTGACTGCCGCCGGCATCGCCGCGATTAACATCAAGGACTTCTTCTGGTTCAAGAAGGGCGTATCGCTGACGATTCCGGAGGCCAGGAAGCCTGGCATCTACCAACGGATGCGCCACGTCCTCGCCGTCACCGACTCCATGCCAACCCTGGTTGCGGCAACGGCAGTGCTCGCCGCAGGAGTGTCATTCGTTGAACTCGCCTGCACGGCAGGGTTTCCCGTCCTGTGGACGAACATCGTCGCGGCCCAGGACGTCAGCCCGACCATCTTCGCCGCGCTGCTTGGCCTCTACATGCTGGTGTACCAACTGGATGAACTGGTCATCTTCGGGGTAGCCGTCGTCACCCTCCGGGCCACCAAACTTCAAGAGAGACAGGGCCGTCTGCTGAAACTGGTCGGCGGCATGCTGATGCTGAGCCTGGCAATCGTCATGCTGGTCAACCCATCACTGATGACCAGTGTCGGGACCTCGCTGCTCGTCTTTGCCGCGGCGGGCGCGGCGACCTTATTGGTCCTGCTGATCGATCGCGTCATCCGGTCTTCGCAGGGCGCCCGCGTCGACACAACGAACCACACGTCCGACTCCCAGCATCGTTAGGGGCGAGTGATCATTCAAACGGCGAACGAGCACTGGGCATCACCTTCGGCACCGCCTGGCGACCGACGTCGTGTGTATTGGCACCGGGGGCTGCCCCACAGGTACACCGTTGGGCCTTGGGGATGCCGGCCATGACGCTGTCGACGTGTTCGCCGCAGCCGTCCCAGCCGGTTTTACCGCATGTCGCGCACCGCACGGGGTAACACATGTTTTTCTCCTTACTGCTCGTTACAGCCTGACGGGTGAGGTTCCACGACGCGCCGAATGCCTCTCACCTGGCGCGCTCAGGTCTGGGAGCCGTCCCGACCCCGAATGGCGGACTCGACTTCGTCCGCGGAGATCTGTTTGGTGCAGAAGAACCAGTCTTCGCACTGGACACCGTCGACTTGGCCATCCATCCGTTCTTGCGCGGTGCCGCACGAACCCGCCGGCGGCACGATCACCGCGTCGCCGGGGCGCCAGTCCGCCGGTGTCGCCACCTCGAAATGGTCGGCCGTTTGCAGAGCCTTGACTACCCGGAGTAACTCGTCGAAGTTGCGGCCCAGGCTGAGCGGATAGTAGATGATCGTCCGGATAACGCCTTCCGGGTCAATGACAAAGACCGCACGCACCGCCTTGGTGGTGTCCTCGCCCGGCATGATCATTCCGTACTTCTGCGCGATCTCCATCGAGATGTCCTCGATCAGCGGGAAGGTAACCTCCACGTCCCGCATGTCGCGAAAGGCGATCTTGTCCTTGATCGTGCGCAACCAGGCGATATGACTGAAGAGGCCGTCGACGGACAGGCCCACGAGCTCGGTGTTGTATGCCGCGAACTGGTCGGCCATCGAAGCGAACGTCATGAATTCGCTGGTGCACACCGGGGTGAAGTCGGCTGGGTGGGAAAAGAAGATGACCCACTTCCCCGCGTAGTCGGCGGGGAAGTGGATGTCGCCCTGGGTGGTCACGGCGGTGAATGCCGGAGCCGCATCGCCGATGCGGGGCATGCCCACGACAGGCGCGGGGTTGTCGGTGACGGTCATCGAAATCATCCCTTCGTGTATGACGTAACACCAAGAGATTATATACCCCTATGGGTATGCAGTAGGCACAAAACTGCTCGGCTGATGTCCGCACAGTTTGTTTCCGGAGGAGGAGGCAGCCTTCTGCAGGCCACTGTTCAGGTAGGCCGGTCGATGATCGTGCTGGGGCGGATTTAAAGCGTGTCGAACAACTCGACTGAGTGTTCGGCACCGCCCTTCTCGGGCGTCGTCGGTTCAGGCCGCGGGTGCGGTGTGAACGTCGGTTCCCGCGTCTTTCGGGCTGGTTTCACCAACACGGGGGTGTTGGCCAGCGCCGTCCCGTCGGCGGGCATTGGTGGCCCGGCCCCGTTGCTTGGGGGTCCGGGGATCGGTTGGGTGGGTGTGAGGCCAGCGGGCCAGATTCGTGGCGGCGTTGCCGTCACGGTCGATCACATGCCCGTTGGGGCAGGTGAACACCCGGTCGGCCAGGGTCAGGTCGGTGCGGCGCTGTTCGCACAGCGAGCAGAGCTGACTTGACGGATACCAGCGGTCGGCTTCGATCAGTTGCCCGCCGCGCCACGCTTGTTTGTAGCGCACCATCCGGGCGAACTCGGCCCAGCCGGCATCGGAGATCGCGCGGGCCAGCCGGTGATTGGCCAGCATGCCTGCCACATTCAGGTTTTCGATGACGATCCGGTCGTGGGTCTTGACCAGCTCGCCCGATACCAGGTGCAGGAAATGTCGCCGAATGTTGGCGACACGATGGTGATGCCGCGCCAGCCGGGCCGCGGCATCCTTTCGATGGTGTGATCCTTTCTTTTTGCGTGACAACGACTTCGACAACCGCCGCTGCTGTTTCATCCCCACAGCCAGCGCCTTGGGCGCATCGTCAATGCGGGCGACCTCGGTGCCGTCGGCGGTCGCGGCGACCAGGAATGCCGACAGGCCGCGATCGACGCCCACCCAGCCGCGAGCATCGTCGGGGTGACGTGTCGGGTGCTGCTGGGCCGGGTGTAGGTCGGCGGCCTCGACATTGAGTGCGATCCACCACCGGCCGCCGTGGTAACTGATGGTGGCGAAGAGGATCTTGGCCCGTCCTTTGCCCAGCATGCGCCGCAGCCGACGGGTGTCGTCATGCACCGCAACAGTGCCGGTACCGGGCAGCGTGATCGAGCGGGGCCGAGCATCGTCGCCGATACGGATCGCGGCGGGTTTGCCTTTGCAGTGCTTGTTGCGCAGCCGAAACGACGCGACGCCGGTCTTCTTCTTGAACCGCGGGAACCCGACGCGGCGGCCTTTGCGCTTGCCCGACCGTGAATCCGACCATGCCGCCAACCCTCTACCGAGGTCGATGGCGGCTTCCTCAAACACCTGCTGACACACCTCACGCCGCCAGGACAGGCCGGTCACCCGCACCTCGACGCCGCCGTCGGCATCGACGGTGAACACCCGGCCGGCGCCCTCGGTTTTCTTCCACGCGTTGAACGCGTTGATCAGATCGAACCCGGTCCACGGCACCTCCATGGCGGGGACCGTTTTGCGTTGGGTCAGCGCAGTTTTCACGATCCGCAGGCACTGGTTAAACGCGAATCGCGACGCCCCGGCATGCCGGGCCAGCACCTCGCGCTGCTCGACCGTCGGATCGAGACAGAACCGGAATGTCGTGTGCCGCGCCATCACCGTTCAGCGTCGCACACACCACTGACAACACGCTGGCCAGCGACGACGTGATGCTCCTATTCGTGTCAAGCGGCTTTGAGCCAGTTTCTGTAGGTTTCTGCGA